>JADLDI010000023.1 GCA_020846745.1 Bryobacterales bacterium | reverse complement strand
TAAAACGCGAGTCAGACCTTCGTGGGTTTTGGGAGTGTCCTGAAGCCGTCCTGGGGACGACTCTTTTGTGTGGTGCGGATGAGAGGACTTGAACCTCCACTCCCTTGCGAGAACTAGAACCTGAATCTAGCGCGTCTGCCAGTTCCGCCACATCCGCACAGATGTAGCAACCCTTTTATTATCATTTGCGTTTCAGCTTGGTGTCAAATGCTCCTGCCACGTTTGCGGTCGCCGTTGTCAGTGGAAAACCGATAAAGTAGATGTCACACCATGCGCTGGTCGATCCTGCTGTTGCTGACGGTTCCGCACCTGCTCTGTGCGCAGGTAGGGGCGGAGTTCTTCGAGAAGAAGGTTCGGCCCGTTTTGGTGGCGCAGTGCTACGCCTGCCATAGTGCAAAGGCGAAGATTGTGCAGGGCGGGCTGCGGCTGGATTCGCGCGAGGCGTTTATCCGAGGGGGACAGAGCGGTCCGGCGGTAGTGGTGGGCGATCCGGGCGCGAGTTTGCTGGTAAAGGTGCTGCGGCGCCAGGTGAAGCCGGCGATGCCACCTTGGGGGAAGCTGCCTGAGGCCGATGTGGCCGCAATTGAGGAATGGATTCGGGAAGGGGCGGTTTGGCCGGCGGAGCAGGCGTCCGCGGCTGCGCATGCAAAGGGAAAAACGGACCCTGAGGCGGCTCGACGGCATTGGGCCTGGCAGCCGGTACGAAAGCCGGCCAATGCCGCGATTGACCAATTGATCGGGCAGAAGCTCGCAGAGAAGAAGCTCTCCGCCAACGGGATGGCGGATGCGGCTACCTTGTTGCGTCGGCTGTCGGTTGATTTGACGGGATTGCCGCCGTCGCCGGAGCTGATACGGGAATTTCTGAAAGATCCAACGCCCGAGCGCTACAAGCAGGTGGCGGATTCGATGTTGGGGTCGGTCGCTTATGCGGAGCGTTGGGGACGGTTCTGGCTGGATGTTACTTACTACGCGGACACGATGGACCCGAATGCCGGCATACCGGCGGCGCACGCGTGGCGGTATCGCGACTACGTGGTGAAGGCGTTCCAAGAAGACCGGCCGTTGAACCGCTTCATTACGGAACAGATTGCCGGCGACCTGTTGCCGGAGGAGTCTCCGGCGCGGCGGAACGAGCTGATTGTGGCGACGGGTTATCTGGCGCTGGGTCCTTGGACGCTGGTGCAGGCGGACAAAGAGCAGCTCAAGATGGACGTGGTGGACGCGCAGATCGATGGGATCGGCAAAGGGCTGTTGGGACTGACGCTTGGGTGTGCGCGGTGTCATGACCATAAGTTCGACCCGGTCTCGCAGCGTGAATATTACGGGTTGGCGGGCATTCTGGCCAGTACGCGGACGGTGCATGGCAAATGGCGCGAGGCGGGGGTGTTCAGCGACATCAACCAGCGGCCGTTGTGGGAATCGCCGGAGGAGACGGCGCTGCGGCTGGAGCGGGCGGCGACGCAGGAACGTGCTCTCGCCGATGTGCTGCGGCGGATCGAGGGGTTGGAAGCGGCCAGGAAACAGGAGAAGGATAAAGACCGGCTGAAGGAGATCGAAGGGAAGCTGACGGCGCTGCGGCGTCGACAGGGCTTGCTCGATTTCAACATGCCGCGGCCGCCGGTGGGTTATGCGGTGCAGGAGGAGGAACGCGCGGCTGACTGTCAGATCAACATCCGAGGCAATGCGCATCAACTGGGGCAGGCCGTTCCGCGGACGTTTGTGCAGGCCGCGATGTTCGGGCAGACGACTCCGGAGTTGAAGGGGAGCGGGCGGTTGGAACTGGCGCGGTGGATCACGGATGACCGCAATCCGCTCACGGCACGGGTTTACGTGAATCGCGTGTGGCAGAACCTGTTCGGGACCGGGCTGGTGAAGAGTGCGGATAACTTCGGGTTGCGTGGCGAGTCACCGTCGCATCCGGAGTTACTGGACTATCTGGCGGTGACGTTTATGGAAGATGGCTGGTCGACGAAGAAGCTGATCCGGCGGATTGTCGCGACGGAGGCGTACCGGCGGGCGTCGACAGTGCAGAAAGCCGCGATGGAGGTGGATCCGGAGAACCGGCTGTTGTGGCGGATGAACCGGCGGCGACTGGAGGCCGAGGCGATCCGCGATAGCGTGCTGGCGATTACCGGGCAGTTGGATCGAACAGTGGGTGGTCCAACATTGCCGACGGATTCGCTGGCGACGTTCGCGCCGGATTTAGGAAAGGTGAACCCGCCGCGGATGATCGTGAACGGAGCGCTGCCGGAGCGGTTGCGGAACCGGAGGACGGTCCACTTGCCAGTGTTCCGGCCGGCGCTGATGGACGACTTGGACTTGATGAACCTGTTCGATTTCGCAAACAGCGCGCAGGTGAATGCGACGCGGCGCGAGACTGTAGTGCCGACGCAAGCGCTGTATCTGCTGAATGCCAAGTGGCTGCGCGATCAGTCGCGAGTGTTGGCGCGGCGGTTGCTGGATTCGCCGGAATTGGCGGACCCGGGCCGCGTGGAGAGGGCAATCGCGCTGATTTATAACCGGCCGGTGCAGACGAGCGAGGTGAGCCGGGCGTTGGACTTCATCTACGACGCGGAGCAGCAGTCGAATGTGGAGGATGCGTGGACGTTGTATCTGCATTCGCTGCTGGCCTCAAACGAGTTTCTCTTCCGGAGTTAATTGAGATGGATAATCGTCATCGTTTACCCCAGTTCACCTCGCGCCGGGAGATGTTGCGCACCGCGGCGCTCGGGTTCGGATCGCTGGCCTTTAGCGCGCTGCAGGCAGAGCAGACACGCGGGACGCATCATGCTCCGAAGGCCAAGCGGATGATCTTCCTGTTCATGCAGGGCGGCCCCTCGCAGATGGATTTGTTCGACTTTAAGCCGCAGTTGAAGGAGTTCCACGGGAAGCCGCTGCCGTTTAAGCTGCCGTCGAGTTACCAGGCGCCGGGGATCGATGCGACCAAAATCATGGGTCCGATATCGCCGTTCACGAATGCGGGCAAGAGCGGACTTTACATGTCGGAGTGGCTGCCGGAACTGGGTAAGGTGATCGACGATATCTGCGTGCTGCGGGCCGTACATGCGGATGCGGAAGCGCATGCGCCGGCGGTGCGGCAGATGCATACGGGACATCCGGTTCAGGTCCGGCCATCGATGGGGTCGTGGATCCTGTACGGATTGGGCAGCGAGAACCAGAACATGCCCGGCTACATTACGCTGCGGCAGGCGACGACGGGCGATAGCGGAAGTCCGGCGAACTTTTCAAGTGCGTTTCTGCCGGCGGCCTATCAGGGGACGCTGGTGGGCGGGTCGGGGAAAGACCTGCAGATACGGTATGCGGATAACCCGGCGCCCCAGGCGCTGCAGCGGAAACAGATCGATTTCCTGCAGGCGCTGAATCGCGAGTATTTGGAGCGCACGTCGGCCGATTCGGCGATGGAGGGCATGATCGCGGCGCATGAACTGGCGTTCCGGATGCAGGCGGACGCGCCGAAGCTGATGGATTTGTCGCTGGAGTCGCAGGCGACGCGCGACATGTACGGGGTGGGCGAGAAAGAGACCGATAACGTCGCGCAACAGTGCTTGCTGGCACGGCGGCTGATCGAGTCGGGAGTACGGTTTGTGCAGGTGAACGATGGCGGATGGGACCACCACGGGTCGATCCGGAAAGGTTTGCCGGAGAAGTGCCGGAATATGGATAAGCCCGTGGCGGCGCTGATTCGCGATTTGAAGCAGCGCGGGTTGCTCGAAGATACGCTGGTGCTGTGGGGCGGTGAGTTCGGGCGTACGCCGTTCGATCAGGACTTGTCGCTGGGCACGGCGGCGGAAGAGACGCGCGGGCGCGAGCATAATCCGAACGGGTTCACGATGTGGATGGCGGGCGGCGGCGTGACGCCGGGCTTGGTGTACGGGGCGACGGATGACTTTGCCTATCACGCCGTGGATGGGAAGGTCCACATACACGACCTGCATGCGACGATCCTGCACCTGTTAGGGATCGATCACGAGCGGTTGACGTACCGCTATGCAGGCCGGGATTTCCGGTTGACGGATATCTACGGAAGAGTGGTGAAAGAGATCGTTTCCTAGATTGTGCTAGCATTCCGAGGCGAATGGGTACTCGCTTCAGGTTTGCTACTGCTTTTGTCTTCTTCTCCGTACAGGCCGTTGGAGCTATCGGTCCGATAGGTGCTTCGGCGCGATACACCTATGCCGGATCGTCCGAGTTGCCGGCGTCGTCTCCGCGGCAGTTTACGGTGACGCTCGGCGCGGTGGAAGGTGCGCGGCAATGGGTGGCGTTGGATGTGAACCGGTTCCAGGTGCAGGTGTTGACCAGCGCGTGGCCACCGGCGCGTGAGTCGGTCGCGCGGTATGTGTTGGCGGAAGCGAATGGTCCGGCGAAGGAGTTTCGGAATGCTGTAACCGGCGAAGCGGTGCTACCGGTGATTGGCGGGTGGGAGTATCTGTTTCCGCGCGGGACTGGAGGCGTATTTCCGGCGAACGTCCGGTATTTGGGACATGCGTTCCGGCGGGAGTGGGACGGGCAAGGAACTGTACCGGCTGTTAGCGGCGATACGAAGACGGTCGCGTTGCGGCCTGATCTGTTGATTGGTCCGGCGAGTAACACGCGCCAGAAGGACGAGCGGCGGCGTTGGGACGATTCCGATTATGAACTGGTTCCGTTGACGCGGGCGGATTACGCGGAGATGGCGGAGGCGGGCATCAGTTGTGTGCGTGTCGATGCGCGGCAGGCGGCCTGGGCCGATGAGTTGGGGCTGTTCTATTGGGGAGTTACCAAGGAACTGCCTTATCCGGAGTTGCTGTATCGGAGCCAGTATCTGGGGCCGATTTTGTATTTGGATGAGCCGGCGGTGAGTACGCGCGATCACGTGATCAGGCCGCGCATGGAGAAAGACCCGGCGTATCGGAAGGCGATGAGTCCGCAACTGGCGTTTGAGGCGTTCCAGGGGTACTACAAAGAATCGATGGAGCGGAATCCGCAGTTGCTGATGAAGCAGTTGCGGGAACGTAAGGACGTCGATCGCGGCGACATGCAGTTTGCCCAGGAGAACATCTACTCGTGGGAGACGATGATCAGCACGGCGGCCTATCAACTGTCGCGCGATGCCAAGGTGCCTGCCGCGTTTGTGTTCGAGCCGCCAGGGCGGATCGGGTCGCGACGGACCCTGCCGGAGATGAACATGACCTACGGGACGCACTTCTCCATCGACGATCAGCGGGCGTTTGCGGATATCATTTTCGGGTTCCTGCGCGGGGCGGCGCGACAGAACAATAAAGCGTGGGGCATCAGTATCTACGGCGCGGTGCAGCAGGCGGATGCGCCGGTGTGGATGACTCATGCGTATAACATGGGGGCCACTCGATTCTATTTCTGGGACAACTACCAATTGGCGTGCGTGCCGTATGGCGAGGTACTGGCGCTGGCCCGGCACTTGAAGAACCATGCAGCGGCGAATCCGGTCCGTAATCTGGATCAGCTGCGGCGGCGGGCAACGACGGCGATTCTGCTGCCGGTCGGTTACGGCTTGGGTCACGTGATGATGGGCAAGGGGAACCTGTGGGGCATCCCGGAGTTGAACCTGGAGCGGACGAACCGGGTGGGGGTGAAGCACCGGGTGGTGATGTCGAACTTCTTCCAGGAAGTGGAGCGGGCGATCAAGGCGGATGTGCCGGTGGACTTTTTATGGGACCTGCCGGATGCGAAGGTAACAGGCTACAGCGAAGTGGTGCGGATTCGCGAGGACGGCAAGGTGGAAGTAACTGCGCAGAACGGGCCGGCGACAGTTCTCGATAAGGCTCGCGCGGTGGCACGGCCGGCGGGTGAGGCGCCCGGCCTTGTGGTATCGGTAAGTGCGAAGGCAGACGGAAAGGCGCTGCAGGTGGATGCGCAGGCTACTGTGACTGAGCGCGCGGCGCCGGTGTATTACACGCTGGGGGCCGATCCAAAGGGTGTCTATAACAACGCTATGGTGGCGTTTGAGTTATATGGTCCGGAATCGGAGGATCACCGGTTTCTGCCGTTGGAGAGGATGAAGCCTCGGGTTCGCAGGACTTCAGAGACCACGGCCGTGGTGGATATGACCATGCGCGTGGACAAGCCGGGCACGTACAGGTTGCGCGCCGCTACGGTAGATGTCAGCGGTCGAACCGCGGTGGTTTGGAAAGGGTTTGAGGTCACAAAGGAGACCGGTACGGGGTTACTCGCGATGCGGCCGCTTCCACTATACTGACCCCATGAAGACTTCACGCCGTCGTGCTCTCCAGATCGGTGCGGTTGCGCCTGTGGCCGCTGCCGCCGCTGCTACTACTCCTACGAACGCCATTACTGCCACCTCGCCGTCGTCGCTCTATTCGAGCCTGGGCGTGAAGCCGGTGATCAATGGCGTGGGCGTCGTGACCGTGTTGGGCGGTTCGATCATGCCGCCGGAAGTGGTGAAGGCGATGGAAGAAGCATCGCGGTACTTCATTCCGCTGCCGGAGTTGGAGAAGAAGGTTGGCGCGCGGATTGCGGAACTGTTGAAGGCTCCGGCCTGCATGGTGACGTGCGGCGCGGCATCGGCCATCTCCGTGGGCACGTCGGCATGTCTGTCGGAGGGCGATCCGAAGAAGTTGCGGCAATTGCCTGCCCGCGAAGGGATCAAATATGAGGTGATCCAGCAGAAGTCGCACCGGTCTGGCTATGAGCACCAGATGGAGCTGTGCGGGGCGAAGATCGTGAGCGTGGAGTCCCGGCAGGAACTCGAGGCAGCGATAAACGAGCGCACCGGCATGATGTTCTTCCTGAACAAGGCGGAGCCGAACGGGCAGATCAAGCGCGAAGAGTTCATCAAGATCGCGAAGCAGCGCGGCATTCCGACGATGAACGACGCGGCCTCGGATGCGACGCCGAAGGACAACCTGTTCAAATACACCGAGCAGGGTTTTGACCTGGTGATTTTCTCGGGCGGCAAGGCGCTGCGGGGACCGCAGTCGAGCGGTTTGCTGCTCGGCCGGAAGGATCTGATCGATGCGGCGCATCCGGCGATGTCCCCGTACGGCGGGATCGGCCGCGGGATGAAAGTCGGCAAGGAAGAACTTTGCGGGCTGCTGGCGGCCGTGGAACGGTACCTGAGAGTGGACCACAAGGCCGAATGGCAGGTGCTGGAAGACCGTGTGTCCTCGATCCGCGCGGCGCTCAAGGGTGTCAAAGGGGTCAAAACGGACCGCCACATCCCGGTGATCGCAAATGAGGTTCCGCACGTCACCGTCGAATGGGACGAATCGAGCAAAGGCTTGACGGGGCAGCAGGTAGGCGACAAGTTACTGGCCGGCGATCCGCCCATCCATGTGCAGCGGCCGGGCAAGGGGCAGTTACTCATCTCCGTATGGATGATGCGCGGAGACGAGCATAAGATCGTTGGCCGGCGCCTGAAAGAGATCTTCTCAGCGTAGACCCACGTCGGGATTAGTCACTGCAAGTTGTCATGTCGTTCACGATGAAGGCGCCCGGCCCCGCCTTCATTGTTTACAAATCCCGTTAAGCGGACCCAGCCCGTAACGCGTATTTACGCCCACTTGGTGTAGGCGTTGCAAGGCTGCGTCAGCGGATCGGCTGAGTGGTTCGGCGCGATGCGCACCGCATACCCCAGGCGGCCCGTCTGTTCGGGTACGAACTCGCGGGCGAACACGTACCCATGGCCGTTGGAACTATTAGGTGGCACGGTCAGGATTGTGGTGTCTTCGAGGTGACCTTCCACGCCTATGCGGCCCACCACCGCCTCCACCTGAACGTCTTCGGGGCTTAGTCCAGCCAACTCGACCACCGCGCGCAAGGGAATCGGGTCGCCGGCGCGAACCGGGTAGTCGAGCTTGGGCGAGACCTCGAGGAAGCGGACGCGGTCCCACACCTCCCTTACACGGTTCAGCCAGGCGGTTTTCTCACGGACCGGCTGGAAGCCATTCGCGCTCATCCGGGTCCAGGATTGGTGCGCCGGCATGTAGAGCAGGTTGTTGTACTCCGTCAGCATGCGCGAGCAGTTGAATTGCGGCGAAAGCATCTGCAGCGACTGTTTGACGCGGCGCATCCATTCCACCGGCACGCCGCGGTCGCGGTCGCGATAGTACATCGGGACGATCTCGTTCTCAAGCAGCGAGTAAATAGCCGAGGCGTGGATCTCGTCCTGATCCTCGGAATAGGGGACACGGTCGCCGATGGCCCAGCCGCCGGAATACTCGTAAGCCTCGTCGAACCAGCCATCGAGGATCGACAGGTTCAGTGTGCCGTTGATCCCCGCCTTCATGCCGGAAGTGCCGCAGGCTTCTTCACCCCGCTTGGGGTTGTTCAGCCACAGGTCGACGCCCTGAACCAGTTCGCGGCCCACCTGAATGGTGTAGTCTTCCATGAAAACCAGACGGCGCGATAGTTCGGGATCGCGGGAAAGGTTCCAGATGTCGCGTATGAGCGTCTTGCCCGGGTGGTCCTTCGGGTGTGCCTTGCCGGCCACGACGATCTGCACCGGCATGTCGGGGTTGTTGACAATCTTCTTGAGCCGGTTAACGTCGCGGAACAGCAAGGTGGCGCGCTTGTACGTCGCAAACCGCCGCGCGAAACCGATGGTAAAGGCCTCGGGATCGAGGACCTCAGACAGGCGCCGCATCTCGGCCGCGGAGGCTTTGCGCTGAATCGCGAAGTCGTGCACGCGCTCGCGGACGAATTGGACCAGGCGGCGCTTACGCCGCCGGCTCGCCTCCCACAGTTCGGCATCGGGAATGTCGTTGATGTTCTCCCACGTCTTGGGATCGTTGTGGCGTTCCTGCCAGTCGGGCTGTAGGTACTGATCGTAAAGGGAAGCCAGGTCGCCGTTCACCCACGACGGCAGGTGGACGCCGTTGGTGACGGACGTGATCGGGACTTCCCAGGTCGGCAGACGTTCCCACATATCCTGGAACATCTCCTGCGACACGTGCCGGTGGAGCCGCGATACGGCGTTCCGATAGCACGAACTGTTGATGGCCGACATGGCCATCGAGAAGCGCTCGCTGGTGTCATAGGGGCGGCGGCGGCCGATGGCAAGCAGCGTGTCGAACGGGATACCGGCGCGCTCGCAATACGTGTGGAAGTACTCGTAAACGAGCGAGGGCTCAAACAGGTCGAACCCGGCGGGCACCGCGGTGTGGGTGGTGAAAATGTTATTGCAGCGAGACGCCTCCAGCGCTTCCTGGAACGAAAGATGGTGGTTCTGCATCAGCAGGCGGATGCGCTCAATGGCCAGGAAGGCGGAGTGGCCTTCGTTCATGTGATACACGGTCGGCTCGAAACCGATCTTGGCGAGCGCGCGCAAACCGCCGATGCCGAGCACAATCTCCTGGCGAATGCGGGTGGTGGTGTCGCCGCCATACAACTGATCGGTGATGTCGCGGTATTCCGGCTGCGCATTCTCCGGTACATTCGTGTCGAGCAGGTACAGTGACACGCCGCCGACGCGCTTCAGCCAGACCTTGATGTAGCAGGTGCCGGCCGGCAGGTCGACGGTCACCATCAGGTCCTTCGTGGGATTGTCCGGATCGGGGACCGGTGTAATGGGCAGTGTATAGAAGTCGTTGATGGGGTAACGTTCTTGCTGCCAGCCATCCGGGTTCAGGAATTGACGGAAGTACCCCTGCTGGTAGAGCAGCCCGACTGCAACCAGGGGCAGACCGAGGTCCGAAGCAGCTTTCAGATGATCACCCGCGAGAATGCCCAAACCGCCGGAATACACCGGCAGGCACTCGTTCAGGCCGAACTCCATGCAGAAGTACGCAATGCACCCTTCTTTGTGAGTCATCTTGTAGCGTTCGATGTAAGCGTCGAAGCGCTCGCAGGCGCGCCGGTAGAGCGACAGGTAACGCGGGTCGGCCGCCGCGCGCTCGAGAGTCGTGCGCGGGATCTGGCTGAGCATCGACACCGGGTTGTGACCCGTAGCTCGCCAAAGAGCCGGGTCGAGACGCCGGAAAAGGGCACGTACCGTGTGGTCCCAGCTCCAGAGAATGTTGTGAGCCAGTTCCGACAACCGTGGCAGGTTGGCCGGCAAAGCAGGCCGCACAAGGAATTCTTGTAAAGGTTGGACTTGGAATTTCATTGAGTGATCACGAAATTTGAGGATAACAAAGGCGGTGCATTTTCTTTTGTTTGGCGAATGTCGGGACGACGCGGTACACTGGAAGGCGATGCGCCCGTAGCTCAGTCCGGATAGAGCGCTTGCCTCCGGAGCAAGAGGCCAGAGGTTCGAATCCTCTCGGGCGTACCACTCCTCTCTCCTCGTATCCCCCGCAAGCGCTTCCATGGACCCAGTTGGACCCTGAAAACGCGGATCACCCCGTCGAACTACTCTACGCGGACAAAACGTCTGACGAAATCGCGCGGCCCCCCAGTCGCTGGACATCATATGCAATCACGGCCTCCGGGTTTGCGGACGCGTTAAGAACGCCATTCGATAAAATGGAACAATGACTTCGAGGGATACGACCGGGCACAACGCGGGCGGTGTTGGCTCGGTAGAATCATGGCTGATCTCGGCAGGACGGGACCGGCGCCCGGGTTCGCCGCTCAATGTGCCGCCGTGCCCCGCCTCAAACTTTGTATTGGGCGAGCGCCGCGCGTACTCTCGGGATGACGCCACGCCGGGTTGGGAGGCACTGGAAGAGATCGTGGGCGGCCTCGAAGGTGGATCTTCGGTCTCCTTCGCCTCAGGCATGGCGGGGATCGCAGCGATTTTCGACCAACTGAGCACCGGTGCGGTCGTAGCCCTGCCGGACGACTGCTACCAAGGTGTTGCGGGATTGGCCAAAGCCGGCCAAAGCCGCGGCCGGTGGACCGTGCATCGTCTCGCCGTAGACGACACCCCAAGTTGGGTAAAGATGTGCAGCATGGCCGACCTAATCTGGCTCGAGTCGCCTTCGAACCCGCTACTCACGGTAGCTGACCTAGACGCCATCTGTGCAGCACCGCGAAAGCATGGCGCCATCGTGGGGGTGGACAACACCTTTGCTACGCCGCTCAATCAGCGGCCGCTCGCGCTCGGGGCCGATGTTGCTGTGCAATCGGTTACGAAGTTCATTGGCGGACACTCGGACCTGTTGGGTGGAGTCGTTACCGTCCGTGACGCAAATCTGCTCGCGGCGCTACGGCAGGCGCGTGAACTCGCGGGTGCGACGCCCGGCACCCTCGAAGCGTTTCTCGCGGTGCGCGGCGCTAGAACTTTGGCAGTCCGACTGGAGCGGGCGCAGCACAATGCGATGATACTTGCCGAACGCCTCGCGTCCCATCCAAAGGTCACTCTGACGCGCTATCCCGGACTCAAAAGCCACCGAACTCACGCCGCCGCGCAACGCCAACTCAGGGGCTTCGGCACGGTTATTTCGTTCGACGTGCGTGGCGACGCCCTTGGCGCGGATGCCGTCTGCACTGGACTGCAACTCATTCAACACGCCACCAGCCTGGGCGCGGTGGAGTCCACTATTGAACGGCGAGCGAGCGTGCCGGGGCAGGAGCACCTGCCCCCGACATTGCTGCGGCTGAGCGTGGGTATCGAGGCTGTCGAGGACCTTTGGGCTGATCTGGATCGAGCGCTTCGCAGCGTGCCGCAAGCGTAGAAGTCCCAACTTCAAATGACGGAAATCGAAAGTCGCTTGCTGGTACGGTGGTCCAGCGGTTGTCTTCAGTTGCGCCCAGTCTGGGTCGCTGATGGCGTTGCCACATCGCGGCCGTCGCGTTGTAGCCACGTGCCCGGGCTGTCCCTATATGGGATTTTAAAATCCTGTCGGAGCAACATATTTTGGACAGGAATTCGGAAGGCCAAGCGACCGCGCGCGTACGCGCGAAAAGCACGTGAAATGCCAGCTAATGTGGAGGGTCCGAACAGGGTCCAAAACCCCGAAACCGCCGAATTTGGGTCCATCAGGGTCCAACGCACGTGCTCGCAAGCCTTTTGTTTTCAGCAAACGATGCTTGTAAGTGATTGATATTTTAGCCTCCGGAGCAGAAGGTCGGCCGTTCGAATCGGCCCGGGCGTACCACTTCCGAGGTCGTCCCCCAACAAAACGAACGAGCAAGATGCCTGCGCAGTGACGTTTAGCCCGCTTTTCTCACGGGCGCCCGACTCGCAGTGATGACGGACTGCGCGAGGGTAAGAATTGACGACAAAGTTGCCGATCGACCGCGCGGGTGGAGAGGAGAGCCGTTTTGGAGGACGCTTGTGGAGTTCCGGCGACCACGCCGACGGGTGTCCAGCGGGTCCGATTCCGTGTTCAGGCGCGCCGATCCGATCCGCCGTCAAAACGCGGAATGGATAACTGCCTTGTTTGCAACAGCGATTTTTTGTCAGCGGCGCAGATTGGCCCAGACCAGCGCAAATTGCGACTGCCAGGGGTAGCTGGAGGCCAGCGACAACGTCAGTCTACGGACGCTGACGCGGATCTGCGCGCCGATCTTCAGCAGCCGCGTGCGGATGGTGGATACCTGCGCCTCGGCCCATTCGGTCCCCTGGAGCCCCAACCGTCGCAAACCCACCACCAGCACATAGGCGATGGCTGAAAAGTGGAGCCGCAGTTGATTGCCGCGTAGCGACTCGGTGCTGACCCGCTCGGCAAACAGACAGAGTTGTTCCTTGATCCGATTCTCCATGTCGCCGCGCGCGCAGTAGAGCGTCTCATACAACGGCTGGGCCGGCCAGGCTGGGTCGGGCAGCGACGTCACCACAAAGCGCGGGTTGGACTTGCCCGCAATGTGTTCGGCCTTGGCGACCACGCGTCGCGCACGCGCCCACGAGCCGCTCTTGGTTTGGTAGTCGAACGCGGTGAAGATGCGGGCGGGCTGCTGCGACTGCTCCCATTGCTGGCGCGCCGCGTGCAACTGCTGCCCAATCACCCTCTGCAGCCGTTTGTTTCGCGCCATGCCGAACACGTAGTCCACGGCGTTTTCTTCACACCACTTCATCAACTCGTCACGGCAGAAGCCCGAGTCCCCGCGGACGATGATGCGTACTGCCGGCCACGCCGCGCGAATCTGCCCGACCACGCATTGTAACTCCGCCAAGCTGCCCGCCGCGGCGTCCCGATTGGCCTCGCGCAGCCGCGCGCATAACACATGCTCCCCGCAGAAAATGTACAGCGGCAGATAACAGTAGTGATCGTAATAGCCGTGAAAAAAACGCCCTCCTGCTTGCCGTGTAAGGCCAGATCCGTCGTATCCATGTCCAGAATGATTTCCGCGGGCGCGGTGGCGTGCGCCTCCAGAAACACCTGCACCAATAACTCGTCCACCCCGTCCTTCCAGTAGGTGATCTTCTTGTACCGGTCCGGTTGCCCCGTGCCCAACTCCAAGCGGTTCAGCGTGCTCTTGCCCGCCAAGGCCTCCCCCGGTTCCCGCTCGGCCAGCATCTGCATCACCGCGTCGGTCCGCAGTTGCTCATGATCGTTCACATCTTCATAGCCCAGCGCCAGCCCATAGACCCGTTGCGCCACCATCGCCTCCACCGAATGTTCCACCTGCGCCGGATTGCGTCCATCCAGAAAACATGCGCCGAAGCGCGCCAGCAGCTTCATCCGCTTGTCCACCTCGCGCAGCAGCGGCGCGCCACCGTCACTGCTGATCGTGCCGCCGTCAAATCGGGCCTCCACCTGCCGCCGCCCCTGCCGGGCGAACTCAAAAACCGATTGGGTACACTCTGTCATGGGGGAAGTTGCTCCTCGCTGTCGCACAACTTTTTCTGAACAAATCAGTTATGCCAGAGAATGCGGCTTCCCGCCACACCTCGCGTGAGAAAATCGGGTTAGTTCGCGCCGCGATTGCGAGCGCGGGCGAGGTAGTCTTCGCAGAACTTCATGGCGTCGAAGACCAGGTCCGGGTTCGCAACCGCGTCCGCTTCAACTTCGGCGGTGGCGCTCATGACGTTTCCATCGGAATCGATCAGGACTCGAACGCGTTGGCCGCTCGGGACGTGGATCGCGTAGCGGAAGACAGCGCCGTCCGCGGGCACAGCAGGGGATTCGGTCTGGACGGAATCGCCCGGCAACGGCTCCATCCTCCACGCGTCTTGCCAGCGCTTCTTCACGACTCAGCCTCGACAAGCTCTTCCACGCGGTCGATTGTAGCGTGCTGCGCCAGCCGTCCACATGCCGGTGTAGCCATGTTGCCGTCGTCTGCCTATAGGGGATTTGGAATTCCTGTCCGTCGAGCACAGATTAATTTAGGCCGTCTGTTTGGAGATCGAAGCGACCGCGCGCGTGCGCGGGACAGCACGTGAATCACCAACGTGGAAGCAGGGTCCAGCCAGGGTCCAAAGGCCGAAAAAGGCCGTTTTAGGGTCCATCAGGGTCCAAGATACCACCGCGCAAGTCTTTTGTTTTCATACGGCGATGTCCGTAAGTGGTTGATGTTTTTTGCCTCCGGAGCAAGAGGCCAGAGGTTCGAATCCTCTCGGGCGTACCACCCCTCCTCTTCTAACGCCGTTCCAACCGCAGTTCGCGGCCCGCATTTGCCAGTTGCGAGCACAACGATTCGGCCATCGCCCGCAACCGGAGAGTCTTGGCATACCCCATCTGTTGCACCAGGCTTAGCAGGTATTCCGATTCACTGGCTGAGGCGTAAGCCATGCTCACAAACTGGTCCTTATCCACCTCGCTGGTCCGGTCCAGCGCTTCCGCGATGTTCATCAGAATCGCCCCGGCCGCATTTCGCAATTGCCGGGCGAGTTGCTGCCGCTCAAGCGCCGGGAAGATCCGCGTCAACCGGTAGATGCGCAGTGTGAACTGATACGCTTCCTTCCACAGGGGAGCTTCCTCGTGCCGGCGGTGGCCCATGATAAGAAAGTGCGAAGGTTCCGCTAACTATCTCAACGCATTCTCAACGCATTGCTGCGCCTTTGAGCCCTCCACGGTGCGCCCGGCCGCCCTTCCACCCAGCCGAGCACCGTCTTCGCCCCGTGTTGGGCCGCCAGCGCCTTTACTTTCTGCCGCCACGCCGAATACTCAGCGCTTCGTGCCGGTTCCTGGTTGTCCAGCCAAAGCGCCACCCCCTCGCGGACCCACTCGGGCATCGATCCGCGGGCGCGTTCGTTAACCAGCACGTGGATCGCTTCATGAACCAGGACGCCCTCGACGTCGGGCCGGAGCGGCTGCATTCGCACGGTCCGGCCAAGCGTTGAGGCAACAACAGTGCCGGGCTCGCCCGAAGCGTCCCGGAACGCACCCACGGTGGGGTAGACGCGTAGCCGGCCGGTCGCCTGTAGAGTCCACCCAGTGCGCTGCTCGGCTTCCTGCAGGGCCCGGTCCGCCATTCTCAAAACGGCTCCGTCGACGCCGGGATTGACGGTCCACAGCTCCCACTTTTCCGATCGCAGCCGGGTCCAGGCCAAGCCCTGCGGCGTCACGCCCACGCGCGCACCCGGGTAGTAGAAAGATAGGATTTCCCGATACGTCTGTCCGGCTCGAGCCCGCTCCGCGGCCCCGATCTGGCACAGCCCCATGCCGTGGCCCGCGCCGTAACCTTCGAGCATCCGCCCGCGCACCGTGAACAATGAGCTGACGGCGCCTTCGATCGAATCCCAAGCGACGATCCGGCCGTCGACCTTCAAGGTGCGCACCCGGCCTGTCGCCGACTTCTCGAAGATCGAGACCTCCTGAACCCCCGTGAGTTCCGCTTTCCATGGACGCCGGCCTCGCGCGGTGCAAAACGTGTCCGGCTGCGCCCTCAAATACGGCGTTCCGGGCATCGACTCAGTCTGCCCGCCACAGTGCAACGAATACACCGCGTTCGCAACCGTACCCTCAAACCACAAGAACTCCGCTTCGGTTACCGCTGCCGCATCTTGCGACTGCTCGTTGACGGCCGCCATGCGCAGGTCCTGGCAATGGGTGGTATCGCAGAAGTCGAACCCCTCGCGCCGGTGCCTTCCCATGTTGAAAATCGCGTACGACCGCGCCGCTACCGCAAGCGCCAGCCTCGCTTCTCGCGGCAGCGTGTTCCCTTCCCCGGCCACAACGGCGGAAACGTAGTCTTCCAGATGCAGCGAGACGACCCGCGAACGTGCCAACCGGACCGTCACCGTCCGCGCATCGCACAGTGCGGCCACCAGGAGCAGTAGCCAAATCGATCGGTCCACTCGGCAATCGTAGCAGTCACCGGGACCGGCGGGCGCGGTCGTGCACGTCCAAACAACGGAATCCCCGTGCCGATCGCCCCCTGTTCAAACCGCTCTGCACAACGATATCCTTGTCCAATGCCCTGCATCTGCTCCCAAGCCTTTCAAAGCCACTGCGAGCTTATGATGCCTCTGCTCAATCTGCAATTGCAGATCCCGCCCATTGTGGCTCATCTGGCCGCCGTCGCGGGGCAGACGGAACCGGCCTCTAACATCAGCGCTGCTTTCTACTTCTCTCTGCCGCCACTCCCGTTCTCACTTGCCTACGCGCACCAGCTCGCGATGACCGCGACGGCGGCCTTTCAGCTGGCGCAGGCGATGAAGATCGATTTCACCATGCCTGTGCAGGCCGCGCAGACGTTGAATAGTATTGCCGCATCGGTGAACGCGAACATCTCGATGGCCCTGCCGATGCCCACACTCAACATGCAGATGGCGATGAAGTTCAATCCGGGCGCGCTGTCGCTGCTGTTGACGGCCCTTACGACTATCAACAACCGGTTTGGCATCAATGTTTTCACGCCGCAGGGCCTCATCCAGCTACAGGCGATACTCGCAATGCCCGCCTTTGGACCCGCGCCGACCATGCTCGGCATTCAGACAAACCTCACGGCCCAGGCTGTTGCGACCATGAGCGCCTACGCGCAACTGTCGATGGCGGCGCAACTCTGGGGCGGCTGGCCCAAACTGCAACTGGTGCTACAGGCGATTGCGACCATGAACCTGGCAATCCTGCCGCCGCGCATCGGGTTCGCCCTGTCGCTGATGCTCGCCCTACAGAATGTCGCGTCCGGCATGTCGCAGATCGGGCTGAACCCATTCTCAATCGACGCCCAGCTGCAACTGCGCCTCATGCTCGCCCCGATTCTGAAATTACTGGCCACCATGCCGGTGCCGCCCGCGTGGACTCTGCCTGCCTTCAATTTCAGCGCCGGCCTGCAGGCCTCAATCGCCGCCACCGCCTCTGCGAGTCTGAGCGCGGTAGCCAATCTTCGTCTGCCGGACTTGGGGACTTTCGCGGTTGTCGGACAACTCGCAGCCCAAGCTCAGCTTGCCCCTCCTTCTCCCTGCTCACAGTGCTCCCAGACCACCACGCACGCCAGCGGTACCGGTACTTTCAAATCTTAACTGGGACCGCGTTTTCATTGATTTCAGTACTGAAGATCACTAAACTACCCATGTGATCCTCGGAGGGACGGCCGCCGTGTCTCGATTCGTGTGTCTGCTCAGCCTTACCGCCTCGGCTGCCGTCCCGGGCTGGTGCGGTTACCTCTACAGCTCAGGGACGCCGGCGCAGCCGCTCGAAGGTCCCGAAATTACCGTTCACGAGGTTGCCGGCGCCTTTCAACTCGGCTTGGGCGCCACGGTCTCGGGCTTTGAATTCTGGAGCTTCGAATACGCCGCGCCGTTCGGCGGATTTGCGGGTTCGATCTCCTGGAACCTGTACCGCGACGACAATGGACCTGGCACGAGCCTATATATCGGCAACGTCACCGATTTTCAACGCGAAAACAATGGCACGTTTACCGTTGTCGGGAATCAGGCCACTCTCTTCCGTAACATCATTACAGTCAATCCCTTCGGCCTGGATGCGGGCAGCTATTGGCTCGGCTTGACCAACGGCGACGGCTCGTTGAACGTGTTCAATGGGTTCTTCTGGGCCGAATCGGCCGGTGAAGTCGAGACAAAGTCGTTCACCGAGGCCCGGTCGGCGAACTGGAACTACTCCGGCCTGAACCTGGCTTTTCGACTGGACGGTCAGGATATCTCACCGCCTGTCATTACGCCTCAGCCGGCCACCGCCATATTGTTCGGGGTGGGTGCCTTCGCTCTCGCCGCCCTCGAACGCCGTCGCACCCGATAAGCTGTTGAATGGAACCTGCCCGTGGCGGTAGGCTTCCGGGGTTCCTACATGACCGCAGACGATTTCCGACGCATTGCCCTGAGTTTGCCAGGCGCGCAAGAAGGTTCGCACATGGGTGCGGTTGACTTTCGCGTGGGTGGCCGCATTTTCGCGACACTCGCGTCCATCCATCAAGGCTATGGGAATCTGATGCTTTCGGCCGAGCAGCAGGCCGACTTCGTTGGGGAGCGGCCGGACTTGTTTCTGCCGGTCCATGGCGGATGGGGCCGCATGGGAGCGACGCATATCCGGCTGGATGTCGCGACGGAAGATGTGCTCACCGGAGCTTTGCAAGCCGCCTGGAAACTGCGCGTGGACAAGAACAGTCCGGCAAAGAAGAAGAAGGCCGCGGCGAAGAAGGCCGCGGTAAAGAAGGCGAAGCTCTAACGCACCCTATCGCAGGCCCGTCAGGTTATAGACCAATATCACCAGGAATACAGCGCTCGTTTTGATCAGCGTGATGGCGAAGATGTCGCCGTAGGATTGGCGATGTGTAAGTCCAGTGACGGTGAGCAGCGTGATGACGGCGCCGTTGTGGGGCAGCGAGTCCATGCCTCCGCTCGCCATGGCAGCCACGCGATGCAACACCTCCGGGGGGATACCGGCTGCAGCGGCTGCGTCGAGATAGGTTTGCGCCATGGCGCCGAGGGCTATGCTCATACCGCCCGAGGCGGAACCGGTGATGCCGGCAAGGGCGTTCGTGGTGACGGCGACGTTCATGAGTGGGTCGCGCAGCGTGGAACTGAGAAAGTCGCTGATGACTTTGAAGCCGGGGAGCGCGGCGACGACAGCGCCGAAGCCGTACTCGGAACCGGTATTGAGAGCGGCGAGCATCGCGCCGCCGACGGCTGCCTGCGAGGCGTGCGCAAAGGCCTTTTTCACGCGGGTCCAGGCGGTGACGACAACAAGCAGGATCGCGGCCAGGATCGCACCTTCGACGGCCCATAGCGCCGCTACCTTGTCGACATCGAGCGCAGGCACGGCTTTGACGCCGGCGCCGGCGAAGTCGAACTGCTTGCCGTAAAAGCTGGGGATGGCGAGCGTGAAGACCCGGTTCAGGACGCCGACCAGGAAGAGCGGCGCTACGGCTACAAGTGGATGCGCGAGTTTCTCGCCGGCATCTTCGAGGTGCGGTTCGTTCAGGTGACCGTCGCCGTAGCCTTCGCCCGTTTTCTGTGCCTGCCGGCGGCGGCGTTCGAGGTACAGCATGCCAATGACGAAAACGAAGACGCCGCCGATCACGCCAAGCCAAGGGGCGGCCCAGCTGTCGGTGTGGAAGAACGTGGTGGGGATGATGTTCTGGATCTGTGGAGAGCCGGGCAGAGCGTCCATCGTGAACGTGGCGGCGCCAAGTCCTATGGTGCCGGGCAGGAGGCGCTTGGGGATCCTGGCGAGCCGGAACAGTTCAGCCCCGAACGGATAGACTGCGAAGCCGACGACGAAAAGCGAGACACCACCGTAGGTGAGGATGGCGCAGACCAGGACGATGGCCAGCATCGCGCGGCTGGGTCCGACAGCGCCGATCACAGCCCGCATGATCGATCGGGCGAAGCCTGACACTTCCATCATCTTGCCGAAGATCGCGCCAAGCAGGAACACCGGGAAGTAGAGCTTGACGAAGCCGGTGAGCCGCTCCATGAAGATGCCGGAAAAAAACGGCAGGACGAAGTTCGGCTGGGTGAGCAGGACGGCGAGTATCGCGGCTATGGGCGCGAAAACGATGACGCTGAAGCCGCGATAGGCGACGAACATCAGCAGCGCGAGCGCCGCCACCAGGATGAGTACGTCCATGGGGGGCTATCTTACTTCTTCCAACGATCAATGCGCACGCGGGCGGTGATGGCGTGGGCCGGCATGTTCTCGAGAATGCACTGGCGTTCGGTGACTGCGGCGGTTTCGACGCTCGCCTCGCGGGTCATGCGCTGATAAGTGCACGTCTTGAGGAACTTACCAACCCAAACGCCTCCGGTGTAGCGGGCGGCACGGCTGGTCGGCAGGATGTGGTTGGTGCCGATGGTTTTGTCGCCATAGGCAACGGTGGTCTCGTCGCCGATGAACAGCGAACCGTAATTTGTCAGGTTGCGGAAATAGTAATCCTCATCGGCGACGTGTAACTCCAGGTGCTCAGGGGCGTACTTATCGCTGAGGGCGATGGCCTCGTCAGGAGAGTCGGCGGCGTAGACGATGCCGTGGTCGCGCCAGGCGAGGCTG
This sequence comes from Bryobacterales bacterium, assembly GCA_020846745.1. Lineage (GTDB taxonomy): Bacteria > Acidobacteriota > Terriglobia > Bryobacterales > Bryobacteraceae > JADLDI01. The sequence continues at coordinate 36,261 of JADLDI010000023.1, read as the reverse complement.
GCGACTTCGCGGGTCGGCAGCACGGCGAGTTGTTTTTCTAACTCCGCGATCGACTGCTGCGCAAAGGTTTCGCTGAGGCAGATGAGGCAAACGCCGCTGTTGGGGTCGTGCTCGGCTTGGCCGAGAAGGTCGCAGGCGACCAGGGACGGGTCAGCCGAGTCGTCGGCGATCACAAGGATCTCAGTGGGTCCAGCAAGCAGGTCGATACCGCAGCGGCCGAAAAGCTGGCGCTTGGCTTCTGCGACGAAACGGTTCCCTGCCCCGCATAGGACATCGACTGGTTCGACGCCATCGAGTCCAAAGGCCATCAGAGCCATGGCGGGAATGCCGCCCACGATGAAAATGCGTTCCGCGCCGGCCTTGTGCATCGCATTGATGGTCGCGGGATACCAGCCTTTGCCTTTCACGGGCGGAGTACAGGCGATAACCTTTTTGACCCCGGCAACACGCGCCGGGATGATGCTCATCTGCGCCGAGCCGAACATCGGATACCGGCCGCCGGGGATGTAGGAACCGACGGAGTTCACCGGGATGTGCCGGTGGCCGAGAATAACGCCGGGGCGGATTTCGACTTCGAGCGGGAGCAGGGTTTTCAGTTGCGCTTCCGCGAAGCGGCGGACGTTCCCCTGGCAGTAGTCAGTGTCGGCGATCGCCTGCTCGGAAACCTGGCCGATGGCTTCTTCGATCTGGCGTGGCGTTAATTCAAAAGTGGAGGGGTCCCAATCGTCGAACTGGCGGCTGTAGCGGCGAACAGCGTCCATGCCATCGCGCTCCAGTTCGGAAAGCATCCGTGAAACGGTAGTCGCGGTTTCGGCATCGTGCTCGAACAGCCGCTGCCGGCCTTGTTTGATTACCTTCATGTGTGGAGAGGTCCCGTAGTCAATCAATGATAATCCCAGGCACGCAGTACAGACTGTGCTTGCTTGTTCAGGAAGGGACGCCAAAGTGGTAGAACCAGAATCGGCCGGGCCAGGTTCGTCGTATGATTTCCAGGAAATGGCATTTCCCGAATTCGACGGCGGGGCGAAAAGAATTCTGTTCTTCACGCGTGGGCGCGGGCGGGGGCATGCGATTCCGGATATGGAAATCGCGCGGGAGTTGGGGAGGGAGAGCGGAGTGGAGGTTAGGCTGGTCTCCTATGGAACCGGCGCGAGCACGTTCGCGGCGCATGGGGTGGCGCACATCGGCCTGGGGTTGCCGGACCGCAATTCGCTGAACGAGACCATAGTAATGGCGGGGAAACTGATCGGTTGGCTGGATCCGGATGTGGTGGTGGCACACGAGGAGTTTCCGGCGCTGCCGGCGGCGAGGATTTTCGACAAGCCGGCGGTGCTGATTACGGATTGGTTCACGGATCCGAGCAAGTACTCGATGGAGACGCTTCGTTATGCCGACCGGATCCTGTTTTTGGACGAACCGGGTATTTATGAAGAACCGGAGTGGGTGCAAGGGAGGGTGGACTATTTGGGTCCGCTGGTGCGCAAGTTCGGTTACACGCGAGATGAACGGGGCTGCGCGCGAGAGGAGTTGGGGATACCGCATGGGGCATTCGTTGTAGCGATGCTGCCGGGCAGTTGGCGGGAAGAGCAGGCCCCGGCGGCGGACTTGGTACTGGGGGCGTTCGACACCTTGCCGGAGGATGGGCGCCGGCTCGTCTGGATGGCCGGGGAGGACCGCGACCTGATTGCAGGCCGCACCGCGGGACGGGCGGACGTGGAGGTTCGCGGCTATGAACCGGAGATCGGGCGGATCATGGTGGCGGCCGACGTAGCGGTGACCAAGGGCACGCGAAAGACACTGTTCGAATTATCGTCGCTGGGCGTGCCATCAGTGTCGTTGGACTGCACGGGCAATCCGATCGACCGAGTGCGGGCGCGGCAGTTTCCGGGCAACGAAGCGATGGGCGCGGATGTGGACGCGCCAGCGCTGGGGGCGGCAATCGGGAGGGCGGCGTTGCGAACACCACCGCGTCAGTACGCGGGAGATGGAGGTAAGCGATGCGCGCGGCGCCTTCTGGAAGTCATGGAGAGCCTGGGAGTAAGCGAGGAGCCGCGCGCCGGGTGCAGCGACCAGGACAAGAGTTCAGGAGATTAGCATTCGATATGCCAGTCGGTGTGGCTCCTGTACACCGGCTCATGAGGCGTGCACGGATTATCAGGTTCGATTTTAACCTTGACGCGACCGCCCAAGTCCTTCGTCAGACTAGGCTGTTGTTGTTTAGCAACAGCCCACAATCCCATATCATCGGCGATTTCGTGCACTTTAGGGCTCGCGGCGGAACATTGGCCGTGAGGGTTCAGGTCCTTGAACGGGTGAATTTGAGTGACGTCATTCACGTTGACCCATTGGTTGCCTGACTCTCTAAATTGTGCTTCTTCGACCTTATAGGAAAAGGACATCGGCTTATCCGATTTGATTACAATCTTATGATTGGGGTGGGTTTTCTTCGATACTCTAAACTCCTCGCTCGTGAGTCGCTCGAAGCACCCTTCTTTCGACGGACCTGCATTTGCCCGGTATTCGTATTCGATCTCTGTTTTGTTTGTCACGCTATCTGCTCCTTGTTTGTTTCTCAGAAACTAATTGCCGCAATTTTTGATTCTTCAGCGCTTCGCTTCGCGGGTAGCCCTTCCCGAGAGCTGCCTCCAGACGGAGACGGGCGTCCGCGGGTCGTCCAACTTCGACGAAGGTCAGAGCGTCGCGGACCAGCATTTCGACATCGCCCCCGGCCGGAGTGCCGGTGCGTCGGAGATCGGCCAGCGCTTCCTTGGTGAGCCCGATAGCCGAGTAGTAGTGGGCGCGGTAGCTGTAGAGTTCCCGACCGGAGGGATTGACGGCGATGGCTTCGGTCAACAACTGAATACCTTTTCCAAAGCTTGCCCTGGCAGTTTCCAGCCGGCCCCCTTTCGTTTGGGCGGCGCCGAGATTCCCCCATAGGCGGTGGCTGGATGGATCGCGCTCAACCGCCGCCTGCCAGCGGGAAATCGCCTCGTTTGTCCGGCCTTCGTCGAAGAGGATCTTCGTGAGGTTGGTCAGGGCGCTTACCCTGGTAGGTTCGAGAGCTAGCGCGCGCTCAAGCATTTGGCGGGCCTTAACTTTGTCGCCGACGATGCCATAGAAGCCGCCGAGGTTGTTATAGGCACTGGCGTTGTCAGGAGTTAGTTGCACCACTCTTTCGAACTGTTCGATGGCACGGCGGTAGTCGGACTGCCGGTAAAAGAACAAGCCGAGCTCCCGATAGGCGCGCCAGTCGGTCGAGCGTAGCTCAATGGCCTTTCGTAGAGTTGACTCCGCGCGAGCTAGGTCGCCGCTATTCTGGTAGGCTCGGCCAAGGGCCTGATATGCATCGGAGTTTCGCGGGTCGAGGGAGAGCGCCTTATCAAACTCGGGGATTGCCTCCTGGTGGCGGCCGGTGCCTACGAGCAACCTGCCGAGCGTTACGTGTACTTGAGGTTGGCGCGGGTCGAGGCGCAGTGCGGTATCGCAGGCTTGGCGCGCCTTTGCGACCAAGGTAATGTCGGACGTGCGCTCATAGCGGTACCAGTAGGCCTCACCGAGGGAGGCAAAGGCAGCGGCGTTCGATGGATCGAGCGAGATGGCGCGGTTCAGCAACTCGATGGCGCTATCGATGTCGGTTAGACGGTCGTTGCGCTGCAGGTATCCTTTTGCCTGCAGAAAGAATTCGTAGGCGCCTGGCGACAAAGGATTGACGCGATTCAGATCTGCCGCAAGATCAGGCCTGACACGCAAATCGAGGGCACGGACCAATTTCAATACCGCCTCATCCTGCACGGACAGAGCCATGGACCGCTTACCTTCTACAATGGCGGAGTTCACCTGACGCATAGTGGACGTATCGATGACGGACATGGTGAGGCGTAGGCGGTCCTGCTGAGCATGCAAGGTCCCTTCGACCACGAGGTTGGCGCCCAGCTTGGTCCGCGCATCAGTGGCGGAAACGACATTGGCCCGGCGAACTTCGCTGGCCGGCGCGACCAGTAAGGCACGGTTCGCGTCTTCATACTGAGCGAGTCTCTGCGCGATTACGTCCATTAATCCATCCGCGAAAATCTGAAGGTCCGGCTCACCGGCCCGAAACGCCAGCACCGCCACGCTTGTGGTTGCTCCAGCCGGGCCGGGGTCCCTAACCGATAAGCGAGAAATCCAGAAGAGGAGTGCAGCGCAGAGGACGAGAAAAAGCGCTACGGCCACAGCCCACAACCGGCTCCGGCGTTGTGAAGGCACCATCCCGGGATTGGACGACGGCATGTCCAAAGCGGAAATCGCGTCGGCAGGAGAAGCCGGCCTGGCATCCGGTTTCTCAGCGAGACACGCGCCGATGACCCGCTCCCAGGCGGGGTGGAGCTGGAAACCGGAGGGGCGGGGCCAAACCGGCGTTCTGCCTGTGAGCATTTCGTGCATCACTACACCAAAGGCGTAGACGTCTGCCGCCGGGCCGGTCGCCTCGCCGGCCAGTTGTTCCGGGGCCATGTATTTGACAGTTCCTACGACGGCGCCTGTCGCAGTGAGGTCGGTCTGTGCGGCACCGTGTTCGGGCGTCGCGGGAGGCTCCACGGAGCGCGCCAATCCGAAATCGGTTACGACGGCGCGTTCACCTGCGGAGCTTGGGACCAGCATCACGTTGCCTGGCTTGAAGTCACGATGTACAACGCCGGAGCGGTGCGCGGCGGTGAGACCTTGGGCCATCTGCCGCAGCAAAGGCAGCGCCTCGCCGGGCGTCATGGGACCGCGGGATTTCAAGCGTTCGGCCAGTGTTTCCCCATCCAGGAACTCCATGGTCAGAAAGGCGGTCTCGGAGTTGGGTTCGCCGTCGCCGCGGCGGTGTTCGCCGACGTCGAATACACGGCAGACATTGGGATGAGTAACTTCGCGGGCAGCCGCGGCTTCACGCCGGAATCGCTCGAGGACGCGCGGGTTGGCTTCGATTGCGGGGAGGATTGTCTTGAGAGCGATCCGCTGGCGCAGGGCCTCGTCCCAAACCTCGTAGACCTCGCCCATTCCGCCAGCACTGATGAAACGTTTCACGCGGTAGCGGCCGCCGACAAGGTCACCCGAGGTGAATGTCGGGCCATTGGCGCGAGATGTATCGGCACCACCACCCGTGGGCATCCATCCGGTAGAGGGCGAGTGATCGAGGCGACGGAGAACCTCCGCAACAACCTCGGGGTCGTCGGCGGCGGCCCGCCTTACGAACAGCGAACGCTCGGCGGACGGTAACTCGAAGGCTTCACCGAGGAGTTCTGTTACGCGCCGTTCCTGCTCGAAATTCAAGCCTTCTTGTCCCCCAACTCAAGGGACAGCCACTGCCGCGCCGCGGCCCATTGCGCCTTAGCGGTGCGTGAAGCGATGCCAAGCGAATCACCTATCTCCTCGAAGGTGGCTCCGAGGAAATAACGCATCTCCACAATCCGGTACTGGCGCGGATTCAGATCAGCCAGACGTTGCAACGCCCGATGCACGGCAATGATTTCGTCGATGTTAGAGGAAGCGCCGGCGGCATCGCCGCTCAGTGTAACTACGCGAAAATCGCCGCCGCGCTTGGCGGCACGGCGTGCCCTGCCGCGGTCAGTCAGTAACTGGTGCATCGCGCGGGCGCCGACGCAACGAAAGTGTGCGCGGTCCTTGTAGTCGAGTTGCTGTCCGGCGGTCAACTTCAGATAAACTTCATTCACCAAGGCGGCCGGTTCGATGGTGATGGCAGGGCCTTCGCGACGCATAATGTGGGCCGCCATCCGCTCCAGCTCCGGGTAGACTTTGTCGAAAAGCTCGGCCTCCGCGTTGGAGTCCCCCGATTGCCAGCGTCGTAGAAGCACGGTCACAGAGCCGTCCATGAGATTCGATTCCAGGATTGCAGAAGCGTCGTTCATATCATACTAACTACTCGGTTGGATAAGTAGGGCAAGTGCCTACGAACTAATTTCACGGGCGGCGTTGGCCGACGAAAATAACGACCAGAGCTTGCCCTGACGCAGATGACACCCTGCACCACAGGGCAAGCTAGAACCATGTAGGTTACATGCCTTGTCCCTTCGAAGAGGTAAATTGACCCTCGGCTGAAGCAACGAAAATTGACAACTGACGGACGCCCCCGCCTGTCACGCCTTACGCAGGCGCTCGGATTGAAACTTCGCCCTTGTCACCGTCAATTCAGCCTGCGGCGCGGGGCCGGATTGAATGGGATATAGCTGCAGGTCGTGGTCCCGCGCCCGGTTCAGACGGGTAAACGGGGGCGTCCGGCGAGAAAGTGCTGACGTAACCCACTAAGACCGTCGCGTACAGACCCGGACGCACGGCGTTGGGGCAGGGCGACGACGGTGTTGACAGTCGCCGCTATGCCGAACCGGCTCGGATCAGATCGAATGTACTGGTTCGTACTTACCCCAACAACTCCCGCATCCGCGCCGCGAGCTTGTCGACCTCATCCGGCCGCAAACATGCCGGGCTGATGCCGATTTGGCCTTGGTCGACGCGCGACGGGTCGGCGATTATGCTGGGGTTGCCGTTTTGCATCGCCAGCATCACCTTGCGTGCATTCGCCGGCGCGTTGGCGTTGACGGCGATCACGAGTTTGGGAATGAGGCCGTCCTGAAAGGTGACGGTCGCGTTCTTGAGTGTCCCGATGGAACGCTGCAGTCGCTTGGCGATCTCTCCGAAGCGCTGTTGCCGATGGTCGTCGGATTCGGCAACAAAAGCCTTTAAGGCGACGAGCAGACCGACAATCTGTTCCTTGCCGATCTTGCAGGTGCGGCCGATACCATGCTGAGGCAGGCCCTTCAGGCGCTGCTTGTCGATAAAGAATGGCGGAGGCGCCCATTGTTCCCAGTCGATGTCAAGGTCGAGGTTCTGAAGGATCGCCGACATGATCAGATCGTGCTTGCCGCAAAGGATTCCGGTGCCTTGCGGACCACTGATCGCCTTTCCCCCGCTGAATGCCACCAAATCTGCGCCCTCCGCAATGAAGCGCTTCAGGTTGCTGACGGGCGGCAGTTGAGCGGCCGCGTCGACGATCACAGGCACTCCCATCTGGTGAGCCACCTGCACCACTTCCTTTAGTGCGGGGCGCGCGTTGCCGTTCATCACGTAGAGGATCGCAGCCGTTTGCGGCGTGATCGCGTCGCCGATCTCCCACGCTTCGGCGTCGCGGACACCCGCGCCGGCATACCGGTCGGGCAAACCGATTTCCACGATCTTCACTCCTACCGTGCGCACCGCGTGATCGTAGAAGTTGCGCTGGCTGCGCACCATGATGACCTCGTTCCGCATGCCGTGCGTATCGGGCAGGCGATTCATCTTACTGGGGTCGAGCCCGGCAACACAGGCCGCAGTGCCAAGAAGCAGGGCGGCGGCGGCGCCCGACGTCACGATACCCGCTTCGGCGCCCGTGAGTTCGCTGATCGTGTTGCTCGCGCGCGATTGCAGGTCGGCCATGTCGACACAGTACTGGCCGGCTTCCGTGATCGCGGCCGCCACTTCGGGCGCGAGAAAGCCGCCCGACACGCGCGTCGAGGAACCTTTCGCGTTGATAATCGTCCGGACTCCAAACTGATCGTAGATACTCATCGGGCCGCCTTCGCAGGGAGAACGTTCTTCGGGATGCGCAGACCCATCGAGCCTGCCACCGTTATCACATCATACTTGCCCAGGTAGCCGATTAGCTCGTGCGCCGCCCAGGGCTCCAGTTTGTAGTCGTTGACGAGCCAATCGATCATGTCGACGGTGGCGACGCGGAGGGCACGATCGAGGGAGCTGTTGAACTCCGGCTGGCTGCCGATAGCCACGATAAACTCGCCCGTCTCCAGGCGTGGATTGGGAATATTCGCCCTCTTGATCACCGACACCGTAAATGTTACGTCCATCGAGGTTTCGATGCCGTTGCCGGTGGGTTCGCCGTCGCCTTGCAGGGCGTGGCCATCGCCGACGAATAGCAGCGCGCCGGCGTGGAACACAGGCAAATAGACCGTGGCGCCTTCTCTGACTTGGTTGTAGTCCATATTGCCGCCGTAGTTGCCGGAAATGCCGGAGGTGGGCGCGAACACACCGGGGGCGGCTACACCGACACAGCCCAGCATGGGCTGGGCGGGGAACTCGAACTTTACGAGTTTGCTCGAAGGCTCGCGCAGCCGGACGGTCTGCTTTTGGATATCGAGGTCCCACGGCAGGATGTCGGCGCGGCCGGGATAGGCGGCATCCTGCTTATAGGCTTTGGGATAGATCCGTTCGACGTACTCGGGCGTGAGCGAGAACAGGCCAAGGCGGTAGCCGGTGTATCCCCACCTACGGTTGAGCCGCATACGGTCGAACCGAATCGCGATCGCGTCACCAGGCTCCGCGCCTTCGATATAGAACGGACCCGTTTGCGGATTGCCGGAAGGGGCTACGGGTTGGCCGGTATAGTCCCGGCCGGAGGCATCGGCGGTGCGTGTCGAAACGGTATCGCCAGGCTTGATCCGTGCCAGAACGGGATGCCGGTGGTCGAAGGAGTTGTAGTAACTCTTCGGATAGATAGTATGTGTCTCAGCGGATAGAACAGTGCCCAATAGGAGCAGAAGCGGCAGGCGCATGGCTTGTCAGTATAAACCAGTGGTTTGTCAGTATAAACCAGCGCCAGGCGATGTTCGCGACGATGCTCAGCGGCTCACGCCAAGGCGAACATCGCCACCAGCCGGTCGTACAAAGCGGCAAAGCGGAAATGCGAGCAGCGTTTTTCGACGTCGAGCCGGTTGGCTCGCATGCGCACACAAATGGACGATTGGCACACCGGGCACACCGCCCACCCTCCATGAACTGTGATCGATTGCAGCTTGTCGTTCATCTTCTACTACTCCCTGCCTCGGTTGAGGCAATTCGGTAACCACTTACTAAGTGATTGATGAAGCGCGACCGTGACACCGCGCGTAAACCGAGTCGAGCAAATTTTGCGCCGTTCGAACCCGAAACAGGGGTGTCCACCGGCAGGTCTACCAATCGGAAACACAGCTAAGGAGGCGAGATGGCATCGACAGATGTAAGCTTCGAACGAAGCGTGGGCACAGATCCACAAGCACAATCGGAATACATACGGCGCGATGTGAATACGGTCGAAGGTGAAGGACAGCAACTGGCGCGTGCGCTCGGTTGGTTCAGCATCGGCTTGGGATTGGCGGAAGTCGCCGCACCGGGGAAACTGGCACAGATGATCGGCATGGAAGAGAGCAACTTATTACTGCGTTCCTACGGCATGCGCGAACTGATGGCAGGCGTTGGTATTCTCTCGAACAAGCGGCCCGCGGGTTGGATGTGGACACGGGTGGCAGGCGACGTTGTTGATTTGGCCACACTCGGCGCGGCGCTACGGTCGGAAAACAACGACCGTAATCGGACCTTTATGGCCATTGCCGCCGTGGCGGGTGTAACTGCGCTCGACATCATTGCCGGGCGTCAACTCACCCGCGGCAATGCAATCTCAGGCTCGGTATACGTGCGGAAAAGCATCACCATCAACCGTTCGCCGGAAGACGTGTATGGGTTCTGGCGTGATTTTCAAAACTTCGGCCGCTTTATGAAGCATGTGGAATCCGTTACGGCCGGCGGCCCGGGCCGGTCGCACTGGGTAGCCAAAGCGCCTGCCGGTTACAAGGTGGAATGGGACGCGGAGATTGTGGATGACGTGCCAGGCCAACAGATCGCCTGGTGTTCCGATGACGGAGCCGACGTGCCGAACTTCGGGACGGTCCGGTTTGAGCCGGGTCCTGCAGGCCAGGGCACAATTGTGCGCGTGGAAATCGAATACCAGCCGCCGGCAGGTCCTCTCGGTGCGGTGGTGGCGAAGCTGTTCGGCGAAGAACCGTCGCAGCAGGTTTCTGACGACCTGCGCCGTCTCAAGCAACTCCTCGAGACTGGCGAAATCTCGACCACCGAGGGCCAACCCTACGGCCCGGCCATCACCAATTTCATGAGAAAAACTTGCCCGCAAAAGGAGAATGTATCCGAATGAAAGCTCTTTGCTGGTATGGAAAGAAACACGTCGAAGTCGAGGACGTTCCCGACCCCAAGATCCTGAACCCGCGGGACGCCATCGTGAAGGTCACATCCACGGCCATCTGCGGGTCGGACCTGCACATCTATAACGGCTTTATTCCCACCATGATGAAAGGCGACATCCTGGGCCACGAGTTCATGGGCGAAGTCGTCGAAACCGGCCGTAGCGTGAGCAACCTGAAGGTGGGCGACCGCGTCGTGGTTCCCTTCCCAATCGCCTGCGGCAACTGCCTGTCCTGCCAATCGGGACTGCACTCCGTCTGTGAGAACTCGAATCCCAATGCTGCCATGGCGGAGAAACTCTGGGGTCACTCACCCGCAGGCATTTTCGGATACTCGCACCTGACGGGCGGCTACGCGGGCGGACAGGCCGAGTATGCGCGCGTGCCGTATGCCGATGCGGGTCCGATCAAGATCACGAACGGCATGGATGACGACAAGGTTCTGTTCCTTTCGGACATCCTGCCGACGGGCTATATGGCGGCCGAGGCATGCGACATCAAACCGGGCCAGACAATCGCGGTCTGGGGTTGCGGACCCGTTGGACTGTTCGCCATCCAAAGCGCGTTCCTGCTGGGCGCGGAACGTGTCGTCGGTATCGATCGCTTTCCGGAGCGTTTGCGCTTAGCGCGGGAAACGTGTGGCGCTGAGACCATCAACTATGAAGATTGCAGCGTTCCCGACCTGCTCGCGGAAATGACGGGCGGACGCGGTCCGGACGCCTGTATCGACGCGACGGGACTCGAGGCGCACACGCCGGGCCTGCTGGGCGCCTACGATCGCGCCAAGCAGGCGATGATGCTTGAGACGGACCGGCCTGCGGCTTTGCGCGAAGCCATCATGTGCTGCAAAAACGGCGGTATCGTTTCCGTACCGGGTGTTTACGGCGGCTTCATTGACAAGTTCCCCATGGGATCCGTCATGAATCGGTCCCTCACCATCAAAACGGGCCAGACACACGTGCAGCGCTACCTGAAACCGCTACTCGAAAGGATCGAAAACGGCGAAATCGACCCGAGTTTCGTGATCAGCCATCATCTACCGCTTGAAAAGGCGGCCGAGGGCTATTCAATCTTCAGCAACAAGCAGGATGGCTGCACCAAGATCGTTTTAAAGCCTCATCAGAACGGGCATTCGCACCAGCAGCACGTTCACTAAATTCGGCTCACCTATCCGGCCTCGGTCAGCACCGCGGCCGGAGGTTTCGCCGGTACCAGTCTATTCCTTAGCTCTTCGATTGCCTTATCCAGTCATCCACCACTTTCTCCAGCACCTCCAGCGGCACGCTTCCCGTCCGTAGCACCAGATTGTGGAACGCTTTCGTGTTGAACTTGGGCCCCAGGGTCTGGCGGGCTTTGTCGCGAATCTCCAAAATCTTCAACTGGCCGATCTTATACGAACATGCCTGCCCCGGCCAGACAATGTAACGTTCCACCTCGAGCGGTGATATGCCGTAATCGATGGCTTGCTGGCGTGTCCACTTCTTGCTGTGCAGCCCAGTATCGACCACCAGCCGCCGGGCGCGGAACAACTCAGACGACAAATACCCAAGCCGCCCGACAGGATCGCCGTCATACCAGTGGTTTTCGTCGGCAATGCGTTCCGCGTACAGGCCCCAACCTTCCGCAAAGGCGGACAATATGCCGAGCAGACCATCCGTGCGGAACCGCGGCAGTTCTGTATTCTCCTGCTGCAACGCAAGTTGGAAGTGATGGCCCGGGACCGCCTCGTGATAGGCGAGCGTGCGCATGCCCACTCTCTGGAACCGTGGACCCGCTAGCGGCGCCCAAAAAATACCTGGTCGCGAACCGTCGCGCGCGGGCAGCGTGTAGTGCGCGGGCGTATTCTGCTCCTGATACTCGGGGATGCGGCGCACGTCCACCGGCGCTCGCGGCACGACATCGAACAGCAGCTTCGACCGTTCTTCCGCGTCGCGAATCCATTTCTTGTAATCGGCCAGCACCTCATCGCGGATATTGGGTGAATCGGCGTAAACGAGCTTTTGTTCGGCTTCGCGGAGACGGTCTTTCACACTACCGGTGCGGAACCCCAATTCGGTGAGGATCGCGCCGGCTTCCTTTTCAATCCGGGCGACTTCTTTCAACCCGATCTCGTGGATCTGCTCCGCGGTCATCGACGTCGTGGTGAATTTGCGGAGGTTGTACCGATAAATGGCGGCGCCGTTCGAGAACTTCCAGTAGCCCGCCTGCTCAGTGGACTTCGGCAGTTGCGATTCGAGTTCGGCAATAGCGCGGCGCCACGCGGGGTAGATGGAATCGGCGACAATCTTCTCGGCGATTGCCTGGAAGTCCTTCCGTGTCCCCGCCGGTATGGAATCGACCTTCTGCATGCGGTCGGCAAAGGTGGTAACAAACAGGTTGCTGCCCGGCGCGGGCTCGATGAAGCGCTTCATCTGGCTGATAGTGGCTGTGAGGATGAACCGCGGCGGCACGATGCCCTTGGCCGCGCGCTTCCGGGCAACCGCCACGCCGTCGTCGACGTGCGCGCCGACCTGTCCCAGCCGTGCAATGTAGTTATCCGCGTCCTGCTGGTTGCGGATCGGATGGATGTTGGTGAGGAAACTGGTAAGCCCCAATTGAAGGCCGCCAAACTGACGAAAGGGATAGCTGAACTGCCGGAAAGGCTCGCCGGCCACAATGCTCTGGAGTTGCCACTCCATCACCTGGGCGGAGATGGCCTGCTCGGTGCTCAGCTTCGACTTGTCGAACTTCCGCAGTTCCGCAAGGCCCTGCCTCGCGAGCGCGATCGTCTCGCGTTCTTCCTGTTCGCTGAACGGACCCAGGTCGCGATCGAGCTTCTGCTGTTCGGCCCCTTTGAAATATTGCGTCGCGGTGGCGAGCATCGGGTCGCGCCGCACCCATTGTTCGCTGAAGCGCGCAAAGAAGTCGTCGATCGGCGCGCAAAAGGCAGGGATTGCGGCCAAGGCCGCCAGGAAGGCTCGGAGAAACATTCGGCTCAAACTACCAGGATAGGAGACGGGGGAATCGCGGAAAGGTGAGGGTGGAAAAAGAAAAAGGTTCCGAGTGACCCAATCGACAGCTCGTTCTCCGGCCCGGCCCGGCCGAAACCGGACCTGAACACGGCATCCAGTCTCCGTGAGCGGTAATCTCTTTGCTCCCCTGCCCGCCTGTTACGGCAAACAGCTTCATCGCGCCGAGACCCGCCGGCACCGGGTGCTGGTAGGAGCCGAAAGCTTAAGGCGACCTTTCGCTCGCCGGCGGCGACCATACCCTTGCAGGCACTGCCACAGCCGGGTCAAACGCTCCCGATCTGCCATTAAAGCCTTCGCACTCTGCGTGTATCCCTCCGTTGACCGCTCGACTCCTGACGCTCGCACGGTGGCCCGCGCTTACGCCTCTCATCACCGAACAGCCCGTTTGGGACCTGATACGCCAAGTGCATCCTGCGTTCGCCACCCTTCCGCTCCCCTTTGGGGCTTTTACCCCCCTCAGGATCGTTGCGCTCGAAGTGGTCCGCGCCGGAGGCTCACCGGTCCGCCACGCCCGATCGTCTCGTCACTCCCCCCGCAGTGCGACATTGGCTATTAAACCGTCGTCACTGCCAGGATCAACGCTTCGAAACTCGCTACGTTTCGTCCGGCTCGCTGTTCCTTGAACCTCTCGGAACCATCCCCATCATGCGCTTGATGTTGATTCGGGTCAACAGAAAAATGAGCGCGAAGTCCGCTTTTGCACAGGATTTATTTGGCACGTTTTCAGCGGTTTACGCGAGGTGTCCAGTGACTATCCTGTGTATAAAACGGCGCGTCATCGTTTTGTTTTATTGCTGCGCCGGTTCTTCTTCCACTTCCTCTTCGGCAAGCGGATCGGATGTGTCGAACCCCGCAGCGATCCTCAAACCTGGGGCCCCACTCCTAGCAGCCTTCCCAAGCGGACCCACCGAGACGACCGGACCATCTCTATCCGGCGCCGGCAAACATCGAACTGCCGAACGATCTCATGCACGCTGGCGCGGCAGGACGGCACATCGCTGCGCCCGGCGATAATCGGCAACGAACAAGGTCCCGAAAAGAAGACCCCGTGCTCCTCGCTCGATTTCGTTTCAATCCGGACTCTTCGGAAGCCGGCGTCGTGTAGGTGTTTTCGTAACGCCGATTCGGAAAAAATCCGCATTTCAAGCGTAACGCCTTCTCCGCCATGAAACCGCAGTCGATCGTATACTCGATACTCGTTATCCTGCGAACGGCCTACAAGAACCGTTCGACCGTCACACTCCGCCAAACCAAACGCCCGGATCTGAGGAAAGTGTTCAATCGTGTCGTCTTCAACTGAAAACGGCGTAGTGAGGATCAAAAACCCGGAAGATGTCAGCAACCGCGAAAGTGTTTCGAAAGCCCGCTCCAATGGGAAAGTGACGTGCTCAAGAACTTCACTGCAGATTACGAAATCGAACTTCCCGTACCTGGTCTCGTCGGGATTCAATAAATCAAGCACCGGCTCTTGATGAAGATGGGTGTTTTCGTAGTTAAACAGTTTATCTAACAAACCAGCATAAACAGGTGAGTCACTGATCCCTAGACCACGGACGCTTTTCAACGTGGGGAACCGGCTCAGGGGCAGATCGATGCCGAACATCTCGCGCGAAAGCACCAGAATGACTGCTCGCATCCGGGATGACGCGCCGCACCCAACGCACGTTGACTCTTCACGGGCGGTAGATGCTCCCAAGCGCGAATCAACGCACCCGCATACATTGCAACAAAACGTTAGGGGTGGCTTCATTATCAAGTAGCTTATTGTACGTTTTTGGGGGCAGATATGTCACGTTCGCTTCGTACTTGGAAAACGGAGTCTTTTTTATAGCGTAGAACGCCGCACGATTGAAATCGCCGACAATCTTTTCACTTGACAGCAACATTAGAAGCAAACATAATTCGCGTAAGAGGTTTTAATATGATACGACCCTTTTTGCCTTTTCTCGGAATCGCAATCTTTCTGCTAGAGGCGATCGCCAGCGCGCAACAGGCTCCGATCAACTCGAACGAGAGGAATTTCTTCGAATTTTACTTAACTAAAATCGCTGACCCTGACGTTCCGGCGAAAGAACTTGCAGACCGAGAAGCGTCACTAGCCAGGCGCTGGGGATTGAATGAGACAGAAACTCAATGGCTGCACTCGTCAGCCCTCGAATTCCGTGACAAGATAACCTCGCTTCGCAGCGCCGCTCAACCTCTAAGAAACAGAGGAAACGTGCTCTCCAGTGGCGAACAGGCTTTGGTTCAAAATCTGATAGCTGAACGGAGAAGCCATGTACAAAGCATTGTGAGCAGGTTCCTTAGCATGGTCCGGCCAGAAGTGGCTGCGCTCGCAAGAGCACAGGCCAATTGGAACCTGGGACGAGAGACCGGGGGTTCTAGGTGACGAATCTCACGATTGAGAATTGAGAAATCTGAGGAGATAAAGAATGAAAATCATCTGTGCTGGCCTCAACTTTCTGCACTTTCTCGTGATCATTTTTACATCATTGGGGATGAGTGCAGTCGCGCGGGAAATTCCGCAGAGCTTCATCGACTGTATTGGTCCCAATGGATCGGCGTGGACCTGCACATTAGACCCTTCACCTGGTGACCCTTACGCGGTTAGGCAAATGCTTGTAATTCAACGATCCAATGTTAGGATCCAGGGTTTATGGGTCACTAGCCGTGGCGATGTCACGTTGCAACGAGCCTCTACGGCATTCAAGCCGATGTTAACAGTTGCCCCCGGCATCTGCTGCGTCACAATTGCAGAACTGACATTCGACGGAAACAAGAATTTTGTGAATGGGCAACAGCCTCCAGGCGGAGGCCTCTGGATAGACGTTGATCTCGGAGCATTATCGAGTTCACTCATCAACGCGGATTTCCGCAATGCGCCTGGCTTCGCCCTGACGACCGGAAGCAGCGGATGTCAGGTTAACCTCAGTAACTTCTATTACGGAAAAGAATCTGCGATCTACGCTGTGAGATCAGAGATATACAACAGCTGGTTTGAAGGCTTCGGCGTTGGCGCGATAAACGCCGATCAGTCCACAATTCGGTACAACACGTTTCGGAGCAACCATGCGCTGTTCAATTACAACACATCGGGCGGCCAAGCTGTGTTTATGGAAAGAACGTCGTCAAACGTGACGGTCGCGACGAATCAGATCGACGGTGGCTACATCGCCAATGGGCAGTGGTGGACAGGAGGTATTGAGGTATACGGGGCTAATCACCGGATCTGGAATAACGAGGTAAAGAATCACGTAGGCCCCGGGATTTACGCATCTGGCACGACGGATCTGGACATACGTGGGTACGATTCAGCATGTCCAACTTGTCCCACATATGACATAACCAACAATCAACGAGGCGGGATCAACGTCTCAACTCTAGCGGGTTTTCCCTTCAACCAGACCCGGCGAACGAGCATAGATGGGGTCAGAGCGCGGAGTAATCTCAATTACGGCATACACATCTCTAATGATTACGGCACTAATGACACGGTGACAGTTACCAACAACAACCTTTGTACGAATAACCCGAGCGGACTTCGAATCGAGCCGCAGGTCACAAACGTCGCTCAAGGGAACAACTCTTGTCCTTGAGTGTCCAAATCGGGCGGGGAACGGGACGGGGTGCTTCCCAATCCCCCCGACACACCAAGCCCGAAACCGTGTTGGTGTCCTGCACGATGGTTACGATCTCTGATCCGCTACGGCTGCGCAGGCTGTTCTTTGACCTTTTCTTCGGTCAGCGGATCGGGTGTGTCGAACGTGATCACGGCATCGGCGCCGAACTTCCGGTACATGCGGAACTCCACCTCGTTTTTCACGAGTAGCTTCCCTTCCCGCATCCGCATCGTATGCTTCAACGGCAACACGAACGGGCTTCCGGAGATGTCTACCGTGTCGTAATCCAGCTCAATCGAGGCCTGCTGGATCGGAAAACTGGCGGGCATGTTCTCGGCTTCCAAACGAATGCGCGCCACCGTCAGGTTGTCGCGGTCGACATAGATAAGCCCTTTATAACCAGGAACATATTCGATGGCGCGCTGATAGCTGATCCGCCACTTCGAGCGCGGCTGGGCGACTCGGTATGAATACACATGCACACGGCGGCCGCGCAGGGTGGCCCAGCGGGTCCACTCAAATGTCGTCTCGGTTTCGGGCTCGAAGATCTCCTTCATCATCGTGCCGAACTCGCCTGAGGAGATCGATCCGCCAAGTTTTTCGTAGGAAATATCGGTGGGCTGGTTATTGACCAGTACAACCTTATAGTCTTCCTTCTGTTCGAAGTACGAGAGCTTGGTGGTCACCGTATCCAGCCGGTGCCAGAATTCGAGGCCCGACGGATCGGCATACCGGCGCGTCACCTGCGTGCAGATAAAGTCAGGCAGCCGCTTGGTGTAGTTGAGCGCGTACTCGCGGACCTGTTTGATGATTTCCTTCTGCTCCCCCAAACTCGGCGCAGGGATCGTCGGCGGGGCGGGCACCGGCTTCTCGGCCGGTGGCGGCGTGAGCGTTTTGGTGGAGTCGCGCAGCAGCTCCAGCGCCTCGATGGTCTTGGGTCCCGCGCCATACGCTTGCAGGTCCTCGACAGTCCCGGCCGTCAACTGCTCAGTTAGTGTGATTTTCTTAACGTACGCCGCCAGTTTACGATCGTCGTGCTTCAAATCGACAGACGATTTCACAAATGCGACTAACTGCTTCACAGTCATACGCATCTGGGCGGAAACGCCGAGACACACCACGACCAGGAGGAGCGCCAAACGCCGAGCCATATCTACTTATATGAACACAGCGGGCGCGGGGTTACAGGGGAGAGGGGTGACGTCAGGATGCAGTGAAGATCTATCCCTGTTGGTGGAACCGTGTTGCAAAGTTTCGTTCTCCCGTGGGTTCGTTTTGTAATTTTCTGCGGGAGTCAGAAGCGAGGAGGCTGGATCAGGATCAGACTGCCGTGGATGGGTGGCGCCAGCGTCGCCGGTGGGGGCAGTCGATGACGCTCCTGGCTCTGCTTCGGGGCTTGTATGTTGTTCAGGAGCATCGGGTTGTTCGCCGGTGGGTTCGTTTTGTAGTTTTTTGCGGGAGTCAGAAGCCAGAAGACTGGAGTCAGCCTCGGTGGGTTCGTTTTGTAACGTATCGGGCCCGCGCCCTGACGGTTGCGGTTCTGTGTCGGGAGCAGTGCGATTCTTCTGAAGGGCCAGTAGTTCGGTGCGGAGTTGGTTGAACTGGCGGCGGATGCGGGAGGCATGACGGTCGAGGTTGGGGAGGACGCGCGAGGTGTCGGAGAGTTCGCGATAGGCTAGCGTTACTTGGGTAAGGAGCGGCAGGTTCTCTGTTTCCGCGGCGAGAGCGGGAGCCATCATCTGGATTTGGGTGTTGAGGGTTTCGGTGTCGATGCCGAGGAGGCGGTCCTGTTGCCAGGTAAGGGCAGCCATTTTCTCAATGAGAGAGGCTTCGTAATCGGAGGCGGGTGCGTAGGCTGCGAGCATGGACGTGAGAAGGGCGTTGAAGCGGTGTTCGGATTCGCCGGGCAGCAGGATTGTCGACGCGGTGAGCCCGTGACTGAGCGAATTCTGGGATGAGCGTTGTTTGCCCTCGGCCGTAATAGGTCCGCGGGATTTGGCGCCGTTGGCACGGGCGGCATCTTTCTGTCTATCAGTCGTCATACTGTCTCCTTCGGAAGCATTTCCTGTTAATCTGTTAGCTTTTTCGCTTTGAGAATCAGCGCATGGGGCGGCCTTGGGCGATCCAGGAGTCGATGGTGAGGCCGGGGAACATGGGGTGGAACTTGTCGGTTAGGGCGAATTCGAGGTCCTGGTAGCGGAAGAAGCTGTTATTACCTTCGCGGACGAATTCGCATTCGTATTCCTGGCGGAACTGGGGACCGGGCATGGCGTTGCGCTCTTCTTCGAGGAAAGTTGGCGAGATGTGGGGGCATTGGGAGGCGGGGAAGGTGAAGCGGGTCCAGGGCGGGTTGGAGTCGTAACGGCGGAACTCTTCGTAGAAGAAGCCGCGGCAACCGTAGGGAGTGGAGATGAGCCATAACTCGGGAGTGACGGGGAAGCCGGGGTGGGAGTTAGTCAGTTCGGTGGCGGCGAGCATGGGGCGGACGGTGTGATAGATCTTGTCGTCGACGCGGGAGGCTTCGTCGATGATAAGGAGCGAAACGCCGGAGTAACCGCGAATGGTAGCGTCGACGGCGGGGATGCCGATGATACGGGAGCCGTTGGGGAACTTGAGCGAGATATCGTTGTGGCCGTCGCCCCGGGGTTTGATGTTGAGTTTGTGGAGGAACTGACTGGCTTTTTCGAGGAAAGTGGCGGACTGCCGGCCGGAGGGGGCGACGACTAAGACGAGGGAGCCGGGGTGATGATAGGCGCGGTGGACGGCTTTGATGGCAGTGACGGTGGACTTACCCCACTGGCGGGAGCAGTTGAGAATGCCGCGCGGAACGATCGAGTTGAGGACTTCGGCCTGGTGCGGGTTGGGGTGGAAGCCGAGAGAGAGGGCGAAGTCGACGGGCGTGGGGACGAGTGGCGAAGGCGGAGGTGGCGGATTGGCGGTGAATGAACAGATAAGTGAGGCAGGCCCAGAGTGCTCGTGGTCGACTTCACCCATCAGGTCGTCAATTAAATTCCAGCTAGTCATGTCAGTGTGCTCCTCGAATGCTTGAGTCAGGCTGGAGATGGGGTGGGCGGCGCCGAGGAGGGGTTGTGGGCGGCGATGAAATCGATAGTGATCTGGAGGAACTGCTTCCAGATGCCGGGAGTGTACTTGAAGGCATCGTGGAGGGCGACGAGATAGGCCTTGAAATCGGAGCGGGTGAAGGTGACGAGGGGCTCCGGGGCGGATTCGGGTGGCGTACTGCCTGGCGTGGGAGCGGAGGATTCGGGTTCCGATGGGGGAGGCGTGGGTTGAGATTTGGGTTGTGGTTGTTGTTTGAAGAATTCGCGCGTAAGTCGGGAGAAATGGGAGGCCAGGCGCGTGAAAGTGGCAGGCTGGAGGAGGCTGAGCGTATGGCGGCAAGCGGACCAGGGAACGTCGTCGAAGGTGAGGGTGAGCGGCGGATATTCCTGCTGTTCGGGTGTGTTGTCGATACTGTGTTCCGCCGGGTCCATAACGATTGCAGATATTCTGCTCCTCCGCTGCCGATTCTAGACCCGGGCCGGTTTCCGCCGACCTGTGGAAATCTGCAAGTGGTTGAAAAGAGGCGAAAAATAAATTTCAATTGTTTGTGAATCAACTTTTTCTGGTTAGCCATTAGCTGTCGTGAGGCTTGTTAGTACAATTGAACGGCATGGAACCTGTTCCGCGAGACGACCTGTTCGAATGGCTCTACGGCGAAATGCGGAAGTTGGCCCGATTGTTGTTACGGCGCGAGCGGCGAGGTCACACGCTCACACCCACCGACTTGACACATATGGCGATGATGCATTTGTTTCGGAAGGCGCCGCAGTTCGGCGCTGACCGGAAAGGGTTCCTGCTGATAGCCACGAAGGTCATGCGCCAGTTACTCGTTGACTACGCGCGGGCATACAAAGCCCAGAAGCGCTCAGGCACCCAGACACGCGTTGAATTCGATGAAAACCTAATCTCTTCAGAAGCCACCGCTGACCTGATTCTCGCTATCAACGAAGCCCTCGAGAAGTTATCGAAGAAAAACCCGGTCGGGTGCCAAGTGGTGCAGCTACATTTTTACTCAGGCCACACTTTCGAAGAGATCGGAGACATACTGGACATTTCCGGACGCACTGCGAAGCGGTACTGGACGCTGGCGCGGTTAGATTTGCACGAGATGCTGGATGGCAAACTCGCATTGTGACGGGACCAAACGAATCGAGCACGTCTTTACTCTGGCGATCCGGCTGCCGGGCAGCGACCGCGAGGCATTCGTTCGAACCGAATTGGCCGACGATGAAACGGGACGTTTGCGTGTCTTACGGATGCTCGCGACCTTCGAAAAGATCTCCCGCTTCCTGACGGGCCCACTGCAGCTAGACGCTTCTCCGGAGATCGCACCGAGTACGATCGTCGCGCAGCGGTTTCGAGTCGTCAGGTTCCTCGCGCACGGCGGCATGGGGGCGGTGTATGAGGCGGAGGACCTGGAATTAGCCCAATCGGGAGCGGGAGGGCACGACCACGGCGAGCGCGTGGCGCTGAAGTTCGTCCGTGCCGATCTGCCGGATGATGGCTGGGTTGAAAAGCAGTTCCGCGCGGAACTGGCGCTGGGGCGAAAGATAGCGCATCCGCGTATTTGCCGACTATACGACATCCATAAGCACGAAGGGGCGGACGGACGGAAACAACTATTCTTTTCCATGGAGTTATTGGAAGGCCAAACGCTGGCGGAACGGATGAGCGGGCGCGGGGCGTGGCCATCGGAAGAGGCGTGGCCGCTGCTGAGCGCCATCGGTGAAGGGCTCGAGGCGGCTCACGCGGCGGGAATTGTCCACAGGGACCTGAAGCCCGGCAACATTATCTTAACCGCCGATGGACCGGTAATTACGGATTTCGGCCTGGCGTTGGCGGATCCAAAGACCGGAGCGCCGCACCTGTCGTCGCTCACAGCGCCACTGGGAACACTGCCGTACATGGCGCCGGAGCAGTTTACGGAAGGGGCCGTCACAAGGGCCGCCGATATTTTCGCTTTTGGAGTGATCGCCTATCAGTTCGCAACCGGCGAAGTGCCGTTCCCGAGTGAGTCGGCGGAAGCGGCGTTGGAGGCGCGGCTGACGCAGAGATACCAACCCCCGCCGTTGTGGCGGGAGCCTATTGCCGCGTGTCTACGGGTCCGGCCGGAGGATCGGCCGGCCAGTATCCGAGAGGTAGTGAAGGGGTTCGCTCCAGACGATGGCAGAGTACGGCACGGCCGGCGCAGGGTCCTGGGCTGGGCGGCTTCGGGCGCAGCGGTGTCGTTGGCGGCCGCGGCGGGATTCCGGTATTTGAGGCGGCCAGAGACCAAACCGGGGCTGCTACTAGTGGAGCCCGGCGGTGACATAGATCCGGGCGAGTCTGCCGCATTGCACGATCTAATCAGCAAACAGTTAGACCAATCAAGTCAGTTCGAGTTATTAACCGCCGATAGCGTTCGCCAGACGCTGGCACGGATGGGGAAGGCGAAGGACAGACCGCGGGACAGTCGCACGTTAGCGCGAGAGATTGCCCTACGCGAGGGGGCGCTCTTTTTGGCTGCCCCGATGGTGAAGAGGGATGAAGGGCTGGTAATCCAGTTTGAAGCGATGGGCACGCACCCATCGCTGCCACGAGGCACGTCGTCCGAGACATTTCGTTATCACGGGATAGGCGAGTTGATCGCGGCCGCTGCAAAAGCGAGCGATTGGATACGCCGTAAATCCGGGGAGAGCCAGCAGGACTTGGCGCACCGTCCGCACAGGCCCGAAGAGGTAAGCACCGGGAGTTGGGACGCATTGATGGCGTACACGAAGGCGGAGCAGGCGCGAGCGGCCGGGGACGATAACGAAGCGATCCGGCAGTTAAGGATGGCGTTGGAGTACGATCCCGATTTTCCGTCGGCGAACATGCGACTGGGGGATATTCTTGTTGGCCAGGGACAAACGTTTAAGGGATGGAGTCTGCAGCGTAAGGCGACCAATCTGGTTGTACACCGAAATTTGACCGACCGCGAGGCATTGCGAATCCGCGGTTTATATCTGCTCGATTCGGACGACGTAATGAATGCGGAGCCCGTGTTCGAGCAATGGGCAGATGCTTACAGGCGCGACTATCTGCCAGTTTTCTATCTCGCGACCTGCCGTCATCGAATGGGAAAGCAGCGGGCCGCCGCAGCGACTGTGGAAGAAATTCTGCGCCGGGCACCAGGAAATCAATGGGCGATTTTGCTCAGTTCGCAAATCCACATGCTTGAGGGGGATCTTGCGGCCGCAAGGCGCGACCTGGACCGAATCTCAGGTGTGAACGCGTGGTGGTGGCGCTACGACGCAGAGCAACGTTTTCTAGCCCTTGATTTGCCTGGTGTCATGAATAGCCTCAAAAAGCTGAGTGAGTTCGGTTCTGAACACCGCAGTTTGGCATTTCTGCTGCGCGCGTATCTATGGGCGGATTGCGGGGAAATTCCCGAAGCTCTAAATGAGTGCCGGCGCGGCATTGAATTCGACCAGTCGCTCGACCGGCTCTCCACACAACGCATCGCCAAATGGATTGCGCTTGGATCCCTAGCGGTCACGCAGGGCAATGTTAGCCTCGCTGTGGACGCCGCCCAGCGCGCCGCGACCGCTACCGAAGACCTTAATGCGTCACTCCAAGCCGCCATGATTCTGTACCGCGTAGGGAAGATTGCGGAAGGGGATTCGATCACGGGCAAGATCGGACAGATTCCCAACGTTCCGGTTTGTCAGGCACTGCGGCTCCGAGCGGCGGGGCATCGAGCCATGGCCCTCCGCGACTACAAGGGAGCGATTGCCTCGTTTTCGGAGGCCGCCCGGAATCGGATATCCATCGATCCGACAGACGAACTGGCCGAAGCGCTCGATGCGGGGGGACAGGACAGGGCGGCAGAGCGTGAATGGAACGTTTCGTGCCAGTTGTCGGCACAATACTGGCTCTCGACCGAAATCGTCTGGCCGGGCGTTCACCGCCGGGTTCTTAAGCGCCTATCTCGCTATGGCGCAGCGCGCTCCCGACTTCAAGGATTGGTGGGGGGGCTGACTGAGTAAGTCTCCTTGCCGACCTGAAATTTCAAGTGATCGAAAAACGTCAGGGTTACAGGGACCGAACTGCCCGGGCAACCTCTGCCGCACTCACTGAGCAGCACAGCAGCGTTCACTGTTTGGGAAATCTCGAAAAGCTCCGGACTCCTGATCAGCTTCGCGTAATCGACGGAATCAAGGATAGCGTCCTTCAGAACGTTCCGCTGCGGCACGGCGGCTGGCTGAAAATTCCCGAGCGAATCAAAAGGTTCGCTGTCCTGGTATAAAAGATGCTCGAGCAGGGCTCTGGTGTCGTTTTCATTCAGTCTACCTATGAGTTGCATGCGACTCAGGTAAGTATGTAAGCCGTTTTCGGTTGCTATCAGGAGGGAAACACTGAAATTCGCCTTAGGCATATATGACTGGTTCCTTTCTCGAATCGTTTCAACTTAATCGCCGGGACTGTGTTTTCGGCATCCGAATCGATTTCGGTCTGCTGCAATCTGTAGGATCGGAGAGGCACGCGTAGGTGCCAGAGCCGATCAGGTGACCATCCGACATGTCCTCTGATCCCCCTGCCCGCCGGGTCGCGTCATCGGATGAGCATAGTCGGCTATTTCGTTCTCAAGCGAATGAACTGTATCCAGTTTGCTTTGAGCTTCAGCGAGCGTGGTCTTTACCTTTTCGCTCTGCTTTGTGGCTCTATCTAGACTTCTCCGAAACGGATTGCTTCGGCCTTGCTCGGCCGGGCTTATAAGGTCCTACGAATTTCGAAACTGTGCCGGAATCCGACAGCTTGCTATTCGTTGTTTTGCCATTCTCGAACAATGCATATCGCATGTACGTTGCAATTGCGGCTCCGGAAAACGAGTATTTCGTGCCGATAAACGTGCCAGTACGCTTCGTGGTCGTCGCCGACAGCTTTTGAACTGACAGGTGCAACAGGGAGGCGCTGCAGTTTCCCCTACAGTCCGATGTAAGAACATCCTTGAGCCGCTGTGTGCGATGCAAGCGGGAAAGCATAGCGATTCCGATATCCTTTTTGAGCAGTTCCCCGCGGTACGTCTCCCCCGCTTCCATCGCTGCCGTTAGAGCCTTAACCTTGTATGCATCCTCGTCGCGCTTCCGCTTGCCTTCCGCGAGGGTGCCCTTTTTAGCATCGATTTCTTGGTCAAGCTTCATCAACTCCTCCTGCGTAGTTTTGGTCTCATTCAACCATGTCTTTGCGTCTCGAAGCGGGACGTCCTTGAGCTTCGCGATCAATGCCGGGATCAGTTCCACCAGCACTTTGCGCCTAATTTCCAGCGACTGCACTTGACTTTCTGCCTTCGCAACATCGGCTTTTTCGGATTCGAGCTGATTGGCCGTTGCTTCCAATTTCTTCTTAACATCCGCTAACCTCGCGTTGATTCTGCCAAGCCATTCGCCTGGTGTGCGTGGTTCTTGAACCGGATCGTGGATGCACAACGGAGCCAGTACCTGGGCCGGCACCATCTCCGGGTAGAAGATCTGGCAGCCCGAATCGTTGGCCGAAGCGTTGGCCGCCAACGTGGAAACTACTACTTTCTCTTCCGCCGTCAGGTCCTTCGTATTGATGTCCACATTTATTCGAAAAAGTTTGGTGAAGTCGATAAGCGACTGGATAACGCTTCCCGCCACCGGTATAGCAGCGGCGGGGAAAAAGTAAGTATGCGTGCCGCCATCATCGGGCTTGATAACTTCATCCAGCAACTTACTCAGCAGTTCCGACTGGGCATTAAACGCGTGGAGATTATCGAATCCGTTCAACTCGGTGGCGCTCAGGATCATGATACGCTTTGAGGCCGTGGCAGTCTGCGATCCGCATTGAAGCTTGCCACTAATTTCCCTCGCTGCTGCACCGAGCGCTTCGTAAGCCGCGTCCACAGCCTCCGCCGCGGCGTCTCCGGAGAAGTTCGCCGTACCCTCCACTCCCCCAGTGAATTTCGGAATCATAGCTTCCATCAGCTTCTTGGATTCAGCGAGACGCTGGTTCTCCTGTTGGAGCCGTGCAGCCTCGTCCTTTAGCCTTTTCACATCCGGGTCTTCGACTGTGGTGGCAGCTGGGGTTTGTGCCCTCGACGAGGCTACAAAAAGCAATGCCGAAATAAGTCTAAAAAACCCCGTCAGGCGCACGCGGCACATCCTTGTGTAATAGCGAGATAGTATACGATTTCGGGACCTCGCGGCAAGTTCCCGTATTGTGAGGGTATCAATATGTTACTCCAGGTACTTTGGGAGCGTCCTCCGATTGGTTTACCAGGAATCGCCACGATCCTTGCCACTACGGCGAGGAGATACCAGTAAGCCCATGTCAGCGTCTGTTCACGTTGCACCGAAGCTGATGGAGTGGAGGTTTCTCAACTTTAAGTTCTGCCGGCCTATGTGATCGCCCCTGCCAGCAGCGCCCGCAACAACTCTGCCTGGCGGCGCGTACCTGTTTTCGAAAACAGACGCTTGAGGTGGGTTTTGGCCGTATTGAGCGAAACGCCGCGGCGGTGGGCGGCTTCCTGGATGGTCTCGCCCATTGCGATGCATTCGGCGATGGACATTTCCGCGGGTGTCAGGTCGAAGAGGGCCGTCAGCAATTCGGCGTCAAGTGACAGCATGCGCGGCGCAGCGGCGACCCGGAGCAGGATGGCCGGCGGAGCCGAATCCGGGCGGAGTGGCGATGCAATGAGCGCGCACGGAAAGCACGCGCGGCGAGATAGAATCACGCGTCGCGGAGCGGCGTGACCGGCGCCGAGTTCGGCGGCCCAGTTGGGGTGTGTCGCATCAGCCGGTCGAACGCGGTTGCCGATGATGGCGAAGAGATTAGTTTCCGTTTCCGCCCTATAGAATGCTTCGCTGGCGGCCAGAAGTTCGGCGTTCAGGTTGACTACCGCGAAGCCGCGAGCCGTGGCGAAGGTATTCAACTCGATGGAAAGCGCCCGCCAGAACTGCGGCGGAACTTCCATCCGGCTGGATGCAAGACAGGTTGAGGCAACGCGGGGTTTGAACAAACCCGGAGCAGAGGCGTAGGCGGCCGACATGCAAAGTTAAACCCTCCTACTCGTCTAAGCGAAAAGAAGTCGACTTCGGGGACACGCCTCATTGCTAGCTAGGGCATCGCCGCTGGGAAGGGTACGAATTGTACCCCCACTGCTCTACCTGTCCGTAAGTCAAATCCAAATTGAAAGTAGTAACATTTCCGATGGGTTTAGGAAACCTTGACCTACGGGAAGGCCTCGTAGATTAACTGATCGAGTTGGGCGTCCACGCGATCCAGGGAGGCGCGGAGTGGGAAGGGTAGCACGGCGTCGCTGCCGGTTAACGTGGCAATTGCGGCCCGGAACATGCGCGACTCCAGGCGGGTGAACCTTCCAACCATACGGCGTGAGGAATTAGCGGTGCGTTTTCGGTGGCCGGAAGATGAGTCCTTTGAACCGCAAGCGCCGGAGGTCGCAGGTCACCTGGCTGGCCGTGTAATTGTTCGGCGGTTACGCCGAGAAGGTCGGCCACCAAGGCTCGCAGGTCGCGGTTGTGGACGCCATCAATGAGGTGTTGGAACAGTGCGCTGCTTCGGGGTGAGCGCGGCCGTCGCGGGGCGGCGTGCCGCGGTCCGCTTCTTCGATGTTGCTTTTGAGGTGGTTTTGGAGGTGCTCTTATTGGTGGCGGCAGAAGTGCGGTTCGGCGCAGTTTGGGTGAAGACTGCGGCCGGCCGACAAGACGCGCGTTAGCGCCTGCACCGCGGACTCGCACCTGATCATTCCTGTTTTCCTGCCGAGACCAGATCGTCTTTCTTCTATTGTGACCGACGGGTGAGTTGGGTTGGAAGCGGTAGGCCGCCGCTCGAGACTGCATCGTGCGGCGGCCGTTCGCCGGCTTGGGACTATTGGGGCAAAGCGGGATTGGGCCCGGCGAGTATCCCGTCGACTTCGGCAAACAACGGCAGCTCCAAGACCGCAAACGCCGTCCCTGAGATCATCTCGGCCCAGGTCTTCTTCACGTCTTGCGCTTTTTGGGCTCCGGCACGTTCTTCCAATCCCAGCACCAATAGAGACGAACCGACCTCCGCGGCAGACGTGGCCACCATCAACCCCGCTGTGCCGCCCATGGACGCACCCAGCGCTCCGCCGGCTCCGGCCATCGCCATCCCGCTGACAATACTGCCCCATCCGCCGCCCGACGCCTTAACGGGCACCAAGGCTGTCCGGAGCTTCGGGTTGTTGGAAACCTTGGCGAGATACTGTCCGAAATTGTGATTTACTTGCTTGGCCGCCACCTGCCCAGCCAACAACCCGATATCGGTCGTCAATGGGAAGTCCCCGCGCGCCGCGAACGAACCCGGCATGGCACTCACGATAGCCGTTTTCTCGGAGTGAGGAACCACTGATCCGCCGATGACGTGCGTGCTCTGCATCAGCACGAGCGCTTTGGTCAGGTCCAATTCAGCGGGCTGGGCTTCGGGAACCGGCATCGCGCCCTCCGTCGACCCGGAATTCGGCCAAACCAGAATCCGCAGCTTTCGAGCGGCTCCGTCCAACTCCAAAATGTACGAGCTAAGGCGGGCAGGCGTGGTGATCTTTTTGCCGTCTACCTTGCGGACGCGGGCCGCCAGCTGCACCCGCACTCCCAACCGCACCCGAAACCCCGCCGAGGTAAATGCATCGCTCAACTTGGCAAACGATTCATAAGGCTCCAGCGAAAGTGCGTGCAGCGCCAAGGCCTGCCGCGATACCTCGCTCATCGGCGCCGTTGCCGCCAGTTCATTCACCGCGCGCCGGAACTCGAGGATGCGTTGCTCGCCCGACGATTCGCCTGCTACGGGCGCGACGAGACACGCCGCGGCCGGTACGTAGTTGCTTACCTGGCAAGCCGCTCTCTCGAACCGGCTCCGCGCCGCCGCGAGCTGGCCCTGCACGGCCGCTTTGGCCGGACCATCCGGCATTTTCGTTGTTTCGAGCAGAGCGCCGTCGAAGTTGCCCTGATAGACCTGCAGCCACGCCGATGCCAGACGCTGGCGATGGTCCGGCAACCCACTCGCGGAAATCGCACGCTCCGCTCTGGGAACGTCAAACGCCCGGAGAGCCTCTAGGACCTCAGCCTTAAGCGTCGCCGTCTGCGCGTCGCCAGCCAGCAGTTCTTTGAGCTTCGTCACGACAGAACCGCTGGTGCCTGCCTCCTGTAGCTTCCGTAGCGCCTCCTCGGCTTTGGCGCGCTCCCCGGCCCGATAGTGGGCCAACACAGAAAGCGCCCCGCAACGCGGGTCGCCACCCGCTTGTTCGATGACGCCCGAACATACCTCCGCGGAGGCTCCGTAATCGCCCTTTGAATACAACGAGTAAGCGTACGGATACCCGCTTGCTTCCTCCCCATAGGCCGCCAGCGCCGTGATCGCTGTACCTGCACACACTACTACCGTTGTCGCGAATCGCATCGCATTCTCCTTCCCAGAAAGTGGTGTTTGGCTATTTGTTGACTATTGGTTTACTGCCGGCGGTCGCGCCACAGACGTTTAAAATACTCATTTCCAAACGGACCAGCGCCGCCATTGCATCCACATCCCGGTCCGACGCCGCCACGAGCCGCCGCAGCTGCCGCTCTGTCTCCGCCATATCGTCCCGTAGTTGCGCGCGCAATTGCTCGCGATCCCCTTCCCGTTGCCAGGCTTCCCATGCTCGCTTGCCAGCTTTGATCCGCTGGCCGGCAATCTGAATCGCTTCCGGGGCAGCGTTCGTCACCTGAAGTGCGAACCAGCCCAGCAAGGACTCTCCTTCCACAAGCTTCTTGACGGCGTCCACCGCGTCTGCGCCATGGTCGAACGCCTTGTACGCCGCTGCCGCAACAAGCGGCGCCTCGGCGAATTTCGGCTGGGTCAGGCTCGCGAACACATCTATGATGGACGCCACTTTCTCCAGCCGGATCAATATCAGTTGCGCCCGGCTGTCCAACCTGGCCTCATTGTGGATGTCGGCTAATTCCCGGTAGGTTTGCGCCATCATCTCCGCCGCTTCCGACAACGCCTCCGTCCGCCGGGCGATTTCACGCCTTCGCGCCGGAATCACTTCGGTTCGCAGCCGCTGCAACTCGCTGCAATTGTCGAGGGTGTGGCACTGGCCGCAGGTTACATCGCCCAATTCCCACGACAGGAGGACATGTTCATACCGGTCCAACCGGCTGACCTTTACTTCGACAACGGTATTCCCGTATCCCTGTTGCGGCTGAATCTTTGCCTCGCCCGTCTGCTCCGCCACTGTGCCCCCCGGAAGCCTGACCACCAGCCGGACGGGCACCGAAACCTCAGCGCAACGCGCCGCGGACTGCTCCTTGCGTAACGGCGAAACCTGCGCCGCAAACCGCACCAGAGAAGACGAACCTACCAGGCTCGCCGATTGCATTACCACTACCACATAGGCATTGCAGGCCGCCGAATCCAGTTCCCTACGATAGTTCACATAAGCGGGTTTGAGCGTTCCGTCGCGTTTGAGCAGATCCTCCTCGTCCACCGAACGTTGGGGCGACTGCCGAGCCTCCTCCATCGTCGGCAGCCTGACGTCCTTGGTCTTGCTCACCGCGCTGGAGTCGGTCCGCGTGCGCCTGGGCTCCCCACTTTCACCTTCGTCCCCGCTGAACGCTTCACCCGGATGTGTAGCTCCTCTGCGGCCGCGTCCGGTGGGCTCCAGTTGCCGCAACAGGTCGCGATCGAATTCCTGTTCCGCCAGCCGGGCCGATTCCGCCGCTCCACGCCGCCGTTGCTCGATTGCTTCGCTTTCCTGTTCGTTCTGGCGCCGACCGCGTTTCATCACTTCGCGAATTCGTGCTTCGTCCGCGCTGGGGTCGCGCGCCTCGCGCGCTCGTTTCCATCCTTCCAGCAGCGTCGGCGCCGTTCGCCCCGCTATCCCCGCTCCGATCGCCAGCGCCTGAGCCGACGTGGTGCGGCCTGGCTCTCCGCCATTTCTCCCGCCACCGCGCCCATCGCTCTGCAGAATATGCAACATCTGCTGGTAGCCCGGCAGTATCACCTCACAAACCAGCCGGCCTTCGCCGCAGACGCCGCTGTAGGGATCGCCTCCTCTCATCCGCGGATCGTTCGGGTCACCATTGCAAGCTGGGTCTGCGCGAAATCGATTGCATTTGTCTCGCCCCTCGGCAATCCCTCGCTCCAATTCCAACCGCGCCTGTTCCACCTCGGCGGCGCTCATCTGGGGTAGAGTCGCGCGGAGTTGGGCGACGTCCGATGCGACGGCGGCTTCCGCTTCCGCCTTTGATGAACCCCACATCGTCAGCGTCGAACCGATAGCTCCCAACGCCAGTGCCAACAGTTTCCGAGTCAAATCGCGTTCTCCTCCGGTCGCGAAGCCTTCTGTCCACGGCCAATCGGAGTCTAACCGATGTTTTCTCCCGTCGTCGTCACCCGGACAGGTGATCTGGTGTTCTTTTCGCGTGCACTCGGTTATCCCGAACGCTCTATTGCACCCGTTCAGCCGGCGACATCGACGTGATCATTCGCATGAACTTACTTCGATTGAAGCCCCGCCAAGAGCGCGGCCGGCTGCGCAACGCTTTGGAAGCGGACGATCAGGGCGGAGTCCTGTTCTTTCATGGAGGCGAGGGGCATGAAGCCGGCGGTGAGGAGTTTTTCGGCTTCGCGTTCGCTCATCAGGACTTCGGCGCAGGGTTTGGACATGACCTCGCCGCCTTCGCGGTAGACGTGGAGGGGGAGGTCGCCGATACGGCGGTCCAGGCGTTTGCCGACTTCGACACCGTAGTGAAGGAACGATTGGCCTAGCAGCAGAGCGAACGCGAAGCACGGGTTACCCCAGAGATAGGCGTTGTGGTCGGGCGCGGGCATTTCTTCGAATTTGAACGACTCGACGGGTTGTGTATCTTTACCGTAGGGGAGGCGGAGGAGGAAGCGCGGCAGCATGAGACCGACCCAGCGGGCGTCGTTCGATTTGCGGAAGCCGGTCCAGCGTTCGGAAGGCTGTTTGTCGGGGCGGGCGGAGGAAACGAAGGGAGCGCGGAGTTCGCGGGCCATGCGGGCGATGCGTTCAAGGGCGGCGACGTGGGTTTCCGACTGGGCGAATTCGTAGTTGCCGGCTACCAGGGCCCAGCGGCCCATCTTTTTGAGAACTTCCGCGATGGGGCCGGCGTTGGCGATCAACTCCGGGAGAGTGGCGTCGAGAATGTAAATTTTGAGGTCGCCATCGGTGTCGAGGCGGCGGATGAGCAGGAACAGTCCGCGCCAGGCCGCTTCGATGGCCTGGAAGCGGGAATGGTGAAGCACCTCGCGCATGACGGCTGAGAGGCCGGATTCGCGTTCGGCCGTACGGGCCTCGGTTTCGGCATCGGGGCGCTTGACGGTTTGCCCGGCCATGACGCGATGGATGAACCCGGCAAGGTCGTTGGCGTCTTCGACACGGGTCTCCACAGGCTGGGGCGCTTGCACTTCTAGTACCTGGTCGAGCAGACTCCCACTACTGCCAGCGGCAGACGGCGGCGGTGGCGGAGGGGCCGCCCTTTCGGGGCGCACCGGGGTGACTTTGGACCGGGTCTTGTCGGCGGCGGCCACTTTCTTGAACAAGTCCGCGCGGGCGTATAACTGGTCGGGATGGAAATCTTCGAGTTCGAGGAAGCGGAGAGTTTCAACGCCCAAATCGACGGTAACGTCGAGCGAGTCCATGACATCTTCGAAGTTATCGCGGTCGACGGAAATCGGCTTCCAGTCGCGCTTACCGTCGGACCGGCGGCCGCCAAAATCGCCGGCGATCAGTATGCGGTACGGCTGGCCTTTGCGGATGGGCTCGGCGGCTGCGTTTTCGGCGGAGCCGATGTTGACTTGGGCGAAGGCATCATCTGAAATCCGGGTCATCGGAGGTTCCTCCTCAACGAACGATGTGCAAACGCCTCTCATGAGATCACGAGGGGCGGGATGTTGGCAACCGGCTCTGGCGTAATTGAAAGAAAGGTCTTGATTTGCGATTGCTCCTGCGCGATATTCAACCTCAGCACCTCGAATCATCTGGGCCCGGAGAACCAAGCGTATGATCCGCGAGAACTTTGCCGCGACTTATCAGAAAATTGCCAAAGACTACAAGGCGAACGTCGTTCCGGAGCTGAACACAGCCCTTAAGAACATCGATAAGGAAAAAGACGCCGGCAAGCTGCCGGGCTTGATCACCAAGGCGGATAGCCAGCTTTCGAAAGCCATCAAAGAGATAAAAGAGCTGCAGGGCAGCGCGCAAAGCAGCAAGGTGAAGGACCTGGCGGGCAAGATGCAAGAGGCGTTGTCAAAGCTGCGCGAGCGCCTGTCGAAGTTCGAAGACGACACCAAGAGCGGCAAGGGCGGGGACATGGGCCCGTCGACGGCCGACGTGAAAGACTCGGTGGAAGCCGGCAGGACCCTGTCGAAATTGGACGACGATATCGGCAAAGATCTGATCGAGTTCGGCCGCGGCCGGGTTGCGCTGTGGACGCAGATTACGAAGCTCGGCGAGAAACGCTGGAAGTGCATCAAGAACTATTGCAAGTCGCAGGGAGTTAGTGCGAATGGCTTTCGAAGCTTTCCCACGGCGATCGACATCATGGTGGACGAGTGCAAGAACGCCAATCCAAGCGCGGGAAAGGCGCGGAAGGGCGGCTCGAGTCAAACCATCCTGGTCGAAGACGACGACAATGCGAGCGAGACAGACGTGCGGGCGGACTTTATCAAGTACTCGGCGGCGGAGATTAAGGGTGAATTAAGAACGACACTCGACATGGTGAAGAAGCTCGACACAAAACTGGAGCAGATCACCAAAAACGTAGACAAGCTTTCGGCCGGAGCCGACAAGATGAGGCAGGAGGCGAAAGATCTCGGGAAATCGGACACGGCCAACAAAATTACGTCCGAAAGCACGAAGCTCAAGAGCTTTGCCTCGAACTTCAAAAGCTCCGCCAAGAAAGCCGACGACGCCATCAATGCCCTATACAAGATCATCGACGACAAAGATGGGCTCGGCGGTTCGGATGGCGACATACGCGACGCGTACCTGGATATTCCGAAGCTCGAAACAATGAACAAGGATATTAAGTCCGCCGTTGACCATCTGGAAGGTTACATGAAGGACATTCAGAAGAAGAAGCCCTGAGCGGGCGGCTCGCCCGACATGAGGTTTCTTTTAGGTCTTCGCGCCTCGTAGTCGAATGTCGGGTTGTGGTGCCCCCTGCCCCCCAAAAAGGGCTAGTTGAAATTGATGGAAAATGTGTTATCGTTAAACCCCGAGGTTTGCGGCGAAACAGAGGGTCGCCGCCGGGTTAACACGCTCACTTTCATTCGGAGTTGAATCATGGCAGAAAGTCTGCAGCACAAACTGGACCGTGTCCGCTCACCCCGCGTTCACATCACCTACGACGTGGAAACGGGTGGGGCAATTGAAAAAAAGGAACTGCCCTTTGTCATGGGCGTATTTGGGGACTTCACAGGCATGCCGGAGGAACCGCTGCCTCGGTTGAAAGACCGGAAGTTCGTCGAAATCAATCCTGATAACTTCGACTCTGTTCTGAACGCCATGAAGCCGCATCTTGCCTTCTCGGTGGAAAACAAACTGAGCGAGGATCCGGAGGCCGGTCAACTGAAAGTGGACCTGCGGTTCCGGTCGCTCGAAGATTTCGATCCGGCCAACGTGGCCCGGCAGATCAAGCCGCTGAAGGAGTTGTTAGACCTGCGGACCAAGCTGTCTGACCTCCGGGGCAGTCTTCAAGGCAATGATAAGCTGGACGAGTTGCTGCAGGATGCCCTGCGCGATTCCGACAAGTTGGAGCGCTTGAAGGGTGAACTGTCCCCCGCGAAGGAGTCCTCCGATGAGTAAAGCCAAAGCTGCCGGTTCGCAAGCCTCCTCCGTCGAGTTGCAGGCTGAATCTTCACTGCTCGATCAGATAGTGGAGGAGGGTCGCCTGGCGCGTGACCCTGAAGCGAAGGGCCGCAACAAAGACCTGGTGAAGGAGTTTGTCGCCCAGTTCCTCGAAGGCAACATGACCTTGTCGCGCGATTCCGAGGCGATGATCAACGCCCGCATCGCGCAGATCGACCATCTGGTTTCGATCCAGTTGAACGAAGTACTGCACCACCAGGCGTTCCAGAAACTGGAAGGCACCTGGCGCGGCTTGAAGTACATGATGGACCGGAGCGAGACCGGCGAAAGCCTCAAGATCAAGCTCCTCAACGCCACGAAGAAGGAACTGCTTCGCGACCTGCAGCGCGCCGCCGAGTTCGACCAGAGCGCGATGTTTAAGAAGGTCTACGAAGAGGAGTACGGCGTATTCGGCGGCCATCCGTTCGGCGCGCTGATCGGCGATTACGAATTCGGCAAGAGCCCGGAAGATATGGAGTTGCTCGAGAAGGTGTCGCAGGTGGCGGCGGCGGCGCACGCTCCGTTCATCACCGCGGCAACGTCCACTCTGTTCAACCTCGATAGCTTCACCGAACTGGGCTCCCCGCGCGATCTGGCCAAGATCTTCGACACAACCGAGTACGCGAAGTGGAAGTCGTTCCGCAATTCCGACGATTCCCGCTACGTTGCGCTGACCGTGCCGCACATCCTGCTGCGCGAGCCGTATGGAAAGGAAACCCGCCCCGTAGACGAGTTCGACTATGAAGAGGCTGTGGACGGTACGGACCATGGCAAGTATCTGTGGGGCAACGCGGCGTGGGCGCTGGGCGCGCGCATTACGGAATCGTTTGCGAAATACAACTGGTGCGCAGCCATCCGCGGCGTTGAAGGCGGCGGGAAGGTGGAAGGCCTGTGCGTCCACAACTTCCGCACCGACGACGGCGATGTCGCCATGAAGTGCCCCACCGAAGTTACCATCACCGACCGGCGCGAAAAGGAGTTGGCGGAACTGGGCTTTGTACCGCTGGTCCACTGCAAGAATACGGACTACGCCGCATTCTTCAGCGTGCAGACCTGCCAGAAGGCGAAGAAGTACGACACCGAAGCGGCCACTGCGAACGCCCGGTTGTCGACCAATCTCAGCTACATTCTGGCGACGGCGCGTTTTGCGCATTACCTGAAGGCGATGATGCGCGACAAGATCGGCAGCTTCATGAGCCGCGGCCAGTGCGAGGACTTCCTCAACCGTTGGATCATGGGGTACGTCATCGATTCCAGCGCTCCGGCGGAATCGAAAGCGGCACACCCGCTGTCGGAAGCTCGTGTAGACGTTTTGGATGTACCCGGCAAACCGGGTGCATACCGTGCGGTAGCGTTCATGAAGCCGCACTTCCAGTTGGAAGAACTCACGGTATCGATGCGGCTGGTGGCGGATCTTCCCGCGCCGGCGGCGTAGAACCAGTCGGGTACGGATCAGGTCTTTGGCGCGTAGAGATGCAAGGGCGGGTGTCTCTACGCTTGCCGAGCCGCCCATGGACGGGTCGCTGCCATGCTCTCGGAGGGTTATGGCGGGCGGCTAACACTCACCTCTAACTTAAGGAGATCCCTGTCATGCCATCAGATAATTTTTTGTGGATTCCAGATGCCGCAAAGGGTGGCCTTCTCGATTCGAAGGC
>JADLDI010000022.1 GCA_020846745.1 Bryobacterales bacterium | reverse complement strand
TCTACGTCGCGCACCCGCAATCACCCTCTCCGTTGCACCTAACGACCTCCCCTGTGTGGAGCGAACGTCCCGTTCGCGGCCGGACCTCCCGGTCAGACTCCTCGGATTGTCCGCACGCCATTCTGACGCAACGATCTGCGCCGGGTTGCCCCCCACGCGCCGCACAATCCGAGTCACACCCTGTTCAATCCGGTCCCCACCGGAGGTCGGGCTGACTCCCGAACCGAACCGCGGCGCGTAAGCCCGCGGTCCATCATGCCCCCGATCGTGGCCCGGATACACGCACCATCGCTTCCGACTGCTGCTTCCCACTCGGAGCGGGAGCGTCAGCGACCCGGCCGGAGCACGCCACCGCCTGAAGCGCAATCTTGATTAACGTTTAACCATGTTTTTAGTTAGGGGTCACAATTCTGCTGAACACCGCTCCCTTGTTCTGGTCAGGCGTATGTTATTCTCAGCCGGTGATGAACCGGCGTGAGGCTCTTTCTGTTATTCCGGGCGGGTTGTATGCGGCGACGGCTGCCGCGAAGGTGGTGGTGGAGACGCATATCCATCTGTTCGCGAAGGATACGGCGCGGTTCCCGGGCCATGCCAATGGGCCGAAGCCGCCGGTTTCGCCGCTCGAGGCGTACCTGGAATTTGCCCGGCAGGCCGGAATTACACACGCGGTTCACGTGTCGGCGGAGCCCTATCAGGACGACATGCGGTATCTGGAGTTCACGCTGGAGCATGCACCGAAGGGGTTCTTAAAAGGCACGATCCTGCTCGACCCGATACGGGAGGACACGCCGCGGCGGATGGAGGAACTGGTGAAACGCCATCCGAAGCAGATTGTGGGCCTGCGGTTACACTCGACGCGCGGCCGGGACGAAGCGCCCACCACGGGCGGCATGCTACGCGACCGCGACATTCTCGATCCGGCGGCGCGGGCGGTTTGGAAGAAAGCGGCGGACCTCGGGCTCGCGATTCAGGCACACATACAGCCGTACTTCGCTCCGCAGATCGAGCAGATGGGCCGGCAGTTTCCGCAGACACGGATTGTGCTTGACCATTTCGGCCATGCCGGCGTCGGGGCGGGCGTGAAGACGTCGAAGGGCTGGGAACTCGGCAAGGGGGAATGGGGTTATCGCGACTTGAAGGAGTTTGACCAGGTACTGCGGCTGGCAAAACTGCCGCAGGCGATCATCAAGGTGTCGGGCTTGCAGTATTCGTCGCGGCAGCCGCATCCGCACACAGATTTACGGCCGCTGGCGAAGCGCGCTTATGAGGCATTCGGGCCGGAGCGGATGATGTGGGGCTCGTTCGGGAACACGCTAAAGAGCTTCAAAGAGAAGGCGGAAGTATTCGATGCCAATTTCGACTTCCTGCCGGTGGCGAGCCGGGCGGCGATTCAGGGGCTGACGGCGAAGCGGGTTTACGGATTTTGAGTCAGTGGGCGTGATCAGGATCGCGGTGCAGGGTTGTTTCTCAACCCTTCGCGGGAGTGTCGGCCGGGCGGTGACTATTCGCCGGGTTTCGGCTTGGCGTCGGGGACCGTCCATAGATAGAGGGTTCGATAGTCGAGGTCCATCTTTTTGGCCGGCTTCCAATCGCCCATGTCGAACTGATGCGAGACGATACGTGTGCCAGGCCGCAAATCCTTCAGCAGTTTCGGCTTAAGCTTGCGGTTCACGTCGGGCAGCAGGTAGAGCGTCACGACGGTGGCGTCTTTGATGTCGGCATCGAAGAGGTTCTTCTCGATGAACTTGACACGATCGGCAACGCCTGCCTTCTTCGCATTCTCGTTGGCTTCGCGGATACGTTCGGGGTCGATATCCACGCCGACGGCGCGGACACCGAAGTTTTTGGCGGCGGTGACCACGATGCGGCCGTCGCCGCAGCCCAAGTCGTAGAGCACGTCGTCTTTCTTGACGTCGGCGAGCTTTAGCATCGCATCCACTACTTCTTCGGGAGTGGGCACATAGGGCACGTCGCCGCTCTGTCCAAATTGACCTTGCGGCGCCGCCAGCAACGCCGCCGGGAACAAACCAAGGAAAGTTCTACGTTGCATGTCGCGTTGACACATAGAAGGT
Source organism: Bryobacterales bacterium (assembly GCA_020846745.1). Taxonomy (GTDB): domain Bacteria; phylum Acidobacteriota; class Terriglobia; order Bryobacterales; family Bryobacteraceae; genus JADLDI01. The sequence continues at coordinate 49,173 of JADLDI010000022.1, read as the reverse complement.
GTTCCCTGTTGTATCACAGGCGCGAAAAACAAGAAAGCCTGCCTGTCCGCCTGGTACCGGCTGTTACGTCCGCTTACGTCGCGCGCAGGGATTCGACTAACCGTTGGCGGAGAGACATTCGCATGGCGATGTAAGCAGCCGACGCACCGGATACGACCACAATGGCCAGCAACACGCCGATGGAAAGGATGGAACCCGGGGCGCCGCGGGAAGCGAGCACGGGTGCGATGGCGAGCAGTGCGGTGACAACGCCGATCCCGATGCCGGCAAGCAGCAGTATCAGGTTCTCAAACAGGATGAGCCTCGAGAGGTCGCCTCGCGTATATCCCAGGGCCGTGAGAAGCCCGAGTTCGCGGCGGCGCTCAAGGACGTTACGGAATAACACGGCGGCAAGGCCGACGGTGCCGAGCAACAGGCCCAAGGCGCCCAGGGTCTGGAAGGTGGAGAGGTAGGTATTCTCGACGCGGTGGAAGGCGGCCAAACGGTCTGCGGTGGCGCTTGCGTCAAAGCCGTGGTCAGACAGCGCATTTTCCAACTGGACAGTGGCTTGGCCGGGAGCGGAGGTGTCGATCAAGAAGACACGGTAACCCTGCTCGCGCGGGAAGAGGCGTTGGAAGGCTTCCTCGCCAATTAGTAACTCGCTTTGGAAGATGCTGTCGGAAAGGGAGGCGACTATCTTGAGGCGCTTGCCGCCGGGTAAGTCGATTGTGTCGCCTATTTTCTTATGGAGCACGTATTGGAGAGAGTTCGCGTCCGCGATGGCCGGAACTTCGCCCGGTACGGGATCGGGAAAAAGGAGCATCCACGGGTTGGCGGCGCCGCCCGTATCGGCGAAGCGGAAGCGACGCTGTTCGGCGAAGGCGCGGGTGACGCCGACGATGCGGGGGTTGCGCGGTTCATACAGGTTGAGGCAACTGGCATCGTCGCCGGGGCGTAGGCGGAAGCCGGTCAGCGTGGTCCCTGGTGGGAGGTCGGGCAGTTGTTCCTGGCCTTTGGGCGTTTCGGGGTTGTAGTAGAGCGGACGAACCGACTGTGCGATGAGCGGATAGCCGCCGGCGCCGGTGTCGCGGTTGGAGGCGGCAGCGTGAGGGTCGCGGCGGAACGACTCGACGGAGACAACGAGGAACGTGGCGGAGGCGATCAGGGCGGCGGAGAGAATGGTGCGGCCAGGCCGGTAACCGGCGCTGCGAAACGCGAGTCCGCGCAATCCGGTGACCCGGCCATGCACGCGGAGTTGGGTGCGGAACCAGGCCAAGGCCGCGATAAGAAGGAGTGCGGCGCCGCCGAAGAAGCCTGCTTCGGCGGGAATGGCTTTGGCCGCGCCGGCCGCTAACACGGCCAGGCCGAGCATGCCGCTGATGATCGCGACCGCTTTCGCGCGGCTTGGCTTTTGGGCGCCTGATCCTGATGCGAGCAATCCTCGTGGCGTTACGTCGCGGATGCCGCGCAGCGTCAGCAGCACGGCTGCTATCGCCGCGATGAGGCCGCCCAATGCACCAGCAACCAGGGGACCTCCGGCTACGGCTACCGACAGGTTTCGCGTGCCCACGGCGTCGACCCACCAGGTGGTAAGGCCGGTGATGACAAGCACGGCGTAACCGACGGCGCCGCCGATACCAAGCGCCGCACCGATCACGGCCAGCAGCACACCTTCGCTGAGGAACAAGCGCTTGATGCGGCCCGGCGTGAACCCGACGGCGCGCAGGAGGCCGATTTCAGCGAAGCGCTGCTCAACCGAGAGCCGGAAGAAGAGCCCCGCCAGCAATAGCGCGGACACAACGAGAAAGAAGCTGAAATAGGTGAAGTACTCACCGAAGTCGGTTGCGCCGCGCGAGGCGTCCAAACTCATTTGGCGCAGCGGCGTGACGACGAGGCCCAACTTTGCGGGATCGAGTTTGGCGCGGAGGCGGGTACGGTACAAGGCCAGCGCATGGTCTAACTCCTCTGCCGCGCCCGCGCCGCGGGGCGCCATGCGGATGGTGGTTAGACGGCCCCAGCGCGAGGCCCATAACTGCTGTGCGCGGCTAAGTTGGACGAACGCTTTCGGGATGGTGCGGTAGTCGTCCCAGTAGTCCTCGTCTTTCTTGCGGATACGGTTGAGGTCCATGGGGAAGGGCGGGTCCCAATCGGCGACGTTATCGGCGTCGGTGATGCCGGGGTAATCGGGTGTGAGGTTGCGATCGGCGGCAAAGCCCTTCATCGGGACAATGGCGGCCACGCGTAATGGCGCCGAGTCCTGTTGAATGCGGTTGTCGGCGCTCCACACCATGTACTCGAGGGTCAGCGCGTCGCCGACCTTGGCGCCCAAGTCGCGGGCGGTCCAGTCATTGAGAACCACGGCGTCTTCCGTGAATTTGGGCCGTGCTTCGGGAGGGGTGTCTTTGTACAGCGCCCCGGCTAAGTCCGTGGCGGCGATGAGTGAGTAAGGTGTCGACTTATCGCCGGTTTTCAAGTTAGTGGCGAGATAGGTGAAGAAGGTGTTGGTGTCAAAACCTAATTGGAGCGATGTTTCGAGCGCCGCTTGCGCGAGTTCATCGGAGATGACTCCGGATGTTGTGTCGAGTTGCAATGCGTCGCGATCGTCGAGCGCCCGCAGGCGGATGCCTAGATCTTCCAACGCAAATGCCGATTTGAGCAGTTGCTCCGGGGCGGCGGCGGTTTCGGGCAGCAGCAGCGTATTGACGCGGCCACGCGCGTTCAATTCGCGCTGCATCAACGCGAGCGGGACGAAGATCGCACGTACCGCGCCTTGGGAGGGGCGCAACGCGAACTCGCCCATCTGGCCTCCGGCGAGCACGGCTTTGGTGGTGAGGCGAATGGTGGGCGCCTGATCGTCTTTGCGGCCGAAGAGCGATTCGGCGGGCACATCGGTGGGCTTTTCGAGCCGCAACAGGAGCGTTTCGCCTGGCTTCGCGGCTAGTTCGCCGGCGAGCGCCGTTGAAATGGCCGCTTCGCGGGCTTGTAGTAAAGGGGACTGACGGCCATGGAAGCGGAAGAAGCGGTCGTCGATCGCATAGATTTGGATTCCGGTGGCCCGGCGGCCCGAAGGCTGATGGGTGACCAATCCTTCGAGCACGATGATTGGGACGGACGCGCCCATCGACCCGGCGAGTTGCTCGCGGAAGAGAGTGGCTGAAGTAACTACGGAGTGAGTGTTGCCAATACGGTCGAGCGCCATCTGCCGAAGCGAGGCGCGGACGCTTTCGCCGACGAGCAGCGCGCCGCCAAGAACGGCAACGGCGGTGGCGACGCCCAAAACTACGGCCAGGTTCGTCCGCCAGTAGTATTTGAGACTGCTGCGTGCCAGACCGGCGGGCGTCATCGCTTCTCCAAACGCCCGCCGTTCAACTCATACCGCTGCGCGACCCGATCGCCTAGTTTCTCGCTATGTGTTACGAGGACCAGAATTGTGTTCTGCTTACGCTGTAATTCGAGCAGCAGATCAGCGACGGCTTCGGCATTGGCGCGGTCGAGATTGCCGGTGGGTTCATCGCAGAGCAGCAGTTCCGGTTTGCGGATGAGGGCGCGGGCAATGGCGACGCGCTGTTTCTCGCCGCCGGAGAGTTGTCCGGGCAGATGATCGATGCGATGGGCGAGGCCGACGGCGTCCAGCAGTTGCTTGGCTTCGGTATCGAACGGCGCCTTCTCGGTTGCGACGAGTGCCGGCAGCAGGACGTTTTCGAGGACAGTGCACTGGGGCAGCAGGCAGTGGTCCTGAAAGACAAAGCCAACCTGGCGGTTCCGGAAGGCGGCCAACTCCACTTCGCCGAACGAATACGGGTCTTGCCCATTCAGCTTGACAGAGCCGGAAGTGGGCGGTTCGAGCGCGCCGAGGATGGACAAGAGCGTGCTCTTGCCGGAGCCGGAGGGACCCATGATCGACACGGCTTCACCGCGTTCGAGGTTCAAGGAGACGCCGTTCAAAATGCGCAGAGCCCCGGCAGGTCCGGCATATTCCTTCGTGATGGATTCAACCTGTAGCAAACCGCCAGCGTATCAAAGCTTCACTTCAGCTTCAGCTTCTGCAACTCTTCGACATAGAGCCGGTTTCGCGGGAACTCGCGGGCCAGCGCCGCCAACCGTTGGCGGGCGCCTTCGACATCTTTGTCGCGCAAGGCGGCCACGGCCAGCAGCAGCCGCGCGAAAGGGGCGAGGAAGCGGCCCTTCTCTTCGGTCAGCTTCAGTTTTTCGAGACCTGTCCGTTTGTCGGTCTGCGCACCGGTGGCGCTGAGTACCCAGCGCACCGGCGCGGGCTTCAGACTCAGCAGATAGTTTTCCGTACCCACGGCAATGTAGGCGTCGAACAGGTTGGGGTGTGCGAGCAGCAGCTTGTCCGCCAGTTGACGCGCCTGCTTGATTTCCGATAGCGCCGCAAGGTTCCGTTTCTCGATCAGGGCCAGGTAATCGGCATGCAACCCCAACCGCAATACCGATGCGAGCATGGTGTGCGCGTCTACTGTTTGCGCGGCATTCACCAGTTGCGCGGTGCGGGCGAGCGCGGCTTCAAACAGCCTTTTTGCATTTGGATCGGCCTTCAGCGGTTTGGCCGTGAGGAAGTTCTCGTCTTTAAGAGCGAATTCCGAGCGCAGCACATCCAACCGGTCAAACTCGCCGAACAGGTGGGCGGCGGCTTCCGATACCGGCCCCATGGGATCTGCGGGATGCCGGCGCTGATAGTCGGCGAAGATGCGGTGCGCATCCTGGAAATCGAGGTTGTACATCTGGCGGTAGCCGTCGTCGAGGGGAGATTGGGCGGGCGCGAATCGCACGGCAGCCAGCGACAACATCGCGATCTGAAAAAACTTCCTCAAACGTTTTTAACGCCTCCGGAGACGGGCTGGTTGCGGGATTTGAGAAACGTGCAAGGTATGAACGCCGTCACATTCGATGCGCAGCTACAGCCTAAGAACTAATGTATCGGGGTTTCGGGGTCCCTGGCGCGAGGATCGACACTTCCCGGGTCTGCTACGTTCCTAAAGATGAGGATACTCAGCGCCGCAAGCGCCTTTCCCCAGTATTATTACCCTCAAGCTGTACTTACTACCGCGCTGGCGGATTATTGGGCAGACCAGTTGCCGAACCCTCAGTTTCTGCGCCGTTTGCACGTGAATTCGTGCGTGGATGGGCGGTATCTGGCGCGGCCGATGCAGGACTATTACGACCTGAACACGTTTGGGCAATCGAATGATGTTTGGCGGGAAACGGCGGAGCGGCTGGGCGAACAGTCGCTTTGTTGCGCGATCGCGCGCGCGGGAATCGACGGTGCGAAAATCGGCGCGATCTTTTTTGTTTCGGTGACCGGCATATCGAGTCCATCGATCGACTCGATTCTGGTGCAGAAGCTCGGGCTACCGCTTGCGACCAAGCGCATTCCGATTTTCGGGTTGGGCTGTGTGGCCGGCGCGGCAGGCATTGCCCGGGCGGCGGATTATGTGAAAGCGTATCCGAAGCAGTGTGCGGCGCTTGTGTCAGTCGAACTGTGTTCATTGACGTTGCAGCGCGACGATTTGACACCGGCGAACCTGATTTCATCGGGTTTGTTCGGCGATGGGGCGGCCGCGGTGGTTGTGGGGGGAGATGAGGTGGAAGGAGTGGGTCCGCAGGTGGTAGACACACGGTCGACGCTTTATCCCGACACACACGATGTGATGGGGTGGACAATTTCCGAGCGCGGCTTCCGCATTGTACTTTCGCCGGATGTTCCCAAGGTGACGCGCGAAAATCTGGGCCGCGATGTGGACGCGTTTCTGGCTGGGCATGATTTGACGCGTAAGGATATAGGGGCGTGGATTTTGCATACGGGCGGTCCGAAGATTCTGGAAGCGACAGAAGAGTCGCTGGGGATAACGCGTGAAGACCTCGCGACGTCTTGGGAATGCCTGCGGAAGACAGGGAATCTTTCGTCGGCGTCGGTGCTTTGTGTACTCGAGCAGTTTCTGATGAACAAGCGGCCGGCGCCGGGAACGTGGAGCATTCTGGCGGCGATGGGTCCGGCGTTTTGCTCGGAAGTGGTGCTGTTGCGCTGGTAATACGTTATGCCTGATCCGGATGTGTTTGTCATTGGCGGTGGGCCGGCGGGTTTGGCCGCGGCGATCGCGGCGCGGCGGCGCGGCCTGTCGGTTGTTGTTGCCGACGGCAACACACCGCCGATTGACAAGCCATGCGGCGAAGGGCTGATGCCCGATTCGCGCCGGGCGGCCCGAGAGATCGGGATCGAGTTGCCGGATGCCGAAGGGTTTGAGTTTCGGGGCATCCGGTTTCTGGGTGAATCGCATAGCGTTCAGGCAGATTTTCCCAACGGCAGGGGACTGGGCCTGCGCCGTCCCGTTCTGCATGGGGCGCTGATTGAAACGGCAGTGCGAGCGGGAGTGGAGTTGCGATGGTCGACACCGATAGTGGATCTCAACGCGGTGCGGGCACGGTGGATTGTGGGCGCCGACGGATCGACGTCGCGTGTGCGGCGCTGGGCTGGGCTTGACGCGCACATCTCCGGGTCGCGCCGGTACGCTTTCCGCCAACACTTCGCAATCGGTCCGTGGACGGAGTTTATGGAGATCCACTGGAGTGAGGGATGCCAGATTTATGTCACTCCGATCAGCCGCGCCGAAGTTTGCGTGGTTTTGATTTCCAAGACACCGGGGCTTCACCTGGGCGAGGCGTTGGAACGGTTTTTCCCAGTGTTAAATGTCCGGCTGCGCGATGCGGCGGCATCGAGCAAAGAGCGCGGCGCGGTTGCCGGCCGTTCGCGGTTGCAGGCCGTCGCGAAACGCAATGTCGCACTGATCGGCGACGCTTCCGGGACCGTCGACCCGATTACCGGAGAAGGGTTATGCCTGACGTTCCGCCAGGCCGCTGTGTTGGCCGAGGCGATGGTTGGCGGCGACCTGGCTGCGTATAACCGGACGCATCCGCGGCTGGCTTTCCGGTCGCATCTCATGGCGCGCACCATGCTGCTGCTCGACCATAACCGTTCGACGCGTAAGTTCCTGCTCGGCAGCCTGGCCTGGCAGCCCTGGATTTTCCGAACACTACTTCATGTCCATGTCCTATGAGCACACTTAGTCGATGGTTTGCATTGGTTGTTTTTTCGGTTCCGGCGTGGGCCGCTCAGTATTCACTGGAGTTGACGCCACAGAACACGACCATTGAATGGGTTTTGGGCGGTGCACTGCACGATGTGCACGGGACGTTTGCGCTCAAGTCCGGGAAGTTGCGGTTCGACCCCGATACCGGTGCTGCCGCGGGCGAGATCGTGGTGGACGCGACGTCGGGCAAGAGCGGCAACGGCTCGCGCGATAAGCGCATGCACCAGCACGTGCTCGAATCGGGCAAGTATCCGGACATCGTCTTTGTTCCGAAGCACATTGAGGGCAAGGCAAGCGTGCCCGGCGAATCGGCGGTGAAGTTGCAGGGCACGTTCACGATTCACGGGGCGCCGCACGAGGTGACGATGGCGGTGACGATGGATGTGCAGCAGAAGGCCACGGCGGATAAAGTGGCGGCTACCGCTAAGTTCGAGGTTCCTTATGTCGAGTGGGGCATGAAGGACCCTGGCAACTTTCTGCTGAAGGTGGACAAGAAGGTGCAACTAGTGATTCGGACCGAGGCGACGCTCGGGAAGTAGTAAGTCGTGCGGGGCTGCACCGCGGGACGCGCGCATGGGATATGCTCATCGTCAGAAGTTATATGAAGTATTGGGCATGCCTGCTCGCGTTGCTCCTTGCTCCACGCGCTGCTCTTAGCGCCCTTGCAGTCTGCGAACCTTCGCCACCAGTTCAGAAGATACTGCTTCAAGCCGATGCTCCGAGGCACCTCGCAACGCCTCTCGCGCAACACCGTCAACAGTTATCGAAAGTTATTGAGCAGGCTCTGATCGCGCATCCCGACGATCCCTTCCTACACCAGTCATTGCAGAACCTCGCGCTTGGACGGAACGGAAGCGCACGGCTTGACCTCATTGCGAAGTACGAAAAGCTGCTTGCCGAAAAGCCAACCAGCCCGGCACGCCAGTATGCGCTGGCGCTCATCCTTTACTCCGCGCAAACCTCAAGGGCGATCCACTTACTCGAACAGGTACTCAAAGCAGAGCCGCAGCATGGTCCCGCGCTGCTGCTTCGCGCCCGCATCCATACAGCCAAATCGTTCGAAGACATCGCGAAGGTGAAACAATCGCTGACCACTTTTCATCAGGCCTGTCCAGAAACACCAGCAGTCTTTCCCGAACTCGCCTGGCTGCCCGATGTGGATTTCCTGCGCGAACACGCCGCTCGCACCCGCGCTCAACTGGACCGCCGGAGCGACCTGCTGGCCCTCCAGTCATACACTGCGCTCTGGCACATGGAAAAGAACTCCACCCGCTCCGACCAGCGCAACGAACTGGAACCCCGCTGGACGGCCGATGTGCGGCGCATCCGGGGCGACGCGTTCCCGCGCTCGGAAAGCTGGCTGGGAGCGCTTTGGGGCGCTGAGTTCCTGCTAAGCCGGAAGATCGATGGAATTCAGGCAGATTTCCGCCGCCACTTCCCCCACGCGTGGCCATCGGTCCTGGTCGACTACCTTGAAGCCGCGGCCCCAGGACCAACGCCGGAAGCATTCAAAGCGATCAAGGCATTAGCCGACCGCTACCCCGCGTCCACGGGTCTTGGATCTTTCTGGATTTCACTGGCGCGCCAAGCCAAGGATGATGGGCACGTTCTCGCCGATGCGTTCATCTATATGAAAGCTGCCATGGATGCCGACCCTGAAGGCTACCTCACGTCGCCGCCGATGCAGATTGAAATGGCTACGGAACTGGTCCGGCGGCGCATCCGGCTCGACCTTGTCGCTCCGTTTGTCTTCACTGGGCTGAGTGCCGGGGCAACGCCATCCGCTTCCGATTTGTATCCCGACGCGCAAAAGCTTCAAACCAGTATGCAGGAAGCCTGGCGATTGTTCGGATTCTTCCCGCTGATTGAAGCCTACGTGCTTCAGAAGAAAAGCGCTGAAGCCAAAGATGTACTGCTCCAAGCACGTCTCGTGCTCGACCGTTCCCGTCCACCCGCCGATGCGTTACCTGCCGATCTGAACCGGTTCGCACTGCTCGAGGCGCGCTACTGGGCGCTGAAAGGATCGGCTGCCGAAGCCGATAATCGCAAGTTCGACGCGTTGATCGCCTATCGCAATGCGCTCGCGACGTATCCGGCAAAGAGTGCACGCGGCGATGACAATCGCGACCAGATACTTGCCAGCGCGCAACGCATCGCCAAAGAACTGGGGGCGACGGCGGAGGCGTGGACGGACTGGGAAGCCAAGCAACCGCTGACCGGCTTCAGGACGGGCGTAGGCGGCCCGAATGCCTGGCGAACGCTCGTTGAGAAACATCCCGCCACCGTGGTTACCGAAATGCACGGCCGCGACTTCGCGCCCGAAACGCTGACCCGCAAAGTCACCTTCGTGAGTCTTTGGGCCACCTGGTGTGGCCCGTGCCGCGAGGAACTGCCCTTCCTGCAGAAGCTCGCGGACCGATTCAAAGCTCGCGACGATATCGCGGTCATCGCACTCAACGTCGACGAAGACCCCGCGGTGGTGCCCCGCTTTCTCGATCAGTTCAAGTTCACCTTCCGTTCCACGCTCGCCAGCAGGTTCGCTTACGACATGCTGCCGGTCTTCAGCATTCCAGCGAATTACCTCATCACGCCGGACAAGACCACTTATTTCGAGGAGGCGGCAACGGGCGAAGGCTGGATAGAGAAAGCGGCCGCAGCGATCGACACGGCCTTGAAGACCGCTCAGCCGGAGCGTCGCGAATAGGGCACATATTACTGGGGAGTAGAAGTCTGGGAGCCGACCGCAATCCATCCCGGCGAACATCTGGCCGAAGAACTACCAGTTCCTGCCAATTTCCTACCTTCGAGTCTGACTGTGACATCTTCCAGCCGAGCGGACAACAGCAGCTAGGGACGAATATGCAGCCGTACGGTGGAGATCGAGGAACGCACACCTCCGCCAAAGCGGTCTCCTCAGGCCCGCAGCCCGGACAGGGTCATCCTGCCCCGGCAGATAGCGGGCTGTACGCCTTCAATACTCACGAATTGACAAAACACGAAAGTGGATGTACGCTTTAAATAAGTACGTGAAAAGGAGGCACCCTATGCCCAGACTTGCGGTCGATGACAACAAGCGAATGAACCTCCGGGTACGGCCGGAGCAGAAGGCGACGCTCATGCGGGCGGCGGCGCTGAAGAACACCGACTTGACGGATTTTGTGATTCAGAACGCCTTGCGCGAGGCCAAGACGGTCATCGAGGATGCGGAGCGCATTGTCTTGTCCGAGCGGGACAGCCTCCTGGTGCTGAACTTGCTCGAAAACCCGCCTGCTCCCAATGCCAAGCTGCGCACAGCCATCGCGGCAATGCCTAAGCCAAAGCAGAAGCGGTGATGACACTTCCTGCCTGGCACGAAGAACCGATTTCAAGAAAGCATGATCGCAAGGCTTTCGACTGTGGCGATGCTGCTCTGAATGATTTTCTACAGCGCTATGCCCGCCAAAGTCACGATCTCGGTGGCGCTAAAACCATCCTCGCGATCGACGATACCGATAACAAAACGATCCTCGGCTTCTACAGCCTGGCTCCGGGCGCTATCGCATATGCGGAGACCCCAGAGATGATGCGCCGCGGACTCGCCCAGCACGATGTGCCGGGTTTCAGACTGGCGCGTGTTGCCACGCATGTGCGATTGCAGGGGCAAGGGCTCGGCGGCCAACTCCTCGCTGCGGCTGCCCGGCGCTGCCTGCGCGCCTCTGCTGAGGTCGGCGGCGTTGTTCTCATCATTGATGCAAAGAACGGCCGCGCGGCCCAATGGTACGCCGGTTATGGCGCCGTAGCGTTGAGCAACAAGCCGCTCACGCTCGTGATGTCGCTCGCTACGTTCGGAACCGAGTTGAAAGCGGCCGGACAGCTATAGTTCCGAGCGCGTTGACGTCCGCCTCGCCATGTCAGAACCTGATCGCAAATTTGTAAACTGGCAGCGCGCGACCCGGACGACTGGCCGATACTCGCGGCAGCGTTGGCGCTTGGTTGTCCGATCTGGACGGAAGACACTGACTTCTTCGGTTGCGGCGTCGCTACGTGGACGTCCGCGAACATCGGCAGTTTGCTCACAGAGCGGTGACCGCTGCCGTTTCTAGCTCTAGCCGGCACACGACCTTCATTGCCGCTCATTGCGTCGTGATTGTGGGAAGCACTGCGAGCCGCTCCACGCTCGCCAGCAGGTTCCTGTTAGGTCACGAGCCTACAACGTTGAGGCCCGTGTACCGGGCGATCGCATCGAAGTCACGGTCGTTATGCCACACGGGCACTCTGTTCTCGATGGCGATTGCCGCGATTAAGCAGTCGATTGAAGATCGGATGGTCAAGCCCTTTCTTCGGCCATGCGAATAGATATCGGCGGCGGACATGAAGACCCGCAGCGGCAGCGGATCACTGAGTACTGGGAGCGCCAGAAACGCGGTGAGGAAGGCTTCGGCTTTGGGTCCGGGCCGCAGACCTTGGACGACTTCCTGCACAATCGGACCGCAAGTCGCGAAGCGAAGGAGATCTGCTTCCTGAATCGCGGGCTGTCGCTTACCGGAAAGCAGATCGATCCAAATCGACGTGTCCACCAGAATCATTTGTGCTTCTTCTTGCGCTTTGGCTTGTCTTCGCGCATTTCGGCGAGCTCGCCTTCCCAGATGCCGGAACCGAAGAAAGCCGGCAGGGTTTGCATCTTACGCAGGCGGATCACTTCCTCGAGTGCTGTGTTGACCGCCGCTGAGTAGGTCCGCGCCGCAAGAATCCTGGTGGCTTCGTCGAGCAGATGCTCATCCAACACAAGATTTGTGCGCTTCATGTGTATACGCTAGCACGGGCTCATGCGAGCTTATAGCGGCGTCAGCACCGTGATTTTGGAGAAACCCTCTTTGCGCGAGGGCGGCACCAGCTTTTGGTACATTGCGTCGACGACATGGGCGGGGACTACGCGCTCGCGGCTCTGGTTTCGCTCGTGACACATGGCTAAGGGCACGTTGAAGAAAACCGCTTCCACCTTGCAGCCTTTGATTCGGAAGTAAGGGCTGCGTTCTTTGGGTGTGAGGTGTGTGGCGTCTACACAGGTGATGGGGCGGCCAATGGCTATGCGCTGCCGGATCAGATAGCGAAGCGTCTCGAATACCTGCTTGTGGATCGTCTGGTCTGTGACATCGTCGGCCAGGATGCCGCGCATTTCGTCGCTTGAGAGGGTCGGCAGACACTGTTCCCGCGCCCACGTGGATTTGCCGCAGCCAGCCAAGCCGATCAGGATGATGAGGCGCGGTTTGGGTTTCATGCGATGTACCGGTTGGCTTCTAACAAGTTCGCGGCGATCTGGCGGCGCAGGGCGATCAGGTCGACGGAATCGCGCCTGGTAAAGCGGCGGAGTACGGCGAGATTGGCGCGCAGCGTATCGCCTTCCGAGCAGGCCGACAGAACGGTGCGTGCGGCGTCTTCGATGGCGCGCATTGCTTGTTCGCGGAACACCTGCGTGTAGAGCGCGGCGATGGCGGACTTCGACTTCTTCGCCCGCAGTTCCACGCATTCGAGTGCGAAAGCGTTCATCGCTACGTCCGTGATTCCGGCCAGCACTTCCTGCTGATCTTCGAGAGCTGTGAGGTACTTCTTGTAGGCCCACCCGATGCAGAGCAGGGCTACCTTCTTCGCGCCCGTCAGGACATCTGTCTCGCCTGCAGGATTCAGAACCTCGCCTTCCAGCTTCTTCACGGCGTTCACCAGACCCAAGCGGCCGCGCTGCGCGCGTTTGATCAACATGCCGGTGGCGAGCATGCGGTTAATTTCGTTGGTGCCTTCGAATATACGGTTGATGCGCGAATCGCGGTAGGCGCGTTCCACCATGTAGTCCTGGTGGAAACCGTAGCCGCCGTGGATCTGCACGCCTTCGTCGGCGACGTAATCGAGCGTTTCGCTCGCGAACACTTTCACATACGAACACTCGGCCGCGAACTCTTCGGCGGCCTTCAAGACATCGGTGCCGGGTTCCAGCAGTTTCGCCTGGATCATTCCGGTGACGCGATATGCCATCGACTCCGCGGCATACGTGCGCACGGCCATTTCGGCCAGCTTGTGCTGAATCATGCCGAACTCGGCGATCTTCTTGCCGAACGCCTGCCGCTCTTTGGCATAGCCGATTGAAAGTTGGAGGACGTGCTTCGATCCGCCCACGGTTCCGGGGCCCAGCTTTAGACGGCCGAGGTTGAGAATATTGAAGGCGATGATGTGGCCGCGGCCGATTTCGCCTAACACGTTTTCGACGGGCACGCGGACATGATCGAGGTAGACGGCTGTGGTGGAGCTACCCTTAATCCCCATCTTCTTTTCTTCGGCGCCGGTCGAAACGCCGGGCCAGGCGCGCTCGACGAGGAATGCCGTGAAGTGCTCGCCGCCGACCTTGGCGAAGACGGTAAACAGGTCCGCGCCGCCGCCGTTGGTGATCCACATTTTCTGGCCGTTCAAGATGTAGTGGGTACCGTCGGGCGTAAGGTCAGCACGCGTCCGAGCGGCCAGCGCATCGGACCCGGCATGCGGCTCACTCAAACAATACGCACCGACCAATTCCGCGCAGGCTAATCGGGGCAAATAGCGTTGCTTCTGTTCTTCGGTTCCGAACAGCAATACGGGCAGCGTTCCGATGCCGCTGTGTGCGCCGTGCCACGCCGAATAGGATGCGTCTTTCGCCAGGTGCTCGGCGATGATCATGGCGGAGACGAGGTCCAGTTCCATGCCGCCGAACTTCTCTGGTACGAGAGCCGCCGTCAATCCGAGTTCTGCCGACTTCTTGAGAATCCGAATGGCAACCCCGGGTTCCTGATGCTGGATTGCTTCCAAATGGGGCGCAATCTCGTTCGCAAAGAATTCGTCGGTGGTCTTGGCCACTGCCAAGTGTTCATCGGTGAAATCCTCAGGCGTGAAAATGTCTTCGACCGCAGTCGATTCAAGCAAAAAGCCGCCGCCTATCATTGGCAAGCCCCCTGTTCACTCGAAAGAGTTCTCAACACCGCTCCCTCACGGTCGCGGCTCCGTTAGTTCAAGCGCTCGAAAATGCCGGCCGCGCCCTGGCCGCCGCCGATGCACATCGTCACCATGCCGTACTTCGAGTTTCGGCGTTGCATCTCGCGCAGAATGGTGGCTGTTAACTTCGCGCCAGTGCAGCCGAGCGGGTGACCTAGCGCGACGGCGCCGCCGTTGACGTTAATTTTGTCGATGTCGAGGCCCGCCGTGCGGATCACCGCGAGCGCCTGCACGGCGAAGGCTTCATTCAACTCAATGACATCGATGTCGGAAAGCTTCAACCCGGCAAGGGCCAGAGCTTTCGGGATCGCCACTACGGGACCGATGCCCATGATCTCGGGCGGTACGCCGCCGACGGCGAAGCTTACAAACCGGGCCATCGGCTTCAATCCCAACTCGCGGGCTTTCTTTTCCGACATGACCAGCGCCGCCGCGGCGCCGTCGCTGGTTTGCGACGAGTTGCCTGCCGTCACCGTCCCATTTGCGTGGAACACCGGCTTCAGCTTCGCCAATGCCTCTACCGAAGTATCCGCCCGCGGACCTTCGTCTTTAGCGAACACCTGCTTTTTCACAACGCCATCGGGCAATCGTGTTTCGGTTTCCACGGGTACGATTTCGTCGTCGAACTTGCCCTCGGCCTGGGCTTTGAGGGCGTTCGTGTGGCTGCGATAAGAGAACTCGTCCTGCTCGGCGCGCGAAATGCCGTGCTCGCGTTGCAGGTTCTCGGCCGTCAAGCCCATGCTGATGTAGATCTCCGGCAGGTTGTCCACCAGCCATGGATTCGGTGTGAACTTGCGTCCCGTCATGGGCAACAACGACATCGACTCGCTGCCGCCCGCGACGATGATCTGCGCGCTGCCGGCGCGAATGCGCTCGGCCGCCATGGCGATCGACTGCAAGCCCGACGAACAGAACCGGTTGATAGTCACACCCGGCACGATGTCGGGCAATCCGGCGCGCAAGGCGGCGATGCGCGCCATGTTCATGCCCTGCTCGCCTTCGGGCATGGCGCAGCCGAGGATCACGTCGTCTATCTCGTCCTTCGGCGTCTGCGGGTACTTCTCGCATAGCGCTTTGATCACGGTGGCGGCCATGTCGTCGGGGCGCGTATTTCGCAGCGCGCCACGGCCGGACTTCCCCACAGCGGTACGTAAGCAATCGACAATTACGGCTTCCTGCATCGGCTTTTCTCTCTTCTCTTAGTTTCTGAGGGGCTTGCCCGTCTTCAGCATGTGTTCCATGCGGGCCTGCGTGCGCTGATCGCCACACAGGCTGAGGAATGCCTCGCGCTCCAGGCCCAGCAGATACTCTTCGCTCACCTTCTGCTCGCCGGTGAGGCGTCCACCACTTAATACGTGCGCGAGCTTCTCGGCAACGACCTTGTCGTAGTCGGTGATGTAGCCGCCCTGGTGCGCGATCCACGCGCCCATCTTCATGAGCGCATAGCCGGACTCGCCGCTGACCGGAATGTCCTGCCGCGGCTGGCGCGGAACATAGGTGGGCGCCAGCGACAATGCAAGCGCCTTGGCGTCGCCGATCAAACGGTCGCGATTCATTGACACGCAATCTTGCGGCGTTAGCAGGCCCATTTGCCGGGCATCTTCGGCGGAAGTGGAGACCTTTGCGAAGCCGATCTGTTCAAAGGCCCGTTTCGGATCGTTCCAGCGCAGGATCAACTCTTTGCACCCGCCACCTGCCGGAATCAAGCCGACGCCGACTTCGACCAACCCCATATACAGTTCAGCGGAAGCCTGCACGCGGGTGGCATGTAAGGCGATCTCGCAGCCGCCGCCGAGGGTGCGGTTGAAGGGCGCCACTACTACGGGTTTGGGCGCATATTTCAAGGCCATATTGGCGTGCTGGAAGCGGTGGATCGCCAAGCTTAACTCGTCCCAATCGCCTTCGCGTGCGCCCATCAGCACCAGCATGAGGTTGGCGCCGGCTGTAAAGTCCGTGCCCTGGTTGCCGATTACCAGCGCTTCCCAATCGCCCGCCAGTTCCTCTACGGCCTGGTACATCATGGCAAAGGAGTCTTCGCCGAGTGTGTTCATCTTGGAGTGGAACTCCAAGCATAGGACGCCGTCGCCGAGGTCGAGCAGCGACGCGCCCGCGTTTCGCTTGATCTCGGGCGTTGACCGCAGCACAGTCACTCCGGGACGCGGCTCAACTGGTTTGTACTCGCGGGCAGCAAAGTCGAAGTACTCTTTGCCGTACGAGCGGTAGAAGCCCGGCAGCCCCTGCGACAGCATGTCCACTACCGCTGAGGGCAGCACCTTGCCTTCGTTCTCCATCCGCCGCGCGGTTGCTTCGAATCCCAACGCGTCCCACAGCTCAAATGGGCCAAGCGAATGCCCGTAGCCCCAGCGCATGGCGCGATCCATCTCCACCACGCGGTCGGCGATTTCGGGAATTCGCTCGGCGGCGTAGAGGCAGTAGTCGCTGAACAGCCGCCAGAGGAAGGCGCCGGCGCGGTCCTTCGAGAGGACGAGCGCACGCAGGCGTCCGGGCAGATCGTCGATCATTCGGGCTTGTTCGACGTCCGCGAACACCGGCTTCGATTGCGGCTTGTACTCGAACGTCTGCAAGTCAAGGGCTTCAATCTGTCCTTTGCCGGCGCGGCGGTAGAAGCCCTGCCCGGACTTTTCGCCGAGCATGCGGCGCTTCAGCATCTCTTCGAGAAACGCCGGCATCTCGAAGCGGTCGCGCCACGGGTCGCCGGCGGCGAGTGACGCGAGGTTCTTCCCAACATAGGCCCACACGTCAACGCCCACGATATCGAGCAGACGGAAGCTCGCGCTATTGGGCAACCCGATCAGACCGCCTGTGAGGGCGTCCACTTCCTCGACCGTGAATCCACCCTCGACGGTCAGCTTAGTAACCGTTCCGCCCCAAAACGAACCTAATCTGTTGGCAATAAAGTTCGGCGTGTCTTTGCACGGCACCACGCCCTTGCCGAGCCGGCGGCCGCAGAAGCCGGAAACAAACCCAATTACATCCGGGTCCGTGTCCGGAGTGGGGATGACTTCAACGAGGTAGAGGTAGCGGGGCGGGTTGAAGAAGTGCGTCCCCAGGAACATGCGCCGCATGGCGGGGCTGAACTCGGCGGTGAGCTGAGCGAGCGGGATGCCGCTGGTGTTCGTGGAGACGATGGCGTCTTCACGGCGGACCTTCTCGACTTTCCGGAACAGCGCCTGCTTAATTTCGAGATTCTCGACGACCGCTTCGACAATCCAGTCGCATTCCGCGAGCAGCGCCAGGTCGTCTTCGAAGTTGCCCGGCTGCACCAAGGCTATCGCGGCATCAGTGAAAAACGCCCCCGGCTTCTGCTTCCGTGCCGCCTCAATGCCTTTCTTGGCCACCGCATTGCGGTCCGGCGCGGCGGCATCGACAATGTCCAGCAGCAACACAGGAATGCCGGCGTTCGCGAAATGGGCGGCGATGCGGGCGCCCATGGTCCCGGCGCCAAGTACGGCGACGCGCTTGATAGTCCTCATGGAAGTTTGTCTTTTGGAGTGTAGCTCACCGCGCCTAAGCGCTTGTAAAAGAGGTACAATCGGCGCATGCGAGAGGTCCCGGTATTCGTCCTCTTCCTGCTGTTAGCGATCGTGATCGCGTGGGCCGCCAGCGACGCCAGACGGCGCGGCAAGTCACCGATTCTCGTCTTAATCGCCGTTGTCTTGTTCTTCCCGTTCGGCCTGATCGCGTGGTTGTTGTTCCGGCCGCGGGTTGCGGGTGCCCGGGGGTAGGCTCCGTTCGTCAGAGCGATAGCGCACACAACCTGTTCGTTGCCGCGCGTGCCCAGCCGCTTGTTACCCTAAATTTGTGCGACCCCGGCTTGTCTGCATTTTTCTATTCCTAACCGCTCCGGCCCTTCCGCAAGGCCGAAAAATCGATTTCCAGCGCGAGGTCCGGCCCATCTTGTCCGACGCGTGTTTCCATTGCCATGGTCCCGACAAGAACACGCGCATGATGGACCTGCGGCTTGACACTAAAGAAGGCGCCTTCTCGGTTCGCAAAAGCGGAGCGGCCATTGTCCCATTCAAACCAGACGCAAGCCTGCTCATCCAGCGCATAGAGCATGCCAAGGAAGCGCTGCGCATGCCGCCCAAGCAGTCGCACAAGACGATCACCGATGCGCAAAAGCGGACGCTGCGGCAGTGGATCGCGCAAGGGGCCCCGTGGAGCGAGCACTGGGCTTTCCGCGCGCCTGTGCGTCCGGCGCTGCCGGCGGTTCGCAACGCGCGCTGGGTTCGCAACGCGATCGACCGGTTTATTCTGGCGCGGCTCGAAGCGAACAACCTGCTGCCGGCGCGCGAAGCCGATCGGCGGACCATCGCTCGGCGGCTATCGCTGGACCTCACCGGACTGCCGCCAGAACCGGCCGCCGTAGATGCGTTCGTGGCGGATAAGCGGCCCGATGCCTACGAGAGATATGTCGATTCGCTGCTCGAATCGCCGCGTTGGGGAGAGCACCGCGGCCGTTACTGGCTGGACGCGGCGCGGTACGGGGACACGCACGGCATTCACGTCGACAACTATCGCGAGATGTGGCCGTATCGCGACTGGGTGATCCAGGCGTTCAATCGCAACCAGCCGTTTGACCGGTTTGTGATCGAGCAGATTGCGGGCGACCTGTTGCCGAACCGCACGCTCGAACAGCAGATCGCCTCGGGCTTCCACCGTTGCAACGTGACGACCAATGAAGCCGGCGTGATCACAGAAGAGATCGAGGCGATGTACGCGAAAGATCGCGTGGATACGACGGGAACGGTGTTTCTGGGGCTGACGGTCGGCTGCGCGACGTGCCACGACCATAAGTTCGATCCGATCTCACAGCGAGACTTTTACTCGATGGCCGCGTTCTTCCGCAACACCACGCAGAGCGCGATGGACGGCAATATCCACGACACGCCGCCGATGATCGTCGTGCCGCGGGCGGAAGACCGTCCGCGCTGGTACGAACTGGCAAAGACCGAGCGCGACGTGAAGACGCGCATGGAGACGGCACGGTCGCAAAGGGCGTCGCAACTGGATACGTGGCTCGCGGCGCCGGAGCGGCGTAGTATCGCGGGACCGCTGGGCAAGGACGCGCAATTGTTCGCGCTGGATGTTTCGCCGAACGCGAAGCTAGCTGCCGATGTAACGTACGAAGCGACGGAGCGGCCGGCAATCCGGTTCGGCGAGAAAGCGAAGCTGGAGTACCCAAGCCAGTATTACTTTACGGCCGATCTTCCGTTTTCGATCTCCGCCTGGATCTACTTCCCGAAGGGCGAGGGTAGCTTCGCGATCGCCTCACAAGCCGATGCCAAAGATAAGAATCGCGGATGGGTACTGGAAGTGGCGGGACGTGTGCCGAGCCTGCGCCTGACCGGCGACGACGGAAAGTCGTTGCAGGTGCGGACCGGGCACCTGGTGCAGTTGAAGCCGGGTAACTGGTATCACCTGGCCGCTTCATACGACGGCACGCGGGAAAAGGATGGGATCCAGCTTTATATCGACGGCAAACTGATGGAGTTGCAAGGCAGCGGCGACCCTGGATTCCGCCTGCCGGGCGATATTTGCAACCAGTCTCCGTTGCGGATCGGCAACGAAGGCAGCCGCTATTTCCCGGGCGGCGCCATCGCGGATCTACGCATTTACAACCGCGCGATTACAGAAGACGAAGCCGTGTTGATCTCGCGCTGGCCGGCGATCGAAGCCGCTGTGGCGAAAGAGACCCCGGCACTGACCCAGGAAGAGCGCGAAGCTTTCACGTTGTATTACCTGCACACCAAAGACGACCAATTTGCGGGTTATAAGAAGGAGTTAGCCGCGATTACTTCCGAGCGGAGAGAAATCCGCCGGCGCGGGGGCATCACACACGTGATGCAGGAACGCGCCGATCAGCAGCCGTTTGCGCATATCCTCTATCGCGGCATGTACGATCAGCCGCGGGCCAAGGTGGAGCCGTCTACACCATCGGTGTTGCCGCCTATGCCCGCCTCGCTGCCGAAAAACCGGTTGGGATTGGCCGAATGGCTGGTGTCACCCGAACATCCGCTGCTTTCGCGTGTGACCGTCAACCGGTTTTGGCAGGAAGTGTTCGGCACCGGTTTGGTGAAAACTGCAGAGGACTTCGGTTCGCAGGGCGAAGCGCCTTCGCATCCTGAGTTGCTCGACTGGCTCGCTGTTGAGTTTCGCGAATCCGGGTGGGATGTGAAGAAATTCTATAAGCTTCTTGTTACCTCGGCGGCTTACCGGCAGGAAGCGACGGCGTCAGAAGATAAGCTCAAGAAAGACCCCGATAACCGGATGCTGTCGCGGGGACCCAGGTTCCGCATGGATGCCGAGATGGTTCGCGACTATGCGCTGTCCGCATCCGGCCTGCTGCGGCCCGACATCGGCGGACCTTCCGTCCGGCCCTATCAGCCGGAAGGCGTATGGGAAGCGGTGGCGATGGTGGGGTCTAACACGCGGTTTTACAAGCCCGATCAGAACGACAAGCTGTACCGCCGCAGCATGTACACGTTCTGGAAGCGCAGTGCGCCGCCCGCCAACATGGACATCTTCAATGCGCCCACGCGCGAAACCTGCACCGTGCGGCGCGAGCGGACGAACACACCGTTGCAGGCGCTGGTAACGATGAACGATGTCCAGTTTGTCGAAGCGGCGCGCAATCTTGCCCAGCGTGCTTACCAGACCGCTCCGCAGCAGGATTCGCGGTTCCAGTTCATGGCGGGCAGGTTACTCGCACGATCGCTGGATGTGAAGGAGTTAGACGTCACCCGGCGCGCGTACCGCGATTATCTGACTTACTACGATTCGCATCCCGAGGACGCTAAGAGATTAGTCAAAGTAGGCGATTCTCGTGTTGAGGCGACGATCCCGGCGCCGGACTTTGCCGCCCTCACCATGGTGGCCAATCAATTGATGAACCTCGATGAGGTGCTGACAAAGTGACCGACCGTAACCTTGAATCCGTCATTCGCCAGGCGGTAGCTGCCGAAACGCGCCGCCAGTTTTTTGCGCGCTCCGCTCGTGGATTAGGGGTGGCGGCGCTCGCGACCATGCTGGCCGAAGAAGGCAAGTCCGCCGCCAAAGTGGACCAGACCACAGGTGGACTGCCGGGCTTGCCGCACTTCCAGCCCAAAGTGAAGCGCGCCATCTACCTGCACATGGTGGGCGCGCCGCCGCAGATTGAGACGTTCGATTATAAGCCCGGCATGAAGGAGTGGTTCGATAAGGACCTGCCCGAATCGATCCGCCAGGGCCAGCGCCTCACCACGATGACCTCGGGCCAAAGCCGTTTCCCCATCGCGCCCTCTGTTTTTAAGTTCGCGCAGCATGGGAAGTCGGGCGCTTGGGTATCGGAGTTACTGCCGAACATGGCCAAGATGGTGGACGATCTCGCCATCGTACGGTCGATGCACACGGAAGCGATCAACCACGAGCCTGCCATCACGTTTATCCAGACCGGGTTTATGATCGCGGGCAAGCCGTGCATCGGATCGTGGCTGGCGTATGGGTTGGGCAGTATGAATCGCGACCTGCCGACCTTTGTGGTGCTGCACGCGCAACACACGCATCCGCGCGCGAACGTTCAGGCCATCTCGGCAAG
This sequence comes from Bryobacterales bacterium, assembly GCA_020846745.1. Lineage (GTDB taxonomy): Bacteria > Acidobacteriota > Terriglobia > Bryobacterales > Bryobacteraceae > JADLDI01. Next base: position 27,498 of record JADLDI010000022.1, on the reverse strand, counting down.
GCTGTGGAGCGCGGGCTTCTTGTCGGCACAGTATGCGGGCGTGGCTTTGCGCGCGGCGGGCGACCCGGTGCTTTACATCAACAATCCGGATGGCGTACCGCCGCAGATGCGGCGGCGAATGCTCGATGCGTTGGGCGAGTTGAACCAGCACCAGTACGCAAAGACCTCCGACCCGGAGACGCAAACTCGTATCGCGCAGTATGAAATGGCGTTCCGCATGCAAACGTCGGTGCCCGACTTAGCCGATATCTCGAAGGAACCCGCCGGCACCTTCGACTTATACGGCGAAGAGGCGAAGAAACCGGGCACGTTCGCCTATACCGCGCTGATGTCGCGCCGCTTGATCGAGCGCGGCGTGCGGTTCGTGCAGGTGTATCACCGCGGCTGGGACGTGCATGGCAATTTGCCCGAAGTACTGCCGTCGCAATGTAAAGACGTCGACCGCGCCTGTTATGCGTTGGTGACCGATCTCAAGAACCGTGGATTGCTGGATGAAACGCTGGTCCTCTGGGGCGGCGAGTTTGGCCGGACGATCTATTCTCAGGGCAAACTGACTCCGACGGATTACGGCCGCGATCATCATCCGCGCTGCTTCTCGCTTTGGCTGGCGGGCGGCGGGGTGAAGGGCGGAACAGTGTACGGCGAAACCGACGAATTCAGCTATAACATCGTGCGCGACCCGGTCCACGTTCGCGACTTACAGGCGACGCTACTGAACCTGTTCGGCATCGATCACGAGCGGCTGACGTATAAGTATCAGGGGCTGGACCAACGGCTGACGGGAGTGGAGAAGGCGACCCCGGTGAAGGGCATTCTGGCATAGGCGGGTACCGGTGCGAAAATAGTATTGAGGCACGTATGACCATCGAGATCACCAGACCTGAACTCGAGGCGCTGATCGAGAGCCGACTACAATACGGCCCATTTCAGGACATCCAGGATCTCCTCTTGGATGCGCTTGCTGCGGCGGCGCCACGGGAACCAGCGACTCTGGAAGCCCGTCGTTTTGAAATAGAGGACGGCTTCCCAGTGCTTCATACCGGCGTGCCGATGACGTCGACCGTTGCGGACGATACGCTCGCAGCCATCAGACGCGAGCGTGATTTCGCGAATTTGGGTAGAATTTGACGCGAGTTTTTCTAGACACGTCAGTTCTGGTGCCTGTAGCCCTTGCCGAGCACCCTCATCACAGCGCGAGCACTAAGCTTTTGGCGGCGTGCCGCCCGACTGCCGCGTGTTGCGCGGCACATTCCTTTGTTGAGACGTATTCAACATTAACGCGATTGCCGTCTCCATACCGGCACAGCCCAGAGGAAGCATCGAAGTTTGTTCAAATGATCGGTGCTCACCTTACTCCAGTGGCTCTTGAGGTAGGTGAGTACTCCCAAGCGATTACGGACGCTGCACGGCTTCGAATATCAGGGGGGCTGGTGTACGATTACCTCATTTGGCGCTGTGCGGAGAAGGCCAGAGCAACGGTCATGATGACTTGGAATCTTAAGCACTATCTTCCGTTCGCCGGGCCTGCATCTGAAATCGTGCGAACGCCAGATGGCGCCTGAAGGCCGGGGTGGAAGGCACCGGCATTCAGGCTTAGTGCTGTCCCGAAAACTTCACCACCACCGACACACGCCGGTTGCGGGCGTCATTCGGGTCGCCTTCATTCATCAGGCGGTTATCGGCAAAGCCTCGAACCTCCACAATCTGATCGGTCCGGATTCCGGACGTATAGAGCAGCCTGCGGGCGGCATTCGCGCGGTCTGACGCCAACTCCCAATTTGTATACAGGCTGTCCGGGGCGGAATTGCGGAACGGGCGGGAGTCCGTGTGGCCTTCGATCGCTATCTTGTTGGGCATGTTCCGGAGTTCGGTGCCGAGCATGCGCATCAGTTTGGCGCCGGCATCGGTGGGCGTCGGGTCGCCTGTAAGGAAGAACATCCCTTGTTCGTTCTCCACCAGATCGATACGCAAGCCCTCTCCCGTTACGCTGATCAGCACGTTGTCGCGCAGCCGCTGAAATTCAGGCATGCTGCGCAAAGCCAGTTCGATTTGATTTTGCACGTCGCGAACAGAATGTTTGTCGATTGACAATCCTTCTCCGGCGCCCCCGCTGCCTGCGCCGATCGCTTTCGAGTATCCACGCGGATCGCGGAAGTAGCCTTGAATGTTCTCTTTCACCGCCGCGCTTGCATTCATCATCCACAGCACGATGAACAGCGCCATCAGGGCTGTCACAAAGTCCGCATAAGCGACCTTCCACGCGCCGCCGTGCCGCTGGTGCGGCGCCCGCGACCGAACCGCAATCGCCGGACCGTCGTCTACCGTGGGCGGCTTCATCGTTCGCTTGCCGGCCTCATGAACACTCCCGGGCTGGTCACCGGCGGCACTTTAGCCTCGCGCCTGATGTTGATGTCCATCTCCTCAAACGTCGGCCGCACTTCAATCGGAATCGACCGCCGCCCATACTCAATGGCCAAAATCGGCGGAGCCCCCCGTGAGTAAGCCCCTATTGCCGCCCGGAGAACTTGCTGAAACTGATTCTCCGCTTCGTTGCCATGTTCGAGGCGCGCGCCGATTGGCCCCACCACCCCATAACAAAGCAAGATGCCGAGAAACGTACCGACCAGAGCGGCCGCGACTTTTTGACCGATGGTGTCGGGCGATCCGCCGATCGATTGCATGGTGATCACCACGCCCAAAACCGCCGCGACGATGCCCAAGCCCGGCAGAGAATCGGCCACCGAAGATAACGCCAGCACCGGCTCGTGCCGGCCCCGCCGCTGCACTTCGATATCGAGGTCCATCAAATGATCGAGCGCATGCGACGACGTCGCCCCGATCACCAGCAATCGCATCGAATCGCAGATGAAATGGATCGTCGCCCGATCTGCCAAAACCTCGGGATAGTTGGAAAATATCGCGCTGCTTTTGGGGTCGTCTACGTCCGCTTCCAGATTCCCCATGCCTGCCCGCTGCCCATAAGTGAACAGCTCATACAACAGCCGCAGTATTCGGACATAGGAATGCTCTGAATGCTTTGGCGCCCGCCAGACGTTCCACGCGCCGCGAAATGTCTTCCGGATGATCGTCGCCGGATTCGCCACTAGAACGATGCCCAAAGCGGCGCCGCCGATAATCAGCAGTTCGGCAGGTTGCAGTAACACCCATGGATTGCCGTGTTCGAGCAGATACCCACCGAGTACGGCCGCGAAGACTAAGGTGATCCCCAGAAAAACCAGCATAGGAGATTGGGCCTTAACGGCTCCTGCAGTCTCGTATCGGTCGTCTGGCGCTAGCTAACAGGCAGATTCCACCGGAATGTTGCGTCAAACGGCAGAGTGCCTGAGTCGCTCCGTCATTTCGCCTAATCGTGCGTCTTGGTGAATTGCTCAGTGGGCCGCCGGGATCGCCCTACTCCATAAATCGGACAGTGACATCCGCTAAACCCCGCCATCGCTCAGCAGCTTTTTATAACGCGAAATTCCCTGGCCGAACATCGCCTGAGCCGCCGCCCGATTCACCGCGCTGCCGTAATTGTTGCGCTCTTCCAGATACCCCCAGAGCGCGTTCAGCCAGCGGATCATCAACTCCGCGTCTTCCTTCACCATCACCGGCTTTCCGCCAACATGAACGAATACGGCGCCCGTATGCGCCCGAGGCGCCTCGTTCGGCAAACCACGTGCCGCCAGCCCGCTCACACGCGCCGCAAACCACGCGCTGCGCTCAACCGTCACGTCTTTCTCCACCCGATGCTTCGACACTCCGGCGATGAGTTGCTCTGTCGCGATCACTTTGCCGTTCTCGACGATCTCGAGCGTCTCTACCGGAACCTGCGATTCCAGTTCAACCACCAGCCGCACACGATAGGGCGCGCCCGCCGGCGCCTTCACCACCGAACCCATCGTCTGCCCATTGGCCGTCAATGTGATCAGCGGTCCGTTGGTCACAAACACGTGGCCTTCGCGATACCGCTGCACCCAGCGGTCCCAGGTGAAGTTGGAACCAACCTCCACATACTGGCGCGACGAACCGGGTATCCGGTTGATGCCCCGCCAGTTGGTGAACACGTCCGTTCCCGCTCCAGGAACGATGCGGAATCCGCAGTTCAGCAGCCGGTACCACATTTCGAACGCCATGGGACCATAAGGCATCACGTCAATGCCGTCCATCGCCCCCAGCGCGGCGGTGAGTGGTGCTTCTTTGGCCCCCAGGTTGGTATCCATGACATCCGCAAAGGCCGTCACAGTGGGATGGACGTACACCACTACGCCGCCTTGCTTGCGCGCTTCCAGCGCCGATTGCGTATTCAGCGGATAGTCATAGGGCGAGTTGCTGCCCACCACGCTTGTGAACGACGGCGGCACCTGCTTTCCGATATTCAGGAACGCCATGTGCCCGAGCGGATCGGAATTACGATACTCCTGGCCCCAATAGAGCAGAAAGCTCGGTTTCGAAGCGGTGCTCACACCGCCGGTAAAGAACTCCTTGTCGTGAACGAAGCCGCCCTCGCTGTTCGCCACAATCATGTTGGCCGCGTTCAGATCTTCGGCCTGTAACCACTGCTGCGAATCGGGCGGCCGCTGATAGTACACGCCGTTGTAGTTGGCATGAAAGTGGTTCTCGCCTGTATACCAGCCTTTCTGGTTCCAGTTGGTCCAGCGCCGCAGCGCGATCGTGATATCCGTTGTCCCATCCGGCGCAACGTCCACGCTCCGGTCTTCCATCCGGTACTCGACGCCTTTGAGCGCTACCAGCTTCACCACGCCCGCGGGCAGCGTCACGGTATCGTCACCGGTGGTAAGGAAGAACCCTTCCCTGCCCCCAGCCGTCTCCACACCGTAATAGAAGATCTGCATGCCGCGCGGTGCATACGCCTTACCGTCAGACGCGCGCAGGAACAACCGTGCCGGCGTGGGCCGGCCGTTTTCATCCACCGTGCGCACACGCAGCCGGGCCGAAGGCCGGCGGAACTTCAACTCGGTAAGGGCGACATGCTTCTTTTCTCCGCCCGCCACCGGAATCGTGAAAATATCGAGGTTCCCCAGGTGATTCGATGCGTGCGCGACCAGTTTGCCATCCGGCGACACCGCGGGTGAAAACTCGTCGCGCGGGGTGTTGGTGATGGCTATCGGATTCGCGCCATCGCGGCCCACGCGGTACAACTCGCGGTCACCCTTACCATTCACGATCACCGCCGAATAGATCGCGCCCGACCCGTCGGGCAACGCCGCTACGGAATGGAGTTGCGCAATGTCGGTGAGCCGGTACCGCGTCAACGGCAACTGCACCATCACCGGATCGGCGCCGGCCGGCATCGCGTACACCTGCGGCGAACCCAATTTCTGCGACCCGTTCTGCACCGCCGCCAGCCGCTGTCCGGTGAAATAGATTTCCTCCGCTTTTGGATTCCACGACGTCGTGATCCAACCGCCCGTTAGCCCGCGCTGGGGCCGCACCTGCAATGCTCGCGAGCGGCCCGACGGCACGTCTATTTCATAGAGCAATGCCCCGGCGCCCGTCACGTTCAGCGGACACACAATTCGCCGCCCATCGGGCGACCACGCTGGTGTGCCCGCGGTCGGATATGGCGTAGCGACTTCCCGCTCCGCGCCTGTCTCGACATGCGCCAACATCAGCCGTCCGCTAATATTCGGCAGGATACTCGCCGGCGCATTTCCGGTGATGAACGCAATGCGATCGCCTTGTGGAGACCATGCCGGATGAGCATGATATCCGGGGCCGCTTGTGATCTGGACGGCCGTCCCACCTTCGGCCGGAACACGCCAGATCGACCCGAACAACGTGAATCCGATCTGGCGGCCATCGGGCGACCAGGTCGGGTCCATTGCACCCCACGTGGTCCCGTCGTTCTCCGCGGCTGTCGTCTTTGCCCGTCTGTCGCGCCACAGTACGGCCGCCACTAGCGTCGCGATCACCGCAAGCGTCAGGACCCGCGGTTTCATGTCACTTCTCCGAACCTTCTATCGGCGCCACGCCTTTCTTCTGCTCCTGCGCGCCGCCCCTGCCGAGCGCTGCTTCCGCGCCCATCTTGATTAAAGCCGTTTCGCCCGCGGCCTGGAAGAACGTATACCCGTGGCGCTTCTGCCACGCGTGCGGTCCGCCAAGTTTCCGCCCCGCTTTCAGGACCTCGTCGTGGACGCGCGTCGCCAGCGCCTCATAGGCCGGTTCGCCCTGCTTTTTGCCGGAAAAGCTGCCCAAATCGGTGCTCGCCACGAACACGACGTCGACGCCCGGCACCGCCGCGATCTTATCGGCGATATCCACTCCGGCCGGCGATTCGATCATGGCCACTATCATGATGTTCTCGTTCGCGGTCTGCCGGTAATCGCCGCCCCACATCACGCCATACTGTCCGCCGCCCTGGCTGCGCTTGCCGATTGGAGGGTACTTTGCGAACTTCACCGCGTTCTGCACCTTCTCCACGCTTTCGACCATCGGCAGGATGATCCCCAGCGCACCCACATCGGTGGCCTTCTGAATATCGCCTTCCGTCGCATCGGGCACACGAATGAACGGTATGGCCGGGGCGCCCTTGCACGCGCGGATCATCCGCGCCGTTTCCTGAAAGGTGAGCGGACTGTGCTGCATCTCGATCCATAAGAAGTCGAACCCGGCGTTCGCCATTGCGCAGTACACATCCGGATCGTTCGAAGAAACCGTGCCGCCAAACACCTGCTTGCCGGCGGCCAGTTTCGTTTTAACGGTGTTGTAGATCCGTACCGGCCCGCCGCCATTTTGCGCCCACGCACTGCTTGCGCCCGACACCAGAATCGCCGCCAGTCCCATTCGAAGCCAAAGAGTGGTCATGGTGGTGTAGCTTATCATTTCGGCGTTACGGCTACTATTGCTGTATATGGGATCGCCGCTTGACGTATCGCCGGAGTTGGCCGAGCGGATGATCAATGCCGCGGCCGGCGCGGCCGCCGATTACTACCGCGACTTGCCCGGGCGGCCGGTGATCGCGCAAACTTCCGCTGCCGCGGTTCGCGCCCAACTGCCGCGAGAGTTGCCACGCACCCCGGTCCGGTTCGATCGTCTGATTCGCCTGTTCACCGATGCGATCGCCCCCAACAGCCGCCACAATGGCCATCCGCGCTTCTTCGGCTATATCGCCTCTCCCGGCTCGGCCGCGGCGGCCACCGGCGAACTGCTCTCGGCGGTGATGAACGCGAACGTTACGTCGTGGCGGTCGTCTCCTTCCGCCACCGAACTCGAACACATCGTCACCGGCTGGTTCAAACAATTTCTCGGACTGCCGGAATCGGCGCAAGGCGTACTCGTGAGCGGCGGCTCCATTGCCAACTTCGCGGCCCTCGCCGCCGCGCGCTCGCAGGCGATGCCCCAGGTTGCCGCGGAAGGCATCCCGCCCGATACACGGTTGCGCATTTACGTCTCGCAGGAAGGCCACTTCTCCATCGATAAAGCGGCGGCGCTTTTGGGCATCGGCAACGCCTCGGTGGTTCACGTTCCGGTAGATAGCGACTTTCGCATTCGCCTCGACATTCTGGCCCGCCAGATCGATGCCGATGTCGCCTCGGGGTGCACCCCCATGGCCATCGTCGGCAACGCCGGTTCTACCGCCACCGGCGCCATCGACCCGCTTCATTCGCTGGCCGACATCGCCGCGCATCGGCGCATCTGGTTCCACGTCGACGGAGCGTATGGCGGGTTTGCCGCGCTCAGCCCCAATTTGCGGGACGAGTTCAACGGCATCGGCCGCGCCGATTCGGTCACCCTCGATGCGCACAAATGGCTGTTCAGTTCCATGGGCGCCGCCTGCGTCCTCTATCGCGACCCGGCGGCGGCGCAGGCCGCGTTTGCGCATGACGCCGATTACACACGCCCCATCGGGTTCGCGCACGACGAGTCGTTCGCCTTCTGGGACTATTCGCCCGAGCTTTCGCGGCCCGCGCGCGCTCTGCCCATCTTCTTTCACTTCAGTCACGCCGGCGCCGACGCAATTGCCGCCGCCATCGACGCGAATGTCCGTTGCGCCCGCCACTTCGCCGCCACTGCCAGTTCCATCGCAACCATCGAGATGCTGGCGCCCGTAGCACTGTCCGTCTTCTGTTTCCGCTATCGCCCGCGCGGGTTTGCGGGCGACCTCGATGTCCTCAACCAGCGCATCATGGCCGAACTGCAGCGCTCCGGATTCGCGTATCTCTCGAACGCCCGCATTAACGGCAAGTTTGCCCTGCGCGGATGCGTACTGAGCTATCGCACCACCGAACGCGACATGGACATTCTGATGCGTGAGGTGATGCGCATCGGCGCGGATCTCTGTAAAACGTAGAGGGATTCAATCGGCGCCCGAGTTGCCGTGCGTTACCTTACACCCGATGTTGCTTGAGAGGGTGGCGGCGGGGTAGGATAGTAGGGCAACTCGAATATGGCGAACCATGTCTCCGCTTTGAAGGCGGCCCGGCAGATCGAACGCCGCACCGAAGTCAATCGGATGCGGAGGACCCGGGTACGCAACCAGATCCGTGCGATGCGTCGCGCGCTTGAAACTAAGAACATCGAAGAAGCGAACAAGCTGCTGAGCGAAACCTTTTCGCTGGTGGACCGTGCGGCTCGCTGGGGCGTGATCAAAAAGAACACCGCTGCCCGGTACAAGAGCCGGATGCACCTGCGCCTGAAGAAGCTGGCCGCCTAACCGGCAGCTCAGCGCGTCAGGTTTATCACCAGATCTTCCAAGACAACACGATCGTCCGGCCGGATGTCACGCAGTGCGGCATCTGTCCGGGCGATTCGTTTTAGGGCGGCACGCAGTTCGGCGGCGCTGAAGCCGTTCAGCGTTTGCACCACCTGCTCGGCTCGCGAGGGCCACATCGGTACGCCCATTTTCGAAAAATAGCCCTGGACCTGTCCGGCGGAGCGCAGATTGGCTTCCTGGGCGACCAGCGCCTGGCGGAATTGCGAAGCCAGGAACGATAGCGCCAAAGGCAGATACTCGCCTTCCCGCACAAGAACGTCGAGCAAATCGAGCGCCTTGCGGCGATCGTTACGGCCCAAGGCGTTGACCAACGCGAAGATCGTGGTGGCCTGGGCTTGGGGCACCAGGCTGGCGATATGTTCGGAGGTGACTTGAGCCCCCTCGCCGAGAAACAGCCGTAACTTCTCGATCTCCACCGCCACACGGGCGGGCGCACAGCCCACGGCATCGACCAGTGTGGTGAGGTCGTCCGGGTGGAACTTGAGCTTGGCATCGCGGGCGAGGTCCTGCGCAAGTTTGCGAGCCTGGACGGCGCTGCAGCGGGCGAACTCCACCTGCACGGGAACGGGGGCGTAGAACTTGCGGATGCGCTCGGTTTTGGTTTTATCCTCGCCGTCGAGTTCATACCGCGCAGTGTCGAAGATCAGAACCACGCCCGGCGTGGGGCTCTTCAAATACGCCGCGAGTTCGGCGGGAACCGTAACCGTCTCATTCCCGCGCGGGACGGCGCCTTCTGCGCGGCCGATCCACAGCACGCGATTGGGCGCGAACAGGGATAGCGCGCAGGCATCGTCCATCACAGCGGGAACGGACGATTCTTCGAGGTCGTGCCGTGTGTAGCCGCTTTCGCGTTCGGACTCGGGCAGCGCACGGTTAAGAATCGCGCGGCGGCACTGGTCGCGCTGGTAGGCTTCCGGACCGATGAATAGATAGGCCGGGGCCAACGGTCCTTTTTGAATTTGCGCCAGAAACTGGTCGGCAGTCATCGCTAGAAGTTCTCCAGAATGCCCGCGACAATCTGGCGGGCAACGTCGGTGGCAAGGCGGTCCATCGCGGTGGAACTTTCTTCGAAATAGGTAAGCGGATCGACAGAGATCTCGTAACGCTGGCGCGTCTCGAAATTTTGGCGTTCGAAGAGGACTTGGCCGGTAGTGCGCTCGGTGAGTTTCACCGAAAGAATCACCAACATCTGGATACCCGCGGCGCGGCCGGTCCGCTGATCGAAAACGGTCGGAAACGCGTGTAGGGCAACGATACCCCCGGTGAGCACCGCGTCAGCCGTGTTCGGATCGGGCACGATTTGATAACGCGTGCGGCGGATGAACTCGCGCGTCATCATCGCCGGCAACCGTTCCGTCAGCCGATACCGGGTGGTGGGATTGCTGAACGCCGGGATGGCGATGGTGTGAAGCGTCTTGGGCAGCAGGTCAGACCGGCCGGCGACGTGATAGCCGCAACCGGCGAGCGGGGGCAGTAATCCTGCGAGCAAGGCGCGGCGCGTCATCTTATAGGTAGGGCTCCGCCAGGATGACGGCGTTTTCGGCGCTGACACGGAAGTTATCGGCGACCGCCCACAACCAGAGCGCCCGGCGATTGTTCCGGTCCGTTTCGACATTGCCGATCGAGACGCCGTTTTGTCCCGCGATGCCGACCACGTTGGGCGCATCGTCGGTCCATACGTCGATGCCTTCATCGCGCAACTTACCGGCTACACGGTCGACGGGCGTTTCAAGTTCCACCCAAATCGAAGCCGAATAGCCGTGCATCACCGCGGCTTGCGTTATCCGCAACGATGGCAAAGCGACCGGTGTTCCGGCCGAGAGCAGCGTGGCCAAATGCCGCTCAATGCGATGCTCAACTTCAGGCAGCCTGCCGGATAGCAGGTTGAAGCTCATCTGGGCGCCGAATACATCCTGCTCGAGGGTTTGGAACGACAGCAACTGAACGGTTTGGCGCTGGAGTTCGTCTACACCCAAACGGCCCATTTCGCTGGCGGGAGCAAACAGGTTGACTACGCTGCGCTGGATGGGGGCAATGGTGTGGAGTCCGCGTAGAACAGTCGCGGCCAGGACGGCGGCGGGGTGCGCAACCACCTGGACGCGCGCGGGGCCAAGCCCGGCGGGCGGTTCAGCGAGAGGAGCGCGTAACCGTGCTTCGGGACGGTCCTCGAGAGCAAAGCTCAAATCGATCAGAGGCGGTTCGGCCTCGGCATGGCGCAGCAGATCCTGCGTTCGGCGAGTAGACTCTGGCGAGCCCGCCAGGATCACGACGCTCGCTTCACCAAGCGCCTGCTCATCCAGTCCGGTCATGACGACGGCTTCGCCGCCCTGTTCCGTAATGATCGCGGTGTTCTCTTCCATCGACCCGGCGAGTTTCACTTTGGCGTTGGGGAAGCGTTCGGCCAGCAGTTCCCGGACATCGGCTCCGAGAAGGGTTTCGCCACCGACTAAAACGACACGCGGATGCGGCATTCCGGTTAGCTCACCTGATGCTGCGGCTGGTGCGGCGGCACGGGACGAATCTTGCGTTTGATAATGCCTCCCAGGCGGATGATGATGCCGCTCGATACATAGCTGACGGCCATGGCGAGCAGCACCGGCTGCGAGTAGTTCCAGACCAGGTAGATGAAGCTACCCATCCCGACCACCCAAATGGGCGATCGCGGCCGTAGCATGTTGAAATCTTTAAAGCTCCGGTACCGCCACGTGCTCACCATCAATAACGACAGCATGAACATCAGCGCGAGCCAGGCGAGCGACAGCGGCCACCATTCGAGCGGAGCGGAGTTGGCGGCGTACACAATGGCAGCGACCACGGCCGCGGCGCCGGGGATTGGCAGACCGACGAAATATTTGCGGTCCGGCCGGCCGGGGTTCTTGGGAATCGGGTTGTTCTGAATGTTAAACCGCGCCAAACGGGACGCGCCGCACAGCAGGAACAGGAACGTGACGAAATAACCCGCGCGATAGATGTGTTCACGAACTTCCAGATTCAGGTCGCCCGACAGGAAGTGAAACCCGAACACCCATGCCAGCACAGCCGGGGCGACACCGAAGGTGATGCAATCGGCCAGAGAATCGAGTTCGCGTCCAAAGTCCGAAGTAGTGCCGGTCATCCGTGCGATACGGCCGTCAAGCCCGTCAAGAAAAACAGACGCTCCGATCATTAATGAGGCATGGGCCAGGGGTTCGTTGTGACCGAGATGACCGCTGGTGGCGAGCATGGCGGCTTCAAACGCTTTTACGATCGCGAGAAAGCCGAGAAACAGGTTGCCCGCCGTAAACAGGGTCGGCAAGGCATAAGCCGCACGCCGCGGACGCCGTTCGGGTGAATTCGGATCGATTAGTTTATCTCTGAGGACTCTCACGCCGGTCTCCTACGCGCGATGACAGTCGTCGCCGCCCAAACGCGCTCACCAACCTTTGCCGTCACTTCCCATTCGGGGCCAAACAGGACATCCATTCGCGAACCGAACTGCATCAGTCCAATACGCTCGCCCATTCGAACCGCCTCGCCGGGTTTCTTATAGAAGATGACACGGCGGGCTACCAGTCCCGCAATCTGTTTGAACGTTAATTCCACACCATCCGCGCTACGCACCGTGATAACGTTCTGCTCGTTCTGTTCGGAGGCTTCTTCCCGGCTCGCCACCAGGAATTGTCCGGGTTTGTAGTCGAACCGCACGATCTGGCCGCCAATAGGCGACCGGTTCACGTGCACATCCAGCGGACTCAAGAAAATGCTAACGCGCGTCACACCGCCCTCCGGTTTCACGGCAACCACCTTGCCGTCGGCGGGAGAAACAGCGTGCGGACCCTCCGGCGCCAACCGCTCCGGGTCGCGGAAAAACCAGAGACAGAACAACGCCACGATAATGAGCGGCGTGCTGTAGATGGGCCGTGTGAGATATGAGACGATGACGCCCCCGGCCACGAGCGCGAGGGCATAGTAAATTCCTGTTCGAACCATCCTGATTGTCGCTTTGGAACCTGTCGCTCTATTTTCGCACGGGGGTAGATGGGGCTGGGTTGGCTTTGAGGACTTCGCGCGGGGCAACGGGTCACAGTATTACTCAGACGTCTGCTAATACCCACACAGGCCCCCGTCCTGTTTTCAACACTTTGCGAAACGAACTCCCCAACCTTGCACCTCCCCGGAAACGGAACCGCAACCGTCAAGGCGCGGGCCCAACCTCGATATCTCCGTCAATTTACTCGTCAGCCAGTACGCCAAAATCGGCTACCAGACCGCCCTCGAAGAATCCGTGCGGAACGAACCCAATTTGCGAAATGGTTAAATGTTAATCAAGATTGCGCTTCGGGTGGTTCGGTGCGCCGGCCGGGTCGCTGACGCTCCCGCTCGGAGTGGGAAGCAGCGTTACGTGCTTTCGCGTGAGATCCAGGGTACGCTTCAGCGATTCTTCCGGCAGGGCTCGGACAATCGGCGTGACCACCGGCGACAGCAGCATTGGGACCGACCGGCTGAGCGAAACCGCTTCGCATTCCATCACGGTCGCGCCATCCTGTTCGGCGAACCGCCAGTAACTGTTCAGGCGCCACAAAAACCCGTGGTCGTCGCCCGGAGAGAGGACACGCTCCTTATCGGTGCCGGGGTCGGCTACCTCAGCGATGCGGGTGCTGATCGAGCGGCTGGAGACACGATTTGCGTCGACCCGCGTGTAGCGGATGTCGTATTCGGTGTCGAGCACCACCGTGATGACTTTGCTTTTCTGCAGACGGAGAAAAACCCGAAAGTCGTCGCCCTGGTTGGCCAGAATCCTCGATTGCAACACTTCCGGCTTGTAGAAATCCTGGTGGCGAGCGTAGTTCTTAACGAAGGCGAGCACGCGCGTGAGTGGCGCGGGAATATAGACGGCGCCCACCCAGTCGTGGATCAGCCCGTCGGCTGCCTTGGTGGTCGCGCCAGCGGCGTAGGGTTTGACGAAAGCGCCATCTTTCGCCGCGTTTAAACCTTCGCGCTGCTCGGCGATCCACAGAAAATTGCGCCGGCGGCCGCGGCCGGCGATCTCTTGTTCGCGTTTACGAACATATTCGTCAAAGGCACGGACAGTCTCCGGGCTGAGGCGGGCGGTGGTCACCTGTGCATGGGCGGCCGGTGCGGTGAGCAAGGCCGACAGGGCGGATCGTCGGGTCACAAACGGTTTAGATGCACGCGAGTACCGCAGCGGTTACGTCGCGTGTGGAACTGTTGCCGCCAAGGTCCGGCGTGCGCGCGCTGCGGGCGGCCAGCACGCGGCGGAGTGCCGCTTCCAGTCCGGCGGACGCGGCGCCTTCGCCCAGGTGGTCGAGCATCATTGAAGCGGAGAACATCGTGGCCAGCGGATTGGCGACGTTGCGGCCCACGATGTCGGGCGCCGTCCCATGGACGGGTTCGAACATCGAAGGGAACCGGCGCGTGGGATCGAGATTCGCACTCGCCGCCAGACCGATCGAGCCGGTCACGATCGCCGACAGATCGCTCAGGATGTCGCCAAAAAGGTTCGAAGCCACGACAACGTCGAACGTGTGCGGGCGGCGGACGAAGTTCATGGCGGCGGCGTCGACCAGCAGCGTCTCCGTGTGGATGTCGGGAAACTCGTGGGCCACCACCTGAAACGTGCGGTCCCAGAGGACCATACTGTAGCCCTGCGCATTCGACTTCGTAATCGAGGTCACGCGTTTCTTGCCGTTGCGCTTACGCGCGAGTTCAAAGGCATGGCGAATCACGCGTTCGCAGCCGCGGCGGGTGAACACCGATGTCTGGATGGCGACCTCGTCGGGCTGGTGATGATACAGAAACCCGCCGATCTGGGCGTACTCGCCTTCGGTGTTCTCCCGGACGACCACCATGTCGATGTCGCCTGCGCTGCGCCCCACCAGCGGCGAGTCTACCCCTTCGAACAACACGGCCGGCCGAACATTGGCAAATTGATCGAAGCCGCGCCGGATCGGCAGAAGCATGCCGTTCAACGTGACATTGTCTGGAATGTCGACATGGCCGACAGCCCCTAACAATATCGCGTCGGAGCTCGCCAGCAGTTCCAGCGCGTTTGGCGGCATCATCCGGCCGTGCTTGAAATAGTAGTCGGCGCCCCAATCGTAGTGTGTGTATGAGAACCGGAAGCCATGAATCTGGCCGCACGCTTCCAGGACTTCGAGCGTGGGGGGAATCACTTCCTGACCGATTCCGTCCCCAGCCAAAACGGCGATCTGAAATGTCTTCATGAGAGGATCTGGTCCTTAAAGTTTTTCATATTACCAAAGTGCGCTACGTCTTTCTTTGTCTATCAGTTGGCGGGTGCCGGGAGGCTCGCAGGATATGTTTTGGGCGTTGCTGAGTTCGAAGGAGTTTTTGTACAACCACTGGAGTCGAGGGGCGGGCGGCACGCTATATTCGATATATGCAGGTCAGTATCGCCGGCGCGCAGAAGCTATGGGATAAATTGATTCGTGCGGTGGAGCAAGGGGAGACAGTGGTGATCACACGTCGGGGAAAGCCGGTCGCGCAACTGACGGGGGTCGCGCCTGCGACGGCAGTCCACTTCGGGTTTTTCAAAGGGCGGATGAAGCTCTTGCCGGGTTGGGATGAGCCGCTCGGCGAAGAGTACTTTCTTTCAGAATGACAACTATTCGCACGTAAACCGCGTTTTTCCAGTTACAGCGTCCAGCCAACCCCTAATACCGCAACAGCCGCTCCGCCTCCCGCACAATATCGTGCGTCTGCGGCAGAATCTCATCCTCGAGGTCCGGGTTATAGCCGACCCAGGTATCGAGCGCCGCGACACGGCCCACGGGAGCATCCAAGCGATCGAACAACTCGCCCGCGATCCGCGCGGCGATCTCCGCCCCGTAGCCCCAACTGAGGGTGTCTTCGTGAACGATCAGCGCGCGGCTCGTACGGCTTATCGATTCCGCGATCGTCTGCCAGTCGTACGGGTTCAGCGTCCGCAAGTCGATCACCTCAATCGTCCACCGCTCGTCGCGGCTTTCGATCTGCGTCGCGGCCTGCAAACATTTCTGGACCGTTGCGCCGTAGGTGATCACGGTCAAGTGCCGGCCCGTCTTCACAACGCGAGCGAGACCGAAGGGGATGGTAAAGCCGGGTCCCGGATGAGGCGCACGGTTGTAAGCTTCGCGGTAGAGCTTCTTATGTTCCAGAAACAGCACCGGATCGTCGCAGCGGATAGCCGTGCGCAGCAGACCGCAGGCATCGAGCGCGTTCGAAGGCATCACGACGCGCAGCCCGGGGTTATGCGTAAACAACACCTCGCCGCATTGCGAATGGTAAATCGCGCCGCCGGTCAGGTACCCGCCAATGGGAATACGCAAAACCAGGGGGCACGAGAACCCGTTGTTCGACCGCCACCGCAGGGTCGCCATTTCATCGCGGATCTGCATCATCGCCGGCCAGACGTAATCGAAAAACTGGATTTCGGCCACGGGCTTCCACCCCCGCGTTGCCATGCCGATGGCACGGCCGGCGATGGCCGCCTCCGCGATCGGACTATTAAAGCAACGCTCCGGACCGAACCGCCGCTGCAAACCTTGGGTCGCCTTGAAAACGCCGCCCTTGCCTTTCACCGCGCTTAAGTTGCGCTCGCGGCTGCAGTCGGCCACGTCTTCGCCAAAGACCACGATGGCCGGGTTGCGCTCCATCTCCTCACCGATCGTCTGGTTGATCGAATCTACCATCGTCCGCGGCGCGCCCGTGAACTGCGGCTTCGCGTGCCACTCTTTGCCGCAAGGGTCGATTTGGGGCGAGTACAGGAACCGCAGCGCGGACCCCGGCTCTGGCGGATCGGCATGCAGCGCGGCCTCCGTCGCGTCCTGCACCTCCGCCTCCACCTCATCGAGCAGCCGCTGCAGTGCGTACCGGTCCATCACGCCTTCCTGAACCAGCCACTGCGGGAACTTCTCTAAGGGATCGCGTTCCGCCTCCGCCTGCCGCTCCGCCTCCGTCTTGTACAACCGCTCGTCATCCGACAGCGAATGCGAGTAAGGACGTATGGTCAACGCCCGAACCAGCACCGGACCGAGCCCCGACCGCGCATACTCCACCGCCTGATACATAGTGTGGTAGCCGGCCATCACGTCCGTTCCGTCCACACCTAAACGCAGCAGAAACGGAAACCCTTCCACCAGGCGCAGGATATCCCCGCCCGCAGTCTGGCACTCGATGGGCACGGAAATCGCCCAGCCGTTGTCCTGAATCAGAAACACCAGCGGCAGGCGTTCGAGACACGCTATGTTTAGCGCTTCCCAGAACTCGCCCTCGCTGGTCGCCCCGTCGCCCGAACACACCAGCACCACCTCGGGATCTTTCGCGTTCAGCGCGCGGGCGGCCTGCGCGCAGCCGGCGGCTTGCAGGTATTGGGTGCCCGTGGGAGAGGAGGCCGACACGATTCGCAACGCCGGACTCGACCAGTGCGACGGCATCTGCCTCCCGCCGCTCTGCGGATCGGCGCCCGCGCCCACCGCTTCGAGCATCATCTGCTCCGCCGTAATGCCTAACATCAGGCTCAGCGCACGGTCGCGATAGTACGGATACACCCAGTCGTGCCCCGCCCTCAAGGCCAATCCCGCCGCCACCTGGATCGCCTCATGGCCCGCGCCGCTGATCTGGAAGAAGATGCGGTTCTGCCGCTTCAGCAGGATCTCGCGATCGTCCAACCGCCGCGCCAGGTACATCGCCCGATAGGCGCGGATCAGGTCGTCGCGCGTCAGTCCGCCGAATTCGGCGTCGGCTTCAGGAGCGTGGGTCGCCGGTCCCGCCATCAACCTTCAGTGTAAGCTCTTGAGCAGTTTCTTGAGGGTATCGATGCACAGGACAGCCGCGTGTTTCGATTCCTTGATGAGGCCGCCTACGGCTGCTTCGACGTCAGCCGCGGTCACCTCAGCCAGCCGGGCTTTGTCGCGCCCGATCAGCAACTCAGTAAACGCACTCCCGCAAGCAATCGACGCGACGCACCCACGCGTCTTGTACCGCGCCTCAACCACCTTGCCCTCTTCCATCCGTACCGTCAGCAGCATGATGTCACCGCAGGCGGCGTTTTCAAACATCACCCGCGCCGTCGGATGCTCGACCTCTCCCGCGTTTCGCGGGTTCTTGAAGTGGTCCATCAGCGTGGGATTATGCATGGTTTCCAAGGGGCTGCCCGATTCTTCATGATTTAATGAAGAATCATGGCGAACTGGCGCACTTACTTTCCCATTATCCGCGACCGCGCCCGCCCACCGGAATTCAACTCCCTGTTCCTGTTCGTCACCTCGCGGTGCAACTCGTTGTGCCGCACGTGTTTCTACTTCGACAAGCTCAACTCGAAAGACGACCTCACGTTCGACCAGATCCGCCGCCTCTCGGAAACCGCGCCGCCGTTTCGCAAGCTTTGGATCTCCGGCGGCGAGCCGTTCCTGCGGCCGGAACTCGCCCAAATCCTGACGATGTTCGTCCGCAACAACGGTGTCTGCAACATCAATCTGCCCACCAATGGGTTGCTGCCCGAGAAGATGTTTCGTGCGCTCGACGCCGTGCTGGACGCGTGTCCGGATGCCGCCATCGATCTGAATTTCTCCCTCGATGGCCTCGCCAACACGCACGACGCCATTCGCGGCGTTCCCAACAACTTTGTCCGCACACTCGAAACCATGCGCCAGGCCGAGCAGCGCTACACCGGCGTCAAACGGCTGCGGCGGAACGTGCTTACCGTCATTACGCGCGAAAACTACCACGAGATCGTCAAGCTGGGGCTGCACCTGCTGAGCGACACAAACATCGACGGCCAGTACTTTGAAACCGTACGCGGTGAAGCGCCAGACAAGACCCTGAAGCGGATGTCGGAACCGGATCTCAAAGACCTGCACCGCCGTCTCATGCCGTTTCATCGCGCCTATGCGAAGAAGCTGTTCGGGCACTTGCCGGCCGGCGTGCGCCACGTCGCCGAAATGTACTACCTGGGCAACCTGCGCCTCCACTTCGACCTGCACGAACGCTGCTTCGAGCAACCGCGAAAGTGGCCGATGGCCTGCACCGCCGGGCAGACCACGATCGTCATCGACCACAATGGGAAGTTCCGCTCGTGCGAGATGCGCCCGATTATCGGCGATCTTGCCCGGTTCGACTACGACGTTCGCGCCGCGCTACAGTCCGACACGATGCGGCAGGAAATCGACGCGATTCCGCGCGACAACTGCTGGTGTACGCATTCCTGCTTCATCCAGGACAGTTCCAAGTTCTCGCCCCGCGTGCAATTGTTTGAAATCCCCTGGGCGTGGCTGCGCCAGCGAATGGACCGCCTGCAATCCGCCCCCATCGAGGAGCTCGAACGGTACAAGGCTTTGGAATTGGCATGATGCTGAGGGAACCGGGCATGACGGACAAGGTGATTCACGTGGCCGCCGCCGTCATCGTGCGCGATGGCAAGATTCTCATCGGGCAGCGCCCTAAAGGCGAATGGGGCGAGTTTGAGTGGGAGTTTCCCGGGGGGAAACTGGAACCCGGCGAAGATCCGCCCGGCGCACTCCAACGGGAACTTCGCGAAGAACTCGCCATCGAAGCAACGATCGGCGAAGAACTCGACCGTTACGAGCACCAGTACGCCGGGACCCCGCGCGTGCTGCTCGTGTTTCATCTCGTGAAGGAATTTGCGGGCGAACCGCAAAACCTGGCCTTCGAACAGATTAAATGGGAAGCACCGGAAGCGCTTCCGGCCTATCCGTTCTTAAAGGGTGATGTTGCCTTCGTCGACGCCCTGTCGCGAGGCGATTACGCCACGCAGCTTAATTCGACGCCAGCTTGAACTCGACTCCGCGCTCCTGATTCAACTGGTTGGTAACCGTGGCGTCCACCAGGGAAACCGAAGCCATATTCATGGCGTGTTTCGTCGTCACGTAATGGAGCGTATCGCCTTCGATCCAATAGGCGTACGCCGAATACACCGTACCGTCCTTCATGGCGATCAGGTAGATTGTCGGCTTATCGCTGGCCACGGTACGGACAATCCGTGGCTTCACCGGTTCCGGAACCGCGGGAACCGGAGCTTGATAGGAGGAAACCGTCGGATCCGGATTTCCAGAGGAATCCTGGTTATACTCCCGTAGAACAGGCCGTGCGGTCTCAGGCGCGTAGTTCTGGTTGATGATAACGGTCGGAGACGGCTGCGGCGCATTCACCACCGTTACGTTGGGCTGGACCGGCTGCGTGTAGCCAGAGTACCCGTAGCCATAACCATACCCGCCGACAACCACAGGAACCGGGACAATGTATCCGCCCCCGCGGTAGCCTCCCGGTCTGCCCGTAGCAGGAGGAATGCCCCGAATCGAATTTGACAGGCCCTGAATGTGCCCGCTGCCGATAGCGGGATTCCCGCGCGGCACACCCGTTCCAGGAAAGACGACGCTGCCAAAGCCGCCACCCACCGGTCCGCCCACAATTCTTCCGCCGCTCGGACCGATCTGAGCGGTACTGACAACAGCCGTAATGATGAAAGCAACAGTCACCCGGCGAATCATCGCTCAAAAAACCCCGCTTTGAGAATATCCTCTGCGCGTGTCAGACGCAACCGGGAGGCAAAGCGTTCCATCCACTCGAAAATAAACTAAGGTGTATACCAGGTTCGATGCAGGCGTTTTTTCCAGCAGCAGAATGTTGTAATCCGGCTTACAATCAGGAGGATGCCTGGATTGCCGGCAATCCAGAATTCGCTCAACTGGCTGTCACTCGCTCTGAGTGCAATCCTGCTTTGGCGTTTGTACCGCGAGCGCCTTCACTCGATATACCCCTGGTTTTTTGTCCTCCTGTTGCTCGACACCGCGCGGACGGTGGTGCTGCTGCAAATCCCGCAGCGTACGAATCTCTATACCATCGTCTTCTTCGGCACCGCCCCCCTTGTCTGGGCCGCGAACTTTCTGGTCCTCCGCGAATTGCTCTTCAAGGTTCTGCACGATCATAAAGGCATTGTCAGTGTCGCCCTGCAGGCAATGTATGTTCTGTTCGGCTTGGCCGTAGTCGTATCCATCGCCGTTTCCTGGCCGGAACTGCAGAGTCAGCAATCGGCCCAATACCGCTATCTGATGGCGATGTTCATCGTCCATCGGGTGGTGTTCGGAACCCTGCTGCTTCTGCTGCTGTCACTGGGAGGATTCCTGGCCTGGTTTCCCGTCCGATTACGCCGGAACCTCATCTATTACGCCGTCGGTTTTCTCGTCTATTTCTTCGGAACGGCAGTGCTGTTACTCGTCCATAACGTGCTGGGGGCGAAACTCGCCATGGCACTGAGCAACGTGAACCTGCTGGTCAGCAATATCGTCCGCGTATTCTGGATCGTCAAACTGCGGGCAAGTGGCGAGGATATGTCTATTTCCATAGGCCGCCGCTGGAACCGCGAGCAAGCGGAAGAGGCCGTCCGGCAGTTAGAATCGATAAATGACGCGTTGGCGCGCGCCAGCCGAAAAGTAAACCTTCCGAAAGAAAGTACTAGTGTTTAAGCGTCCGGAATGAGTTCCTAATGGTCATGTATTCAGGAACCTAAAAACCCATTGCGCGATTCAACAAAGTCCGGTATTCTTCTCGATGGTTGCCTTTGTTTGGAGGCTTGGATGGATAGTGTGATGTTTGCTGTGGGGTTAGGAGCGTTGCTCTTGGCCACACTGTCTTATTTCTTTGTGCGTCGCCTGACTGCACCTGGTGTAGGACACGACGATATTGAGCGAATCGAGAACTTCTCACTCGACTCGTACCGCCCCATGGGACGCCTGCTCGATGAGCAGGATCTCGAATTCTTACGCGCTCAGCCGGGCTATGTGCCCGGTCTGGATCGAAAATTGCGCTCCCAGCGGTGCGCCATTTATCGCGCGTACTTACGTAGTTTGGCGAAGGATTTTGGCGCGCTCCACCGCGCGGCCAGAACCATCGTCGCCAATGCTACTGAAGATCAACCCGAGCTTTCGACCCAACTGTTCCATCAGGGGAGCCGATTCTGGGTTGGTATGGCCATAATTCATTGCAAGCTCACGCTTTACAGCCTGAACTTGTATCCAAGTTCAATTTCCGCGGAAGGTCTCGTCAACGCAATCGGGAACATGCAAAGCCAAATGTTTGTTCCGAGTGCCGTCACCACCGCTAACTAACTTCCCTTCCTAGACCGAAAGAGCGGTCCTCGTGGTGAGGGCCGCTCTTCTTTTTTGTCCTGCGCTTGGGCTTACCGCCTACGGCAATTCCCGGACACTGATGTTCCGGAACCGGTGCTTACCCCCTGGTATCCACCGGCTGCCCGCATGGACCTGCACCGCCACCATCCCGTTCACCGCACCATCAGCGGCATGATTGGCGTTATCAGTCCAGTCCGTTATCCGGATGCCGTTTAACCATACCTGGATGTGGGGCGTATCCCCCTCTATCCGGGCACGGATATGGTTCCATCCCGCCGATTTCCAGTGTTCCCGCCAGTTCACCGCCGGAGCTTCCACGCCCTTCAATCCCTCGCCATACACCCCGCCGATCGCCCCGCCATCCAGGTAATCGAGCATCACCTGGTATGCCTGCCCCTTCTCGTTCGACCGCAGGAACAGGCCGCTATCGCAGCCATAGGTGGGGCTGATCTCCATCTGCACCTCAAAGTTCTTGTACTTGCGGTCTGTCAGCAGGATGCCGCCGTTCCGTGGCCGGTCCTGCGCGCCGGTGAGTACGCCGCTTTCCACCATCCATGCCTGGGTATCGCCGTGGCTGCTCGTCTTGCTGATATGCCAGCCCGTCAGATCGGTCCCGTTGAAGATCGGCTGGAACGCCGACGCGCCCTTCACCAGTTCAAACCGGTGGGCTACCGGCCTCGCCGCTGCGCGCTGTTTGTCGATCAGTTCCTGTTCCAGCGCATCCATCGCGGCCAGCGCGTTGGCCATCGAGCTTGCCTGCTCCGGAGCCAGCGGCACCTGGAAGGTCCGCCACCTCGCCTGATGCACATCCGTATGCTTCTTCGTCAGCGAATGGACCAGGTACGCCTGTGCCCACATGGGCGTTTTCACCCCGGCCAGGTTGACACCTTTCGCCAGATCCGCGGCCGCGAACGTGCCCACCTCGCTGCCGTCGATGCGCAGCGTATACGGACCATCCGCCAACCCGTTCACACGCAGCGTTTGCCGGTTCAGCGTATCCATAAAATCGGACGAGTTCACCGCCAGCGCCATCACCGGATCGGTAAAATCCACCGGTAGCGGCAACGCTTTATCGGTCTCGGTCCAGGAGATCGTGCTGCCAAACTGCACACCCTCCACGGACGCGTTCTCGACCGTCCCGACCTTGCGACTGCGCGCATCCAGTTCCACGCTGCTGACCACGGCAGGAGCGCCCCAAGCTTTCAGCAGTCCCGCCGCCATGATGAGATGGCCCGAAGGACCCGGATGCACCCGGTCCGGAATGATCTTCTTCGCATTATCGGGATCAACGGCATTCGCCTTGGCAAGCATGGCCGTCACCCCAGTGTTGAGGTCGGCAATCGTCAGCCCCTCAGGCCGGCCCATCTCCTCGATGAACTGCCCGTACTTCAACAACACCGCATTGTATCCGCCCGGAAACAGTGGCGCCCGCGTCACATCGTCATAGGGCGACGGCTGAATGCCGGTAATGCGGACGCCCGGCGCTCCGGCCTTCAACTGCTTCACGATGTCCTTGTACCCGCGCGAATAGAGGAAGAAGATCTCGTCGTTAAACGCCCGGACCCGGCCGTCGTTCATGCCGAGCATAATCGTCACGACCGTTGGTTTGTAGGCGAGCACATCGCGCGTGAGCCGCTCGCCGATACCGCCGCCACCACCGCCGGTGACACGATCGCCGCCCCAGCCGGAATGCACAAACGCGATGTTCCGGTCAGGAAAGCGCGTTACGGCATAGGTCTCGACAAAGGTCGTGTACAGGCGCTGGTCCGTGATGCTGTCGCCAAAGAAGACGACACGGTCGCCGCTCTTTAAATGAAAAGCATCCTGTGCAAACAGGGGCAGCAG
This sequence comes from Bryobacterales bacterium, assembly GCA_020846745.1. Taxonomy (GTDB): domain Bacteria; phylum Acidobacteriota; class Terriglobia; order Bryobacterales; family Bryobacteraceae; genus JADLDI01. Next base: position 3,771 of record JADLDI010000022.1, on the reverse strand, counting down.
CGCCGCCGCTGTCATTGAGAAAAGCCAGACGGGAGGTTTCACAATGCCAACATGCTAGCAGGCTGCGCATGCCCTCACGGTAGCACTGAGATAATGTGGGTTGATCCAAGCTCAGGCACTGACCAAGACGGCGGTCACTCCCACGCATCGTGTCGACATCCTGAAAGGCATCAACCTCCATATCCCGCGCGGCCAGTTCGTCGCCATCATGGGACCTTCGGGGTCGGGAAAGTCCACCCTGCTCGGTCTACTCGCCGGGCTGGATACTCCGACTTCCGGCAAAGTCATCCTCGATGGCACCGATATCACTGGCCTTGCCGAGGATGAGCTCGCGCTGGTCCGTGGCCGCAAAATCGGCTTCGTTTTCCAGGCTTACCAGTTGATTCCCACTCTCACGGCCGAAGAAAATGTCTTGCTGCCCTACGAACTCGGCGGCGGAGAAGGGGTCAGCGCAGGCCGCGCGGGCGAACTGCTCGACCTCGTAGGCCTCGCCGACCGCCGCGATCACTACCCCGTCCAACTCTCCGGCGGCGAGCAGCAGCGCGTCGCCCTGGCCCGTGCCTTCATGGTCCGCCCGCCCATCCTCATGGCCGACGAGCCCACGGGGAACCTCGACTCGGTCAACGGCCAGGTGATCCTCGATCTATTGCTCACCCTGAATCGCCGCGAGCAGGCCACACTCGTCCTCGTCACCCACGATGCCCAACTGGCCGCGCATGCCGACCGCCGCATCACGCTCCGCGACGGCCTGATCGTCGAAGATGCCGCAAAGTAGAGGCATTTCGCTCCAAACCGCCGCCAAGATCGCCTGGCGTGACCTCGCCGCTTCGCGCACCAAGTTCCTCTTCATCGTCGTCGCCATCGCGGTCGGTGTCGGGTCGCTTGCCGGAGTGCGTGGCTTCGGCCGCGCTTTCCGTGCCATGCTCGCCGCCGAAGCACGCACCCTGATGGCAGCGGACCTCTCCCTCCGCGTCTTCGAACCGCCCAACCCCGATCAGACAAAGGTAATGGATTCGCTGGCCGCACGCGGCGCCCGCCGCACCCAGATCACCGAAACGATCTCCATGCTGAGCGCCGGCGATACCAACCCGGTGCTGGTCTCGATCAAAGCCGTCGACCCCACTGAATACCCCTACTACGGCTCGGTCAAACTGGAACCGCCGCAAACCCTGAGAAACGCGCTCGCGCCCGATCGCATCGCCGTCGGTGACGACCTGCTCATCCGCACCCCGCTCAAACCAGGCGATCGCGTGAACATCGGCGAAGGCGAATTCACGATCGGCAGCGTTGTCAAAGCCGAGCCCGACCGTATGGCCGGGTCGCTGAACGTCGGTCCGCGAATCATGATGTCGCGCGAAGCGCTCGACCGTACCGGCCTCATCAAGCCCGGTTCCCGCGCCGCTAATCGCCAACTCTTCCGGCTCGACCCGCTGAAGCTGACCATCGGCCAAACCCGCGAGGAACTGAAGAAGGTGTTCCCGAACGCCATGATCGCGGATTATCGCGAAACCCACCCGCTCATCACCCGCGGCCTCGAACGCTCTGAACGGTTCCTCTCGCTTGTGAGCCTTATCGCCCTGATTGTCGGCGGCCTTGGCGTCGCCGCCACGATGCACGCCCACCTCGAGCAGCGTCTCGATTCGATCGCCATCATGAAATGCATCGGCGCACGCTCAGCGCACGTCTTGCGCATCTACCTGCTGCAGACGCTGTTCATCGGCCTCGCCGGAGGGCTGGTCGGTTGCATCGTCGGCGTCGCTATCCAGGCCGCCTTCCCGCTGTTGATTCAGCGCTACTTCTCCGTCACCCCGCCCCTCAAGTTCGATCTCCTCGCCGCCGTCGAAGCACTCTCCATCGGCCTGCTCACCGCTGTCCTGTTCACGTGGCCCACGCTGCTCGGCGTCCGCCGCGTGCGCCCCGCCTTGATCTTCCGCCGCGATGTCGCGGATCTGGGCAAACGAACGTTCGACGCCGCCGTCTGGATGGCACGCGCGGTGATCCTGGTCGCCATCGCAGGCATCGCCGCGTGGCTCGCCGGGAGCGAGCGAATTCGCGTCGGAAGCTTCTTCGCCGGCGGACTGCTGGTAAGTCTATTGCTCCTGACCGGCTTCGCGTGGCTGCTCCTGAAAGCTCTGCGTGCTTTCCTCAAAGCGCCGCGCCGAACCCTGCCCTCTTCCATCCGCCACGGCATCGCCAACATCTATCGCCCCGGCAACCAGGCCCAAGCTGTGCTCGTGTCACTTGGCATCGGCGTGATGTTCACGCTTACCATCTTCCTGGTTCAACGCGGCATGCTCTCCCAGATCATTGAAAGCGCTCCGCCCAACACGCCCAACGTTTTCATGATCAACGTTACTTCCCGCGAGCGCGGGGGCGTCGAGCAACTCCTCAAAGGCCGCGGCGAGTTGATCCCGACCGTAGCCGCACAACTCCAGATCTCGGGCGACCTGTCGCCCCGGCTGCAGCGCTTCCGCCAAGCCAGAGCGGTCACCTACACCGCCGCCAAACGGCCCCAATGGCAGATTGTGTCGGGCCAATGGTGGGACACCGGCCCGCAACCCAATCAGGTTTGCGTCCTCGACGATACCGCCCGCGAATTAGGCATCAAAGTGGGGTCGCCGTTGAAATGGCGTGTAGGCATTCAGGACCTCCAAGCCCAGGTCGCCTGCACGTATCGCACCGAAGAGGTCCGCATGGGCGGCAACATGGATTTCGTCTTCTCACCGCATACTCTCGACAACTTCCCCCTTCAGTACTTCGCCATGCTACGCATGAAGCCCGGCGAAGTCCCCGCCTTCCAACGCGACACGTTCCGCCAGTTTCCCTCCGTAACCGTCATCAACGCCGCCGACGTGATCGAAATCATTCAACAGGTAGTGGACCAGATCGCCATCGTGGTCCGCTTCATTTCCGCGTTCGCGATCCTGGCCGGCGTAATCATTCTCGCGTCCTCAATAGCCGCCACCCGCTTCCGCCGCGCCAAGGAAGTAGCCATCCTCAAGACCTTGGGCGCTACCAGAAAGCGCATCTCCGCCATCTTCTCCGTAGAGTTTCTAATCCTAGGCGCCGCCGCCGGTATCTTAGGCGCCATCCTGGCCACAGCCTTCTCCAATCTGCTACTAACCCGGCTCCTAAACGCCAAAGCCCACCTGGACTGGCTCCCTGCCCTAATGGCAATCATCTTAACCGCCGCAGTAGCCAACGCCGCCGGCTGGCTGGCCTCCTTCCGCATCCTGGGCCAAAAGCCATTAGAAGTGCTGCGCAACGAGTGAGGGCAGGATAGAAGAGGCTACTCGCGCTGGAAGCACTGGTGGAAGTGGTGGAATTCGCTTTGATGAGAATGGATGAAGGATGCTCGGAAACAATAGTCACAACGTAGTGGGTGCGCGACACAGGAATTGAGAATTTGAGCATGGGTAATTTGTGGCCGCTTATCTTGATTAACGCTTAACGCAGTCGTAATTGGGTTCGTTCCGCACGGATTCTTCGAGGGCGGTCTGGTAGCCGATTTGGCGTACTGGCTGATGAGGAAGTTGACGGAGATATCGAGGTTGGCAGCGTCGTCGCGTATTTCGGCGGCTATGGACGGGGGAAGTGGGTGAGGATGTCGTCGGATGGCGCGGCGCTCCCTGAGGGGCCGAGAAAAAAAGGACCACGGGCTTATAGTAGGTCCGGACGGTAATGGAGCGGGGAAAGGGGGCGGGGAAAGGGGCCGGCGTTTGAGGCCCCGTTCCCCGCAATCAGCACGGGAGAGGCACCGAGCGCGGGAGC
>JADLDI010000021.1 GCA_020846745.1 Bryobacterales bacterium | reverse complement strand
CGAGGGGACCGTCGGGTTGGATTTCGTCTCGCAATTCGGCTTCGATCTGGTCGAAATAAGGCCGCTCTTCGGGGAGGACGATGACGTTGGCGGTGGCGAGACCGTGCCGCCGATTGTTCTGGGAGGAGGCTTGTTTGCCTTCGGGCGTTTTGGGTCCGGTTTGTTGAGACATAGGATGAGTTCCTTTCTTTTCCCTTTTGCGGGCTGATGGATTGACCACGGATGAACCCGATGAACACGGATAAAAGAAAAGGACCGCGCGACGGCGGTCCTTTTCGGGTAGTGCGAAATGTCGGTTGGGGACGTGGGCACACGCCTCCCCTTCAACTGGCAGTATATCACTATTTCAGTCAATTCAAGTGGTTCTTTTCGATTTATTGCCTTCGAAGGCGAAGTATTCCTGATTATCTGTGTAGTTTGCGCTGGGGTCACTGGATCGGCGCGACGGCGCTTCGGGCGGTGGGGGGCGCTGGGCCGGGTCGCTGACGCTCCCGCTCAGTATGGGATGTGGCGAGTTCGGATCGATGGGGGTCGTGAGAAGTATGTTGGTAGCACGTCAATCTGTCCGCTTGTCCACAGGTGAATTGTGGGTCGCGAACTGACACGATATTCGTTTCGAGGAAGCTCATGATTCCACCCGCGTTAAGTCGCCGTGGGTATGATTGCAGCGAGCCATCGACTCGCCACCGCACGGGTCAGGTCCCTCGCGACTGCCGCGGCCAAGCACTTCGTGGGTGGGCTTGGCTTCGGCTCAGTACGGCGATTACTGTGCTGATTCTCGGCGGCTGTAGCAATCGAAGCGGCAGAGTATCGGAAGAGAGGCTGCGCTTCGCTCTTCCCACCGCAGACTGGTGGACCGCGGCACCTTTCATAGTCGACGACGGAGCCAGCTTCAACAAAGCCGGGCTTAAGGTTGAAACGTTGGAAGTGGCTTCTGGTCTCGCTTCAAAGAATGCCGTCGTTGCGGGCACAGTCGATATCGGTTTATCAGCGGCTACGCCTCTCGTGTCGGCAGCCAGCAAAGCCGAGGATGTCGTAGTTTCAGGAACCTACCTCCGCTCAACCAAGATCATCGGAATCATTCGACCAACAGGAGGTGCTTCAGCCATACGCCCGCCGGAACCCATCGCTATAGTGCCGTCAACGATCTCCGAATCCTTCCTGTACGAATACTTGACGAAACTTGGCCATCAGAGAGCGATGGAAAGCAAACAGATTTCCCTCCTACACTCGCGGCCCGCCGACATCCCGTCCGCGCTAAAGTCCGGATCGGCGAAGTCGGCTGTGGTGTGGGAGCCGTTTCTCACGTTGGGTGCCGAGCAGTCCGGTCTGACTGCCGTGACTGACGCCGTAGATTTCGAAGTCAATCTATACTTGATAGCCCGAGCATCGGTTGTCAACAGGCGACAGGAAGGAAGCGCTGCGTCGTTTCCTACGTGCCGTGGGCGATTCCTGCCAAGACCTGAGGGATCACCCGGACCAAACTCGAGCTGCTGTTGAAATATACTACAAGTTTCGACCCGGTTTCCTGGCATCAACCTGGTTGAATGTGCAGTACGGCCTCTGTTACGACAAGTCTCGAATGCTGACCTTCGGGCTGCTCGGCATTGGAACTGCTTGAGCTTGGAGGCGCTTCGTCCCGTTGTTACGGCGTGTGTGTCCTACGTTCGACCCGACTTACGACTCCGGCAGCCGATAACCAATGGGCGCCAGCAACCCACCACTCGGGGAATTGGTACAGATCTCCAAGTTAGAATTGCGCATCGAGGAGAAGGCGTCTCCGAGTTTTGGAAGATACTTCTAATCTCTTGGGCCGTGATGTTTCCTATCTTGCTCCTTGTATCACACGACATTGATACACTGCTTTTCCTGTGTGACGAAGTTATTGTACTCGGAGGCACGAACGGCGCGCCCGCAACGAATAGCGCGTGTTTCGCGGTAGGATCCGGCGAGCATTCTAGATATGTGCATGAACTCACCGATACAACACTCGACGACGCTCGCGCACGGATACTGCATCATCTTTACTCCGAAAGTTAGCACGCCGTCTCGCCCGAATTGCGTAGGCTGCGATCAGGAGGAGTTAACTTCGATTCCAGTCGCGACCGTCACAAAGAGGAACACCAGTAAATTCGAAAGGCAAACCTGAATGCGTTTAAAGTTGGATCACGCCCAGCGCCTGAATTTGCATGTGCTTCTCGGCGCACAGCGGGCGGACGTGGGTTCCATTCGCGCGATCTGGTCCGTGCAAGACCGCATTGCGCTCGACGCCGACGAGGAGGAGGCGGCGGCGCTCGAACTGAACAGAGACATCAAGGCGGGCCAGGAGCGGGTGACGTGGAATCCCGCGCTATCGCTACCGCCCCGAGAGTACGAGTTTACGGAAGCGGAGGTCGCTCGTATCCGCGCAGCCGTCCGGACGTGGGACTCGTATGGCGCCAACGTTGACCGCCGGTGACTCGAACCGCTCATCGATATGCTGTTCGCGGCGGAAGCGCGGCAGTAGAACGGGCGCTCCGGTCGTCAATACCAGTCCCACAGATCCGTGATCCGGCGCGCTGAGGAACCGGTCGTCTGGCTCCCGCAGCATTTCTTGCTTGTGGTAGCTTCGAACCTCTTCCGCCGGTTCCTGCTTCAGCTACCGCGGGGTCCCGCCGCAATCTTCCCCCACACGGTCTTCTTCGATCACACTCCTGCTCTCGGTACCTTCTGGAATGATGAAAAGCCCGACTCACGCATAGCCAGGCTCCTTGCCCTGACTAATGCGGTGATGAAGATTTGCCTCGATGGCTGGCCGTCACTCCGACAGTGTAGCCGACTGCAGAGCAGGATTCGCGCTGGCGGCCTAAGGCCGCCCCGAGGAAGGCAGTGGCTCGTGATGCCACTTCGACCACTTGGCGGCAACACGGCCTTACCTCTACGAGTACCACCGGAAGGCGATCGGGCGTAGTCGCCATTGCAGTCGCCCCGGTCTCCTTGCCGTTCGACCCGCAAGGCGGTGGTCATCGGAGCGGAATGTAGATCACGCCCGCCAGCCAATCGGCTTCGACCGCGCACTCATCGAGTATCAAGAGGTCGTTGATCGCGTCGTTCACCGGCAGGGAATCTGGCAAGAGAACGATGGGAGCGCATCGCGACTCGAGTCGCATCTGCTCAAGCCTGGCAGGGAGCATCGTCGACAGATCGTGAGTGACCACAACACGACCCTCGGCCGTTGCGAATTTCAGGAGCGTCACATCACTCTGGCCCGTGAGCTCAGGGATGTCTTGTGCGCGAATGATGTCGAGCGCGGGAACTCGCCGAATGAGGCCGCGAATGATGGCGTTACGAAAGTTCTCGTCCGCCAGCCACTTCACCGATTCTTCCGCCGGGCCAACAGTCGTTCACGAAGGCCGCGTGGCGACCACTCCTCCTGGTGCGCTTGCAGCATCGCTTGCTCCTCACGGGCGCGAGACTCAAAATAATCGGCCAGTTCGGAACCGTGCTTTAAGTAGTAGCCGATGACCTGGTATATATCTGGCAGTTGAAGACTCGGATAATGTTGTGCGATTTCTTCAGGAGTAGCGCCACGGTTGAACGCGCGCACCACGAGGTCGAGCGTGACCCGGCTGCGACCGACGCGGTACACGCCGCTCGAGTCCTTCGCTAATGGAATCGCATCGACCACGTCTGCCGCCATACCCTGCATCCCTCACTTTACCAGAGGAGGGCGTTCGCGAACACGGCGAACGGCGCCTCGATCTCTCAGCCCCCGCCGTGGCCGAAACGCGATAACGGCGGCATGAACCCTGCTGGGCCGGTTTGAGTAAGCCATCCCGAATCAATCACTTTTTCACTGTCTCTACGCCGCAAAATACCCTTTGTTTGACTGGGGGAGCCAATACTTTCAACTATTTCCAGACATTTTGAAGAGGTTGGCAGAAGTCGGTTTGAGCGACTTTGCCCAATTCTTTGCCCACGCGATCCAACGTCCCCGAGTTCCAAGCGCCCGTCGCTGCATTTCCGAGACGCAAAATGGCACTTGAGGTTCCGTCGTTTGCACCGTTCGGTCAACGGAGCTTTCGCGCAGCCTGGCTCCATCGATTGGCGGTCCATCGATTGGGTCGATGGGGGTCGTGCGGTCGGGACATTACGGACGCGGTGCGATTCGATGCGACGGAGGGGTGGGCGCGCTTCGGGCGGTTGGGGGAGATGGGCCGGGTCGCTGACGCTCCCGCTTCCGTATGGGATGTGGTGGGTTCGAATCGATGGAACGGGCGGAGTTATTTCGTGACCAGGGAGCGGGCAGGAGCGAGGGGCGGGCGTTCGCGGTGGTGCTGTTGTTTTTGGGTGTACATGCGTTTGTCGGCTTCGCCGAGGAGAGCCTCGGCAGTGTCGCCATCCTGGGGGAAAGTCGCGGAGCCGACGCTGAGAGACAGGAGGCGTTCGGAGCACACGATTTCGCCGACATCGGAGATCATTTCGGCGAGCTGGCGGCTTTTCTGTTCGACAAGCTCAGGGAAAGCGGTGTCCATTACGATAACGAATTCATCGCCACCCATACGGGCAACGAGGTCCTGTTCACGAAACATTTTACGCATGCGATCGCCGGCGGCCTGCAGGACCTGATTGCCCGCGAGGTGGCCGAAACGGTCGTTTACGCCCTTGAAGCCGTCGAGGTCGAGCACGAGAACGCTCAAGTTGCCGCCATCGTCCCGCGCTCGCCTGAGCCGTTGATCAAGACCGTGGAACAGGGCGTGGGCGTTGGCGAGGCCGGTGAGTTTATCGGTGCCAATGGACTGTTCGACCTGCTGGTAGGTACGGGCGTTCTCGATGGTGAGGCCGACTTTGGAGGTGATGGCGAGCAGGATACGGAGGTTGTCTTGCGAGAAGGCATCGGCATTGCGGCTGTACAAGGTGAGCACGCCGACAACACCGGCCATGCCGTCAAGCGGCACGGCGATGGCGGAGCGGAGCGTCGAGAACTTGCTTTCGTCGTTCAAGTAGCTGGATTCGACGCTTGGGTTGCCGTTGACGATGTGGAGTTTGTTTTGGGCGACCCAACCGGACAAGCCCTCACCCAACGGGATGCGCAGCGATTTGAACAGCTTTTCGTCCTCTCCGCTGACGTATTGGGGAATCAGTTCGTGGGCGGCCAAGCAGTAGATGGAAATAGCGTCGTGGGGAATGAGGTTTTTGAGGCGGCTGGCCAACAGGGAAAGAGTATCTTCGAGGCTGAGGGAATTGCCGAGGTCGCGGGTGACCTCGTGAAGCATTTGAAACTCCTGGCGAGCCGCCGCGATGGAAGAAATGAAGTCAGGCGCCGAGCCGTGCTGGTTGGAGTTGACCGCGGTAGCGAGTTCCGCCAAGCCCGCGGCCGGAGCTTCGCCGCGAGCGATGCGGGCGCGGACGGAGAGTTTGCTGGAGGACAGTTTGGGGGTAGCGGAACGGGCCTTGGCTTCGTACTCGTGGATGCGATTCTTGAGAACGCCGACAACCTCAGGATCGAACTCTTTTCCGGCGCGGCCGACCACATAAGCGAGCGCTTCCTCGAGGGGCAGAGCGCGGCGATACTGACGGTCGGAGGCAAGAGCGTCGAGACAATCGACGGCGGCGAGAATGCGGGCTCCGATGGGGATTTCGGGCCCCTTAAGACCGTCCGGGTAACCCGTACCGTCCCACTTCTCATGATGTGAGCGCACGATGGGAACGACCGGGTAGGGGAACTGAACGCACTCGAGAATTTCCGCGCCGACCACGGGATGGACCTTCATCTTTTCAAACTCTTCCTTCGTAAGGCGGCCCGGCTTGTTGATGATGTATTCCGGGACGGCGAGTTTGCCGATGTCGTGGAGCAAGGCGGCAGCTTCGAGCGCGCGGACATGTTCGGCGCCCAAACCCATTTCACGGGCAATCTCCATGGCGTAGACCTGGACGCGGCGGAGGTGCGAATGGGTGGTATCGTCTTTGGCTTCAATGGCGAGAGCTAACGCCTCAATCGTGCGCAAGTGGAGGTCAGCCACTTCGGCAACGTGCTTTTTCTCTTCCTCCAGGCGGCCGAGATAAAGCTGATAGGAGCGGTAGACCATGTAGATGCCCGGAACAACGAGGACCGAATACTCCCAGCCAAGAGTCGAGTTGATGGTTTTGAGCAGAGCCGCCATCGCCGCGCCGAACAGATATTGGGGGGCAGTCCAGAAGAAGCTGTCCATCCAGACGACGCGAACGGACTTGCCTTCGGTGAGGGCAATGACGCACGCCGTGGTGAGGGTGTTCATCAGGAAGTAGGAACATGCTGTCCAGAACAGCATGATGGGCATGGAGGAGTTAATGGCGCGGAGGAAGGGCGAGTGGTAGATCTGGTAGCTGGCGAACCCGCAGGTGGCTAAAGCGGTGGCGTTGAAGACAACCTGAACCAGTTTGGGCCGCTGCTTGGTGACGATGAGGCTCTGAACGGTTGTGCCGATGGAGGCGATGAGCGTTGTCTGGCCCTGGGAAAGCTCGAGTACGCCGAGGAGAATAAAGACGTAGTTGACGGAGAGGGTGCCAGTGATGCCGGGAAGGCGGACTTTGAGACCGGAGCTTAAGGCAGTAAACAGCAGGTAGAAGACGAACTTGACGTTGGTGTCGGTGTTAAACGTGGGAATGCCCACCAGTATGGCAATGACGCCACAGGTGACCACAAGGGTAATGAACCGCTTCGCTCTGGCGCTTAGCCCTGGCATGAACGAATTCCGATATTCGCCTTCTCACCTACCCATCGGCAAAAACGGGGAGGAACTTGAGTAAAAGCGAAAACCCCGGAGCGGGTGAACGCTCCGGGGTGGAATAAGGTGAGCGATGTAGAGATTATTCGCCCTTACCGAGAAGGCTGGTGCCCCACACGGCAGAAGTGCCCCAGGCGGCGGAGGTGCCCCACATAGCCGAGGTTCCCCAGACGGCGGAATAGCCCTGGGTGGTAGAGGTACCCCAAGCGGCGGAGGTGCCCCAGACGGCGGAGGTGCCGGAGAGGAAGACATTGGTGCCCCACACGGCAGAAGTTCCCCAGGCGGCAGAGGTGCCCCACATAGCCGAGGTTCCCCAGACGGCGGAAGTACCGGAGCTCCAGGCGTTCCAGTTGACGACGACGTGGCCGGTGACAGGATCGATGACCGCTTGCGGGGAGTACGCGCCGCCGGTGGCAGGGTCATGGTTATTCAGGGCGGCGGCGATATCGAGATAGCCGGCGCCGACGGTAAACAGGTCGTATTGCGAGTGGTAGGTAACGCCCGTGATGGGGTCAGTGGAGAAACTGGCCGTGGGGAACTGCTTGGAGGCGGTCTTCATGAGGCGCGCTTTGACCCGATCGGGTGTCAGCGCAGGCTCCGCTTCGAGCAATAACGCCACCGCGCCGCTGACGACCGGGGCGGCCATGCTGGTACCGCTCAGCCACATGTAGGAGGCACTTGAAGCGGACCCGCCGTAATAAGAGGGCGGCACGATATTTTCGGGATAAGTGACGGCGAGGGAATCGGAGGCGCCGTAGAGCAAGGAGGCGACACGGTTGCCGGGGGCCACAAGGTCGGGCTTGACGACGTGATCGACGGCCGAGGGCCCCTTGGAGCTGTAGGTGGCGATGAGATCGTCGCCGCGGCCGAAGGTGGACATGGACTTCATGGCGCCCACGGTAATCACCATCGGATGGTTGGCCGGCGAAACGATCGTGCCATAGCCTTCGTTGCCGACCGAGTTGTTGCGGCCTTCGTTACCGGCCGCAGTAACGACGACAATACCCGCCTGCCAGGCCTGTTCAACGGCCAGGCAGAGAGGGTCCGACTGCCAACTCTCAAAGACGGGACGCCCGAGCGACAGGTTGAGGACCCGGATGTTGTATTTATCTTTGAGGTCGATGGCACGCAGGATGGCAGCGATGACAGTGGCGTCGGAACCCGTTCCCTGATTGTCGAGGACGCGGAGGCTGACGATATTGGCGCCGGGCGCGATACCGCGGAGGTTGTGCGGGCTGCCCGCGGCGGCAGAAGCGGCGCCGCTACCGGCGGCGATGCCGGCGACGTGGGTGCCATGTCCGAAACGGTCGAGCACATCGCTATCGGACTTGCCGGTTGAACCGGGCACGAAGGATTCCGCGTAAACGATACGGCTGCGGCCGTCTTTGGTGAGGTCCACATGCGGGTCGACACCGCTGTCGACGACAGCGATCCCTACGCCTTGGCCGGTACGGCCATAGCTTCTGGCAATCGTTCCACCGACGGCCTCGACGGAGTAGTCGAGCAGCGGACGAACCGGACGGTTGCGAGATACGTAGGTGACGTCAGGGTCGTCCTCCAACTTCTTCAGCTTCCCTTTGGTGGTGCTGAGAACCAGAGTCCGGGTCAGTTTCAAAATGTCTTTGACGACATGTCCGGCTTTCACGGCCTTGTCCACCGCGGCGGGTGTAGGACGAACCTTGAGGCGTACCAGCAGTTCAAGGTTGTCGGGCAGGTTGGCATCGCGCAACTCCGGAGAGAGTTTCGGATGAGAGGATTCCCCAAAGGCCAACACGCTGAACAGCAGCGTGCCGACACACAAATAAGACGGCAATTTCTTCATGACTTCTTTCGTTCCCTTTTATGCTTTTCGGAAGCTTGTAACGAACGTTTACTAATACCCGCGTTCACCACTACCGGGCGCAAAGTTACCCCAAACGGTGTTCGTACCGGTGATGGTTGTTGTTCCCCAAACGGTATTTGTTCCCCAAATCACCTGAAATCCACGCATCGAACTAACACCCCAAACGGCGTTGGATCCCCAGAGGGCGTTTGTTCCGGCAACGACGTTGCCACCCCAGACCACATTGGTTCCCCCCAAAGAGGTTGAACTCCAGACAACCGTCGTTCCCCACAACGGATTGGAGGTGAACCGGAGTTTGACCAGATCCTGAACGGTATCGTAATAGACGGTGGGCGAAGCGGCAGTGCCCACCGGCACCGCGGTGGTGTTTAACGCCGCGTTTATGTCAAGCGAACCTGCACCGACTGTGAACGCATCGTGGCGGCTCGAGTATTCGACGTTGGTAGCAGGATCGACGGCGGTCACCTCCGGCGGGAAACTCTTCCACGCCGACCGCATGAGGATCGCTTTCACCTGGTCTGGCGATAACCTTGGAGACCGCTGTAACAACAGCGCCACGGCTCCGCTGACCATCGGCGCAGCCACACTTGTTCCGGAGATGCGGAAATATCCGCCGGGGACGACGTTGGCGGGATAGTTCACTTCCAAGGTCTGCGCACCCTTGCCCTGGGTGGAAACGATCAGGTTGCCGGGAGCAATGATGTCCGGCTTGAGGATATGGTCGATCGCGGTCGGCCCTTTCGAGCTATAGGAGGTAATGACATCGTCGTCCCGGAAGGGCGTGTTCATGGTCTTGAGCGCACCGACCGTGATGACGAGGGGATGATTGGCGGGCGCCAGAATCGTGCCGTAGCCTTTGTTTCCGGTCGCGTCGTTGCGGCCCTCGTTGCCGGCAGCCACCACCACCACGATTCCGGCGCGCCACGCCGCCTCGACCGACTGGCAAAGGGGATCCTGTTTGTAGCTTTCGACGGGCGGGCGGCCGAGCGACAGGTTGATGATGCGGATGTTGTAGCGCGCGCGGAGTTCGATGGCACGATCGATGGCGGCGATAACGGCGCTATCGGTTCCTTCGCCTTCCGCGCCGAGCACGCGCAGATTGATGAGGCGAACGCCGGAAGCAATTCCGCGATACCGGCCGCCGGACGCAGCGCCGGACCCGCCGATGATGCCGGCCACGGGCGTACCGTGGCCATATTGGTCGTTGCCGTCTTTAAAGCCGAAACCTTCGCTATAAACAACTCGGCTTTTGGTCAGGTCGGGATGTTCGCCGATACCGCTGTCGATGACGGCAACGCCGATTCCCTGCCCTGTGAGCCCGGTGGCAATGGCATATTCGGCCATCGTGGCGGCGCGGGATACGTCGAGATTAGCCTTCACCGGACGGTCGGGCGCGATGTAGTCAATGTCGGGCTCTGTCGACAAGTCAAGCAACTTACCCGCCGGAACAGACGCAACCGCGTACCCCGCGTGAACGAAGCGGCCGAGTTCAGTGCCGCCACGCCTCTTGACTTTGTCGATCTGGGCATCGTCGATGGCGCGTCTGTAGCGGACCAAGACGTTGACTGAGGCATCCGGATGGACGCGGCCCAGCTCTTTGGCGACCTTCGGTTGGGCGAAGAGGATTCCGCCGATCGAGAACGCGACAGGAAGAAGTAGTACGGAACGCATAGCCAGGCCTTCCAAATTTCCTATCTAATTCTAGGAATCGAGTTTTGGTACTACCATGGCCAATCTGTACTAAATTCGGAGGGTACTAAAGTTGGATAGCAGGCCGCCGTCTACCCTATGCAGACGGCGAGCATCCTTCCCCAATGGCCGGAGCGCGAGTACTTAGACACGCGGGAGTATGCCTGTTATTACAATGGCTGGATGCTGCTGCCCCGTACGCTTTCGCGCCGCGCGCTGCTACGCTCGGCCGGTTGTGGATTTCCGCTACTGGGGTTAAGAAGTTTACTAGCGGCGGCGGTTACGGATGCGAATGGTCAACGGAAACCGCATCACACGCCGCGAGCACGCCGCATCATCTTTCTTTTTATGCACGGGGGACCGTCGCATCTGGACACGTTCGATCCGAAGGTGCGGTTAGAGAAAGACAACGGGAAGCCGGTGCCGTTTCAGCGGGGGCTGACGTTTGGGGAGGACGCGGTACGAGGGTTGTTCAAGTCGCCGTGGAAGTTCAGGCAGAATGGGCAGTCGGGATTGCCGGTATCGGAACTGTTTCCGCATGTCGCGACGTGTGCGGACGATCTGTGCGTGATCCGGTCGATGGTGGGGGATGGTGTGGATCATGGGGCGGCGCTGCTGCAGCTGCACACGGGCGTGTTTTCGTTCAAGCGGCCGTCGATGGGGTCGTGGCTGTTGTACGGATTGGGAACGGAGAACCAGAGCCTGCCGGGATATGTGACGATCAAGCCGACGCTGGGGCATGGCGGGCAAAGCAACTGGTCGTCCGCATTCCTGCCGGGCGAGTTTCAGGGGACGCCTATCGGGAATTCAGGTTCGAAGGTGGAGGACATCAGGAAAGAGCCGATTCCGTGGATCGAGCATAAGGGCGCGAGCGGCGAGCAGCAGCGTTATGAGCTGGAACTGCTGGAGAGCATGAACCGGACGCACGCGGCGGCGAATGAGCACGATCCGGAACTGGAAGCGCGGATCCGGGCGTTTGAACTCGCATTTCGAATGCAAACCGAGGCTCCGGAAGCGTTTGAGGTAGAGAAGGAGCCGGCAGCGACGCAAAAGCTTTACGGATTGGACGATCCGGAAACGCGGGATTTCGGGTGGCAGTGTCTGCTGGCGAGGCGGCTCAGCGAGCGAGGCGTGAGGATGGTGCAGTGCTATCACTCGTATTGGGATCAGCATTCGGAGCTGGTGAAACTGCACACGAAGCTGGCGCGGGAGGTGGATAAACCGATCGCGGGGCTGTTGAAGGACCTGAAGTCGCGGGGGTTGCTGGAGGACACGCTGGTGGTGTGGGCGGGCGAGTTCGGGCGGACGCCGTGGGCGCAGGGCGCGGATGGCCGCGACCATAATCCGTACGGGTACACGATCTGGTTGGCGGGGGCGGGCGTGAAGAAGCCGTTTGTTTACGGGGCGACGGACGAGTTCGGGTATCACGCGGTGGAGAACCGGATGCACATCCATGATTTGCACGCGACGATTCTGCATCTGATGGGGCTCGACCATTTGAAGCTGACGTACCGGTATGGCGGCCGTGATTTCCGGCTGACGGACGTGGCGGGCGCGGTCCACTACGGGATTGTGGCGTAGGAGGAGAAATCGGCTATGTGGATGCTGGTGCCGATGCTGGTTGCTCAGGCGCTTCCGGCCGAGTTCTTTGAGGCGAAGATCCGTCCGGTATTGGCGGCGTCGTGCTACTCCTGCCACAGCGGGAAGACGAAGATGGCGGGGCTGGACCTGTCGGACCGGCAATCGTTCCAGACAGTAGTGCCCAAGCCGGAACGGTTGCTGGGGATTCTGCAGTATACGGATCGGATGAAGATGCCGCCGACGGGCAAGTTGCCCGCGGAGCAGTTGCGGCTGATGGAGCAGTGGATCGGCGCGGGTGCGCCGTGGCCTGAGACCGAGGGGAAAACGGCGAAGTGGACGGCGGCGGAGAAGGCGAAGCAGCATTGGGCGTTTCAACCGGTGCGGAAGGCCGGGTTGCCGGCGGTGGTGAACCAGGGTTGGGTGAAGAAGCCGCTGGACCGCTTTGTTCTGGCGGGACTGGAAGGGGCGAAGGTCGAACCGGCGGCAGCAGCCGATCGGGCGACCCTGCTCAGACGGCTTACCTACGATTTGACGGGACTGCCGCCGACCGCGGCTGAACTGGATGCGTTTCTGAATGACCGATCCGAGCGGGCATTGGAGACCGTGCTGGAGCGGTTATTGAGTTCGCCGCGTTATGGCGAGCAATGGGGCCGGCACTGGCTGGACGTGGCGCGGTATGCCGATTCGACGGGCATGGACGAGGATCACCTGTATCCGCATGCGTGGCGGTACCGGGATTACGTGGTGAAGGCGTTCAACGAAGACAAGCCGTTCAACCGGTTTGTGGTGGAGCAACTGGCGGGCGACCTGTTGCCGGACGCGTCGAACGAGACGGTCATCGCGACCGGATTCCTCGCCGTCGGTCCGAAGCCGCTGGCGCAGCAGGATCGGAAGAAGATGATTTACGACGTGGTGGACGAGCAAATCGATACCACGAGCAAAGCGTTCCTGGGATTGACGGTGTCGTGCGCGCGCTGCCACGACCATAAGTTCGACCCGATTCTGACGCGCGACTACTACGGCATGGCGTCGATTTTCGCGAGTACGCAGGCGTTCCGGAACCTGGGGCGGCCGGGATCGGTGTCGTATATGTACTATGCGCCGCTCGACCGGGAGGCGGCGTTGCGGTATGACCAGCATCGCCGGAAGGTGGATGACGCGTTCGTGGCGGCCGAAGAGGCGCTGGATGAGGTGAATTGCGCGCGGAATCCGGCGCTGCGGGCGGAATTGGCGAACTATCTGGCGGCGGCGTGGGAGGTCCGGCAAAAGGGCCGGACGGATCGCGCGGTGGACTGGTCGCGGTTGGAGAAGTTCCTGTGTTTGGATAACCTGCCGTTCTGGAAGGAAGCGACATCGGAGACTTTGGACGCGGTGGCGGAGAAGTACGCCGCGGCGTATGACAAGCAAGCGCAGCAATGGGACGAGCGGCTGCACCGTTGGCTGTGGCGCTACAAGGAAGAGGCGATTCAGGATCGCGACCGTCCGGGCAAACCGTCGTTCGATCCGGTGGACGACCCGGTGTTCTATGCGCTGACGTTTAAGGGCGGTCCGTTTGATTTGCCGGAACCGGCGCAGGTGCGCGAGTTGCGCGCGCGGTACGGGCAATTGAAAGCGACGATGCCGCCGGAACCTGAGCTGGCTTCTGCCGTGCGGGACGGCGTGATGGTCACGCAGCCGGTGTTTCTCCGCGGGGACCAGAATAATCCGGGTCCAGTGGTGGATAAGTCGGTGCCGCAGTTCCTGGCTACAGGCGGGCAGCCGGCGATGGAGGGTTCGGGACGTCGACAGTTAGCGGAGTGGATTGCTTCAGAGGCGAATCCGCTTACCGCGCGGGTAATCGTGAATCGTGTGTGGCAGTGGCACTTTGGCGAGGCGCTGGTGCGGACGCCGAATAACTGGGGCACGACGGGCGAGAAGCCGACGCATCCGGAGTTACTGGACTACTTAGCGGCGGAGTTTGTCAGGAACGGCTGGTCATTGAAGTGGCTGCACCGGGAGATCGTGCTATCGGCGACGTATGGCATGAGCGCGCACGCGACGGCGGCGGCACGGTCGGCCGATGCGGGTAACCGGCTGTTTTCGCGGTTTCCGCGGAGAAGGCTGAGTGTGGAGGAATTGCGGGATTCGTTGCTGGCTATCGACGGGTCGCTGGATATGTCGCTGGGCGGTTCGCTGCTGAATCCGGATCGGCGGCAGCGGCGGGCTTCGTTCGATGAGATTACGCGGCGGACGATGTATCTGCCGGTGCGGCGCGGATCGATTCCGACGCTCTTGTCGGTATTCGATTATGGCGACGCGAGCACGTCGAGCGAAGGACGGCCGCGAACGAACGTGGCTCCGCAGGCGCTGTTCGCGATGAACAGCCCGTTTGTGAACGGCCGCGCGGGGAACCTGGCGCAGCATGTGATGGCGGCGGCAGAAACGGATGCGGACCGGGTACGGCTGGCCGTGCGGACGGTGCTGTCGCGGGAAGCGGCGGCCGGGGAGATCGATCGGGCGATCACGTTTGTGGAAGCAAGCCGGAAGCGGTTGGGGAGCGATGCGGCGGCTTGGGCGAGCTATTGCCGGGTGTTGCTGGCATCGAACGAGTTTGTCTATTTGAATTAAGACGCCTCGATATAATTAGCGCTTGCAGGGGAAACTGATCGACGCGCACGTGGCGGAGTTGGGTCCGGCCTACGAATGGTTGCGTGAACTGCCGGAGGGCGAGGTTCGGCGAAACGGGACCGCGCTGGTAGATTTTGTTGTGGCGGAGAAGATGAGCTGGCCGGCGGCGCCTCCGGGTGAGGCGATCGGGTGTCTGGTGGCGGCACTTGAGAATGCGCAGGACCGGCGGTGCCGCGAGGCGATCCTGGCGGGGTTTACCGGGTGGTACACGAGCCTCACCGCAGATGCGCGGCCTGCCTTCCTTGAGGCCTTCCCTAGCCTGGCTCCGGCGGCGCATGACTTGGGCACGACGGGGATGCAGCGCGTGGTGGAGTTGACGAACCGGGACGCGCGGATGCTTCGGCCGATTGCGGCGTTTGCGGATACGACGGGGGACATTATCCGGTCCGTTGTCGGTGCGGCGAAGACCGCGGACGCGGAAACCATTGAGCGGCTGGCGGCCATGTTTCCGGTCGCCAAGGTGGAACAGGATCGCGAGGCGGAACGTCTGTTGGAGAGACTGGATACGGCTGCGGCGGCGCTGCCGCTGGTGCTGCGGATCGCGGAAAAGAGCGTGTCGGCGGCGGCGGGCGTGTTGAAGGATTTGGGTGGGAAGACGCTTGATGCGGACTATCTGCGGTGGTTTGAACAACTGGTGGAAACGATGGGTGTGCGGGCGAACGGGTGGTGCTTGTCGAAGCTGCCGGGATTGATCAAAAAGCAAGGGAAGGAAAAAGCGGGGCAGGTGGTGGACACGGCGGTTGAGGTAGGCCGGCTGTACGGTGTGCTGGCGGCGGAAGCGCTATTAGAGGGCAAGACGAAAGCGGCGCGGGAGTTACTGGGGTGACACGGCGGGAGTTACTGGCAACAGCGGGTGTGGCGGCTGTTCCGGCAGTTGGCCGGCGGCCGAACCTGTTGCTGATACTCGCCGACGACATGGGCGCCGGCGACCTGAGTTGCTATGCGGCGCCGGACATCAAGACACCGAATATCGATTCGATCGCGCGGCGTGGGGTTCGGTTCACACGGTGCTATGCGAACGCTCCGGAGTGCACGCCGACGCGGACGGCACTGATGACGGGCCGGTATCAGCAGCGCGTCGGAGGCCTCGAGTGTGCGATCGGGGTGGGCAACGTCGGCCGGTACGACGAAGCGGAATGGCTGGCGCGTCGCGACGAGTTGGGGTTGCCGGTGGCGGAGACGAGCATCGCGAGGATGCTGAAAGGCGCGGGATACGACACGTGCTGTTCCGGTAAGTGGCACTTAGGATATCTGCCGCAGTTCAGTCCGAATGCGCATGGGTTCAATGAGTATTTTGGGATTCTGGGCGGGAATGCGGACTACTTCACGCATCGAGAAGAGAGCGGCGCGAACGTGCTGGCGCACAACGGGCGGCTGGTGGAACGGCCGGGATATCTGACCGATCTGCTGGCGAATCATGCGACCGGCTGGTTGCGGGCGGAACAGCGGAAGCAGAAGCCGTGGTTCCTATATCTGCCGTTTACGGCGCCGCATACGCCGCTGCAGGGTCCGGCGGATGGTAAGGTGCTCGATAAATCGAAGTGGAACGAAGGCACGCGGGCGACGTACGCGGCGATGGTAGAGCACATGGACAAGCGGGTGGGCGACGTGCTGGAGCAGGTGCGGCGGATGGGCGCGCTGGAGAATACGCTGGTGGTGTTCCAGAGCGATAACGGCGGATACGCGCAGTCGCGGAATGCGGGGTTGCGCGGCGGAAAGAGCACGGTGTGGGAAGGCGGCATTCGCGTACCGTGTGTGATGCAGTGGCCGGGCGCGCTGCCGGAAGCGTCGACTACGGCGCAGGTGGCGATATCGATGGACGTGACGGCCACAATGCTGGCGGCAGCGGGGGTGAAGCCGGCGCGTGCGCTCGATGGTATGGATTTGCTGCCGGTGGTGCGCGGGCAGCGGCAGACCGTGAGCCGGACGCTCTACTGGAGTTACAAGCGCGGGCACGAGCGGCGGTGGGCGGTTCGCGATGGGGAGATGAAGTATGTGCGGGACGGGACGTTCGAGTCCTTACACAATCTGGCGTGGGACGAACGCGAGAAGGTGAACCTGGCTGAGAACGAGCCGGCCCTGCGGCGGCAACTGGTGATGAAGTTAGATAGCTGGTTGCAGGAGACGACCCCGGCACGGCTGCGGGATTACTACGAGTCGCGGGCGATCAGCGCACGACATTCAACAGTTCGCCACCTTCCGCCAAGCGGTTGATGTTCTCGGCAATGTCGTCGATGCGGCCCATGATGGTGCGGCGGGTCCAGCCGGAGTTGTGGGGCGAGAGGAACATGTTGGGCAGCTCGTGGAAGGGCAGCTTCGAGGGCAGGACGGGTTGCGTTGGATCCGATGGGTATTGATACCAGACATCGATGGCCGCGCCGGCAATGCGGCGGGACTTCACTGCGTCAAAGAGCGCCTGCTCGTCCACGACACGTCCGCGGGTGATGTTGATCAGGCACGCTTCGGGCTTCATGGCGGCGAACTGATCGGCGCCGATCAAGCCGGTGGTTTCAGGCGTGAGCGGGCAGGTGGGGACGATGAAGTCGGCGTGCGGCAGTTCGGCTTGCCAGCCGTCCCATCTCACGATTTTGGAGTACAGGCCTTCCACGGAGTTGGGGCGGCGCGTAACTCCGGTGATATGCAAGCCGAACGCGGTGGCGCGCTGGGCGACTTCGCGGGCGATGTGGCCGAGACCGATGAGCAGGACCGTCTTGCCATAAAGTTCTTCGAGGACGGGCGTTTCGCCCCAAATACAACTGCCGGTCCAGACGCCCTGGCGGAGGCGTGTGTCGTATTCGTGCGGGCGGCGCAACAGCCACAGCATCGCCATCAGGACGTATTCGGCGATGGCGACTTCGTGGTGGAAGGTGTTGGCGACGCGGACGTTGGGGCGGAGACGGTCGAGCGCGAGACCGTCTATGCCGGCGCCGGAGGCTTGCAGCAGGCGCAGGCTCCGGGCGCGGTCGGCGATGTCCTGGGTGAGCGGCCAGCCGACGATCACCTCGGCCCGCTCGATCTCGGCGGCGGACTCCGAAGCGCGCGAGGGGTCGGCAATAACCGTCATTCGATAGGGGCAGCGCATGCGCCGGCGCAGTTCGGGCTCGCACCAGGCGGCCATTTTGCCGAGTAAGACGATGCGGATCATTGCAGAAGCTGTTCGATGATGCCGGTGAGATAATCCTGGTCGACAGGGCCGAGTTTCTGGGAGCGCGAGTCGACATACCGCCAGCCACGGTCGGAGCGGCCGATGCAGTAATAAAGACGGTCGTCACGGACCTCGTCTCGTTCGAGCAGGTCCTGGTTGAACCAGCGGACCGCGCCGTGGAGCGTGTAAGGGACGCGGATATCGATCTTCTCTTCCAACGTGTCGGTGATCTGAAACGACAACTGGACGATGCGGCCGCTGACGTTGATCTGGATCATGTTTATGTCGTTGTACTTGAGGGTGTCGGTTTCCCAAACGGGCGGCGCAAGGTCGAGGTGGACGGTGGTGACGAGTTGGTTGATCGACGCCACGAAGTCCGAGCACAGCTTATGCAACTCTTCAGCGGCGCGTTGGCGCAGGGCGAGCATCTCTTCTTCGCGCTCCATGCGGCGGCGGTCCTTTTCGGCCACCTGCTCGAGCTTTTGCGCGAGGCGTTTCAACCGGTCTTCCTGCGATCGGGAGAACATCAAAACTACTTCAATTCCGCCCTTTTGGTGATGCGCTCGGCGTTGAGGTAGGGGCGCAGCGCGTCAGGTACGATCACGCTGCCGTCCGCCTGCTGGTAGTTTTCGACAATCGCGACCCAGGTGCGGCCGGCGGCGAGACCGCTGCCGTTCAGTGTGTGCAACGGTTCGGTCTTCTTACCGGTGCGGATGCGGATGTTGGCGCGGCGCGCCTGGAAGGCTTCGAAGTTGGAGCAGGAGGAGATTTCCTTGTAGTCGTTGAGGCCGGGGAGCCAGACTTCGAGATCGTAGGTTTTGGCGGAGGAGAAGCCCATGTCGCCGGTGGAGAGGACGATGCGGCGGAAGGGCAGGTTGAGGCGTTTAAGGATGTCCTCGGCGTCGGAGGTGAGCTTTTCGAGTTGCTCGTGGCTCTGGTCCGGGCGGGCGAATTTGACGAGTTCCACCTTTTGAAACTGGTGCTGGCGAATGATGCCGCGGACGTCGCGGCCGTAAGATCCGGCTTCGCTGCGGAAGCACGGTGTGTAGGCGCAGAGGCTGATCGGCAGTTTTTCCGCATCGATCGTCTCGTCGCGGAAAAGGTTCGTTACCGGGACTTCGGCGGTGGGTGCGAGCCAGAGGTCGAAGCCCTGCAGATGGAAGAGGTCCTCTTCGAACTTGGGGAGTTGGCCGGTGCCGTAGAGGGAGGTTGAGTTGATGAGGAACGGCGGCAGCACTTCCGTGTAGCCATGCTCGCGGGTGTGGGTGTCGAGCATGAAGTTGATGAGGGCGCGTTCGAGCTTTGCGCCGAGGTCCCAATAGACGGCGAAGCGTGCGCCGGTGATCTTGGTGGCGCGTTCGAGGTCGAGGACACCGAGTTCGGGACCGAGGTCCCAGTGCGCTTTGGGCTGGAAGGCGAAGGCAGGCGGAGTGCCCCAACGGTGGATTTCGACGTTCGCTCCGGCGTCCGCGCCGGCGGGTACGGACTCGTGCGCGAGGTTCGGAATGCGGGCCATCAAGGCGCGATATTCGGTTTCAAGCTCTTCAGCGCGCTTGTCGAGAGTGGCGATCTTGTCGCCCATTTCGCGGACCTGGGCCTGCTGCGCTTCGGTGTCGACGCCCTGGCGCTTGAGTTTACCGATTTCCTGGCTGGCGGCGTTGCGTTGGGCTTTGAGCGTTTCGGCTTCGGAGAGGGCGGCGCGGCGGCGCTGGTCGAGGTCGCGGAACGATTCGACATCGAGCTTGTAGTTGCGGGCGGCGAGGCGTTCGGCCACAGCGTCGAGATTGGCGCGGAAGAACCCTAAATCGTGCATAAAGAAACGAGTATAGCGAGGGGGGGCAAATGAGCACGTGGCGGCTGTTAGAATCGGGGTGTCGCCCACAGTCGGATTTCAATAAGTATCGGAGGCTATTCGAATGAAAAGAACGGCATCGGCGCATTGGCAGGGCGATTTGCAGGGCGGGAACGGTACGATTTCCACGGCCAGCAACACGCTTAACCAGACACCTTACTCATTTAAGACGAGGTTTGAGCAGGGGGCCGGAACAAATCCGGAAGAACTGCTGGCGGCGGCCCATGCGGGATGTTTCTCGATGGCGCTGTCGCTGATGCTGGCCAATGAAGGGCTGCGGGCAGAGGCGATCGATACGAAGTGTACGATCTCGCTCGATAAGCAGGCCGAAGGATTCGCGATTACGGGAAGCCACTTGGAGTTGCGCGCACGGATTCCAGGGGCGTCGAAAGAGGCGTTCGACCGGGCGGCGCAGAATGCGAAAAACGGGTGCCCGGTTTCGAAGCTATATAACACGAATATCACGTTGGATGCGCAGTTAGAAGGATAGTTTGCTGGTGTCGTGAACTTGCCAGACCCGGGCCACGCCGGCCGTGGCGTGGTCCGTTCATGGAAGCGGGATGGAGTCTCGGCCGGTTCGCGGGGGTGCGCGAACTAGAAATGAACATCGGTTCGGTCACGCAATCCCTCGATCACGAAATACCTCTTGAATTCCGCTGGCACCAATGGTACACTTGACCCGTGGTCGTGGACGTGTGTCCACCCACCAAACTAATCGAAAAGGACCGCCATCGCGCGGTCTTTTTTTTTGCACTACCTCCGGTCGGAAGCCGCCGCGCCCCCGACCCCCTCGGCGTTCATCCGCGTTTAATCGGCGGCCGATTCAAAAATTCCCCATAAGGAGTACTACTCAGATGTCTGCACACCTCAGCACCGGACCCCGCACCGAAGAAGGTAAAGCCAAATCCTCCCAAAATGCGCGCAAACATGGACTGTCAGCCGAATCCATCCCCGCTGATCTCCGTCCTGTTTTCAACAGTTTGCGAAACGAACTCCACGCCCAGTGCCGCCCCGATGGCCCCTTGGAAGAAATCTTCTTCGACAAACTCGTCACCGCCCGCTGGAACATGCTCCGCGCCCTAGATTTCCAAAACGAACTCTACGACCGCTCCGATGGCCGCGACCCCATCACCCACCCCGCCACCCAAAAAGAAGCCGAACTCTACTCCCGCTACTACATCCGCTTCGAAGGTTCGTTCAACCGCGCCT
>JADLDI010000020.1 GCA_020846745.1 Bryobacterales bacterium | reverse complement strand
CGGCGCACCAGTCAGTTGCTGCCACAGCACCCGCGTCGACGTTCGCAGGAGTTGCTTGAGCGCTACGTCGAAATCCTGGGACACTTACTTGAGAACCGGATTATTCGAAGACCGCTTCCAGCGTAGGGGCGTCGAGGATGCGGACGATCCAACGCTTGAGTTCCGGGCCTGTGCCCGTATCGATACGCTCGTTCACAGACGGAGAAATCAACCCGAAGCGCTTGTTCAGCAGTAGCCGTAGAGTCTCCCGCTCCGTCTCGATGCGGCCTTCTTCCCGGCCTTTGCGATAACTTGGGCCGAACACTTCGCTGTCGTTGAAATCGATTACCAGCGGCATTCTTTGCACCCACTCCCTGACGTGCTGATCTACGCCTCTCAATACCGAGAGTATCACGAACTCCATTCCTGCCACCCTTTGTTGATCCGGGCTCAAGAGGGCGATCCGGTTCAGAACCGATGCAATCACGCGTTCCTTGTCCAATTCCGTCAGAATGGCCAGCATGTTGTCGCCAAGATCTGGACTGGCGATCAGCGGCGCTCCGTCGAGGTCCCGAAAATCGATCAGCGGAAACGAAAACTGCAGACACTCCGAACGGTAGGTTGCCTCCATCGAGAGTGGCGCTTTCCCAACGTATAAGCCGATCGGGTGAACCGGTTTGCCGACAATCCGCTCCAGCGACAGGTGATACTCGGCCATGCGGCGGGCGAAATTCGGCTCGTTTCTGCTTTGCAGTTCGATGTGGAAATGCCGTCCGTCGATCAGCCGGGCCAGCAGGTCCACCCGGCGATTCTCCACTTTCGGTGATTCTACGTTCAGCCACTCGGCTACCGGCGCACCAGTCAGTTGCTGCCACAGCACCCGCGTCGACGTTCGCAGGAGTTGCTTGAGCGCTACGTCGTAATCCTGGGACACCGGTTAGAGTTTCGGCGCGTAGTATCCCTTGCGCGATCGGACGACCATGTCCTTGCGGCCACGAATCGAAATCTTCACTTCGTGGTATAGCCCGTCGGCTTTCAGCGGTTCGGGCCGATAGATGATGTTGTACTGGTGGCGCATCTCGTTTGCGATGTTCTCGAAGTTTTGCGCCAAGTCTTCCACTTTGAAGGGGAAGAACGTCATCCCGCCGGTCTCCTGCGCGAAATACTTCAGGACCTTGTCCCCATCGGTCTGGATGCGGGAGATGTTCGTTGAAATCGAGTAGATCACGACATCGGACTTCTGGGCCATTTCGAGCGCCTGGTCGCGGGAGTAGCGGCTTTGGTTGTCGTCGCCGTCGGACAGGACGATCAGCGCGCGGCGGAATTTGTGCTTCGGCTGGTCCATGGCGAGTTTGTCGCGGCAGGCGAAGAATACGGCGTCGTAAAAGGACGTACCGCCACCGGGCCGGAGTTTCCGGACGGCATTTTCGAGTTCGCGGACGTCACCCGTGAGGTCCGCCACCATTTCAGCGGATGTGTCAAACCCGAAGATGGTCGCCTTATCCACATTGGGCCGGATGACGGAGCGGATGAACTCAATGGCAGCTTCCTGTTGGAATCGGAACCGGTCGCGAATGGAATTCGAGGTATCGATCAGAATGCCGAGCCGTAAAGGGAGATCACTTTCGCGGGCGAACTCGATCATCGTCTGCTTATTCTTGCCTTCCCAGATCTCGAAGGCTTCCTTGTCCAGATCAGTGACAAACCGGCCACGCTTGTCCGATACCGTGAACAGGAGATTGACGCGGGTCACATCCAGCCGGATGGTCTCCTGCTGCGGCGTGGTCAGAATGGATTTGTCAGACTCGACCTTCGAGGCATTTTGTGCGACGAGGGCCGACGCGAGGGCAAGCAGAAGGAGAGATCGCTTCATCGGACGGAGGGCTCCTGTTTCTTATTCTAGGGTAGCGAGGAAACCGGCCAATTCGGGAGGCAATTGCGCTTCCACGGTCACTTCAACGCCACTCGCGGGACTCACGAAAGCCGTTCGGGCGGCGTGGAGGAAATAGCGGTTCAGGGCGGGATTGCGAGGCGCGCCGTAAAGGGGATCGCCGACGACCGGGTGACCAATTGAGGCCAAGTGCACCCGGATCTGATGGGTTCGGCCGGTGTGAAGGTCCACGTTCAGGTAGGTGTAAGCGTTGAAGCGCCGAGCTACCGTGTACTCGGTGAGGGCCGGGCGGCCGCGTCCGGTACGGCACGTCATGCGGGTCCGATGGATGGGATCGCGTTCGATGGGGGCGTCGATCATTCCGTGTTGCTGTTTCACCACACCGTGAACCAGAGTCACATAGCGCTTGCGTACCTGGCGGGACGAAAATTGCCGCGCCAGGGCACGATGTGCCGGATCGTTTCGGGCTACTAGCAATACTCCTGACGTATAGCGATCGAGACGGTGTACAACGCCGGGACGTTCCTGGCCACCGATTGTTGAAAGTCCACCAAAGCGGTGCAGTAGCGCGTTGACGAGTGTCCCGCTGTAATGGCCTGCCCCGGCGTGAACCACCATACCGGATGGCTTGTCGACGGCGATAACGGCTGGATCCTGGTATAGGATTTCCACCGGCAGGT
Organism: Bryobacterales bacterium; assembly: GCA_020846745.1. Taxonomy (GTDB): domain Bacteria; phylum Acidobacteriota; class Terriglobia; order Bryobacterales; family Bryobacteraceae; genus JADLDI01. Next base: position 6,203 of record JADLDI010000020.1, on the reverse strand, counting down.
CTTCCGCGAAGGCGTTCAGCGGCGGCGGATCGGCCGGTTCGACCGTAATCCCCTCATGGCCACGGAGTTGCAACGAAGCCTTGGCAGGGCGGCTTGCGACCAGAACGCGTCCGTCCTTGATCCAATCCTTCAGGCGGGAGCGGGAAAACTGAGGGAGATGCTTTTGGAGGAAATGATCGAGGCGCAATCCCACATCGGCGGAGGTAGCCTGCAATTGGAGCATCTATCTGTTATTTTGAACGAGATACGATTGAAACCGGGAAAGAGCGGGACGCGTCCGTTGTGGTGGAATGACAGACGCGATCGGAATGAGCCAAGTACTTCCGTTGCCCGTGACGGGCGGGAGGACCCGGTCTAAGAACAGCGTGGATTATAAGAACTCGGAAGAGGCAGCGCTGGTCCGCCGGGTGCAGGCGGGTGACGAACTCGCATTCCGCGAGGTAGTTGACCGCTATCAAACCAAAGTATTTTCAATCATTTACGGCATTCTCCGCAATCACAACGATGCCGAAGATATCGCGCAGCAGGTATTTGCGAAGATCTACTTTTCAATCAAGAACTTCGATTTCCGGTCGAGCCTGTTGACATGGATCTACAAGATCACGGTAAACGAGTGCTACGACTACCTAAGGAAGAAAAAAGTTCGCAAGCTTGTCTACGAGAGTGATTTTACGGAAGAAGAAGCACAGCGCCTGGAGCGATCGGAGCCGGGCAGCGAGAACCAGGTGCCGCTCGATACCGACCTCGCGCATCGCGACCTGGTTGTAAAGCTTCTCGACAAAGTTTCTGAAGAAGACCGCCAGTTACTGCTGTTGAAAGAAGTGGAAGGCCATTCGGTTGAGGAATTGGCCGAAATGACAGGTATGAACGAGAACACCATCAAGGTGAAGCTGTTCCGCGCGCGGCAGAAGCTGGTGAAGGCTGCCCAACGGTTGATGCCGAAAGCGAAGTCCGCCTTATTCGCGTGAGCATCGCCTGTGGGGATTCAGGGTAGAGATTCGAGTTTCAACGGACCGGCGCACGCAGGTACCGATTGCAGTAATATTAGAAAGCAGAGCGGGCTTCAGACCCGCAAACAGCCGGCCAAGAAGACCGGAGAAGATTAGAGGGAAGAAGATGGACCGTCGAATCGAGGAGATGTTGGAAGACTACCTCCACGGCAGTCTGACGGCAGAGCGGGACGCGGAATTCCGCCGCGCGCTCGAGTCGGCAGACGCCGAGACACGGCAGATGGTCGCTGCGTTTTCGCGGCACTCGCAACTGATCCGGCAGGCATTTGGCGCCCCGGAAGTTGCACCAGCCGCCGGATTCTACGCTCGTGTTGTTGAACGCATCGATTCCCAGCGGGTGACCGCAGTATCGTTCTGGGATGCCTTCCTGGAGCCGCACTTCTTTAAAAGGGTGGCGTTTGCGGCACTGACTTTGCTCATGCTGCTGAGCGTGACCATGTTGACCACGCCCGCCATTCATGAGGAAGTTCTCGCCGAAGCCCCGGTGGTGCAAATGGCCAGCGATCCCGATCCGATCCAAGTAACCGGCGTCTCTAACCAGGAATCGAACCGCGACGCGATTCTCGTCCAGTTGGCGACCTACCAGGAGTAATGGATGAGCGGTAGCGGGTGTCCTCCACCGTGGCGTGACCCCCGGATCGTTGGGCTGATCTTACTGGTTTTTCTTTGCGGTTCCATCGCGGGCGCATTGGCGGCCCGGTATCGCTACAAGGCGATGATTAACGCCAAGGCACAGGCCGAAACCTGGCGCATGGTGGGCAAAGAAGGCACTCTCCAAAAGTTCCGCAAAGAGCTGAATCTGACGGACGACCAATCCCGTGAGATTGAACTCGTTCTCGACGACTTCATGATGTATTACCAGACGTTGCAGGCGCAGATGGACGAAGTCCGCGCGAGCGGCAAGGAACGGATTGTGCGAGTGCTGAACGCCGAGCAGCGCGAGAAGTTCGGGCGGATGATCAGCGATCTGCAGAACCGGCCGGTAATCCGGTAGCCAGCGCTAGCGGGACCGGTAGAGCCGCCAGACGTCCAAGATATCCTTCCCTTTGAACCGGATCGTCCGGTCACCCAAAACCTCAGCACCTGTCCTGTACTGCGCTTCGAAGGCCAACGAGTTGCGGGTGGTGTATTCGATTTGCAGCGTCACCGGTCCGGGGATCTTGTAGGGTTTGATTTTGCCGATCTTGGCGACACTGCGACGCGCCGCCTCGCGGATGAGGTCGCGGGCGGCAGGCGCCGACAGGCTGAGGCAGGCGTAGCGACCCAAGCCCTCCTTCACTACGGCCATTTCCGCATCGGGAACAATCTCTTTCAACTCGTCCGCCGCCGCCTGGTCGCCGGAGAGCATGATGGCGGGGGTATCGAAGTGGCCGGCCATGGCTGCGATGACGTCGATCTCACCTACGGTTTTGCCATTCAAGGTCATTGTCTGGATGCCCAACGAGCTGAAGCTGTGGGCCATGATGCCGCCGCGAACGTCGGCTTTGCTGTGCTGGCCGACGTAAGCCACCGCCGCAAAATGGCGTTCCATCAACATTGAAGCGCCCAAACTGCCCTGGATCATCCTGGCTTTGGGGTGGATGGTGAGAGTGGAGAGGGTTTGGCTGCCGTCGTGACCGTCCCAGACGATGACGTCGCCGGCTCCGCCGGCGAGGAAGCCGTCGACGGCGGCGTTGATTTCGCCGGTAAGGAGCTGGCGCATTTCGGCGTCTTTGGGGTCGGTCTGGTCCTGGCGGCAAACGCCGCCGACACCTTCGGCATCGGTGATCATGAGGATGGTTTTGCGCTGTTGGGCACTGGCGGCGGAGGCCAGGGCGAGGGCCAGGAAAACGGCTATTCGGAGCATACCGGCAGTGTACAATTAAAGGTTCCAATCATGGCCCGCGAATACTCTTTGACCCCCCGTCGTGTGCCTCGGGTAGAGACCAAGTACCGGCGGATCGTGACCGAGATCCCCGCTCCCGAGTCGTTGCCGATCCTCGAAACGCTTCAGAAATACGAACCGGTCGCCATGCGGGGCCAGCCGCCGATTGTCTGGGACCGTGCGGAGAACTTCCTGGTCTACGATGCGTATGGCAACTGCTGGATCGACTGGTCGAGCGGCGTGCTCATCACGAATGCCGGGCACGGCAGGAAAGAGATCGTAGATGCCGTGGTGAACCAGGCGCAGCATCACCTGCTGACGAACTACTGTTTCCCGAACGAGGTTCGCGCCAAGCTGGTGGAAAAGCTCGCCACCATGTTCGGCGAAGCGGACCGCAAGGTCTTCCTGCTGACCACCGGCTCTGAAGCCGTCGAGTGCGCCATCAAGCTTTGCCGGACGCATGGGCTAAAGGTCGGCGGCCGTGGGAAGAACGTCATTGTCTCCTACGACAAAGCCTTCCATGGCCGGACGCTCGGCTCGCAGCAGGCCGGCGGCATCCCCGTCTTGAAGGAGTGGATCGGCAACCTCGATCCGGGGTTCGTGCAGGTTCCCTTCCCGGATGGCTTCCGCTCGCCCGACACATCGTTTGACGGCTTCTTAAAGGCTTTGCAGGACCAAAACGTTCACCCGGCCAACGTGGCGGGCGTGATCCTCGAAACCTATCAAGGCGGCAGCGCTTCATTCGCGCCCGTTGAGTACATGCGGAAGATGCGCGAGTGGTGTACCGCGCATAAGATCCTGCTCGTATGTGACGAAGTGCAAGCCGGTTTTGGCCGCACGGGCAAGCTCGCCGGCTATCAGCACTACGGCATTCTGCCGGACCTCACCACCTGGGGCAAAGGCATTACCAGTTCCCTGCCCTTATCCTGCGTGATCGGCCGCTCCGATGTGATGGACCTGCATCCCGCCGGCAGCATGACCTCCACCCACACCGGGAATCCCGTCTGCTGCGCCGCCGCGCTCGCCAACATCGACCTGATCCTCAAAGAGAACCTGACCGAGAACGCTCGTGCGATGGGCGACCTCATGCTCGACCGGTTCCGGGCGATGCAGCGGCGGTTCCCGCAGATTGGCTGCGTCGATGGGAAAGGACTGGTCGCCGGCATCGCCTGCGTGAAGCCCGGCACCAAAGACCCTGACGCCGACCTCGCCTGGGAGGCCATCAATCGCTCTATGGACAAGGGCGTCCTTATGTTCTCCCCTGTCGGCTTCGGCGGCGGCACCATCAAAGTTTGTCCGCCGTTGTCCATCACCGAGGAAGCGCTCCGCGAGAGCCTCGACGTTTTTGAAGAGGCGTTCTCGGAAGCCATCGCAGCCAAGAAAGCAGCGGCATGACCAAGCCCTTAGTCACGATGATCGGCGCGGGCATGATCGCCCACGACCAACTGCTGCCTTCGCTGTTTCAGCTCCAACGGATCGGCAAAATCGGCGAATTGACGGTGTGCGATATGCGCGCGGCGACCGTGCAGAAGCTCGCCGACAACGAGATGATCCGCCGGGCGTTTCCGGACTCGAAGTTCCGCCCGGTGCCGGACCCCGCGGTCGACATCAACGCCGTCGATCCGGAAGCCTTTAAGAAGGTGCTGGCCGCAATGCCGCCGCGCCAGATCGTCGTGACGGCGGTGCCCGATAACGTGCACTTCCGCGCGATCATGAGCGCTTTGGAGGCCAATCAGCATGTGATCACGGTGAAGCCGCTGGTGCTGACTGTGGCCGAGGCGCATAAGATCGAAGCCGAGGCACGACGGCGTGAACTGTTCGTGGGCGTCGAGTATCACAAGCGGTTCGACGACCGCAGCCTGCTGGCGCGCCGCCGCTATCGCGAAGGCATGTTCGGCGAGTTCAAACTAGGCACCGCGCGGTTGATGGAGAAGTGGTACTACCGCTATTCGAATTTCCAGAACTGGTTCACGTGCGACAGCACCGATGCGTTCACGTATATCGGTTGCCACTATGTGGACCTGGTCCACTTCATTACCGGACTGCAGCCCAAGTCGGTCTCGCTCTACGGCATTAAAGACAAGTTCCCCAACGGCAACACCGGCTGGCTGTGGACCGATGCCCGTGTGATCTGGGAGAACGGCGCGGCGCTGAACGTTCAGAACACGCTGAGCTTCCCTGATGAAGCGCCCGGTTCGAACACACAGGGCATCACCATGTACTTCTCAGACGGCGAGCGCGGCGGGGCGTGGCTCGAGCATTCGGACCAATATCGCGGCATCAAATACTGCTACACGTCGAAGCCCGATTCACCGGGCGCAACGCAGTTCACCGAACCTTCGACGGAGTACTTCCAGTATGTCGATGTGGGCGGTCCGGGACTGCAGGCGATCGGGTATGGGTACCGGTCGGTAGACGCGTTAGTGAGTGCGGCGATCCGGGTGGAGAACTCGTCGGACCGGTTGGCGACGCTCGATGAGATCGACCATGCGGGTGTACTGGCGACGCCTCGGAACAGTGCGTTCAATGAAGCTGTCATTGAGGCGGCGCGGCTGTCGATCGCGAACGAGGGACGTGAGGCGACGATCACACCTGAGGGCGCAGAGTTGCGCTAACCGACAATCGTCTGTCCTGTACGTCGGAATGGAGACTACAGAGACACTACGGGCATGTTGGTTGGTGGGCGGGATGGGGCCGAGGGTTATTTGATGGTATGTTCTACAGATTCAGGCGGGGTCGGAGCCGCCTCGGGGCTGGTTTGTGGGGGAACATTTGGCGAAGATTGCGGTGGACGGTTTTCCGGCCGCGGTGGAATTGGGTTCGTTTTGAATTCTCCGGCTGCTTCGCGTTCCTGGTAGCTTTCGACGAGCCAATCGGGTTCGTTTTGTTGTTCTTCGCGAATGGCTTTGAGGGTTTGGCGGAACTCGCGGTGGAGGCGGGCGATGATGGCGGCCATTTTGGGGATGGAGTCGTGGGAGACGTTGTAGTCGCGGGCCATGGCGAGGGCCCAGTTGCCGCCGTCGACCATGTGCTGGGCGGTGACGCGGGCCTCGACCATCTGGTAGCGGCGGATGCGGTGGTGGATGGAGGCGAGCTGTTCGACGAGGAGCTCTTGGGAGGCGCCGTGGGGTCGGATGTCGCGGCGGAGGATGTCGTGGAGTTTGGCGAGGTCCTGGCCGCCCTCGATTTGGTGGAGGGTGGAGTAGGTAGCCCAGGCGCCGTGGCGGGTGGCGTTGCAGGAAGAGATGCGCTTGCCTTCGGGGGTGCGGGGTCCGGTGGACTTTTTCGCGTTTTCGCGGTTTGCTCTGATTTGGGCATCGGATGCCATG
>JADLDI010000019.1 GCA_020846745.1 Bryobacterales bacterium | reverse complement strand
TCCGGCGAGTGGATCGAAGTGGAAGACCTGCCGGAGGACCTGTTGGAGACGCCGCCATCGACGGAACTGCCTGCATTCCACGATGTGGTCCGCGACGCCAAGCGCCGCCAGATCGTCGATGCCATCCAGCGCGCCAACGGCAATGTCAGCGAAGCCGCCCGCGTGCTCGGGCTACACCCGAACTACCTCCACCGGCTTGTCACCCGCCTCGGTCTCCGCGACTCTATCCGGCCCGATAGAGTAACGGGACATTTCGGATAGAACCTTCGTCCGATCGGCTCTTATTTTCAACGTGTTAGCTTTGGCCCGTTGTGTGCATTATTTGAGAGCGCTCCGGAGCAAAAGCCCCCCGGGGAACTCGGAGACCCCGGGGGCAAATCACTTACTTACTGGGCCGGATTCTCGTACCACACCAGGCCCAGTCCAGTTGTCTCCTCCGTGGTGACGACGTCCAGGTCTCCATCGGCGTCCAGGTCGAGTAACTCGATCAGGTCGTATTTCACGCCGTCGGGACCAGAGATGTCATGGAGGGCGTTATCGCGGAGAGACAACCAAACGACACCTGACCGGCCGGCTTTCGCTTGCTCGGCCGAGTAAACCATATCGGGAGAGCCATCGAGGTCCACATCCGTTACCCGCACCGCTTTCGCCGTCCCGGTCAAATCGGGAGGCAATGAGATGACGCGAGATTTCCAACGCGTCGCCGGCGCGTCCTGGCGGGAATGGATGTGGATTTCGTTGGGTTTCACGGCTGCTATCACGTCGCGCAGACGGTCCCCGTCCACATCGGCATAATCCAGAAACATCACCTCGCGCCCGGTGGACCCGATCGGGTGCTCCGTCCACTTTCCGTTCATCGCGCCCGGGTTCTCGAGCCACGCCACGCCCGCCCGGCCGCCCTTCCGATCCGAAAAGAGAATGTCGAGGTCGCCGTCACCGTCCATGTCCACCGGCACGAGCGACATGATCCAGCCTACGGGCCGAAGAGGATGCCACTTCCAAGAGCCTACGTCGCGGGTGTTCCCGGGTAGTTCAAACCACCCCAACTCGGCGCCCTCGTTTTTGCCGCCTGCGATCAGGTGCTTGCCAAACGGCATGGCGAACATCCACTGCATGCGCCCGACGGACGCGGGGATTTGGGTAGTGGTCCACGAGCTTGCATCGAAGAACTTGTCGGGGTCCTTCGGCGCCCAGTGCACCTGGACCGACTTGGTCTTGCCTTCCGAGCACGAGATGACGTCGAACGCGAGGTCGCGGTCGAGGTCCATGAACACGGCGTCCTCGGCGTCGCCGGCCTTGCCCACCTCCACCATCGGCCACGGCCGTCGCGCATCCACCCGTGACGGGTTGAAGTAGACCCGGACGACGCCGCCCTCCTCCCAGGCGGTCGCGATGTCCGGGCGGCCGTCGGTGTTGATGTCGATCAACTTCACCCCATCCGCGCCGCGCGAGGTGTTGTCGATCGTATGACGAATCCAAGGCTTCCCGGTCAGGGCCGCCGCAGCAAGCAGCAGTGCAAAAAACACGCCCCATTGTATGCCCGCCCCCGCCCCTTAATCGGGGACAGGCCCGGGTTTGTATGCGATTTGTAGTCGGTCGGAACGGATGCCGAACCACCGCACCCGGAGCATAACTGATTCAGTTTCAGGATTTTGCGAGACGAAATCGAGTCCGTAGACTACATTTGGTAAAGCATCCAGTACACCACCACGCCAGTCACCGACACATAAAGCCAGATCGGCAGTGTCACGCGCGCGATCTTCCGGTGGAGTGCGAACCGGCTCGTCCAGGCGCGCCTCAATGTGATGATCGCCAGAGGCGGGACGGCGGCGGCCAGTACTGTATGTGTCAGGAGAATGGCGAAGTAGACGGTCCGGATTGGACCTTGCTTTTGAAACTTCACCGATCCAACTTGAAAATGATAGACCAGATAGCAGACCAGAAAAAGGACGGACGTCGCGAACGCCGCGAGCATCACTTTACGGTGAGTCTCCTTTTTTCCCTGCCGGATCAGGACATATCCGGTCGCTAGCAGTACCGCCGACGTGGCATTCAGTACGGCGTTTACAGTTGGTAGATGCAACACCTCTCTATAGAGTACGCGGTCGATGTGCCGGGTTGCTTTATAATTCGAATAGAAAGGGGCCCGTATGCTGCGACGCACGTTCCTGCCAGTACTGGCATCTCCTCTGCTTGCGGCCGAGGAGCCAAAAAAGGCTGAGCCTATCCGGCAGGCCCCAATCCCCGGCGAAATCAAAGTTCAGGTGAACGAAGTCATTGTTCCGGTCACCGTGACAGACGACAAGGATCGATTTGTATCGGACCTCGACCAGAAGGACTTCACGATTATCGAGGAAGGCAAGCCCCAGCGGATCATCTACTTCAACCGCGAGCGCAACCAGCCGGTGGTGGTCGGATTCCTGCTCGACATTTCTAATTCCAGCCGCCTGCACTGGAAGACGTTCCAGGAAGCGTCGCTCGATCTGGTGCAGAACCTCCTGCCCGGCGATAAGAAATACAGCGGCTATCTCATCAGCTACGCCACCGACGCCGAACTGCAGGTGAATACTTCGAACGACCCCGAGAAGATGATGGAGAAGATTCGCCGCCTGAAACCGGGCGGCGGATCGGCTCTGTTCGACGCCGTTTACATGGCCTGCACCAGCCGTGACCTCGTGAAAGGCGAACCGATCGAGCCGCGCCGGATTATCGTTGTCATCGGCGACGGTAACGATTCGGCCAGTAAGAAGACGCTCGACCAGGTCCTCGAACTCGCGCAACGCAACCTCGTGACCATTTATGGTGTATCGACGGTGGCGTTCGGGTTCAACAATCCTGGCGAAGCCAACCTGCGCCGCTTGTGCGAGGAGACGGGCGGACGCGTCGAGACACCACTGAACAGCTTATACAAGGATGTGTCGGGGTACCTCTCGACTCCTTCCGACGAAGGCAATTACGCGCTCAAGGTCGGCACCGGCGGGTATGCGTCCGAGATTTCCAAAGGGATTTTCAACGCTATTGCCAAGGTCGCCGGCGAGATCACCACGCAGTACGTGATGCGCTATATCCCGGAAAGCACCGATAGTGCTAAGTTGTTTCGCAAGGTAGAAGTGCGGGTAAACCTTCCGGGTGTCAAAGTTCGCCACCGGAATGGCTATTACCCCATAAACCCGTAACCGATCTGTCCCAATAGGCCACCATGATCGCCACCCAGACCCTTGCGTATCTGCTGGTGGATATTTGCGCCCCCGGCCGCCGGATAGAAACGGCGGGCGTTCTTTTATACGATCCCGCCGAAAACCGGCTCGAGGGCAAGTTCCGCCGCGACTGGGACCAGATCGTGGATGAAGACGAACAGGAAGTCTTGGAAGAACTTCCATCGCACCTCGACGACCTTGTTCGCGAGATGGGCGCCGAAGCGGCCCTCGGACACCTGGAAGATTCGTTTTCAAATATCGTCCGCTTGAGCGAGCGCCGCAGCGCACTGTCGGCGGAGTTCGATTCGACACTGCGCCGCTTGTATAAGCAGCATGTCCCCGCGACCGTCCAGCCTTATCGGACTCACCTTCCCGTGTATACCCTCCGGGCGGCGGCCGGGAGTTGGGGCGAGCAGATGGCCGTCGAGGAAAAGGGCTGGGACGAAGTTCCCGGCGATCTTCGCATCACCGAAGACATGTTCATTGCGCAGGTAGTCGGCCGTTCCATGGAACCCGTAATCCCCGACGGCTCGTGGTGCGTCTTCCGTAGAAATGTCGTCGGATCGCGGGAAGGCAAGCGCCTTCTGGTCGAAAACCTGGCCGAAAGCGAAGCCGGCGGCCAGCGGTACACCGTCAAGCGCTATCACAGCAAAAAGCGTTACTCGGAAGATGGCGAATGGGTCCACTCCGTCGTTCGCTTCGAACCTCTCAACCCCGAATTTGAAGCCTGGGAAATCGACGACGAGCACCAGTGCCGTGTGCTCGCCGAATTCGTTCGCGTCCTCGAATAACTCGCACTGAGCTTGAACCTCCTACACTGTTGTGGAGGTCTCGATGTCCCTGCTCATTTATCCGGCTATCGACAAGACGCGTTTGGAAGCGATTCGGGCGGCGGCCGGCGGCTACCCTGTCGTGAATGCCGCTACGGAGACCGGCGCGCTGGCCGCCATTCCCGCAGCGGAAGCGTTCTTCGGCAAGATCACGCCGTCCCTGCTCGCGCGGGCGGGCAAACTGCGATGGGTGCAGTCGGCGACCGCTTCTCTCGAACATTACATCTTTCCGGAACTGGTAGAGCACCCCTGCACCCTCACCAATATGCGCGGCCTCTATTCGGATGTGATCGCTGAACATGTGTTCGCCTACATCCTGACGTTCTCGCGGAACTTACACATCTACCTCCGGCAGCAGCGCGAGCATCGCTATGAGCCTGTCGGCGGAGAAGCCGCCCGGTCGGATTTTGCGAGCGGTCCTGGCGTCGAGTCCGCGATTGACCGTGCGCACAAGCACCTGACCGGCTCGACTATGGGCATCGTCGGCCTGGGCGGCATCGGCACGGAGGTCGCCGCCCGCGCACGTGCCTTTGGCATGCAGGTGATCGCGGTCGATCCCATCAACGCCGACGCCTGGCCGCTCGAGCGGCTGCACGAGTTACTCGCACAAAGCGATTGGGTGGTGATCGCCGCACCGCACACGCCGCTCACCTGCGGATTGTTCGATCAGCCGACGATCCGGCAGATGAGGCCCAGTGCGTACTTGATCAACATCGGCCGCGGTGCGATCGTGAAGCTGGACGCCTTGACTAAGTGCCTGCAGGAGAAAGCGATCGCCGGCGCCGCGCTGGATGTCTTCGAGACAGAGCCGCTACCGGCCGATCACCCGTTGTGGGATATGGAGAACGTCATACTTACCCCGCACATCGCCGGCAACTGCACATTGATCGCCGCGCGCCACCTGTCGGTGGTCACCGAGAATCTTCGCCGGTTCCTCTGCGGCGAGCCGCTCCGGAATGTCGTCCGCAAAACGGACTGGTTCTGAGATCGGCAACCGTGCCCGCCTACGGCATGAGATTAGCCAATCGTTCACGCAGCGGAAGAGCTTTTGCGCGATTGTTGTTGCTTTCGTATGCGTTAGCCAGGCGCGTCAGCGCATCGGTGTTATCCGGGTCCAGATTAAGCACTCTCTCATATGCCGCAATGGCCTCGATTTCGTGCCCCGCCGCTTGGAGCAGGCGCCCCAAGCCGAGCCAGAGCGGAGCATCCCCAGGAAACTGCCCCACCGCGGTGCGGAGCAGGGCGTATGCTCTTTCCGCGTATTTCACGTCGCGGTAACGCCCCGCCAGTTGCGCATAGGCCAATCCGAGATCACGCGGTGAGACGTCGCCCGCAAAGAAGGCGACAACTGCTTCGGGTGTATGCTCCCTGGCCGCCCGCGGGCGGCGCGGAATGGAGTGGTCGGTGTAAACCGTGTGTCCGCCATCGCGTGCGCGGCCTTTCGGCATATGGCACGACGTGCAGTCCGTCGGGTTTGACCCTTGAACCTTCCCGGCGTGCTCAACTCGGTGACAGGAACGGCACACATCGTTCACCTGCGTCTCGCGATGCGGGTTGTGGCACGATCCGCACCACAGCCTGTCGCCCGACCCCCGCCGGCATTTACTGGTTGCGAGTGAGTCCGCATGGCCGTTCACGCGAATCGGCGCGTCCGGGTCCGTAAACACTTGGAGATACCGTGCCAGATCCTCGCCAGGCGTGAAATCTGCGAGCCGCCTGCCCGCCTTCACAACTCGCGCGGCGCCCGAAAGATGGCACTGCTCGCAGACGGAATCCCGGCTTCGTGGCGCCAACTTCGCGGGATTCACCAGCCTGGAATGCTCTGTCGCATCTCCGTGACAGCGTTCGCAGCCGATGCCACGGATGAGGTCCGGACGCACCAATCGGTTGACTTCGGCGACTGCAGCCGAACTGCCATGGCAAAACAGACATTCCGCGGTGATTGGCCGCGAGAAGTCGGGAGTCTGGTCCGTTTCATAACCAGGCGCCATATCCCACGCGCGGCGATTCGCGTAATATCCAACCGGCGCCTGGTACACATGGCCCTTCTTCTCATGAACATAGGAGCGCCCCATGCGCCGCGACCCCACGAAATAGCTCAAGCCGAACCTCGAGATCGGCGGCGAAATCGGGGACAGACCCTGATAGGAGAGGATTACGGCCTGTTTGTTGACCAGAATCCGATATTGCCCGGAAGAATGCGTGACGATGCCTGGAGACTCATTCACCGGCTCGACAACGCCCGAGGTTCTGCCCATGGGAGACGCAAGCCACCGGTCCACGATGTCCCGATGACAGGATGTGCAGATCAATGCCGCCAATACGAGAAACACTTGTTTGTGAACCTTTGAGTTTAGGGCTTGTCAAGGCAAAGTAGAAAGGCCCTATTCTCCGCACCACGCCACTCCGATTGGGGTTACAATCAGGACAGGCATGTCCGGCTTTCTTCAAAACAACTTCGAGAAGAACGTCGTCACCACAACAGTCGACTACGTCTTCAATTGGGCGCGCCAGTCGTCCCTCTGGCCTCTTACCTTCGGCCTCGCCTGCTGCGCCATCGAGATGATCGCGGCCTCTACCTCCCGCTTCGATATCGCCCGCTTCGGTGCTGAGGTTTTCCGCCCCAGCCCTCGCCAAAGCGACCTCATGATCGTCGCCGGAACCGTCACCCTCAAAATGGCCCCGGTCCTGAAGCGCATCTGGGACCAGATGCCCGACCCCAAGTGGTGCATCTCCATGGGCGCCTGCGCTTCGGTCGGCGGACCGTTCAACACCTATGCCACGTTGCAAGGCGTTGACCGTATTGTTCCCGTTGACGTCTACTTGACGGGTTGCCCACCGCGTCCCGAAAACCTCTTCTACGCGCTCTTAAAGCTTCAGGACAAGATCGACACTATGTCCACCCTGGTCCGCCGTCCCACCGAAGTAAGGCTGGATGAAGGCATGCTCGAGCAGTTCAAAGAAAAGATCCGCATCGCTCAATCCCCCTACGCCGCGTGATCTACCGCGCCCCAGACCAGTTCTACCGGTCGACCCTGCTCGACCCGCTTCGCTGGCTTGATCACGGTTTCGGTACGCGCATTCACAACGATTGGATCGCCAACCAGCCCACGGCCAAACTCAAGCAGATTCACTCCACAGTAGTAAAACGAGTCGAAGCGGAAACCGGGTTCCTCGGCGAGGGTGACGCCCTGTACACCGCCCATCCGGATACTTGGATCGGAATCCGAACCGCCGATTGCGTCCCCCTTATCCTCGCCGACCCCGACCACCACGCCGTAGCCGTCATTCACGCCGGCTGGCGCGGCGCCGTCGACGGCATTCTTTCCGCCACCCTGAACAAAATGCGGGCAGATTTTGCCACAAACCCCACCTCCGCGATTCTCGCCATCGGACCGGCCATCGCGTACTGCTGCTTCGAAGTCGGTCCTGAAGTCGCCGCACGCTTCCAACCCTGGTTCCCCGAACGCACCGACTTGCACCAAAAGACGGCCGTCGACCTGCACGAAACCCTGACCCGCCAGGCCCATCATCTCGGTATTCCCGCCCACCAGATCTCAAAATCCCCCGATTGCACCCGCTGCTCCGACCCTGCCACTTTCCACTCCTACCGCCGCGATCGCGACCAGTCCGGCCGCATGGTAACCGCCGCCCGTATTAAGAGATCTGACGTCGCGGGGCGCTCTTAGCGCCTTTGTGTGAACTTTCGCCTTCCGCAAAAACACGAAGAGCGCGACCCGCAGGCCGCGCTCCTTCGATTTGCTGATTCGATTGCGCTCGTTACGCTACGTTGGCGAGCGGCATGTCGTCGAAGATCTCTTCGGATTCTTCGTTATGCTTGCGCCGATCCGCTAGCTCCTGGCACGTGATGCAATACTGCGCCCACGGTACGGCTTGCAGCCGCTTCGGGTTGATCTCTTCTTCACAATGCAGGCAAACGCCGTAACCGCCTTCATCGATCCGGTGCAGGGCATTTCGCACCTGCCGCAATAGACCGGATTCCCGGTCCAGGTTCCGGATCGCCAGCTCACGCTCGGCCGCATGCTGCACTTCATCCAGCGCGTCCGCACTCTTCTCGATCGCGATTGCTTCGCGGTTCCGGAGGACCTGCGCCAGTTCGGCCTGCTTGGTCTCCAGGATCGTCTTGAACTTGTTGGTTTCTACTTTGGTCATCGTCTATGTCCTCCTAACCTTGTTTTACTGACGTGGCCGCGGTTCAGTTCGACCAGCTTCCCACATCAGCTTTCTATTTTTTAATCTAGCTGTGCGTCCTTACTTCAGACGCCATATCGCAACGGAAAGTTCCAAATTTTAGTGGCCGTTGCTAATATTTGCTTCGGATGGCACGCTAACACGTCACCCTTTACCCGCCGTCACTCGCCTCCGCCAAGGCGCTTCGGAGAATGATAGCACATCAGTTAGCAATTTCAATGCCATCGGTCCTCCTTTCCTCCCCAACTTCTCTCTACCTCACTAACGTGTTTTACCTATCGGCTATTTCTCACACGTTATTTACACCGAATACCGTTTCGACGCGATTATTTTTGTAAAGTTTCAAGCTTCGTCGCGTTCCGCACCGCTTTTTCCGGCTCACCTTCATATAAGGAGCGGATTTACACCCCCTGCTTGGATCACAACAACCCGGAAAAATGTTCCGCCCGCGAAAGACTCAGCGGATCGCAACAACCGAGATCGGCATCCCCAAGTCGCGTCCATCTGCCGCCTTTTGAACAGGATGGTCCAAGGCGAGTGTGATTTTCACCTTGTCCCGGCCGATCAAATCGTCCCCCAGTGTGAATTCGGCGGCAAAACGCTCCTCGGCAGTCGCAATCACATAGGACCCGCAAGTTTCCCCATCCACCGTCGCGCTCAACGTCACCGGTCCACCCGGCAACCGCGGACAAAACCCCTCCACACGGAGCACAGAACCCGCCTTTTCAGGCCCTTTCAAAAAGACTACGGCTCGTAGCGTCATCCATCGAAAGTGACCTTCCGGCCCGTGCCAGCCCTCGCCCAGTTGCGCATTAAAGCGCATACTTCCGACCATTACCCGTCGCGAAATTCCCCACATTAGTGAGCTTTTCGCTATTGTCGAGTATCTCCGCGTAATATTCCTCAGTTTGTCCCCATCCACCAGGTAAACCACAGCCGCCCCACTCTCCAGCGCTTCCCGCGTCTGCGCCGCCGGCAGGATGTACTCCTGTGGATCGCCCAGTTCCGGATGCGGTTCAATGTGCTCCTCCGCTCCCGGAGCGAGAAACACATCTGTGATCCCCAATAGCCGGAACGGATTGTCGTTTACCCCTGCCCAATACAGCCCCGACGAGATGCCGGTCAGCAAGATCGTCTTCTTCGGATGCGCGGCGCGGATCTCCTCTACTCCTAACACCAAGTCCCGAACTTCCCGGCTCCGCTGTTTGTGATAGGTCACAATGCTCCGCGCCGCCGTGCCCGACAGCCCCACATACCCCAGCGCCAGCAAAAATGCCAAAAATTGCGAAACGAACCCCCGCCGACATCCCGCCATCACCGCCTGCGCCCCCACGAGCGCCAGCCCCATCGTCGGAAGTGTCAGATAATAAAGAGATACATGATCCCTTAAGGGCAGCACCGGGGACAGCACGGTGACAAACCAAACCAGCCCGAACAGCACACCCCAGTCCCGCCGCCTGAGACGAAATATTAGAAACGAACCCAATCCCGCCGTCAGCACCAGCGGCAGCCAAACCGCCAGAGTCTTCACCCAGGGGTCCACCGGCAGGCTGTCGATCTCGCTCATCCCGAACGCCCGCACCCAGTACGCCCACAATGTCTGTACCAATGAAGCCGGATCGATGTGCATCGCATACGGCCCTCCAGTCACCTTCGGCGCCACCATCCGGTGCAGCACCGCATAGGCACCCGACACCACAAACATCGGCACCGTCCGCACCCAAGCCTTACGCGCAAACAACACCGCATACCCCAGGGCCAGCGCTGGAAAGACCAGGTTCAATTCCAATACTCCGAACCCGATCAGGAACACCACCCAGCACAGCACCAGGTCCCGTGTCCGCCCCGTCTCGGTGTGCCGCATGAACAGGAGCAGCGCCCCCAACAGAAACGCCCCGCACAGCACCTGGTTATAGGCAGAACTCCAAGCCAGCGGTATCCCCAACGCGGCATTCACGCCCCAGAGCAGCACCGCGGCCATCGCCACCGCCACTGATCGGAACAACCGTAGCGCCACTCGGTACAACAGCCACAAGTCCAACCCAAATGTTAGGAATACAATCACCCGGAACGGCAGCGCGTCCAGCCCGAACAGCGCAAAGCCGCCCATGAAGAACACCCGTTCGCTCAGCGGCCGAATGGTCCCCTGCGCCATCGGCGCGAACAGCGCCCGCAGCAGATCTTTACCCGTGAGGATGCCGTTGCCCAGCGCCAGCCATGCAAAGTCGTCCTGCTGGAACCAGCACTGTATCCCCGGCCAGAACAGTACGATGCTCACAATCGCCGGCAGGCACCAGGCCCACCGCGCGGTGCGGCTCGTCATTTCTGCATGAGTCCGATGGTCGACGCGATCACGCCCAGTTCCCGCTGCTCCACTTGTCCCGCCGCCAGGAACTTGCTCAGCTCAAAATCGATCGTCACCGCCTCGCCCTGCAACGACGATCCTGGTATGTCGCGTTCATACGTATACTCGCCCGCCTTATCATAGGTCTGCGGATCGAGTTCCACCCCCATGATCTTCGCCTTCAACGTCACCGGCCCCGTCTTCGACAACACCGCGTCCGGCAGCGTGAACTTGAACTCCAGCTTCGCGCCCTTCTGCGCCGCGCCCGGCGGAGTTTTCAACGTCGCGCTAAAGGCGCCCTTCGTCCACCGCCACCCGTCCGTCTCGATCTCATGAAAGCCCTTCAGCAGTTGCACCGCGGCTTTCGGATCGCCCGTATTCAGCACGGTCAGCAGTTGCGGCGACTCTTCCTCTACCGTCTGCACGCGCGCCTTCTTCGACCGTTTGCACGCCGGCATGCCCACCAGCGCCACCGCCAACACCAAAGGAATCAGTCTCCGCATTTTTCCACTTGTACCAGACACGAATAAAAGGTAGGCCCTCCGCCCAAATCTGTCAACCGTTCCGACGTCAATGCGTTGACATTCCGCCGGTCCATTGACCGTTTCGGCCACCGTGTGGAAGGAGCCGACACCACACCCGTCCGAACCGTGTCCTCCACCTGCGCCCGCAGCCGGACCGACCCCCGCCCGTTGAACATCCGCACCGCATCGCCCGTCGTAATCCCCCGCGGCCGCGCGTCTTCCGGATGAACGAACAGGGTGCCAGTCTCCTCGTCCGTGTCCTTCCGGTACCCGAACGTCGAGTTCATGCTGTCCGTATTCTTCGGCGAAATCATCTCCAGCGGATACCGCTGCTTCAGCGCCGCATCCCCCAGCCGCGACTCCACCGGCGGCGCATAATCCATATGCGCCAAGTCGAGTTCGCACTTGCCGGATGCCGTCTGGAATCCACCCTCTGCGAACGGCAGAAACGGAGTCCCTTCGGCCGACACCTTCAGCCGGATCGAATGGTCCTGTTCCAACCGCTCCCGCGTAATCCCCTCCAGGTACGGATGTCCGCTCGCGAGGGACTGGTCGATCATCGCCTCGCTCGAATCGTCAAACTCCGGATCCGTGAACCCCATCCGCTTCGCCAGCGCCCGGAAGATCTCCACATTCGACCGGCACTCGCCCACCGGCTCAATCGCCGCCTGCGCCATCTGTAAATGATAGTGGCCATAGGCGAAATACAGGTCCATGTGCTCCAGGAACGTGGTCGCCGGCAGCACAATATCCGCGAAATCCGCGGTGTCTGTCAGGAACTGCTCCGCGACAACCGTAAACAAATCCTCGCGCCGTAGCCCGCCGTGCACCCGGTTCTGGTTGGGCGCCACCGCCGCCGGATTCGAGTTGTACACGAACAGCGCTTTCACCGGCGGATCGTTCACCTCCGTCAGCGCCTGCCCCAGCGTCGACATATTGATCAGCCGCGCTTCGCGACCCAACGCCGACCGCTGCTGTAAGTCCGGACGCTCCAGCGCCGCCCGGTTCACGTGAAACCCGTTCGACGTCGACAACTGCATGCCGCCACCAACGTCTTTCCACGACCCTGTCAACGCGGGCAACAGCGTAATCGCGCTCACCGAGCCGGCGCCGCGGTCTGTCCGCTGCACGCCGTATCCCAGCCTTATCGCCGCCGGACGCGTCTGCGCATACTCCCGCGCCAAGGTCACGATTTCGTCCGCCGTCAATCCCGTCAACTGCGCCGTATGCTCCGGCGTAAACTCGCGGACCCGTTCCTTCAACCCGTGGAACCCGTTCGTGTGCTTCGCCAGGTACTCGGCATCATACAGCGCCTCGCGGATGATCACATGCATCAACCCCAGCGCCAGCGCCAGATCGGTCCCCGGCTGAATCGAGAAATGCCGGTCCGCCAACATCGCCGTCTTGTTCTTTACCGGATCGATTGTGTAAAGCCTGGCCCCGCGGCGCCGCGCTTCCACAATAAACGGCCACATGTGGACGTTTGTCGCCAATATGTTTGCGCCCCAAACTATGATCAGCTTCGATTGCGCAAACTGCTCGGGCTCGGTCCCATACCGGACACCCATCGCCGTCACCTGTCCCATCATCCCCGCCGTCGAGCAAATCGTCCGGTCCAACCGCGAGGCCCCCAAGCGGTGGAAAAACCGCCGGTCCATACTCCCGCCATTGAGGAACCCCATCGAACCGCCATAGGAATACGGAAGAATCGCCTCAGGCCCAAACTCCCGCGCAATCCCAGTCAACCGCTCCGCAACGATGTCCAACGCCGCATCCCAAGAGATCCGCTCAAACTCTCCCGCCCCCTTGGCCCCCGTGCGCCGCAACGGATGGAGTAACCGGTCCCCAGAGTAGACCCGCTCCAGATACTTGGCAACTTTGGCGCAAAGAAACCCCCGCGTAACCGCATGCTCCGGATTCCCCCGCAGCCGCGTGGCTTTGCCACCCTCCACGGTCACCAACACCGAACAAGCGTCAGGACAATCCAACGCACAAGTAGAGTGTCGAACTTCGCCCGCCATCTATCTACTATAGCGTCCGGATTGAAGGCCTCAGCACACCAAACATCATCCGGGGTGTGCGACACAGAAATGGAGAATTTTGAGCATGGGTGGTTTGTGGCCGCTTATCTTGATTAACGTTTAACCATTTCGCAAATTGGGTTCGTTCCGCACGGATTGTTGGAGGGCGGTCTGGTAGCCGATTTTGGCGTACTGGCTGATGAGGAAGTTGACGGAAATATCGAGGGTGGCAGCGTCGAGTCTGAAGAGAGATTGGGCCCGCGCCCTGACGGTTGCGGTTCTGTTTCCGGGGAGGTGCGAGGTGGGGGAGTTCGTTTCGCAAACTGTTGAAAACAGGACGGAGATCGGCGGGGATGGATTCGGCGGTGAGGCCGTGTTTTTTGGCATTTTGGGAGGATCGCTCACTCCCATGAATATGGAAAGCCTGACCTGCCCCCCCACTCTTACTCCACCACCAACCGGTACCCCACCCCCGGCTCCGTCCTCAAAAACCGCGGCCTAGCCGGATCGGCTTCTAACTTCCTCCGCAACTGCGTCATATACACCCGCAGATACTGCCCTTGCTCGCTATGCTGCGGACCCCATACTTCCACCAGCAACTGCCGCTGCGTAATTACCTTGCCTGCATGCCGTACCAGCGCCTCCAGCAGCCGGAACTCGATCGGCGTCAGATGCACCTCAACGTTCCCGACGTGGACCACTCGCGCGTCCAGGTTCACCGCGATGTCTCCGGCACGAAACGTCGTCCCCTCCGCCCCATCGCGGATCGTCGCAGATCTCCGCAGCGCCGCACGCACCCGCGCCAGCAACTCCCCCACCGCGAACGGTTTGCTTACATAGTCATCCGCGCCGGCATCCAGCGCTTCGATCTTATCTTTCTCCTGCCCCCGCGCCGACAGCACGATTATCGGTACCTGACTGCTCCGCCTGATGGCCCGAATCACATCCAACCCATCCTGATCCGGCAACCCTAAGTCGAGTAACACAAGGTCCGGCTGACGCGCCTGCGCCTGTGCGATTCCCTCCGCCGCCGTTACTGCCTCGTGATACCGGAACTGCTCCGCCGCGAGCGTGGCCCGCAGAAACCTCCGAATCTGCGGATCGTCCTCCACAATCAGTATTTCCGGGGCATTAGCCATTGGGAACCTCAGGTGGACGGCCCGGATGCGGCAGCCACACGCGGATCAGCGCACCGCCTTCCGGGTGGTTCGCCGCCTCAATCCGTCCTCCGTGCGCGTTCACAATCGCGCGGCAGATCGCCAGCCCAAGCCCCGCTCCTCGGCTCGCCTCAACCGTTGCCGCCTGCTTTCCACGGTAGAACTTGTTCCAAATCAGTTGCTCTTCACTCTTTGCGAATCCCGGTCCTGAATCGCGTACGTCCACCTCCACTCCACCATACTCCCCGAAGCCGGCCGTAGCACGCCCACTGATCCAGATCGGCGTCCCGCGCGGGGTATACTTCGCCGCATTTTCTACGATGTTCCAGATCACCTGCTCCAGCAGCACATCGTCGCCTGAAACCATCAATTCGGCCGGAATTTCCGCATGCACCGGCCGTGCCTCCAAGATACGTTCCAAGCGCGTCAGCGCCGCCCCCACCAAGTCCTCCAGCGGATGCCATTCCCTCCGCACCGTCACTTTGCCGGACTGCAGCCGTGTCATTTCCAGCAGATTGTTGACCAGCCGGCTCAGGCGCTCAGCTTCCAGTTCAATGCACTCCAACAGTTCCGCTTGCGTCGCCTGATCCAGTTGATTTTTTTGGGTCCGAAGGCTGCTGGCCGCCCCGGTGATCGTCGCCAGCGGCGTTCGCAAATCGTGCGACACCGCGCTCAGCAAACCGCTCCGCATCTGTTCCGCCTCCGCGCGCAGTTGCGCGTCGCGCGCCGCCATCTCCGCTTGTGTACGCTCAATCGCCAGCGCCGTTTGGCTCGCAAAAATCTCGAGCAAATGCATCTGGTCCGGCGACTCCAGATGTGCGGCTTCCCCCGGCACGATCGCCAGCACACCCAAGGTCGATTGCGACCCTTTCAACGGCACATACAACGCCGTCGCGCCCGGCAGCGTATCCATCCCCTTGCCGGCCTTCTGACCGTGATCGAACACCCATTGCGCAATGCCTTCCTCCACCGCCGGCAGCGGCAACTCGTCCGAAGTGCGCCGCCGGAACGTGATCTTGCCCGCTTGCTCCGGAAAGAACAGGATCACCTGGCTCTGGAACACCTCGCGCGCGATCGCCGCCGCGGCGCGTCCCGCTTCCATCCACCGCGATTCGCCGCTTAGCTCGCGTGTAAGCCGGTAGAGCGCTTGTGTCCGCGCCTCCCGTTCCGCCGCATGTGTTGCCTGCAGCCGCACCCGTATCGTCAACGACGCAATCAACACGGCTACCGTCAACATCACTGCGAACGTCACCAGGTATTCGTAGTCAAACACCGCGAACGTCATATACGGTGGAACGCAGAAAAAGTCGAACGCCGCCACGCTCAACACCGCGGCGAAGAACGCCGTCGGACGGCTGCACTGCAGTGCTACCGCCACCACACCCAGCAAATAGAACATCACCAGGTTCGCCGGATTCAGCACGTTCCGCAGCGGCAGCGAGATCAGCGTCACCAGGCCGGTAATCGCCATTGCGTGTGCTGCTTCGTGCCAGTTGATGGCGCCCGTTTGAGGCGACAGCCGCCCAATTCCCGCCGCCACCGGCTCCGGCTCTCCAGACACCGCGATGATCTCGACATCGCCGCTCCGCGCGACCAGGTCATCGAAAACCGATCCAAACCACAACCTCTTCCATAACGGACCCGCCCGCTTCCCGATCACGATCTTCGACACATTCCGCGATCGCGCATACGCCAGCAGGCTGTCTGTCACGTTACTCCCCGTCAGCGTCACCGTTTCGGCGCCCAACTGCTCGGCGAGCCGCAACGAAGCACTTACTCGCATGCGTATTTCGGGATCCGCGGCCGCCTGTCCCGGCGTCTCAACGTAAGCCACGACCCACTCCGCCCGCAGCCGTTCCGCCATCCTCTTAGCCGCCCGGATCAACTTCGCCGAAAACGGACTCGGGCCGATCGAGACCATCAGCCGTTCCCTCACCGCCCATGTGGACCGGATGGCATGCTCCCGCCGGTACCTCCGCACTTGCGCGTCTACACAGTCGGCCG
Organism: Bryobacterales bacterium; assembly: GCA_020846745.1. GTDB lineage: Bacteria > Acidobacteriota > Terriglobia > Bryobacterales > Bryobacteraceae > JADLDI01. The sequence continues at coordinate 31,197 of JADLDI010000019.1, read as the reverse complement.
TACGCCGCAATGCCAACTCGCGTAACGCCGTCAGGTTGCCCGGCCGGAAGAAACCCGACATCGCGCGCCGCGCCTGGGCCGGTATGTAGACCTTCCCCGCTTCCATCCGCCGCCGCAGTTCCTCGACCGGCAAATCCACAAGCTCGACATCGTCGGCTTGGTCGAGCACGGAATCGGGCAGTGTCTCGCGAACCACCACCCCGGTGATCTGAGCCACCAGATCGTTCAGACTATCCAGGTGCTGCACATTGAGCGTGGTGTAGACGTTAACGCCGGCGTCGATAAGTTCCAAAACGTCCTGCCAGCGCTTCGTATGCCGGCGCCCCGGAGCATTGGAATGCGCCAGTTCGTCCACCAGCAACAGGCCCGGGCGCCGGGCCAGCGCCCGATCAAGATCAAACTCCTCAAGCGTGATGTTCCGATGCGCCACCGCATGCCGCGGCAGTATCTCCAAGCCGTCCAGCAGCGCCTCAGTCTCCGTCCGGCCGTGCGTCTCCACCACGCCCACCACCACATCGACACCCGCCTGCCGCTCACGGCGCGCCGCCTCGAGCATCGCGAACGTCTTCCCCACTCCCGGCGACGCGCCAAAGAATACCTTCAGCCGTCCGCGCGACTCCTGTCGCGCTTCTTGCTCCATACGAGCGAGTAACTCTTCCGGATTGGGCCTGCCGGGTTCTACCAAGCGCCCTGCTTTCCTCCAAACCACCAGATTAGGCCAATCAACGCCGTCGTCTGCTCGTGCTTTCCGCGGCTAATGTCAGCGGATGGGAACCACCTAACGTTCGACCAGTCCCGCCTGACCTCCCATCGCATCTGAAATCCGTCCGCAACGTCAACTGTTGCTGTCAGCGTGCCGTCCTTCAATGCCTGGCGCCCAGCCGTAAACCAGCCGTTACGATCATTCAGATAAGCAAACCGTCCCGCCAGGCTGAACCGCTTAGTGACGTTGTACCGTGCGTATCCCGCCCCGCCGAACACGATCCGCGGCACATCGTTCGGAGTAGTCCGCTCCAACGCGTAATCCGCCTCTCCGGCCACCTTCCACCGGTCCGATACCTGCCACGTGATATAGCCGTCGAAAAAGTGCGACCGCCCCCGCGGCGCATGGCCATCCACCGCCCGCTGCTCCTGGCCGTTGTAGTAATTCAGATTTGCCGATACCCTCGCCGACGGCGCAAAGTTCAGCAACACCGCTTGACTCTTGAAGCCGTTGAAGTCCTCCGTCTGATTCAGCCCGTTCGTCAGCCAATAACTCGCGTTCAACCACTTAGTAACAGGATAGGTCGTCCGCAGCCCCATATGATAGAACGGCAGGAAACTGAACCAGTACGCCCGCGAGTAGTTGAACTGGTCTTTTGTGTAGTTACCCTCAATCCCGAGGGCACTCGCCCATTTGCCGAAATCTATGGTGAGTCCCTTGCCTATCGGCGCGACAGCCGTGCCGTACGCCTGAAAAATGTGCCGGAAAACCTCGGGGCGCCGTTCATTCGCCGCCGATCCTTGCAGCGTCTCCGTCGCCTGTCCGAACATCAGGTCGAGTCTGCCCCCAAACCGCCGCCCGGCGGCGGCATCCGGCAGGCGCTCAATCATCACTCCCGCCTGGTTGATCGCGAAGCTGTTACCCGACACGTCATAAGCCCGCAGCGCGTTGCTCCCGGTAAACGGCCGGTTGAAGTTATACCCGTAGTAACCATCGAAATTCATGTTGATGGTCGTTCGGGTGGCGACAGCCTCCGCGCGAGACGCCGCCACGGCCGGCGTGCCGGTATTCATATCCGTAACCTGCGCCGAAACCGTCCCACTCCTCGCTTCGAGCGCCGCTAACCGCTGCTCCAGCTTCTCGATTCGCTCCAGCAGCAAGCGCTCCCGCGGCGAGAATGCCTCCTCCGCCAGCGCCGCGGCACTCACCATCAGTACACAGAAAATCCTCATAAGCGATCCAGTGCTCGATTCAATAACATCACGTTGACCACTGGATCTCCCAAAACCCCGAACTGCCGCCTTTCCGTGTACTGCTTTACCAACTCTTCTACCCTGTGCCGATCCAGTCCGCGCATCCGTGCGACCCTTCCCGCCTGCCACGCGGCAGCTTCCAGACTGATATGCGGATCGAGCCCGCTTCCGGAGGCCATCAACAAATCGAAAGGCGCCGGAACCGCGTTGCCGGGGTCCAACGCCAGCAGAGCCTTCCTGCGCGCCTCAATCGCCTGTTGCCGTGCCGGATTCTTCACACCCCAATTCGATCCGGAAGACAGCCCCGCGTTATAAGCAAACGGTGCAGTCGCCGACGGCCGGCTCCAGAAGTGCCGTGGATCCTCATACGCCTGCCCGATCAACTCCGACCCTATCACCCGCCCTTCACGAATCACCCGGCTCCCGTGCGCCTGATGTGGGAACAGCAACTGAGCCATGCCCGTAATCGCCAGCGGGTAGATAAGTCCGCACAAAACACTCAAGACCAAAACCATCCGAATCGTAACCATCACACCCACCCCAATCTCGATATAAGCAAATCGATCACTTTGATCCCCACAAAAGGCAAAGCCACACCGCCTAATCCGTAAATCAGCAGGTGCCGCTTCAGTAACTCCGCCGCGCCCACCGGCCGATATTGGATGCCACGCAGCGCCAGCGGGATCAACGCCACAATGATCAGCGCGTTAAAGACGACCGCCGACAATATCGCGCTCTCAGGCGATGCCAGCCGCATCACGTTCAGCGCACCCAACTGCGGATAAGTCGTCGCGAACGCCGCCGGAATAATCGCAAAGTACTTCGCCACATCGTTCGCCGTCGAAAACGTTGTCAACGCGCCTCGCGTCATCAGCATTTGCTTTCCAATCTGAACAACTTCGATCAGCTTTGTTGGATTCGAATCGAGGTCTACCATGTTTCCGGCTTCCTTCGCCGCCTGCGTACCTGTATTCATCGCCACCGCCACATCCGCCTGCGCCAGCGCCGGTGCATCGTTCGTACCGTCTCCCGTCATCGCCACCAGCCGGCCCTCAGCTTGCTTGTCGCGAATCAATTGCAGTTTGCGTTCCGGCGTCGCTTCGGCCAGATACTCGTCCACACCCGCTTCCGCCGCGATCGCCGCGGCCGTTAAAGGGTTGTCGCCGGTAATCATTATGGTCTTGATTCCGCTCCGGCGCAGTTCCGCAAACCGTTCTTTGATCCCGCCTTTCACTATGTCCTTCAGTTGAATAACGCCCATCACCCGCCGGCCATCCGCCACCACCAGCGGTGTCCCCCCCTGCCGCGCGATGCTTTCCACCGTTGTGCGCACTTCCGCCGGCAACGCCGCGCCGCCCGCCGCGATGTGCGCTTCAATCGCATCCGCCGCGCCCTTCCGAATATGGCGCCCGTCCAGGTCTACTCCGCTCATCCGCGTGCGCGCCGAGAACGGCACAAAATGCGCCCCTAACTGGTGCAAATCCCGCTCGCGGAGTTGAAACTTCTCTTTCGCCAGCACCACCACGCTTCGGCCTTCCGGCGTCTCATCGGCCAGGGAAGCCAGTTGCGCGGCATCAGCCAGTTGCTTCTCGCTTATGCCCGGAGCAGGCACAAACGCCGTCGCCTGCCGGTTGCCCAATGTGATCGTCCCGGTCTTATCCAGCAGCAACACATCGACATCGCCCGCTGCTTCTACCGCGCGGCCGGACATTGCCAGCACATTCGCCTGCAGCATGCGGTCCATCCCCGCAATGCCGATCGCCGATAGCAGCGCGCCGATGGTCGTCGGAATCAGGCACACCAGCAGCGCCACCAGCACCGTAACCGTCACCGGCGCACCTTGCCCGGCCTCCTTCACCGCGAATATTGAGAACGGCAGCAACGTCACCGTAGCGATCAGAAACACGATCGTCAGCGCCGCCAGCAGTATGTTCAGCGCAATCTCGTTCGGCGTCTTCTGCCGTTTCGCGCCTTCTACCATCTGGATCATGCGCTCCAAGAAGCTTTCGCCCGCCTCCGCCGTCACCCGTACCACCAGCCAATCCGACAGCACCCGCGTCCCGCCCGTCACGCTCGACCGGTCGCCCCCGCTCTCCCGGATCACCGGCGCGCTCTCGCCCGTAATCGCACTCTCATCGACAGATGCCGCGCCCTCGATTACCTCGCCGTCCATCGGAACGTAATCCCCGGCCTCCACCAACACGACATCGCCCTTGCGCAGGCCCGTACCAGCCGCCGCCTTCCAAAGTGCGCCATACCGCGGTTCGGCCAACTTCTTCGCCATCACCTCGCGCCGGCTCTTACGTAGTGTCTCCGCCTGTGCCTTCCCGCGGCCCTCCGCCACCGCTTCCGCAAAGTTCCCAAACAGCGCCGTAAACCACAGCCACGGGCTGATCGCGAGAATGAATCCGGCCGGAGCCTCTCCTCTGCCTGTCAACGCCTGTACGCCCAGCACCGTCGTCAGCAAGCTCCCGACAAACACGACAAACATCACCGGGTTGCGCACCTGGTGTCGTGGATCTAACTTCCACAGCGCCTCCACCACGGCCATGCGCAGAATCCGCCCTTCCAATAACTTCCGTTGTCCACTCATTTGAGTGCCTCCGCAATCGGACCCAGCGCCAGCGCCGGAATAAATGCCAGCGCCCCCACGATCAACACCGCACCTGCCAGCAAGATCACAAATAGCGGCGTATGTGTCGGCAGCGTTCCCGGTCCGGCCGGAACCGTCTTCTTCGCCGCCAGCGACCCCGCCATCGCCAGCACCGGCAGCGCCACCCAGTACCGCGCCACCAGCATCGCGATTCCACCCATGAAATTCACCAATGGATTGTCCGCCCCATATCCCGCAAACGCGCTCCCATTGTTGTTTCCCATCGACGAGAACGCGTAGAGAATCTCGCTGAACCCATGCGCTCCACGATTCGCCAGCCCGCTAACTCCCATCGGAGTAACCACCGCGATGGCCGTACCGGCCAGCACGCAGAGCGGCGGCGCCAGTATCGCGATCGATGCCATTTTCATTTCGAACGCTTCTATCTTCTTCCCCAGATACTCAGGCGTCCGCCCCACCATCAGCCCCGCAAGAAACACCGCGATAATCGCGAACACCACCATTCCGTAAAGTCCGGATCCCACGCCCCCAAACACCACCTCGCCCAACTGCATCAGGAACAACGGCGCCAGTCCGCCAATCGCCGTGAATGAATCGTGCATCGCATTGACAGACCCGTTTGAAGCCGCCGTCGTCGCCGCCGCCCACAGCGCTGAGTTGGCGATCCCGAACCGCACCTCCTTCCCTTCCCAGTTACCCTGCTCGGCGGAAATACCCACCATCAGCAGCGGGACAAAAAGAATCAGCATCGCTGCCAGCAACGCCCAACCCTGCCGTTTGTCATTCACCAGGCACCCGAATGTGTAGCAGAGCGCCGCCGGAATCAGTAAGATCGCCAGACATTCGACAAAGTTCGAGAACGGTGTCGGGTTCTCAAACGGATGAGCCGAGTTAGTGTTAAAGAATCCACCTCCGTTCGTCCCCAACTGCTTGATCGCTACCTGCGACGCCGCCGGACCCATCGGCAGCACTTGCTTCGAATCCGCTACCTTCACGTACGAATCCAGATTCTGGATCACGCCCTGCGAAACCAGCATCGCCGCCAGCAGCACCGATAACGGCAGCAGAATATAAACGATGCTTCGCACGAAGTCCACCCAGTAATTCCCGATCTCGCGCGCATTCCGCGACGTTAGGCTCCGCGCCAGCGCTACCAGCAACGCCATCCCGGATGCGGCCGACAGGAAGTTCTGCACCGTCAACGCCAGCATCTGTGTAAAGTAACTGAGTGCCGCCTCTCCGCCGTAGTTCTGCCAGTTCGTGTTACTCGCGAAACTCACCGCGATATTGAAGGCCGTATGCGGAGCTACCGCTCCCATGCCTTCCGGGTTCCACGGCAGCACATGCTGCACCCGCAACATCGCATAAACCAGCACAAGACCAACCAGGTTCGAAGCAAGAAAGGCGCCTGAATAGGATGTCCACGTCATCGGGGCGCCAGGCTGTGTAATCCCCCCCAGCCTGTAAATCCATCTCTCCAAACCGATCTCCCACCGCCCGTTATAGACTTGGGCCATATATGCCCCCAGCGGCTTCACGAGCGCCAGCAGAACGGCAAGATACAGTACCACCTGCACTAACTCATTCGAGTTCACGAGAATATCTCCGGCTTCAGCAGCGCGACAAACAGGTAAAGCAATAGCCCGCCGGCAATGATTCCGCCAATCAGATAGAGCGTGGTCATCGGCCACCGCCCATCCCGCGCCGCACAACCCACCAGGACCCGCCAAAGAACAGCCCCACCAATCCCAGACAAATAGCGTCGTAAACCATCAAATCCTCTCAATCCAGCGGGACCATCGCTGGCCCCGCCTGAATTGAGCGTAGAGATGTCTCCGCTATGGTCGAATCAAAGTCTCCGCCCGAATCGTAAAGATTTTGCAAAAACCGGGCAGCGTGGTGGCGCTGGTCTTGCTCTGTGCCGCCCTACTTGGACGTGCGCTTTAGCCCGCGCGCCGCAACTCTTCCCGAATGACGCGCCGGATGGTTGACTCCAGTGGTTCCCGCTGTTTTTGTATATAGTCAGCCAGAGTGTCGTTAATGAGAGTTTGGTTGATTCGGCGTGTGGGAGTTGGCGAGTGTCTGTTACGGTGGAAAGTTCGGGATGATTTCGTTTTCTAACATCAGTAAGCAGTACGGCAAGCAGCTTGTCTTTGTCGAAGCGTCGTTTCAGTTGAACCCTGGCGAGAAGGTGGGTCTGATCGGACCCAATGGGTCGGGAAAGACGACGCTGTTTCGAATGGTTGTGGGGGAAGAGTCGCCGGATGACGGGACCGTTTCCGTGCCGAAGAAGATAACCATTGGATACTTCCGGCAGGACGTCGAGGAGATGAGCGGGCGATCGGTGCTCGATGAGGCGATCGCGGGGAGCGGGCGGTTGGGCGACCTGCACCACGAACTGGAAGCGCTGCAGCATGCGATGGGCGATCCGGAGCGGGCGGACGAAATGGACAAAATCCTGGAGCGGTTCGGGGAGGTGCAGGAAGAGTACGACCACCTGGGCGGCTACGGGTTAGAAGCGCAGGCGCGCGAGGTGCTGCACGGGTTGGGGTTCAAAGACGACCAGATCGACGGCGATGTGGGTGCGCTGTCGGGCGGGTGGAAGATGCGTGTGGCGCTGGCGCGGGTGCTGTTAGGCAAGCCCGATGTGCTGCTGATGGACGAGCCGACAAACCACCTGGACATCGAGTCGATCATCTGGCTGGAGCAGTTTTTAAAGTCCCACCAGGGGTCGCTGTTGATGACCTCGCACGACCGCGAGTTTATGAACCGGCTGGTGGGGAAGATCGCGGAAATTGACGCCGGGGAGATCAACGTCTACTCCGGCAACTACGATTTCTACGAGCGCGAGCGGAACATTCGCGAGGCGAACCAACAGGCGGCATTTGCGCGGCAGCAGGCGATGCTCGCGAAAGAGCAGCGGTTTATTGAGCGGTTCAAGACGCACGCGGCGAAGGCGGCGCAGGTGCAGAGCCGGATCAAGGCGCTGGACAAGATCGAGAAGATCGAATTGCCGAAGAAGCGCGAGGTGGTGAAGTTCGATTTTAAGGTTCCGCCGCGGTCGGGCGACATGGTGGCGACGATCGAGGGCTTGCACAAGAGCTATGGTCCGCGCACGATCTACAAGGGCTTCAACATGACCATCCGCCGTGGGGAGCGCTGGGCGGTGATGGGGCGCAATGGAGCGGGTAAGACGACGCTGCTGAAGATGATCGCGGGGGCGACGGCGCCGGATGCGGGCGAGGTGAAACTGGGGGCCAGTTTGGTGATGGGGTACTTTGCCCAGCAATCGCTCGATGTGCTGAATGCGGACCTGACGATTATCGATCAACTGCAGAAAGACTTCCCGTCCGAGAGCTTGGGGGTGATGCGCAAGCTGGCGGGGGCCTTTCAGTTCTCGGGCGACGATGTGGAGAAAAAGATCCGGTCGCTATCGGGCGGGGAGAAGTCGCGGCTGGCGATGGCGCGGATGCTGTTCAACCCGCCGAATTTCCTGGTGCTGGACGAGCCGACGAACCACCTGGACCTGGCGACGAAAGAGATGCTGGTGGACGCGTTGAAGGACTACGAAGGGACGATGATCTTCGTGTCGCACGACCGGACGTTTCTGCGCGGACTGGCGTCGCGAGTGCTGGAGTTAGGCGGCGAAACAGGAGACCAGGAACCGAAGTTCTACCTGGGTTCCTATACAGAGTACGTGCAGGCGCTGGGACACGAAGCGCCGGGCATTTACGCTTGAACTGCTTTTAGTCGACTAAGCCGTTGCGTACTGCGAACCGCACGAGTTCGCCGACGCTGTGGAGACCGAGCTTTTCCATGATGCGCGTACGGTGCCCGTCGACGGTGTAGACGCTGAGATTGAGCGAAGTCGCGACTTCTTTGTTGGTCTTGCCTTCGGCGATCATTTGCAGGATTTCGCGTTCGCGGGCGCTCAGCATGTCGATGGGGTTCGCCGCGTGCTTGCGATAGTCCTTCAGAACCGCTCCGGCGACCTCGGGGCTCAAGTAGCTGTTGCCCTCGGCCACAGCCCGAATAGCGGCCAGCAGTTCGGTATCGGCTGCGTCCTTTAATAAGTACCCTTCCGCGCCGGCGCGGATCATTTCGCGGACATAAACGCCGTCGCGGTGAACGCTCAGGCCCAGAACACGCACGCCAGGCGACGATTCACGGATACGCCGGGTGGCTTCGATGCCGTTCAGGTCGGGCATGGTGACGTCCATCACGATGAGATCCGGCCTGAGCGCTTTCACAGATTCCAGCGCTTCCCGTCCGTTGCCTGCTTCGCCCACCACTTCCATGTCCGGCTGCGATTCGAGAATCAGCTTGAATCCCTGGCGAACCAACTTGTGGTCGTCAGCCAACAGGATGCGGATTTTTCTCTTCATTCGGGACTCCACGATAAGGAAACACCGCGTCGATTACGGTTCCGGCTCCGGGACTGGTGCGGATGTCGAGTTCACCCGAAAGCGTGCGCGCACGAGCGCGCATTCCCGTTACTCCAAAGCCCTGCCGTGAACCGGGCGGCTTTGCCTCAAACCCAGACCCATTATCGGATATGAGGAGGCGAATCGAATCGGGTTCCTGGCGGAGGGTGACGACGGCTTCGGTGGCGCGGGCGTGGCGGATCACGTTTGTGAGGGCCTCCTGCGCGATGCGGAAGACGTGTGTTTCGGTCTGCTCATCGAGCCGGCCTTGGATATCGGAATGGTAGGTGACCACGATTCCCGACCGTTCTTCACAGCGCTCACACAGCCAGCCGATGGCCGAGGCAAGGCCGAAGTCGTCGAGAATGGTGGGCCGCAGGAGTTGCGAAATCTCGTGGGCGCTACGCATCGAACCTCTTACCAATTCGGTGCAGTCTTCCACCCAATGCGGATCGGTACAACCGCTGGCGACGTGGCGGGCGAGGTTCGCCTTCAGCGCTGTGAGCGATTGTCCTAACTCATCGTGCAGTTCGTGCGATAAGCGGCGGGCGAGCGTCTCCTGCTTCTCCAGCAGTTGCCAAGATACGCGGTGAAGCTCCTCCGATTGCTCCGTCATGCGGAAATAGAGGCGGGTGGCGGTACGCAGGACGAGCCAGGCGCAGACCAGCGCCAGAATCACGCAAGCGCCGAGCAGCGCCGCGTCTTTCAGAAGCCAGGTGGACGTGGTTTGCTCGATGTACTGCCGTGTGCTTTCCGCCCGACGGTGGCTTGAGCGGATCAGATTGCCTGTGGCGGACAGCAGGTGTTCGCGGCTGGCGAGCAATGGTTGGATATCCGGACGAACCCCCGTCGGAGCTGCCAGAATACGGTCCGCGCTCGCGGTCACTTCAGCGGAGGCCAATTCGACCTCGCGCCAGATGGCGATATCCGGGTCGTTCGGAGGGATGCGGGCGAATAACTCCCTGAGCCGTGTTTCGAGTTGGTCGACCCGCCGTTCGAGTTGCGTCTTTTCGGCCGGCGGCACTCCGTTCGACAACGTATACAGCACCGAGGATAGGCCGGATTGCGTTCGCTGCACCTCGTCAATCAGAACAACATTCAGGAACTGATCTTCGGTCAAAGCCGAAACGTTAGCCCGAATCGACAGTATGCTGTGGAACCCTACAAACCCGTCCATTACAAGCAGGGCAATGATCAAACCGAACCCGGCGATCAGCAGCCGCAAAACCTTGTGCTCGCGCTCAGGCGGCACGTGCGGCGGAACTCGGCCGGCATCGCCTGGGTCCGGCGGGTCCGGGGCGTAGAGATCCGGGTTAGCGTTCACTATCTGACCTTAGCGCGTACCACCGGCCGGCCGGTATCCCCCGCGGACGTGGCGTTGCGCGACCAAATCACGGGGGATTAAGTAACATTTGTTGCTCATCGCGTTGCCACGTAGTATCGTGTGTCGGGGATCCATGGAGTCCGTCATCAAAGAAGAGGGGGTCGCGCCGGGCCGGCGCGTCGAATGGTTCGACGGAATACGCCGGCCAGAGCTCGTGACGCTCAGCTACTTTCTATATTTGGCAGCGCTCGGAATGATGCGGCCGCTGGCGATGTGGCAGCGGGGCGCACTACTGATCCTTCCAATGGTGCTGTACTTCATCTGGAAGTACGAGCACGCGGCGTCGACGGTGTGGACGCGCGAGGCTCGGCGCTGGGGTTCGCTGGGGCTGATCCTGGTGGGCTACTGGTCGATGGAGATGTTCGCCGGCACGCCGCGCGAGCAATGGCAAGCCACGTGGGTGATGTGGGACCGCATGCTGCTGCACGGCGCCGGCTTACAGCGGCTGATCGAATCGGCAGGATCGGTGCTGCCCTCCCTTCTTGAGACCCTGTATCTATCTCTGTATGCCGTACCTGTGCTTTCGTTAGTGGTGCTGTATACCACAGGCGCACGGTCGCAGGCGAACCGGTTTCTGATCGTTCTTTTCCTGGGTACGTTTACGGGCTACGCGCTGCTGCCGCACTTCCAGGTGCTATCGCCGCGGGTGGCATTTCCGAATACGGACATCCCGCACTTCGCCGGGATTGCCCGGACGATCAACACCTTTCTTTTAGACAATCTCGACATCAGCACCAGCGTGTTTCCGAGTGGGCATGTGGCGGTAGCGTTTTCTTCGGCCTTTGGGTTGTTGACGGTGCTACGGCAGCGGCCGGCTGTTTGGGGAGCGGCGTTCTTCGTGGCGCTACTTGTGTATATTGCAACGATCTACGGCAGGTATCATTACGCGGTTGACGGATTGGCCAGTATCGTCGTGACCTCGTTGGCCTGGCGGGTTGCCTTGCGGTTGGGAGCGGCGAATGAATTCTAGCCCCGTGCTCAGGGGGGCAGTTCTGGGGATCTCGTTGTTGGTCGCGACCGCGTGGGGTGAGCGGCAGCAGTTGCAGGTACGGTTGACGGCGCCCGTGGCCAGCTACATGAAAGCCGGCACGCCGATGACGTTGCGCGTGGTCGGAGCGCTTGACGGCAACACCAGACCGGTATTGCCGGTGGGCTCGCTAATTGCTGGAAGGATCGGCAAGGCCCATCCGATCGGATATGGGATTCGCCGGGAGCGGGCGGAACTGGAACTGGAGTTTACCGGGTGCCGGTTGGCTGATGGCAAGGACTGGCCGTGCGACGTAAGCCTGGCGTCTGTGGACAACGCGCGCGAGTCGGTGTTGGCCGGCAACCGTATTCGCGGCGTACTCGCGGCCAGCCACCCGCATAGCTGGCTCAACGGCATCTGGTATCGCCCAACGTCCACCCTGTTGCACCGGTCCGCGGTCGGCTTCACCGGTGCGGGCGGGATGATCTACACCCGGGTAGCGCCCACGCCCATGGCCGGCGCCGCGGTGATCGCCGCCAGGCTGATCCTGTTCCGCATGGCCGACGCCGACATCGAAATCCCCGGCGGCGCCGATTTGGTGTTGGACGTGACCGCCGACCCGGTAGGCCGGCACCCGGCCGAACTGCCCAAAGCAGATGTCACCGAAGAGTCGCTGACCGCCTTGGCCGAGCTATCCCCCGAGATCACCGACGCGGATGGCCGTAAAAAGGCTGACGTCGTCAACTTCGCTTTCGTCGCGTCGCGCGAACAGTTGGTGCGGGCGTTCCAAATCGCCGGATGGTCGCTGGCCGAGGCTCTAACGCCGCGGACGTTCGCTAAGACCTACGCCGCCGTCGCGGCCCGCAAGACGTACCCCAGCGCGCCGGTCTCGCCGCTTTACTATGAACGGCGCTTGCCGGACATGGTCTTCCAGAAGGCGTTCAATTCGCTGCGGAAACGTCACCACATCCGCCTATGGGAGGTGAAAACGGCGGCGGGTCCGGTATGGGTGGGCGCGGCTACGCACGATGTAGCGGTCCAGTTTCAATGGCAGAAGTTCAGCTTTACGCACCTGATCGACCCTGAGATCGACAAGGAGCAGCGGAAGATCCTGAACGACTTTGCGGAAGTCGGGTGCCTGGGCGGGCTCTCGATGGTGGAACGCCCGTGGCTGGCGCGCGAAGCGCGAGGATTGGAATCGGCCAGTACGGCCGGTGATCTGGCGGTAATCCGTCTTCAATCGTGCACCTCGCGAGCCGCCGAATTGGTGTTGCCCTCGCGAGGCCACCGCAACTGGACGAAGGTCGTGGCGGCGCGTTTCTTCCTGGAAACGCGGCACTACCTCACGCGTGGCAGCGCGTACTACTGGGGTTACCGGTCGGTGCGGTGGTCGCTGGCGAGATGGCGCCCCGGGCAGTTGAGCGGTCGGCCGGTGGACGAGGATTTTGGCATCAACGGAGCATTAGCGGGAGGCGCCCCGCTATGCTACGAAGATGAGCTTCCTTGATAATCTGGAGAACAATCTCAAGGCGCTGGAGCGGGCCGAGGAGGCTGATCCGGAGCAGCAGAAGCGGCTGCGGGAAGCACGCGCCGCGGAACGGGATCTTGCGCAGAAACTGGCGCCGCTGGCGGAAGCTTTGAAGTCCGGCCCGTTCACGGATGAACTGCTGCGCGCGTGCCGGACGATCGGCCACCGGATGCGCACGATGGTCAGGGTGACCTGGATCGATTCAACGCTGCGCCTGGAAGCGCGCGAGAAGCGGCTGGAATTGTCGCCGGCCGCGGAGGGTGTGGTCGCAAAGTATTTCAAAGACGGGGCCGAAGAGCGCCAGGAATCTGTCGATCTGCAAGGGAACGCGAGCGAATTCGCGGAACGTTGGCTGGCCGGTTAGCAGGTCAGGCGTAGAGCGCCGCAATTCGGTCCGCTACGCGTTCGGGCACCAGTTCGCGCCAATCGCTGCCTTCGGCAATGCGCCGGCGAACTTCGGTGGCGGACACGTCGTTCCACTCGCCCGTCAACTCCAGTCGCATCACACGATCGCTGAGGTGCAGCGGCGCGTCGAAGCGGCCCTGGCGGTCTGCGACCAGCAGGCCGAACTCCCGCAGTTGCTCTTCGATTGGGCGGTCGCCCGTGTAATCCCAACCGATGATTCGTTCAGCGGCATCGCGGCCGCAGAGGAACCAGAACTCCGCGTCGGGGCCATATACGGCGCGAGCCTCGCGAGCCATGTCGATGAAGAGGCCGCCTTCGGTGATCGCGGCTGAGAAGCCGGGGTTCGCCTGCGCGACACGGCTTACTAATTCCATGCGATCGGCGAGGCCGACACGTTCATACTCCTTATGTGGGAAGCGCCGCGGCATGGCCAGGACAACCTCATCCACCACCGAGAGTGCGGACTGCGCCAGAGCCTCATGCGCCCGGGTGATTGGATGGAAACTGCCGGCCAGCACACCGACCCGGCGCGGGTTGCCGGCAGCCTTTACGAGGAACTCCATAACAGGTGCCGCACCAGGATCCAGCTTTTCTCAGCGCTCGACAGTCGCACACGTTGACGCAGGACTGCAAAGTCGCGCATCTCGATACGGCGCAGCAGTTTCGAGTAGATTTCGATCAGCGCCGCGAGCGACTTGCGGCACGACGGGTCCACCATGCCGGTCAGCGGCTTCGAGTCGTTGTAGTAACCCCACGCGCGCTGCGCTTCAAACTGCATCAGCGCGCGAAATTCGGGGGTTTCTTCGCCTGAGCGTAGTAAGTCCTCAGTAACTCCGAACCGCCGCAGGTCTTCTGCCGGAAGGTAAGTACGGCCTAACAGGGCGTCTTCGCGAACATCGCGCAGGATATTCGTAATCTGAAACGCAATGCCGCATTTTTCGGCCAAAATAAGCGCTTCCGGCCGGTCGAACCCGAAGATATGGACTAAAGACAAACCGGCTACGGACGCCACCTGGTAGCAATAACGGTATAACTCGTCGAAGGTTTCGATGCGGCGCCGCCCCAAATCGGAGGAAACGCCGTCGATCATGTCGTGGAAATACTGATGCGGGATTTTGTAGCGCTTGGCTGTGTCGACGAAGGCCGGCCAGACGGCGTGACTATCTACCTCACCGGCGAGTGCGCGCACCATCTGCCCGCGCCAGTCTTCAAGCGAGGCGAGGCTTGCGCCCTCTTCATCGCTCAAGTCGTCGCAATGGCGCATGAAGGCGTAGATGGAGCAGAGCGAATCGCGGCGCGATTCGTCGAGCAAACGGAAAGCGTAGTAGAAGTTTTTCGCTCTTGAGCGGGCGACCTCGCGACAGTAGCGGTACGAACGGCCGAGCTGCATCGTGAGATTCCTCAGGCCGCGCGCTTCAGGCCCCAGCGCAGCAGTGCGCGCACCAGCAGCGCAACGCGCTCTGATTTTGAGATCTTCGGGCGGCGGCACAAGACATCATAGTCGAGTTCTTCCACCTTATCGAGGATCTTGAGTCCGCCGCGGCTGAACAATTCCAGGTCGAGCGCCAGGCGGCGGTCCACCATGCCGATCAGCGGAAGGCCCTTCATAAACAGGTCGCGCGTCACCTCCACCGACTCCGCCATCGCTTGGCGGAACGCCGGTGAATCCTCACGCGCTTCGACATCGCCGAAGTCGCAGCCGTGCTTAATCAGCACCTCGCGCGGCAGATAGATCCTTCCCTTCCCCAAGTCGACAGAAACATCCTGCCAGAAGTTGGCGAGTTGCAGGGCGGTGCAGGTGAAATCCGATAACCGCTGCCGCTCGGGGTCGCGATACCCGCAGAGGTACAGCACCAGGCGGCCCACGGGATTGGCGGAGTAGCGGCAATAGTCGAACACGCACGCCCAGGTGTCGTAGCGGGTGACGGTCTGGTCCTGCACGAAAGCGCGGATCAGGTCGATAAACGGGCCGGGCGGGATATCGTGGTGCTTCACCGTATCGGTGAGCGCGATGAACACCGGATGTGTCGCGTCGCCCTTATACATCGACTGCGTCGACTCGCGCCACCAGTCGAGCAGACGCAAACTCTCCGCCGTATCCCCGATTTCATCGCCTAAATCGTCGGCCCAGCGGCAGAACGAGTAGACGTTATAGAAATCCTGATGGAGATGCTTTGGCAGCAGGAAACTGACGACGTGAAAATTCTCGTAGTGGCCCGTGGCCACCCATTTCGTGTAGGCAAGGGACTCGTCAACGGTCCAGGCATGCTGATTCGAAACAGGATCCGCGACGAATTCCTTCGGGAACAGGAAGCGCGGAGTCAAGGCGCGGATTAAGGGATGATCGCCGTCTTCATGTGGCCGTTGTGGCTCATGAGGTGGCGCATCACTTCGAGTAGGTTCGCGAGCGGCTCGACACGGTTCACGAAGTCGGACGCGGTGATTTCGCCGCGGCTTACGATGTCGAGCGCTTCCTGCACATGGCGGGGCGTATGGTGGAAGCTCGCCTTGCAGGTGATTTCGGAGTAGTGGAGCAGTTGCGTTTCGAGCGAAATGCGGCTGTCGCTCGGGCATCCGCCGAAAAAGTTGACCGTACCGCCGCGGCGTACCATGCGCACGGCCTGTTCCCAGGTTTCAGGAATGCCGACCGCTTCAATCGCGACATCCACACCATAGCCGTCGGTAAGGCGACGGCATTCGCTCACGATGTCCAGGCCGTCGCTCACCAGCAATTCATCGGCGCCGATTTTGGCGGCGCGGTCCACCTGCGACCGGCGGCGGCCAATCGCGATGACACGCGCGCCGCGCACTTTCGCGAGGCGCACAAACATCAACCCGATGGGCCCAAGCCCGATCACCGATACGGTGTCGCCGGTACGCAGACCGGTCTCTTCCAACCCGCGCAGCACACAGGCCAGCGGCTCAATCAGCGCCGCGTCCTGATATTGAATGTGTTCCGGAATCCGGTAGGTGTTCTTCTCAACGATCCGCGCCGGAATACGCATGTACTCCGCATACGCGCCGTTGTTGAACAGGAGATCGTCACAAAGGTTTTCGTTGCCGCGGCGGCAGTAAAAGCACTGCCCGCACGGAGCCGAATTCGCCGCTACCACACGGTCGCCGGGGGAAAACCGCCCCACGTTCGACCCGACCGCCACAACATCGCCAGCCAGTTCGTGACCGAACAAAGCAGGCGGGACAATCATGCGCGCGTGATAGCCACGGCGGAAAACCTTTACATCCGTGCCGCAGGTCAACGCGGCTTTGACGCGCACCAAAATGTCACCGGAATCGATGGAGGGAACGGCCACCGGCTCTACTTTAAGGTTTTCCTTGCCGTAGAGCACGGCCGCCATCATTTGTTTCGTCACTTAGACCACCTCTGTGGCTGAACTATAATTTTCAACGATTTGCCGTTTGGATGCAACGCAAGCTCAATGCCCTGGTTGATATCGTTGAGCGGAAACTGGTGCGACACCAGCCCTGCCAGCGGCAACTCACCCGAGAACACCAGACGTGCGCTCTCTGCTTGCAAATCGACGGACGCACTATAGCTTCCCATCAGGACCCGTTCGCCCATACAGATGTCCTTACCCGACAACTCAATGCGCTCCTGGTCTGACGTTTGGGCGAACAATAATACCTTTGCGCCGGGGCGCGTGGCCCGCACAGCTTCTTCCACTAATCCTTTGACCGACACGGCCGAGATCACGGCGTCGGCGCCGCGATCTTCCGTCCAGGCGCGTGCCAGGGCCGCCACGTCTTCCACGCGCGGGTCCACCGCCAGTTCCGCGCCAAACTGCATGGCCAGTTCCCGCCTTTCCGACATCGTATCCGTAGCCAGCACACGGCACCCGGCGCGCTTGCAGAGCATAGTGAAGATGAGGCCGATGGGCCCCTGTCCCTGCACAATCACGACATCACCCGCGCGTGGGGCCAGTTGATCTACGGCTTTGACACATGTGTTTACCGGCTCAACCAGGCAAGCCACCTCATACGACACCCCAGCGGGGATCTTCTCTACACCGCGCCGTACAATCCAATCCATCACACGGATGTACTGTGCAAATCCACCACCCGCGGGCTCGTATCCCGCGGTAATGCCCACCTTCTTATAAACCGGGCACTGGGCGTACAACTTGCGTTCGCAGTAGAAACATTCGCCGCACGGGATATGGTGGAACGCGACAATGCGATCTCCCACCTGGAATGCCGTTACGCCTTCGCCCACTGCGACCACCTCACCCGCGGTCTCATGTCCATAGATGCGCGGACCGGGCAGCAGGTCGTACTTGATCTTCTTGAGGTCGGTATGGCAAATACCACAGGTCTCTACGCGCACCAGCAGTTCGCCCGGCCCAATGGACGGCACCGGCACGTTGTTCACAACCACCGAGCTTGAGCCCTGGTAGACCGCCGCGCGCATTGTTTCAGGAATACTCATCTTAGAAGCGGCACCCCGCTAAAAACTCTCCTAACCTGTCAGACGCCAGCCGGCATCGCGACTGCAGCCGCTTGATCTCCGGGAACCGCACCCAGGGCTTGGCGAGCGCCTGCCACAAGATCCGGCTGACCGGCATGCTGCCATCGGCGCGGCGGGCACGTTCGAAATCGATTGAAAAGCCTTCACTCGACAAATCAGTCACGGCACGAACACAGTAGAACGGCACGTTTCGAGCGCGCGCCCATGCGCCTACGGCCGCGGCTTCCATGTCCACGGCGCACGCATCGTAGCGGCGCTGCAACCCGCTCTTCTCATCCGAACTGGAAATCACCCTATCGCCAGTTACGACCCGGCCTGTCGCGGCCGTACTCCCTGCTTCCGACGCTACTGGCCTTTGCACGGCAAAGCGCTCGCCAGTGTCCGCGTCGATCACTTCCGTGGCCACGATCACCTCTCCAGGACCCAACCGGGGGTCAAGGGCGCCACAGTATCCCGTACTAACAGCCGCCCGAAGCCTCACTTTCGCGGCCACTGCCTCAACAGCGGCTCGCGCCAGGCGAGGTCCCGGCCCGTTTGCGGCCAACACCCAACACTCACCCGCCACCATCGTCTGGCGGGCAAACTCAATAGGCAATTGTAGATCAAGCCACGGGCCAGTATAGCGCCGTAAACCGTCG
Source organism: Bryobacterales bacterium (assembly GCA_020846745.1). Lineage (GTDB taxonomy): Bacteria > Acidobacteriota > Terriglobia > Bryobacterales > Bryobacteraceae > JADLDI01. The sequence goes on along the minus strand of JADLDI010000019.1, from coordinate 12,798 downwards.
AACTCGCGAGCCATGGCCGCCACTACTACCACTACGTCTCCTTCAGCAATATCCATTGGCGTGGAACCAATCCACCGCCCGCCGCAGGGCGCCATCCACGGGACTGGCTGCAAAGCCCAATTCCCGCACCGCCTTGGCCGGCGTTACGAACATCTTCTTCTTCGCCATGCGAACGGCATCGATGGGCGCACGCGGTTCCTGACCGCTGAGTTTCGCCCAACTCGTGCTCACGACACCCGCCATATAGGCCACGTGCCAGGGGATCTGATGCTTAGGCGCCGGGATGCCGCTCATCGACGACAACTTGTCAAAAATCTGCGCCAGCGTCAGGTTCTCCGAACCGAGAATGTACCGCTCGCCAGTGCGGCCCACCTCGGCGGCGAGCAAATGCCCGCGCGCCGTATCTCGTACATCCACCAGGTTCAGCCCGGTGTCGACATAGGCCGGCATGTTGCCTTTGAGGTAATCCACAATGATCTTGCCTGTCGGCGTGGGCTTAATATCGTGATCGCCGATGGGGGCCGTGGGATTCACGATTACGATAGGGAAACCTTCATGCGCGGCCTTCAGTGCTTCCTGCTCGGCCAGGAACTTCGACCGCTTATAAGCGCCCGTCATATCTTCAAGCGTCACCGGAGTATTCTCATCGCCGACGCCGTTTTCGGGAATGCCGATACAGCCCACGGTGCTGGTGTAGACAAACCGTTCGACACCGGCTTTTCGCGATTCCTCGATCAGGTTGCGCGTTCCGTCTACATTCGAATGGAAGAGCTCTTCCGGATGCGGCGCCCACAACCGGTAATCCGCCGCCACGTGATACACCACCGCGCAGCCCGACACGGCACTGCGAAGCGACGCGGCATCCTGCAGGTCGCCACAAACCACTTCCGCGCCCTCTAACTGCTGCACCTTCGCGGGAGTGCGCGCCAGAATGCGCACCCTATCTCTGCGGTCGAGCAACTGCCGCGCGACATGCCAGCCGATGAAGCCTGTGGCTCCCGTGACGAGGGTTGGTTTCACTTAGGTGAGGGCCCAGTGTAGGAGGCGGAACCCGTCCGTCAGTTTCGAATTAATACCCAGCGCCGCCGATACCTCATAGCCGCAGTGCATCATGCAGTGTTCGCACCGTGGATCGTTCCCGTAGCCGTAGCTTTCCCAATCGGTCTTCGTCATCAGCCCTTCAAACCGTTCGTGATGCGAATCGGTGATCAGGTAGCACGGGCCTTTCCAGCCTTTCACGTTATAGGTCGGGCTGGCCCAGGCGGTGCACGGCAGGTCGCGTTCGCCCTTGAGAAAGTCGAGGTAAATCGGACTGGTGATCACCGGATACTTTCTGGCAATCGTGTCGAACCCGCGGAACTTCTCGATGATGTCGTCGCGGGTCATGAAAATCTCGCGGTCGTTCACGGCAGAATAGCCATACGCCGGGGCGACCATGTGGCCGTCCACGCCTAAGCCTTTCAGCAGTTCGAACAGCTCTTCGATCTCGGCGAGGTCGGTTTCTTTGTAAACGGTGGTGTTGGTGCTGACACGGAACCCGGCCGCTTTCGCCGCCTTAATGCCTTCGATGGCTTCCTTGAAGACCCCTTCGCGTTCGACGGCGATGTCGTGATTCTTCTCCATGCCGTCCAGGTGGACGTTGAAGTAGAAGCTGTCGCTCGGCGCGTAGTCCTTCATCTTCTTCCGGATGAACATGCCGTTCGTACAGAGGTAGATGTGCCGGCCGCGCGACAGGACCTCTTTCACAAGCTGAGGCAGCGGCTGATACAGCATCGGTTCGCCGCCGCAGATCGAAACTACCGGAGCGCCGCACTCATCGACAGCCTTCAAGCACTGCTCAAGCGTCAACTGCTGCGTAATCGTCGATTCGTACTCGCGGATGCGGCCGCAACCCGTGCACGTGAGATTGCAGGCATGGAGCGGTTCGAGCATCATCACCAGCGGGAACCGCTTGTTGATCATCGGGTGCGGCGTACGTTTCTTATCGGCCGAGTAGATGATCTTGAACGGATTGGACGAATCCATGTGCGCGGAGTTGTCCACCTGCCATTCCGGCCGCGGCCGGAACTTATTCTTCGCGATATAACCCGCCAGGTTGGCGGCCATAGCCAGCGGAAATCTCATGGCTTGTCGTGTCCCTCTGTTCCCTTAGGCCAGGTCGCCCCGGCCCTGACCGCGGCTCTTCATGTAAGTTGCCAGTGCCAGTAGCGGGAACGAGTCCCGGTACAGATGATAGGCGAGATAGAAAACACGGGGAAAGCCGGTTCCCGTGGCCCAGGCTTCATCCCATCGTCCATTCGCGCGCTGCGTGTCGATCAGGTACTCAACACCCTTTTGCAAACTGATCGAATCGGTGTCGCCGCTGGCGATCAAACCAAGAATCGCCCACGCCGTTTGCGACGCGGTGCTCAGCCCGTTGACATAGCTGTGCTGCGCGTAGCTTTCGCAGCTTTCGCCCCACCCGCCGTCGGCGTTCTGAATCGACCGGAGCCATTCGCCCGCGCGCAGGATATGCGCCTCGCGATCGCTTTCGCCGGCCGCGCGCAAGCCGCGCAACGCCAGGAATGTTCCGTAAATGTAATCGACACCCCAACGGCCGTACCAGCTACCGTCCGCTTCCTGTGTGCGGAGCAGGTAATTGACCGCTTTACGGATGGCCGGATGGTTGCCTTTCATCCCGTACACCGAAAGCGCTTCGAGCACGCGGCCGGTAATGTCGGGGCAACTCGGGTCGAGCATCGCGTTGTGATCTGCGAATGGTACCGAGTTGAGGAAGTTCCAGCAGTTGTCGACATCAAAGGCAGCAAACCCGCCATCGGCGCCTTGCATCGCGAGCAGCCAGTCAATGGCGCGGCGGACGGCCGCCTGCTGCGCCACCGTGTTGCGCGACTGCGCATGCTGCAGCCCGAGCAGCACCATCGCCGTATCGTCGATATCCGGATAGAACTCGTTGGCGAACTCGAAGTACCAGCCGCCCGGTTCGACGTTCGGGCGCTTCACGCTCCAGTCGCCCTTCCGCCGCACTTCTTTGGACAGCATCCAATCCGCGCATTGCGCCATCGCCGGTTCCGGCGCGATGCCCGCTTCGCCTAGAGCGAACGCCACGATCGCCGAATCCCATACAGGCGAAAAGCACGGCTGGAAGAAGAATCGTTCGCCATCGTCCACCAGCAGGTTATTGAACTGCTTCTCGGCCTCGATCGCTTCCGGGTGATCTTTCGGATATCCCAGACAGTCGAGCGCCATGACGACGTACATCATCGACGGATAAATCGCGCCCAAGCCTTCGGAATGCTTCGTATGATCGAGCATCCACTGCTCTGCCTTCTTGAGCGCCTTCTGCCGGACGCTCGAAAGCCCGAACCGCTGCCACCGCTTGAAAACCTTGTCCGCGGTCAGGAAGAAGTTCCGCCAACTGAAAAAGCCTTCGTTGTTCGGGAACGCGAGCGGAACGCCGGGCACGAATAATTCGTCGAGGTTGAAGCCGGTAGGTACGGGGCGCGGTCCGCTGGATTGAACGATCGACAGCGGGATCACGATGGCGCGCGTCCACGACGACATTTCGTAGATCACGTTGCCGAACAACATCAATTCCGGCGGTACCGTGGGCGCGTATTCGCGCGGGTAGACGTTGAACAGGCTGCAGTTGATCTTGACGTAGCTGTTCGCCTTCTGCATTCCGCCAAGGCTTAGAATGCAATCGCGCAGCCGGGTCATCCGTTCGTCCGCAACGGGAATTCCGGCCAGCTTCAGCGCAAAGTAGGCTTTGACCGAAGCGCTGATGTCGCTCGGACCGCCAGGATAAATCCAGAACCCGCCATCTTCGTTCTGACGTTCCATGATTGCCCGCGTGCACTTGTTGATCAGTTCGCGGGTGGGCGGATTCCAAACGCCGTTGTTGGGCGGATGCATCCACAACTGCAACAGAACGTAGTCAGATTCGAGAGTCGTGTCGGCGGTCAGGTCGCCCCACCAGTAGCCTTCCGGCTTCTGTGCATCCAACAGGGCATGGGCCGCCCGTTCAATCGACCGCTGGCAGGCATTGGCCAGCGTGTCGGCAACCGGTGCGCTGCTTCTCATACGGCAAGCTGTGTCAATCGCGAAGCCTGCGACAGCTCCGCGGGCAGAGAAAACCGAACATCCTCGTCTTTGATTTGCATCTCTTCCATTTCTGCAAACCCCCAACGATCGCGTAATGCATCGATCAACTGTTGAACCAGATGCTCCGGCGCCGAGGCGCCGGCGGTTACCACCACCGTCTGCACGCCGCTCAGCCACTCGGGCCTTACGTCGCGCTGGTCATCCACAAGGTAGGCCGGCGTGCCCTGGTTGCGGCACACTTCCACCATCCGGCGGGAATTGGACGAATTCTGGGACCCCACCACCAGCAGCAACTGGCACTCGTTCGCCACGGCCTTTACCGCCATCTGGCGGTTCTCGGTGGCATAGCAGATATCCTGGGCCGGCGGTCCCTCGATCTTGGGGAACCGCTGCTTCAACTTGCCCACAATCCCGGCGGTTTCGTCGAGGCTGAGCGTCGTCTGCGTCAGGTAGCAGACTCTTTCCGGGTCCGAGACTTGAACGGTATCGGCTTCTTCCTCAGAGGAGACAACCAACGTCGCCAGCGGTGCCTCGCCCCGCGTACCCACCACCTCGTCGTGCTCCTGATGGCCGATCAGCAGGATTGTGTAGCCGCGCTTGGCGAACCGCACCGCTTCAAGGTGGACTTTCGTCACCAGCGGGCACGTCGCATCGATCACCTGCAAATTTCGATCTTTGGCCTCTTGCCGAACGCTCGGCGCCACACCGTGCGCAGAGAAGATCACACGAGCGCCCACGGGAACTTCACTCAGTTCCTCCACGAAGATTGCGCCCAGATCGCGCAACTCTTCCACCACATGACGGTTGTGAACAATTTCTTTTCTCACGTAAATCGGCGCGCCATACAACTGCAAAACGATTTTCACCACGTCGATTGCGCGGACCACACCCGCGCAGAACCCCCGTGGTGTCAACAAAATAACCTTACGTGCGCCCGGACGTGCGTCAAGCCCCCCCAGTTGAGCCATATTGAAGATCTAATTATAGCAACCTTAGCCGTTTACCCAACCACGGGGAAAAGGGGGGATCGCCATCGATTTTCAACTGTATGCGCAACCACCAGATGCGGTGACGGCCGGCCGCTTCAGGCGGAAGATTGAGCCAATCTTTCTCTGTCGTCACAAGATGCGGAGAAATCTGCCCCATTTCGTCCAGTTCTTCCACCGTGTACCGGTGGTGGTCGGGAAACGTATGCTGGACAACTGTTTTCACGCCGAGCCGGCGCAGCGAACGCCAGAAGGATTCCGGGTTGCCCAATCCGCAGAACGCCACCACTTCGCCGGCCGGCTGTCCCGTCAGCCCGGTGCTGCCATCTACCCATTCCGTTTCGACCAGTTGGGCACGGAAGATCGGGGCATCGTTGTTCCACCGCCTGATCTGCGCGATCGCACCCGCGTATGTCCCACCGGGTTCGGCCCGCGCCAGCACAATCGCGTCTGCTCGACCGAGGGCGCTGAGAGGCTCGCGCAAACGCCCTTTCGGGAATACGCCACCACCCCCGAATGGGTCCAGCGTGTCCAGCAGCACGATGTTCACGTCGCGAGCCAATGCCCAGTGCTGAAACGCGTCGTCGAGCACGAGTGCATCGCAGTCGTATTCGGCGAGCAGCCGTTCCCCCGCCCCATGCCGGTCCGACCCGATACCCACTGGTCCCAACCCCGATCGCAACAGGATCAGCGCCTCATCGCCCGTCTGCGTGGCGGAAACGTTCGCGCCGGGTGGTACGGTCAGGATCACCGACGGGTTGTCGCGGCCGTAGCCGCGTGTCAGGAATGCCGGCTTGCGGCCCATCTCACGAAGCATGCGAGCAACCTCTACCGCGAATGGCGTTTTCCCCACACCGCCCATCGCCACTCCCCCAATGGCAATCACCGGCCGCGGCAGTCGCTTCGGTTTGTGCAGACGGCGATCGATTGCGGTACCGGCGCGCCACAACCACGACAACGGCGTTAAGGCGACGGTCGCGAGCGGGCCATGCACCGCGCGCGGCCATACGGTTTCATGAACCTGGCCGAGCGCCGCAACTACACGCTCCGTCGCCCCGGTCCGTTTGCCTGCCAGCTTGCGCGACCGTTCCCCAAAGGCCGCGCGCAAGCTCGCGTCTACCAGCAGTTTGTCCACTGCCTCCGCTAACTCGTTTGTCGAGCGCACTTCCTTAAGCGCACCCGCCTGCCGGAAGTCTGCCGCAATTTCCGGGAAATTTTGCAGATTCGGACCGGATATTACGGGTTTTCCGAAATATGCGGGTTCGAGCAAATTGTGGCCTCCGCGATCTACCAGCGTCCCGCCCATAAACACCACATCCGCCAGCGCAAACAACCCGCTCAATTCACCGATAGAGTCGAGCAGCAGGCATCCAGGCAATTCGAGCTTCGCCGTAGCCGTAAGCTGCGATCGCCTCACCGTACGGATGCCGCGTTCCGCAAACAGGCTCGCCGCCGTCTCAAAACGTTCGGGCCGCCGCGGAGCCAGCAGCAACAGCAACCGAGGATGTTCCGCCGCCAAACTCTCGAAAACATCCGCTACCACCACATCTTCATCCGGATCGTCCGCCGCTGCCGGTGGCATGGTGCTGGCCGCGATCCAGATCTCCGCTGCGCCGGTACGATCGACAAACTGCTCTACCGCCGCGGAAGGCGAGCCCGGACGAAAGTCGTACTTCAGATTCCCTGCTACTTCGATCCGATCCGCCGGCGCGCCCAGGGCGAGGTAGCGGTCGCGATAGAGATCCGTCTGCACCAGAAGGCGGTCAGGCCGGCGTAGCACGGCGCGGAAGAACGGCCGCAACCGCCGGTACTTCGGAAATGCCTTGTCCGAGATACGCCCGTTTACCACCACCAACCCCGCACCCGCGCGCTTCGATTCCCGCCACAGGTTGGGCCAAATCTCCGTCTCCATCACGACCACCAGGCGCGGCCGCAATGCTCTTACAAACCGCCTGACGATCCACCCGAAATCGAGCGGCGCGTAGAAAACCGCATCGGCGATGCCTTTGAGCCGCTCATCGGCGAGTTTCCGCCCCGCCAGCGTGCCGACCGACACACACACCGGCATGTTCGGGTAATCCGCCTTCCATCGCCGGATCAGCCCCACCGCCGAGATCACCTCACCGACTGAGATCGCGTGGAGCCACATTCCGCCCCTCGGCGCCGCCCCCAGCCAACCGAAGCGTTCCGGCAGCGTGCGGTAATATCCAGGGCTTCGGAGCGATCGGATCGCCAGGTAGATCGCGACCAGCGGCGCGGCGATCCACAACAGCAATCCGTAGAGCAGATACATTGAACAGGACTCCCCGCGAGTATACCCATACGCCCGGCAACCCGAAACACTTGGCAACCGTCACCTACGGTAAGATTCGAAAACAGCCTATGACCCGCCGCACCGCCGCCCTCGCCCTGCTGAGCTCGCCCCTTGCCGCGCTCGCCCAAAAGAAGGATGACAAACCTGGGTTTCGTCCGGCGAAGGCATCGACGTTTGAGAACGCCCAAAAGGGTTCCGGCCTGGTGTTGGCGGCGGCGGTCTACACGAGCGACGCGGAAGCAAGCCAGGCCTTCGGCAAGCTCAACCCATACGAATACGGCGTGTTGCCGGTGCTATTCCTGATTGAAAACAACGGCAAACAGACCATCCGGCTCGAAGGAATTCAGGTCCAGTACATCTCAGCGGACCGTCAAAAGATCGATAACATCCCCCCAAACGAAGTGCGATTTCTCCGTGCTCCCAAGCGTCCCAAAATGCCCGGCACAGACCCGCTCCCCATCCCCCGGCGGAAACCCAAAAACCCCCTCGAAGCCTTCGAAATCGAAGCCCGCGCCTTTACAGCCAAGATGCTCCCGGCGGGTGAGTCCGCCCACGGCTTCTTCTACTTCCAGGCGATCCACAAGCCGGGCGCAAAGCTCTACGTGACGGGGCTGAGGGAGGCGGCGACGAACAACGATCTGTTCTACTTCGAGATCCCGCTGTCGTGAGCTAGGCTCACCGTTAGTCAAGCATCTCTCATCACCCCTGGAATAAGCGCGGTAACTTGCACTTCTTCATTCGCGAGCCGGTAATAGAACAAGTATCGGCCAGCGACGAAGTACCTATAGCCACGCATTATTCCGCGTCGCCGAAGCGGGTACATGCGGGGATGATGGGCAAGCAAATCCAGGCACCGGGTGGCGGTGCGCTTGGCCGACTCCGGAAGTTCCGAAAAGGCCTCGGCGGCAGCTGCCGAAAACAGTATCGTCACAATCCGTTACGGCGTTTAAGGTCATCCCAACTGACAACCCGACCTTCCCGGAATTCGGATTCTGAACGATTGCGGTACGATCGCAGGCGCTCTCCGGCGGCATTCTCGGTTTGGTCAACGAAATCTTCCATCGCTTCCCGTGTATGCAACAAGCCCGCCAAGGCAAGATTTAAGTCGCCGTCATACTCCAGCGCCAAATCAGTAAGAAGACGATTCGTCGAATCATCGATTTCGATCTCCCGGCGCACCATGGTCGGATCATAGCACGGGAGTAGGTAAGGTCTGCGGATGGGCCTCCTCCGCCTCCCCCTACTGCGTAGCAGCCGCGTCAACCCTTAAGTTCAACGCGTTGGACCGGCTCGTTGGCGTCACCACCGTCACCGCGCGATTCCCCAACGCCGCATCCGTCGCCACACGGATATCCACCTGGACCTCAGTCGCCGCCGGACGCGTGGCCGTACTCGTGATCCCGCTCGCCGGATCGAACGACACGGCAATGGCATTGGCCATGTTTGTGCCGGCAATCCGCAACGTGACCGTGTCTCCACGCTTCACCGCACTTGGCGTAATCGATGTGATTGCCGGACCGGTCTGCGGAATCGTCAATGTCACGCTAACGGTCTTTGCACCCGCGGTGTTCGCACACGAATCGATCGTGATCGTACCTCGATACGTCCCCGGCGCGAGGCCAGTGGTATTCACACGGACCGACAGCGCGCGAGGGGTCTGCCCGCCGGAATCCACCGCCAGCCACGATCCGGAATCCGTTTGCACCGTGGCGCGGAACGCGAGCGGGTCGCCTGTGCTCGTAACCTCCACCGTTTGGGCGGACGGCGCCGGTGCGGCGGCCGTCGCCGTGAATGTCAGCGTAGACTGGTTCACAGCTAAAGCTCCGCTGCCGCCGCCGACGCACAGGAACAGGTTGGGCTGAGCGCCGACGCCGCCGGAATCCGCCTCCAGCAGGTGATCGCCCGCGGCAACTTGCGGAACCACGACATTGAACTGGTTCAGGCCTGACCCGACGAGGCCGGCATACGGCGCCTCTGCGCCCACGCCACCGATCCGGATCGCGGGCTTCGTGGCCAGGTCCGCAGGGGCGCTCACAACCTCGGCCGCCGAGCGGGCCGGATTCGTCGATCCGAATCCGGTCCCAAACAGAACAATCGAGTCACCCGGCTTCGGAGGCCGCGTTACTACCGCCGACCCAAACAAGCCCGTTGGCCCGGCGAACGTCCCGTCAAGATGCACAGCCGCCGGATAGATCCGGCCCCCCGGATCGAACGGGAAGAATCCAGGCGCACGTTCGCGAACGGTGGCCGTACCCGCAGCCACTCCACTTGGTGTCGTCACCTCAACATTCACGGTTCCCGTTTCCAGCCCATCTGGCGCCAACACGTTAATCTGCGTGGGACTGATGAAATAAACATACGCGCTTTTGCCATTCAGGCGGACACTGATCCCATTTAACGCGGTCGGCAACTTGGTACCGAGAAAATCGCTACCCTCCCAGATGCGGGTTACCGTCGTAAACTCAGCGCCGCGAATAGCCACCCAGGCGCCGGATGTAATTACCGCTTCCAGGCTGGCGCCGTGAACCACCGGGGCCTGCGTCAACAACCGCGGGCCGGCCGGCTGTTCCAATGTAATGTTTACCCGCGCCGTCGCGGTTGCACTCGCGCCAACGCTATTCGTTACTTTAAGTTGTATGTCGTTGGTGGCAGCGGAAAGGTTGGCCGTAAATGTCGCCTTCGTGTCGAGAACGACATTGTTGTTACGCCATTCATAAGCCGTGATCGTGCCCGTTCCAGCAGTACTGGAAACGGCGCTGAAAGTAACTGGTACCGTTTGTCCGGCCTGCGCTGTCAGGGCCAGTGTTTGCCCGTTGCCCGCCGTGCGTCCCTGCGCCGATAGCTGGATTGTGGCGGTGGGAGGCTGGTCGGTAGCTATCTCCACCTCAATGGTCCACGCGGTAAAGGTTACCGTGCCGTCGTCTAATCGAATAATTGCAATATTTGCGCTTGTATCTAACCGTCCGCGGAAACGAATGGTCTGCCCTTGTCTAAGTCCCCGAGCAGCGGCGGCTGACTTAAACTCGGCGATCACCCCGATCATCAAACCCACCCCGCCTGTAGATAAAGGTATGGCGACAGGTTTCATCATCATAAGCCCCGTCGTATCATCCAGGTAATCGAAGAACTCACCTTGCCATTCGAACGGCTTACCGGCGTACGTTGTTAGTGTTGTGAAGCGTGAACTCCCTGCGGCCGGAATAGCTACATCCCGTAGTAACGGGGCAGCCTCCCGTCCAAAAGTTTCCCAATTTGTTTGCCACGGCTCCGTAAGCTGGCCGAAAGCTGGGGTGAGCAGTACAACTAATGCCGGAATAATCGTAGTGAGCGGGCGAGCCATGACGGCATATTACGCCCTCAAACTCGTAAATACAAGTACTATATTTGAGTTGCACTGTACAAAGTTGGGTGAAGCGAAGGGTCCGGGACCCTTCCGCCGGCAATCCGACCGCCTCTCCTAACCGCACACAACGAAAAACCCCGGCCGCGGAAGCGGTCGGGGTCGGAGGTCAGTGAAGACTTTGAAACTTAAGCCGTTACGTCCACGCCCATGCTGCGGCAGGCGCCTTTTACCTGCTCCATGGCGGATTCCACCGTGAAGCAGTTCAGATCGGGCATTTTGATCTTGGCAATCTCTTCGACCTGCTTCATCGAGATTTTGCCCACCTTGTTGCGGTTCGGCTCCGCGGACCCTTTCGCCAGATTCACAGCGCGCTTCACCAGCACGGCCACGGGCGGCGTCTTCGTGATAAAGGTGAACGTACGGTCGGAGTAAACCGTGATCACAACCGGAATGATGAGGCCTTCCTGATCTTTGGCGGAGGTCTTGGCATTGAAAGCCTTGCAGAACTCCATGATGTTCACGCCCTGGGGACCGAGCGCGGTACCCACCGGCGGCGCGGGGGTTGCCTTACCCGCCGGGATTTGCAACTTTACAAGAGCATTTACTTTCTTTGCCATCGTGGCCTCTTATTCAAAAATTCCTAGCTAACCTTTTCCACTTGCAGGAAGTCCAGCTCGACCGGAGTCGCCCTGCCAAAAATCGTCACCAGCACGCGGAGCGTGTCGCGTTCGGTGTTAACTTCGTCCACGCGACCCGTAAAGTTCGTGAACGGACCGTCGTTGATCCGTACCTGCTCGCCCTTCTCAAACGTGAGCTTGGGCCGCGGCCGGTCTTCACTCGTCGCCTGCCGGTACAGAATCGAATTCACTTCATCCGCCGTCAACGGCACCGGGTGCGACCCGCCGCCGACGAAATCCGTCACCCGCGGAGTTTCCTTCACGGCGTGATAGAGCATGTCGTCCATTTCCATCTGGACGAGAACGTATCCGGGATAGAGCAGCCGCTTGCTGGTGACCTTCTTGCCGCCGCGCATCTCGACTACTTCTTCCTGCGGAATCAGAACTTCGCCGATGCGGTCGGCAAAACCAAATGCCAGCGCCCGGCCCCGCAGCGATTCCCTTACCTTCTGTTCGAAGCCCGAGTAGGTGTGGACGATATACCAGTTCATGTTCGGGCGATCGGGTATGATCTGGCCACCCGCCGCGGGCGATGGAACAGGTGCTGGGGTGGCTGCCGGAGCAGCCGATTGTGCCGCGGCCGGTTCCTCTCCCGGTACCGGATCGAGGATCTCTTCGTCCTGCATGTCCTTAAGCCTTTCGATTACTTTGCCAGCGAACTGAACAGGCGCTGAATGGCCCGCCCGAGAACCACGTCCACCAAAGCGAAATAGGCAGCAAAGGCAAACACCGCCGCGATTACGACCGCGGTAGTGGCCCGCACCTGGCTCCAACTGGGCCACGTGACGCGCTGCATCTCACCTCTAAGGTCGTCGTAGTATTCACGCAACCGCACCGTCCAAGTGCTTACTTTGGCAAGCGCGTTGTTGCCTGAGCCCATGTTTGCGACGCTTGATTCCGCCTTCGCCACTGTCACTTCCTGCCTTTTCTTTGAAGCCTGCACCCTCTGCTTAAGTGGCAGGGGCGGAGGGATTCGAACCCCCACTCGCGGTTTTGGAGACCGCTGGTCTGCCGTTAAACCTACGCCCCTACGTTCTGGTGGCCTGCTTCTAGCTTACTCCGCTTTTTACCGAATTTTCAGGAGACCTACTTGATCTCCCGATGACCCACGTGTTTGCGGCAGGAATTGCAAAACTTCTTGAGCTCCAGCCGCTCGGTCATCGTTTTCTTGTTCTTTGTCGTTGAATAGTTTTTCCGCTTGCACTCTTGGCACTGCAGCGTAATGATTTCGCGCGGCATAGATACTCCTTAAACTACGCGATGACCTCGGTCACCGTGCCGGCGCCAACCGTACGGCCGCCCTCGCGAATCGCGAAGCGTAAGCCCTTGTCCATCGCCACCGGCGTGATCAACTCCACCGTCAGGTTTACGTTGTCG
>JADLDI010000018.1 GCA_020846745.1 Bryobacterales bacterium | reverse complement strand
CGTGGTGTTCGTCGCAGCGGGGCCGCTCTGCCCATCTCCCTCACTCTGCTCCTACCCAACCTCCAACTCAACCCACACCCCTCGCCTCGCGCTCCCGCGCTCGGTGCCTCTCCCGTGCTGATTGCGAGGAACGGGGCCTCAATCGCCGGCTCCTTTCCCCGCGCCCTTTCCCCGCTCCTTTACCGTCCGGACCTACTATAAGCCCGCGGTTCCCTAACAAGCCTAATTTTTCAATCATTTGCGAAACGAACTCCCCCGCACCGCAATGCCCCGCAAGCCAGCGCTATCTCGGCAACCGTGCCGCCGCGCATAAGCCTGCGATCCCCTAAGACGCCCCGTTTCAACCATTTGCGAAACGAAGTCCCCTGCCCGAACTAGGCCCCTCCGTTTTCAGCCATAACACTCGCAGGACCAACCTGCCCAAGTTGCGAAACGAACCCAATTCGGGCATCCCACCGGGCGCTTCGCCTCAACTTTCGAAACGAACCCAATTTCGACCAGCCCTACCGCCCGCCGTCCCAAATCCCGATAATAAGGATGGACGTGAAGTATGCCACTCGTACCTCCCTATATTGCTTCGCTGCGTCCGTACGAGCCCGGCCGGCAGATCGACGAAATCCGGCGGCTCTATAACCTCGAAGAGGTCATCAAGCTGGCTTCCAATGAGAACCCGCTAGGCCCCTCGCCTCGCGCCCTCGAAGCCGTCCGCCAGCATCTCCACACGGTTCACATCTACCCCGATGGCGGCCTGTCGCTCCGCCGCCGCCTCGCCGAACTGTTCGAATGTAAGACGGAAAACGTGATCGTCGGCAGCGGCTCGGAAGGTATCATCTCCAACATCATCCGGACCTTTCTGCTCGATGACGACGAGGTCCTTACCTCTGAGGCCACATTCGCGGCTTTCCAGATCGTCGCCCAGTCGCGTGGCGTTACCTACCGGACTGTCCCACATCGCGACTACCACCTGGACCTGCCCGCCTTGGCCCGGGCGATCAACGATCACACCAAGATCGTCTACCTCGCCAACCCCAACAACCCTACCGGGACCATCTTCACCCGCCACGAGTTCGACGAGTTCTACCAGCACGTCCCTGAGCGGGTGCTGATCATCATCGACGAGGCCTATTTCGAGTACGCCCGTGATAACCCCAAGTACCCCGACTCCATGCACTACCGCTACGACAACGTGATCACCCTGCGCACGTTCTCGAAAGCGTATGGATTGGCCGGATTACGGGTTGGCTACGGCTTCGCGCATGAGACCCTGATCCGGAACCTGCTGAAAGTGAAGCTCACGTTCGAGCCTTCCACGCTTGCCCAGGTCGCCGCCGAGGCGGCACTGGACGACATCGAGTTCCTCCACCGGACGCTCGCCACCAACGCCCATGGCCTGCGCTATCTAATGGACCACCTGACGCGCATGGGCCTGCGGGTGCTCCCGACCGCCGCAAATTTCGTGATGATTGTCTACGATTCGCCCGAAGAGGCAATACGCGTAGTCGATGCTCTACTCGAGCAAGGTGTCATCGTACGCCCGCTTGGCCAGTTCGGGTTGCCGCACTGTGTCCGGATCTCTACCGGCACCGACCATCAGATGAAACGCTGTGTGGAAGCCTTGGAATCCGTGATGACTCGCGCCTTACCGTCTAGGCTTTAGTCGCTGCCGAAATCTCAACGTCGATCGCGTCGCGCCACAACCGGTCCAACTCATAATACGACCGCGCCTGTGGCGAGAAGATGTGGACCAGCATATCGCCGTAATCCATCAATACCCACTCGCCGTTGTCATACCCTTCCACGGAGATGGCCCGGTCGCCGCGTTCCCGCATCGATCGTTCCACTTCATCGCAGATCGCCTGCACCTGCCGCTGGTTATTCCCAGTGCAGATGATGAAGTAGTCTGCAAACGACGTCACCGGACGAAGGTCGAGCACCTTGATGTCGACAGCTTTCTTCTCCTCGGCCGCCCGCACACACGTCAACCACGCGGACGGCGGTTCGGAGGCAGGCTGTTTTCGAGGAGCGCGAGAGGCGGAAGTAGTGGTTTTCTTCGTTGCGCGCGGGGGAATAGAAAAGGTTCTCCTAGGCCGTATCGTACTACAATGGCTTAAGGTGCGTCGATATTCCTGGATGCTCCTGCTCGCAAGCGCCTTGGTTCTGCGTGCGCAGGATACCGAAAACCCGAAGCTAACCAAAGCCGACGCGGAATACCAGCGGATCAAAACCCTGGTGGACGCGGGTGCATTGCCTCGTAAGGCCCTCGACGATGCGGAAGACGCTCGCGAGGAGGCTCGCGACGCCGGCGTCCTGAACGCTCTGCTCTACGGCAAAGTGTCGCTCGAAGAGTTCACCGAGCAGCAGGCCAAAGACATGGTTGACGCCTCCGAACGCCGCCTGGAACGTAAGTCGCGCCGGCTCGAATCGGCCAAAAAGCGCGTCGAGCTAGGTGTCGCCCCAATCACGTATCTGACATCTTTTATTGAGGAACTCGACGCCGCCAAACGCGTTCGCGAACTCGCCCTCGCCCGAGTCCACCTGTTTGAGGAACTCGTCATCATGGCTCGCGCCGAAGAGGCCGTCGAACAGCCCGACCATCACACGACGGCCGAGTTGCCTCGGTTCGAGAAATTCGATGGCGTCGGCTCCTTCACCACCGCCCAGTGGACCGCCATCTCCTCCTCTTACGAGCGTGAGTTCGGCAAACCACTGCCCGTGTCCGCCAAGGGCGAAACGGCGCTGCACCGGTCCTGGGGCTTCGACCATCGCGGTCGCGTGGACGTCGCCGTCTACCCCGATTCCCGCGAGGGCCAGTGGCTCCGCCGGTACTTGGAAGCCATGGGCATCACCTACATCGCTTTCCGCGGTTCAGTGCCGGGCAAGGCCACTGCCGCTCATATTCACGTCGGTCCACCGAGCCTTCGCATTCGTCGCGCCGATTAGCCAAAGAGGATAACAAGACCTATGGGGGATTCCACGGCTGCCCAACCCAGCCTTCGGGTGCTCATTCCACGAGACAGGATTCAAGCTCGAATTGAGGAACTGGGCCGGCAGATTCGCGCCGACTATGGAGATAAGCCCATCTACTTGATTGCCATTCTGAAGGGCGCCTGCATCTTCTTGTCCGACCTCGCCCGAGCTATCCCCGGCTCCGTCCGGTTCGATTTTATGGGTATCTCCAGCTACGGCCGCGGCAAGACCCCATCCGGAGAAGTCAAGGTCACTAAAGACTTGGATGTATCACTGGAAGGCGTGGATGTCGTAATCGTGGAGGACATCGTTGACACCGGCGTCACACTCACCTACCTCACGCACTTGCTTCAGCAGCGCCGCCCAAGGTCCATCCAGATCGCCGCGCTCCTCGACAAGCCTTCCCGCCGCTTGCGCCCCGTCCACGCCAAATACGTTGGCTTCACCATTCCCGACGAGTTCGTCGTCGGCTTCGGCCTGGACTTCGCCGAAGACTACCGCAACCTCAGCGACATCTGCGTAGTCGGAGACTAGCCCTTTGCCGGGCGGTTTCCGTCTATTTGGACCATCTCACCTCGCCATTCTCGCCGGCACGATGGCGTCGGCGCTCACCCTCGTCCGCTTCGCCCGCCGGTTCCCCGCAAAATCAGACTTAATCGCTCGCCTTTTAGGTGTCACCCTCGCCGTCAACGAACTCATCTGGTGGACCTACCGCTACTCCACCGAGGGCTTCCGATTCCCCGAAGGGCTGCCACTCCAATTGTGCGACCTCGCGGTTTGGGTTACCGTTGCTGCTTCCTTAACCCGGAATCGTTATGCGACCGAGTTCTCCTACTTTGCAGGTCTTGCCGGCGCCGCCATGGCCCTGCTCACTCCCGACCTCTGGGCGCCCTGGCCCTCTTACCCATCCGTTTACTACTTCGTTGCCCACGGAATGGTTCTGGTGGTCGTCGTTTATGTCGTGTGGGGGCTCCGCGTGCCAATTTCTCGTCATGCGTTGTGGCGCTTTTTCGCCCTGGTTAACGTCTACGCTCTGCTGATCGGCGGCTTCAACTGGGTGTTCGGCGCCAACTATCTTTACCTCTGCCACAAACCCGTCAGCCAAACAATGCTCGATGTCCTCGGACCGTGGCCCGTCTACATCCTGCTTGGCGAGGTCGTAGCCTTTGCGATCTGCGCGGCCTTGGCTCGCTTTGCGCCTCGTCCGCCGAAGGCTAGCTGACGGCCGCCGACTGCTGCGCGTGAAGCTTCAGTAGCAGTTCCACTTCGTTCTGGGGCATACCAACGGTGCTCGCTATCTGCTGAGGATTATCCCCGCGTTTGGCAAGCCTTAAGATCTGCGCTCGACGCTGGAGGTTCATTCCGGGACGCACCGCGCTGCTCACCGGAACGGCTGTCATGCTCTCCGCGCGCTGTTCCTGCTCGCGCATTGCGGTCTCTAACGCGACAATCTGCGTCTTCAGTTCCCGCTGGTGCTCCAGCAGGCCCTCCCGCTCTCGCTCCCATTCGGAGCCATATCGCCTCACATCCGCTTTGACCAGCACAAACAGTGCGAGCGAAAGACCTATCACGACCGCGATCAATAAATAAGGAAGTATCAATTGAATGTAAGAAGGCATTTGGGTCACCTGGCAAACTTTAATCTCTCGTTTGGAGTGATGATCTGGATGATCTTCACTCCGTAATTCCCTTCCACCACCACCACTTCACCCCGCGCGATTACACAGTTGTTTACTACGACATCAACCGGTTCTGAAACCGTACGATTCAGTTCCACAATGGAACCCGAGGTCAATTTCAGTACCTCCTTCAACGGTAGCCGGGCGCGTCCAAACGAGATGCTCACAGGCATCTCCACGTCGTACAACACCTCCATGTTCGGAGGCATCGGTACGATTGGCGTTGCGGAGCCTCCGATTCGCGCTACCGCGCCGGATGAGCTGTCTTCCTCACTCTCAGTCCGCCCGATGTCGCGAAGCGATTCGGGGAAGGCCAGGTAGATGGCGGAGTTGATATCCCCACCGATGTCGAACTGTAGCCAGGGATGCGGCGTTGCCGTCGCGATCGGTCCAGCTGAGGCGCTGGTTACTTCGCGGCCGATCGTCGCTGCCGCCGCGCCCATCCAGGCGCTAAATGCTTGCTGCAGAATCTCAAAATACGTCTGCCGCGACTCATCGTCCGATGCCCCATCCAGCCCCGCGGCCGCCAGTACGCCCTGCGCCAGCTGCTTCCATGTCGCTTGTGGCGCCCCAACCGACAATGGCGCTTGCTCGGCGCCCGTGATCGTTTGTTGCCACCACAGAAACGCCGAACCGTCGATCGATGTGTCCGCCGAGTGCCCCTTGGCTACGTCGATCGGAACTCCAATCAGGCTTTCCAGCGCTTGCCGCAAACTGCCTGCCCACTCAGAACTCATCCAGTCCTGGAAATCGGCGGCGCTTGCGAACGGATTCTTCATCGTGATTACCTTTTCAACGCACTATCGGCTTTTGCGCTGTGGCCACTTCTTCTCGACGAACCCCCTCAGTCGGAGAATCGCCTGAGATTTCAGCTGCGACACCCGGCTTTCATGCAATTTGACAACCTTTGCGATCTCCCGAAGCGTCAGTTCCTCATGGAAGTACAAACTGAGGATTGTGCGTTCCACATACGGCATCCGCTCGATCGCCTTCGCCAGCAACCGCTCCAGTTCTGATCGCTCGATGATGTTGCTCGGCAGGTTGTCTTCAGAGTCAGAGACATACTTGAGCACATCGCGGCTCTCTTCATCTGAGGGCCCGCTCTCCAGCCTCCCGATATTCAGTCCGCGTACATCCACTAGCCATTCGCGGTACTCGTCCATCGTCAAACCCAGATGTTTGGCGATCTCTTCCTCTGTCGGCGCCCGGTGTACCTTCTGCTCAATCGCAACGATTGCCGCTTCAATCAGTTTCGATTTCTTGCGCTGCTGACGAGGCGCCCAATCGAGCCCGCGTAGCGAGTCGAGAATCGCTCCTCGAATTTTGTACTCCGCGTACGTCTTTAGCTTTACGTTGTGACTTGGGTCGAAATGATCGATGGCCGAAATGAGACCGACTATGCCGGTTGACACGAGATCTTCCAGGCTGACGCTTTCCGGAAGCCGCTCGTGTATGCGGCGGGCTATCAGGCGGACCTGCGGCAGATGAGCCAGGATCATCTGCTCTCGCTCTTCCGTTTCGCTTATTGATGTTTGATACCCTTGCATGTCCGATCAAGCTTTCTTCGAAGCGGCGGTCCCCCGCGGCGGGGCTGAACTGGCCGCACTCAACCGGCGGACACCCCCGTCCAGGCCGGTTTCTGTACTGATTGAAACGCACCCGCCAACCACTTGGGCGGTTCCGGTGGGCGAACCGTCTGCGGCGGGTTAGCAGCAATAGAGGGGGAATGTCGTTCCATTTGCCAATCGCCGAGAATTGCCTCCACCAGACGCTCAGCATTCGCCGGATGGAGGTCTTCCGGTACTTGTTGTCCTTCCGACACAAACGATAAACTGCGCCCCGTCCGAACGACTTCCGACCACACCGAGCCCAACGAGCACGTCTCGTCCAGTCTTGTGAAGATAAGCTTGCTCGGCCGGAATCGTTCGAATCTCTCCACTGCACGCGTTAGATCGGCAGTTTTCGTCGTTGCCGATAGAGTCAACTGCACCTCACAACTCGGGCAAATCGAAAGAAAATTGATGAGATCTTCCGCCGCATCGAGATCTTTTTCGCCGTATCCCGCCGTATCAACTAGGATTAGATCCCGCGTACTGTTCTGTTGAATCGCATCCAGCAGGAACGTCGACGATTCGAATGCCTGAAACGGTACCCCAAGCAGAGAAGCGAACGTGCGAAGCTGATCGGCTCCACCGATGCGGTATGTGTCGAAGCTTAGTAGTAACGGCGCGTGTTTGGTTTCGACCAGATACCGCGCGGCGAGTTTCACCACCGCCGTTGTCTTGCCGGCTCCAGGAGGGCCTACCACCACCACGACGCCTGGTCCGCCGGATTTTTTGCCTATTCGCGCGTCTACCTTCACCCCGTCAATCAACGAACGCTGCAGTGCGGCGCGCACCGTCTGCGCTGGATTCGCCGCCAGGCGTGCGTCCACTGTTTCCACGATTGAAGTCACCAACTCCGGTGTCACGTCAGCGGCGAGCAGCAGGTCGACGATGCTCTGGCACTCTGCCGGCTGCAGTCGCTGTCGAACCGCGGGAATGACGGGCGAGGCCGTTCGAAGTTGCGTTCCCAGCCGGTCCACTTTCGATCGGAGGGCCGTCAGTTCCCCAACCAGCAGTTCCAGAGCGGGACTCGGCTCTGACTTGGATTCCAAAACGGGATTCGGCGGTGGCGTCTCTACTTTTGGTTCAACTCGCGGTTCGGGCTTCACCTCCGGGGGCTCCGGCAGCGAGAACACCACCTCGTACCGGCCCAGGTACCGCGTTTCAGGCGTGGCCTCGCGCGAGTAAACCAACATGGCTTCATCGCCAAGTTCCTTTGCCGCCAATGTCATAGCCGCTTCGACCGTAGCCGCAAAATACGATTTGAGCCTCATTTCGATTGCTCTCCTTGGACGTTCCTGACTATCCGATTACGCCGAGTGAAACCACTTTGATCCCAGGCGGGACCTCTCCATGCGCCAGTACCTGGACATTACGCAGTGAGGGCTCCAGCATCTGCCGTAGGAAGAATCGGGCCGGCGAACTGGCCAGCACTATCGCTGGTGCATCCGGTTTGCCAACCGCCCGTGCGATCCGATCCACGATATCCCTGACACGATGGGGGGGCAGGTTCAACTGAGACGTCTGCTCGGTGTGCTCCAGGCTGCTTTCGAGCGCTTGCTCCAGCGCCGGGTCCAGGAAAAACGCCGATAGTTCACCACCGGGGTTCAGGTAGGGCCGCACAATCATGCGGCGGATACTCTGACGCACGTACTCTGTCAACAAGATATGGTTCTTCGTGATCTGCGCCGCCTCACTGAGTGCCTCCAGGATCGATACCGAATCCCGTATGGACACCCGCTCGCGCAATAGATTTTGGAGCACTCTCTGTAGCAGAGACGCAGGCAGGAGTTTCGGAACCAGATCTTCCACGATCTTGGGATTCTCTTCCGTGACGCGATCCAGTAACTTCTTCGTGTCTTGCCGCGAGAACAACTCGTGCGCATGCCGCCGGATCACTTCGGCAAGGTGCGTCCCGAGTACGCTCACGGGATCAACAACGGTATAACCCGCTGCCTTGGCACGATCGCCACTCCCCGCGGGTATCCACCATGCAGGTAACCCGAACGCCGGCTCATGAGTAGCCACTCCTTCCAACGGCGGTGGGGAGCCCGAGCCGGAATAGATTGCCATCTCACAGCCTGGTGGCATGTCATAGCGGGCCACTTCAACGCCCTTTAGACTGACGCAATACTCTCCCGCGCGAAGAGACAGGTTATCGGTGAGCCGAACCGGCGGGAGCAGGTACCCAAGCTCCTGCGCCAATTGCCGCCGGATGGCCGCAATCCTGCGGAGCAGCGGCGAGTTCTGTCCACCTTCCACCATCCGAACCAAGCCGAGCCCGACCTCCACTGCCAGCAGTTCCACACGCAGCAAAGTCTCCAGGTTCTCTTTGTCCTTGGCCGGAGTAGCGCTCGCTTGTGGCGTTGGGGCCTTCTCCTTCGCGATCTTCGCTCTTAACCGGTATCCGAAATACCCTAAACCGCCGCCAAGCATCAGAAACGGGATTGCCGGCAGTCCGGGAAACATGGCAAGCACACCCAGAACACCACTGGCCAGTAGTAGCGGCTGTGGATCACTTAGCAGCTGCCGCTGGACGTCGGCACTCAAACGTGCTTCCGAACTGGCCCTTGTGACGATAAGACCGCCCGAAATCGAAATCATCAGCGCCGGGATCACTGTAACGAGACCATCGCCGATTGTCAGGACCGTGTAGGTCGCCAGCGCACGTTTCAGGTCCATCCCATGCTGCAGGACGCCAATGAGAAAACCGGCAACGATATTGATGCCGGTAATCAGGATGCTTGCCACCGCGTCGCGTTGCGTGAACCGTGACGCGCCATCCATGGCTCCGTAAAACTCCGCCTCCGCTGCCAGCATCTTTCGCCGCTGCCGTGCTTCGTTTTCATCGATCAACCCCGCATTCAAATCGGAATCGATGGACATCTGCTTGCCCGGCAACGCATCTAACGTGAATCGGGCTGTAACCTCTGAAATACGAACTGCGCCGTGGTTGATGACCACGTACTGAATCGCGATCAGGACAAGGAAAATCACGGCGCCGATGATGTAATTGCCGCCGACGACAAAATTGCCGAACGCCTCAATGACGTGCCCTGCTGCAGCCGTTCCCGAGTTTCCATTCAGTAGAATCAGCCGCGACGAACTGATGTTCAATGCAAGCCGGAACAGCGTCAACAGCAACAAAGTCGTTGGAAAAATGCTGAAGTCGACAGGACGCGTGACGTAAATGCCGACCAGCAGCACGATAACGGAAAACGTCATGTTGATCGCAATCAGAAAGTCCAGCAGGAATGCCGGAACCGGCGCGATCATGGCCAGGATTACGGCGAGTACCGCGAGCGGCACACCTAGTTCCTGCCATGGAACGTCTTCAACGAATGAGGTTACAGATTTGTTGTCTGTTCGTGGTGGCCGATGGGCTCCGCCGGGTGCATGTGGGGGGGCCAGAGTATTCCCCGCCGGAGCGGATGAGACGGTCGCAATCGGTGTCGTTGTGCTTGCCATTCAGTTCTCGGCGGGCTCTATGCCATGCCTGGCAGGCGCCCATTCATTAATCGATAGATGTAGGCCAAAACTTCAGCCACTGCCCGATAAAGATGTGCGGGAATTTCCTGTCCAACCTCGGCGGACTTGTAAAGGGCTTGTGCAAGCGGCGGGTTTTCCATGATCGGCACCTGATGCCGTATGGCTCGTTCGCGAATGCGCAGGGCGAGGTAGTTTCTTCCTTTCGCCACCACCTTCGGCGCCGGCATTTCACCCGGTACATATTTGATAGCCACTGCATAGTGCGTCGGATTCACGACTACGGCTGTCGCCTTCTCGACGTCCTGCATCATGCGCTTACGCGCCAGGTCCCGTTGAATGCGGCGAATGCGCATCTTCGTCATCGGATTCCCGTCGATGTCCTTCATTTCCTCGCGGATTTCCTGCTTGGACATCTTCAGGTCGTTGATCCATCGCCGCCGCTGCCGGATCAGATCGAGCAGGCCCACGACCAGGAACAATGCCGCCGCCTTCCACAACAGATCCTTGATCGAGACAGCCACCGCACCCACCCCGGACTCAAGCCGGCTGAACGGCAACTGCATCAGGGTGTCAATATTGGCCAACACAACCGCGTACACGAGATACAGAAGGATCGGCAACAAAACCATCGCCTGGAGCAACTGAACCGCATTCTCCTTGGGCATTTTCGTAATGCGTGTCAACGGATTGAGCCGCGTTAGGTCTGGCGCCAGCCGGCTCGTGGCAAGTCCCAGTTTGGTGGTCACTAACTGCATCGACAGACTCACCAGCACCAGTGTCGCGCCCACAAGCAAGAAAGGCACAATCAGGCGCAGCCCGGCGGTTGTAAGCAGCGGAACCACCGCATCGCGATCGAGCGACCCGGTTACGACAATGCCCCGAAAAGCCTCCCCTAATGTGCCTCGCACCAACTGACGCGACTGCTCGTACCACTCCGGCGCAAAACTCACAATCAAGGCCACAAAAGCCGTGAACTGGACAGACGCTATGAATTCCCTGCTGACAGGAAACTGGCCTTGCTCGCGTGCCTTCTGTAATCTTCGGTGTGTCGGTTGCTCAGTTTTCTGGTCCGACATCAATTACCTCTGGTGAACGATCTGCCAAAGAGTTCGCGACAGGTCCGCTGAAGCGGACTGGAACAATGGACCAAAGCTGCCCGCCAATACCGCCATCACCGCCATCGACACCAGCATCTTCACGGGAAACGCCAGGGATAACAGCTGCAATTGCGATTGCACGCGTCCAAGCAAAGCTAGTGAAAGATCGATCAAAACGAGCAGGCCGACAAGGGGAAGAGCAATGCGCACGGCAAGAGTGATCATCTGTCCGCTGAAATGAATCAGTTCCGCGCCTAGTGCGGGAGTAAGCCGCCACGCTCCCGGAGGAAGCAGATCCAGTGTTGCTCCGAATATTCGGAGCAATTCCCGATCGAATCCAACGCCAAAAAACAGCAGGGACGCAAAAAGCTGGCCGAAGACAGGTAAGACACCCGAATCTGCCTGGGTTGCCGGGTCCACCATAGCGGCATAGGAGTATCCGGCCTGCAGGCTCAGAAACTGCATTGCCATCACCAGAGCCTCAATCAGCCAGCCGGCAAAAACTCCAATCGTGATACCAAGCGCCGCTTCAGCAGGAAGCCACCAGATCACTTGCGTGATCACTTCGACTGATTGCTGCCGACCTAACCACTGCGGCAGCAGCGCTATCGTCAGGGCAATCGTTAGCACGATCTTGGGAACCATCGGTGCCGTGCGGAACCCGGGTAGCGGCACAAAGGCGACAGCGCCGCCCACTCGCGCCAATACCAGCACGAATCCCGCGATGACGGGCAAAGGGATCTGGACGGTGCCGCTACCGGGCATAGCGACCCAGATCGCCCAGGATGCTTACCGTATATCCCACCATTTTCAGCGTCATCCAAGGCAGCAGCACGATCACCGCCACCAGGAACGCTCCAATCC
Source organism: Bryobacterales bacterium (assembly GCA_020846745.1). GTDB lineage: Bacteria > Acidobacteriota > Terriglobia > Bryobacterales > Bryobacteraceae > JADLDI01. The sequence continues at coordinate 11,775 of JADLDI010000018.1, read as the reverse complement.
TTGGGACAGCTGCAAACGACGGGTCCTGCAGTGACGTGACAATCTGAACAAGGCTCGTAACTATGCCGACGACAAACCCAACCAGGAGCAGCGGCAGGGCAATCCAGAATGCGCTCAGAAGAGCATGTCGAAGTATTTCGGTTGTAGTTTGAACGTTCATATCGTGCCCTATCCAAAGCTCTTCATGAGTGAGCCAACCACCAGGTTCCAGCCATCCACAAGCACAAAAAGGAGAATTTTGAACGGCGCCGATAGCATCACGGGAGGTAACTGAACCATCCCGACCGCCAGGGTCACCGATGCCACAATCAGGTCGATCACAAGAAAGGGCAGGAACAACACCGCCCCAATCTGAAAGCCTGTCTTCAATTCCGAGAGAACGTAAGCAGGAAGAAGCACTTTCAGGTCCACGTCCGCGCTCGTTGCGGGCGGTGGCATTTTGGAAAGCTGTAGCATCAGCGCAATGTCTTTTTCACGTGCAAATCGCAGGAGATATGTACGCAGTGCAGGTGCGGATTTGACAAGCGCGTCATCCATCGAGATCTGGCCGTCGCGATATGGCTTCCATGCATCGTCATATACCTTGGTCGCAACCGGCTGCATCAGCAGCATGGTCAGGAACAGTGATAATCCGAGCAGCACCTGATTGGACGGAGCTGTTTGCGTTCCAAGTGCCTGGCGCAAGAAATGAAGCACGATCGTAATCCGAAGGAATGGCGTCGCCGACATGATCAAGGCGGGCAGTAACGTCAACGCACCAAGCAGGAAAACGATCTGCATCGGAACGCTGAGGCTTTGACCCCCAAAGACCGGAGTTCCTCCAATCGGACTACTTCCTGCTTTCGCAGCCTGAGCCGCTGCACTCAGCAAGACTCCCAACACGATTGCTATCACGACCCGCTCCTTGCTTCAGACGATGCGACAGTGGCCGGCAGTTGGCCAATAACCGCAGTGCCTGCCGATGAACATCCGATCAGGTAGACGTTGCCCGCCACACCAACGACGTGAACTGTTTGTTGTGGTCCTAGCCGGAGAGAACTGATGCGCTCCAATCGATATTTCTCAGCATCCCAAGGTCCTCCGCCCTTGCTCGCGTTCGAGATCGGATTGCCGAATCGCCGCACCAGCCAGAGAAGAGAGCCCAGCACGAACCCGATCGCAAGCACGTATCTCATCACGTCTTCCATCGTTTTCACTCCTGATGGAAATCCGTGATACGGACTCCCATGCTCTCTTCCAGAATGACGATTTCGCCAAAGCCGACCAGAGCCCCGCCTACCCGGATGTCGATGTTCTCCCCGGCTGATCGCGTCATCCGTAACACGCTACCCGGCGCGAGTTCAAGGATGTCGCGTAGGGCCAATGTCTTCCGGTCGAGTTCGACTTCCAACTCCACCGGAACTTCAGAAACTCCGCTTATCTGTTCTAGGGCTGTCATCGTTCACTGCTAGCGCTTCAGGTTGATCGTTTCCTGGCTCATCTCGTCCACAGTGGTGATCACTCGCGCGTTAGCCTGGTACCCTCGCTGGAGTGTGATCAGGTTCGTGAACTCACGCGCGATATCTACTGTCGAACTCTCCGTGGCGCTGCCGATGATATTTCCGCGTCCGCCGGTGCCAGAGGTGCCGATCGCAGGCAGAGCTGAGCGCGCACTGAGGGTGTAGTTGTTGTCGCCGACAGATACTAGCGACTCTGGGTTACGTATGGCTGCCATCGCCAACTGCCCGACAGTCGACTGAACGCCGTTTGACCATTGGGCCAGAATCGTGCCGGACTCAGCGATGCCAACGCGCACAAGCTGCGCCGGTGCTGAGCCGTCCTGCTGATTTGCCGAGACCGCAGACTTCTGGGCTAGCTGCGTAATTCGAGGAGTGTCGCCATCGTAGATCTCCCAATTCACTTTGAAATCCGCGGCACCGCTTTTCAGCCCAGTGATGCTGAGTTCGACCGGCTTATCGGCGGCTGGATCTGTTAGCATTCCCGAGGAGTCAAAGGTCAAAGTGCCCGTAACCGGTGCGATCGCCGTCTTTACGTCGCTGTCGGGGAATTTCATCGAGTAAGCCCATTTATTCGGCGTAGTGGCGTCCTTCGTAAACGTTATGCCGACGGTGTGGCCTTGCCCCAACGAATCGTAGATCTCAATGGAACTGTTGAACGTTTCGCCTGCCGCCCCGGCAGAGTTTAAGTTCATGTTGAACGAGAACGTCTGTGTCGCGGATGCTGCGCGCAGGCTTCCCACTGGAAGAACGAGATCTGTGCACGGTCCATTTGTAGTCAGCGTCCCGTCGTTGTCCATCCAGCCTTGCACACGCTGACCGGTCGGAGTAATCAGGTAACCGCTTTTGTCGACCTGCAGATTGCCGCCCCGCGTATAGTAGGTCGCGTTCGTCGTCGCGTCCTTCAAAATCAAAAATCCATCTCCCTGGATTGCGACGTCCAGCGCGCTGGTGCTGGCCTTAATCGCGCCCTGCGTAAATTGCCGCAGTGTGAGTGGCCGTGCCACACCGAATCCGATCTGGGTCTCACCAAGACCGGCTCCTCCTGCTCCGAGAGACTGTGTCACCAGGTCATGGAACGCTACAACGTTTGCTTTGAACCCAGGAGTATTCAGATTTGCAAGGTTGTTTCCTACAACGTCCACAGCCGTGGAGTGAGCGGTCAAGGCCGATAAAGCGGTTGAAAAAGATGTAAACATAGTCCGGTCTCCTCGTTACTTCTCCGTTGTGCCAGGGGTTTCGAGCGTCACCAGTTTGTCCACCCCCGTCTTGATTGAATCGAGATTCTGGCGCATTGCGAGCGTCTGTTCGAGATTCGAGAACTGCGTGAGCTGGGACAGGAACTGGACCGGATCGGATGGATTGAGCGGGTTCTGGTTCTGCACTTGCGCCACAAGCAGTTTCAGGAACACATCCTTATTCGCCAAAGGATCGTCGCTGATTTGGGAAGCCGGCTTGGAGGAAGAATCGGCTTCCGCCATTATGCTGCTACTGCCATTAATTGCTGAAATAGACATTTTTGTCTCCTGTTCTCATTCTTTATTGGCCAGGTCAAACCAGGCCGATTGCCACTTGGACCGGTCCTGTCTGTTCCGTTGCGAAGGGGGATCGTCGTCTCCGTCGCTCCTCGGGTTGTGCCTTCGCTCCCCCGATCCGTGCTGCTGTTGTTGCGGCTGCTGATCGGCGTTCGAGCCGGCATTTGCATCCGACGATGCGCTGAACGCGATTTCGCGCCCTATTCCACCCGTTGCTTCTCCTCGAAATCCTTGCTCTTCCAGCCGCCTCAACAGGTCTGGAAGTTGCTCCCGGAGTTCAACATTACGTCCGAGGTTTGCATCTCTTACCTCGATCCTCACCTGTCCCGCACGTTCCTTCACCGTTAACTCCACCGGTGTTGCTGAGTTCTCCGATTCCAGATGCAACCGCAGCGAGGTGACCGGCTGTGCCGGTGTTGCGTTACTCTCAGTGATCGGTGCAGTCTCCGTGACGGATTGAGCGGGAGCATTCTCGGCCTGCCGAAGCTCTGACGTGAAACGTTGGCGATGCTCGCCTACATTGGCTTCGACGATCACAGTATTGTGCGTTTTAGTTGCCAGTCCTGGCTCCGCCTCGTGAGGATGACTGTCCCCGCCGGTTTGATTCTTGTGGGTGTCCGCGTTCGACTTTCCGTCCTTGCCTCCTGCAGGCCGCCCCACACTATCCACGCTGGTTGTGGGCGACTCAGCACGGCGCGTTTGATCTTCTTCAGGCACTAGCTCGGGTTTGTCCGAAGCTAAATTCTGTTCGCTCGGTTTAGCCGTGTTCTGTTCCATTTGCGATCCCATTTCGGAATGACTCCTCAATTGGGACGTAACCACGGACTTCGGGATTGGGTCCGGCTGCACCGGTTCGGGTTGGTTATCGGTATTTGGGTCGGTGTTGAGCTTCAATTCGAACGCGAGCGGTGGCGCCACTGTTTGTTTCGACTGCTGTGGCGTGCTGTTCCCGTTCACTTTCGGACCTGTGACCGTATTGAACTGGTCCAGTTGGTTCGCTAGTAGCTGAGCTATGTCGGCGTTGGAGGTTCCGGCGGCCGCCGCTGCGTCTTCCACGGGAGTGCTCTCAATGGAGGTTGCTGAAGTATTCTGCACGGAATTCCCCAATACCCCTGGCAACACATTGACAGGCGTAGTCACCGGTTCTGCGGAAACATTGAATTGAAGCCAGCCGAATCCAGTCCTCCATGCAGGCTTGGAATCCTCATCTTTGGGCGTACTCGGATCTTCCTGCTTGTCCAGGTCCCCGGCCTGAGTGTCCTCTTCAGCAGTTTCGGCTGCCCCCTCAAATGGGATTGATGTGCTCAGCGCCGCGAGTAGTTCTTCAAACAACCCAGCGGCGTCCGGCGTTGTTTCGGCGTTCCCAGTTGCCGGCGCCGATGCAGCCCGCTGCACTCTCGGGAAACTCGCAGTCACGATCGTCACGGCTGACGTTAGTGCATGCGGAGTGCCGCGCCGTGGTGCCCAATCACAACGGTTTTAGCGGACGTGGCGCTGACGAGATTCTGTCGAACTGCTTGCGGCGGCAAGTTCTTGTCGCCGCTCAGAACAACTCCCCATCTGTCCTTATCGCGTGAACCTTGCGAAATTAAAGAAAAATTGTCAACCGCGTTCGTCTTTGCGTCGGAAAGGACGAACGATTGCAGAGTTGTTTCGTGCATGGACGGATTCACGATTGCGATTGCCAGTGGCATGCGAGCTCGAATGGAGTCGCTCGACATGTTGGCCAATAACCTCGCCAACCAGGCTAGTCCGGGTTACAAAGCCGATCGCGAGTTCTACTCCCTTTATGTTTCGCAGGAAGCCCTTGATTCCGTTGACGCTTCCGTTTTGCCGACTCCCACAACCGCCCCGGTGATCGAAAGCCAGTGGACTGACTTTTCACAAGGTACGCTCACCGAGACCGGGGGATCGTTGCACGTTGCGCTTTCCGGATCAGGATTTTTCAAGATTCAAGGGCCCAACGGTCCTCTGTATACGCGCAACGGCAACTTTAGCCTTTCCACCAACGGACAAGTACAGACGCAAGAAGGATACCCTGTGCTGGGACGCGACGGTCAGCCCATCCGATTGAATGGCTCACGATCCGTTGAGATTACCCCGGCGGGAGAAGTGCGGCAGGACGGCGCGGCGGTATCCCAACTCGACGTGGTGACCTTCGCGCAACCGCAAACTCTCGCCAAGCAGAGCGGCACGTACTTCCAGATGACCGATTCGGCAGCCGCTACGACCCCTTCGAATGCCACGGTGTATCAGGGGCGTTTGGAATCTTCCAATCACTCGCCAGCCGATGGGTCCGTACGCCTGATTACGGTGCTCCGCCAATTCGAAATGCTACAGAAGGCAGTCCAGATCGGAACAGAGATGAGTCGCCGCGCTGACGAGGTCGCGCGTGTTTCCGGATCGTAACCGAACAGAGCCGCTACAAGGAGAACAAAAGAGATGATTCGAGCGTTATTCAGTGCCGGCAGCGGGATGACAGCGCAGCAGACTAATGTAGATAACATCGCTCACAATCTGGCCAACGCAAATACAGTCGGTTTTAAGCAGCGCCGGACACAGTTTCAGGATCTGCTTTACCAAAGTATGATCACCCCCGGTGCCGCCGCCGGTACGCAGACCGTTGTGCCGACCGGACTCCAATTAGGTCTCGGAACGCGTCCCAGTTCGAACGAAGTGATCTTCACCCAGGGCAACTTTCAGGCTACCGAGAATCCTCTCGATATCGTGATTCAGGGTCGAGGATTCTTCCAGGTTCGCCGGCCTAGTGGCGAGTTGGCCTTCACGCGTGCCGGAAACTTCCATCTCGACCGTGACGGCAACATCGTCACGGCAGATGGTGATCCACTCGAGCCCAACATTACGATTCCACCCGAGGCTCAGTCCGTCACAATCGCCCAGGACGGTACCGTCAGCTACTTCCTGCCCGGACAGACGGCGGCTCAACTTGGCGGACAGATTCAGCTGGCTAATTTTACGAACCCGGCCGGTTTAAACAGCATTGGCCGCAACCTGTTTACACCCACCGATGCCTCTGGCGAACCCACTCTCGGAAATCCTGGCGGGCAGGAGGGACTAGGAACACTCCAGCAGGGCTATGTCGAAGCTTCGAACGTGAGTGTGGTCGAGGAGTTTATCAATCTGATCCTCAGCCAGCGCGCTTATGAAGCGAACTCGAAGGTCGTGAAGGCTGCCGATGAGATGTATCAACAGGTCAATCAGCTTACGCGTTAGCATTGGGTTCCTGATGGCTGTGCCGGCGCTGTTTTCCGCCTGTGTAGCTATCGAGGGTACACGAATTCTGGGAAAACACCTCGCCGCGGCGGATCCGAGACTTTCCGTGTTACCCCCGGAACAGCCATTCGGCTTCCCTCCCCAACCCGGTGCAAGCCGCACCATTCAACCCGCGGAACTAATGCGCTGGGCGCGCCGGCAAGGTGTAACTCTCCCGGCGGCAGCGCCTGTTTGCGTCACCGTCCAAACTACTACCCTCGACCCGGCTGCTCTTGAGCAGGCCGTGCGGCAAGCACTCCACGCTCCGCCTGAAGCGGCAGTTGTGATTGTCGACTATAGCCGCTGGCCGATTGCGCGCGGAACCCTCGAGTTGATTCCGAACCCTTCCGCGTTTACTCACTCGGAGAACGGCCAGGTAATTCGCGGCGTCGTGCGGTACGGCAATCGCCTGACGCAGCCTATCTGGGTGCGCGTGAAAGTCGACCTAGATCAGACGGTTGTCGTAGCAAGGGAAGTCTTGCCGGCCGGCAAACCGATCGGCGAATCCTCTTTGCGTGTAGAGAACGTTCGGGGATACCCGCTACCGGCCGAGTTTCCGTCAAAGATCACCGATGTCGCTGGATTGGCTCCGCGAAAGGCGATTTCTCCTGGAACTCGTGTTTCCCGCTTGAATTTGACCGCGCCGCTCGCAATCGAGAAGGGACAAACGGTTGATGTCGATGTTGTGAGCGGGGCGGCACGAATCAAGTTCACCGCAACCGCACAGACGTCGGCGCGTCAAGGCGACCGCATTATCCTTGAGAACCCAACGACTCACCGCCGATTCACTGCGAAATTGACCGGCGATAAGAGAGCTGAGTTAACCATCAACAGTCAGACAAAGGAACGAAAATGAGCATGCGAACTCTTGCCCTAACCCTTCTTTTTGTGGGTTCGTCGCAGCCGGCCGACAAGCAACCACAGCCATCCGCGCTGGATCAATACATTGCGGAAGCATTAGGACACGGCGGCGCCGTTGCTGCCAGCCCGGGTTCTCTCTACGCAGCAAGCGGCCGCTTCGGAGACATTGGCCGCGATCTGCGCGCCGCGCAGGTGGACGACCTCGTAACAATTGTCGTTTCCGACAACGCTTCCGCTGTCGCTCGGGGTACCACAACAGCGAGCCGCAAATCGAGCGCGAAGAGTTCGATCGCGTCCCTGGCAGGGCCGCTACGGTCCGCCGGCCCGCTTGCCAATCTTGCTTCACTATCTGGTGAGCAGGACTTGAAAGGCAGCGGAGAGACAACGCGCCAATCGTCTCTAACAACTACGCTGACGGCTCGAGTGACGCATGTGCTTCCGAACGGCTTCCTGGTCGTTGAAGGCGTCAAAGATGTTGCGGTGAACTCCGAGCGGCAGCAAGTGACGGTGCGCGGTGTCATCCGCTGGAACGACGTCGGTTTAGCGAACACCGTCCGCTCGGACCGCTTGGGCAACCTCGAAATCCGCGTCAACGGGAAAGGTGTCGTGGGCGACGCGATCCGTCGCCCTAATCTCCTCTATCGTTTGTTGCTCGGAATACTTCCGTTTTAGGAGCCGCTCATGAGACGTGGTTTCGTGGCGATGCTAATTCTCGCCTCATCCTTATACGGCGCCACTGAACCGGCGAGCCGTTTGAAGGAACTGATCTCGGTTGAAGGCGTACGCGAGAACCAGTTGATCGGATATGGTCTGGTTGTCGGGCTGGCCGGCACAGGAGATAAACGTCAAACAGGATTTCCCACGCAGACGCTTACCAACATGCTCGAACGCATGGGCGTTTCGGTGTCGCCCTCGGCGATCCAAGTACGCAACACGGCCGCCGTCATGGTCACGGCTACACTGCCGCCATTTGCGCAGCCCGGCACTCGAATCGATATCAATGTTGCCGCAATGGGTGATGCGACCAACCTCCAGGGAGGCCTGCTGATCCTCACTCCACTTAAAAGCGCGGCCGGCCAGGTCTATGCAGTGGCGCAGGGCCCGGTCGTAACCGGCGGCTTTGTTGCCGGCCGTGGTGGTGGCGGAAACACTCAGACGGTGAACCACCCCACGGCCGGGCGGGTTCCACAGGGTGCGATCGTTGAACTGACGCCTCCGTCCACCCTCAACGCCAACATGATGCGTCTACAATTGCGGCGCCCCGACTCGACCAACGCTGCTCGTATCGCGGCGGCCGTGAACCGCCGGTTCGCCTCGGACCGGGGAGCCGTCGCCCGCGCACAGAGTCCCGCACTTGTGGTCGTAGACCTGCCCCCTAACTACAAAGAACGTGCCGTCGAGTTCCTGGCGGCCGTGGAGAGTCTTCGTATTGAGACCGATCGTCCCGCCAAGATCGTGATCAATGAACGCACCGGCACGATTGCGCTCGGAAAAGATATCCGGCTCGCGCCCGTTTCAGTGCTGCACGGTGGGCTGACGGTCGAGATCGAAACAACATACGATGTTTCTCAACCGGAACCGTTCTCCAAGGGTGAAACGACCGTAGTACCGAAAGTTGGCGTCGGAGTGAAAGAGGAAAAGGCTAAGCAAGTCAACTTGAAGGAGGGCGCCACGGTAGACGACCTCGTTCGCGCCTTGCAAGCCATCGGAGCTACGGCGAGAGATATCATCGCTATCCTGCAGAACCTGCAATCGGCGGGTGCGCTGGAAGCGGATCTGGAGGTTATCTAATGGGCATCGACGGTCTGGCATCGCTTATGAGCACCGCGGTCAACAAGGACCAGCGCAGTGACAATAAACAGAAAATAGGAAAAGCCGCCACCGATTTCGAGGCCTTGATGGTGACCCAACTCCTGCGGGCCGCCAGGGCCGGAGGTTCAGGCTGGCTCGGCAGTGGCGAGGATCAGTCCTCGTCAACCATGCTGGAAATGGCAGAAGAATTCCTGTCGCAAACCATGGCCAGTTCTGGAGGACTAGGCATGGCGAAGCAGATCACGCAAGGCCTCGAAAAAAGCAAGTAGAGGCTTTGCTGTAATGACCGCAGTAGGCGTTTACGTGTACTGCGCCGCCTCCGCTCGCGACCCCACCTTTGATCTTCGTTCCCTCGCCTTTCAGACCCCCACTAAAAGCTTGGGTCCACAATCGCCGGGCGAGTTGTGGACCCAATGAAACCGAACGGAGTCTAGTAGACGAACGAGCGCGGCGAGTATCCACCGTCATCGGAGGAGCCGGCATACGCTGCCATATTCAGCCCGGCGCCGGCGGGTTCCGGCGCGATCTGATTCCACGCTTCTGCCATTGTCGACAGCAGCTTTTCTACTTCGGCGAGGGGCTCTTCGATTTGTTGGAAGTTAGCCGCCTGCAACTGGCGCTGCATGTAGTCGTACAGTTCAACCAGGTTCGTCGCCAGTTCCCCACCACGCTCCCGATCTACTGACGTAGCCAACTCCGTGAGGATGTCCATCGCCTTTGTGATCTGTTCCGAACGCGGGCGAATCTGCCCCTGCCGCACATAGATGCGAGCTTTCTGAACAGCTTCAATCGCCCCGTTATAGAGGAGTTGAACCAGCTTTAGCGGCTCTGCCTGCAACACTTCGGTTTCAAAGTAGGCGTGCTGGGGTTGGTACATCAATCTCTCCTCTGGCGTTGTTCACAGTAGCCGGTCCACTGTGTCTTACAGATGTAGTTCTTCCGCAATCCGCAGGACGTACTCGGGAGGAAACTGCCGAACTACTTCCTTGGTTTCCTTGTCCACGAGCCTTACCACCGATCGCTTCGTGGTACGGTCAAAGGCGATCTGTAGTTCACGATCCTTGCCATAGAACTCAGATTCATTCGTCTTCTTCACTGCCCGTACCAACTCCCGTCTTTCCTGTTGCTGTTCAGGCGTCTGTGTCGGCTGAACGACGATGTTGGAATTCGACAGGTTGCTTTGCTGGACCGACGAGATCTCCATCCTGGACCTCCCTGAGAGTGGTTCCACCGACTCTCAATTTCACTCATCGGAGGGCGGGATGGATGTGTGAGAGAAAAATGGAATCAGTATCCTTTTTGTTTATCCACCACATTCAGCAGTGGTTTGTCGTCGCCGAATCGCCGGATGTTTTCGCGGATTGTGCCGAGCATGCGCGCGCGATCCAGATCGGACCGGCCCGCCACGTGAGGCGTAATGATGGCGTTATCGAACTTCCACAGCGGGTGCCCCTTCGGCAGCGGTTCGGGATCGGTCACATCGACGCCCGCGCCCGCTAACCGCTTGCTATCCAACGCCTTCACCAGACCCGGCATGTCGTAGAGGCCCCCGCGGCTCACGGCGATAAAGTAGGACTTCGGCTTCATCATCTCGAACTGCCGCGCGCCCATCATTTTATGACTCTTTTCGGTATGCGGAGCCGAAATGAATACCACATCCGCTTGCGGAATGACCTCGTCCAACTGGTCCGGCTTAACCACCTTCGTAATGAAAGGTGAGTACGGAATGTCTTCCGGATCTACGCCAATAACTTTCATGCCATGGGCCCAGGCCCGGATCGAAATCTGGGTCCCGATTCCGCCAACGCCAATGACCACCGCCGTTTTCGTATTCAATTCCACTCCGTTGTAGGGCCGGCCCTGCCACGTCTCCGATTGCCGGTCGCCGATGTATTTGGGCAACCCGCGCGAAAGCGTAAGCAGCATCGCCATCGCATGGTCGGCAATCTCCGGTCCTTGGACGATCTGATTGTTGGTCAGGACAATATTGCTGTCCCGCAGATCGTTGCCTCCCGACAGAAAGAGTACACGCTCAACGCCGGCACTCATCGTCTGCACCCATTTCAGATTCTTCCCGGCGCGCACCTGGGCGGGTTTGATTTCACCGATGAACGCGTCTGCATCGGCCAGTTCCTGATTGGCCGTTTCCGGCGTGGCATTGACAATGCGGACCTTGGAAGTGGCGCTCTGCCAGTCCTGAATTACGTCGGCAGGTTGGCCGATGGTGACGATCTTCTTGGTCTGGGCCAACCCGGCGCTGATTACAAGGAGGCAGCAGACGAGTGTACGAAACATTAGTGGAGATCTCCTGAGTGCTCGATTCTACCTCAAATCGCATTCGCGGGTGCGCGACACAGGCCATTATCTTGGCTAACGTTTAACACAGTCGTAATTGGGTTCGTTCCGCACGGATGCTTCGAGGGCGGTCTGGTAGCCGATTTTGGCGTACTGGCTGATGAGGAAGTTGACGGAGATATCGAGGTTGGCAGCGTCGTCGCGGATTTCGGCGGCTACGGACGGGGGGAAGTGGGTGAGGATGTCGTCGGAGGGCGCGGCGCTGGCTTGCGAGTCTGAGGAGAGATTGGGCCCGCGCCCTGACGGTTGCGGTTCTGTTTCCGGGGAGGTGCGAGGTGGGGGAGTTCGTTTCGCAAAGCGTTGAATTTTAAGGGCGTCGGCTAAGGGGAGCGACGGACGGGGGGCGTCCGGGTTGGCTTCTATTAGCTGGCAGATGCGGTTCGTTTGGGAATCTTTGAGTTGTTTGTAGGCGCGGTTGAACGAACCTTCGAAGCGGATGTAGT
>JADLDI010000017.1 GCA_020846745.1 Bryobacterales bacterium | reverse complement strand
GATTAACGACACAACAGACTGCACCACAAAGTGAATGCGCGCCTGGGAAATTTCGGGTAGTTCACCCGTTCCATCCGCTCTATGGACAGGAGCTGGATGAGATCGGCCGGACAGCACGTTGGGGAGACGCGCGGGTTTGGTACCGAACGGCCGGCGGTGAGTTACGCACAATCCCACTGCGATTCACGAGCTTGTCGCCCGCCGATCCATATCTGCAGTGGGGATGGGGCCAGAGCTGGCATCGGGTGGTGGATTTACTCGAGTTGCGGAAGCTGGTGGATGGGCTGCAGCGTTCGGAGGAGGAGGATGCCTCAGATGTGTAAGGCTGATTATATCCAATGTGTTAAGCGAATTATGTCCGCTTGCAGGCTGCCGGGGTACGTATGGGATCGCTCTGCGGTGGTTTGCCCGGCGCTTATGGTGCCAAAGTCATGGATTGGCCGTGGGCTGAAACCGACTACAAAATCCTTGAAACGGCTTGACAGTATTTTGTTTTGGAATATAATCAAGATTACAAATGGAGCCTTTGGAGGAAAAACGCCGCCGCCTCCGCCAACAGGGGGTGTTGCACCCCAACCCCGAAGCGGTCACGGCCCCGGTGTTTCAGGGCAACGACTTCTTCGATCCTTCCGATTTGATCCAAGTCAAATACGAGATGTTGCGCCGCGTCGAGGCCGAACAGGTTTCCGTCAGCCAGGCAGCGCACGAAGCGGGACTCTCGCGACCCTCGTTTTATCAAGCTCAGTCGGCGTTGCAGCGCGAAGGCTTGGCAGGACTACTCCCGCAAAAGCCCGGTCCGCGAGGCGCCCACAAGTTAACGGCTCCCGTTCTGGATTTTCTGGATCAGAAGCGGGCCCTTCAACCCGATCTAAAGTTCGCCGAGTTAGCCCGGCTGGTTCAAAGCCAACTGGGCGTGACGGTTCACCCACGGACGATCGAACGAGTGTTATCGCGGCGTCAAAAAAAACGCCGCTGAAGACTGGCTCTTCTCCACCGGCGCCTGAGCCGGGATTGGTGCGCCAACGCTATGAGCAGATCCGCCGGCAAGCCCTCGAGCAAGCCGGGAGCGGAGTCGCCCTGCGCGGCGGGATGAAGGCGTGGATGGAAACTTGCCCTGGGGAAGAGATCGCTGCGGTAGGGCCGATGCTCCCAATGAGAGCGCCGCATACGGACCGGTCTTTTCAGCAGGTCGCAACAGTGTGCGCCACGATGTTGGTGGCCGAAGCGGAAAGGAGTTACTGTGGACATCGACAAGCATGAGAAAGTGCGGCTCGAACATCGTAGCCGCAATGCATATCTGTACGTGCGGCAGTCGACTCTGCGACAGGTGATAGAGAACGTCGAGAGTACGAAACGGCAATATGCGCTACGAGACCGGGCGATGACATTGGGATGGGATGAGCAACAGATCGTGGTGATCGACAGCGACCTGGGACAATCGGGCGCATCCGCGGCGGACCGGGAAGGTTTCCAGAAGTTAGTGGCGGAAGTGGGCTTGGGGCGGGCCGGAATCATTCTGGGCCTGGAGGTTTCGCGGCTGGCACGCAATTCAACCGACTGGCATCGGCTCATCGAACTATGTGCCTTGACCAATACGCTGATTCTGGATGAAGACGGCGTGTACGATCCGGGGCAGTTCAATGATCGTTTGCTGCTCGGTTTGAAAGGCGCCATGAGCGAGGCTGAATTACACATTTTGCGATCGCGCATGCGCGGTGGCATATTGAACAAGGTGAAGCGGGGAGAATTCGCCACTGCGTTGCCCGCCGGCTTTCTTTATGATGCTAATCAGCGCGTGATACTGGATCCGGATCAACAGGTGCAACGAAGCATTCGCGAGGTGTTTGGCGTCTTTCGGCGAACCGGTTCGGTGATGAGTGTGGTGCATGAGTTCGGAAACAAGCAATGGAAGTTTCCCGTACGTAGGAACAAGGGGCCACGGCCCGGAGATCTGCAATGGGGTGAACTCACGCGCAATCGCGTGAATTCGATTTTGCGCAATCCTCGTTATGCTGGGGCCTACGCGTACGGTCAAAGTCGCCATCGCAAGAAAGTCGATGGCGGACGCATCCACCAGCGACTGCCGCGGGAACAATGGTATCAACTGCAGTGCCATGCGCATCCCGGATATCTATCTTGGGAGGAGTATGAGGAAAATGAGAAGCGTTTGCGTGCGAACGCGCCGGCGCCCAGAACACAGCAAACCGGTGCTGTGCGGGAAGGTCCGGGGTTACTGCAGGGGCTGGCTTATTGTGGTGTGTGCGGCGCACGGATGGCAGTTCGTTATCACTGTCGGGGAGAGAGGCTCGTTCCCGACTACGTCTGTACGGGCAACACCAGCAATCGTGGAACGCCACCCTGCCAGTTGGTGCCCGGCGGGAATCTGGATCAGACTATCGGAAAGTTGCTGGTGGAAACGATCACTCCGGCGAAACTGGAACTGGCGCTGGCGGTGCAACAAGAAGTCGACGAACGGGAGGCGGAAACCAATCGCATCTATCAGGCACAAGTGCAGCGCGCCCAGTATGAAGCCACTGTGGCCGAGCGGCGGTATAAGGCGGCGGACCCGGATAATCGCCTGGTGGCCGGGACACTGGAAACAGAATGGAATGACCGGTTACGCCAGTTGCGGGAAGCCGAACAAGTATATGAGCGGCAGCGCATCGCCAGGCAAGCCGTAACAGCACAAGTACGGAAACAAATTCTTCGACTCGCAGAGGACTTTTCGCAAATGTGGCAAGACCCACTAGTGTCCCAACGTTCTTGACGGCGCGCCTGTAAGCCTCTATTGCGGGCCATGCAGCCGCGCTTATATCACATGGGCTTTCGTTGTTCTCAAGTTCCACGCAATACTTTGGCACATGCCAACGAGGCGCGCGATTGGCGGATCTACGCCGACTTCGCGCAACACCTCATCGCTGAGGCCCGCGCCCTGTACGCCCATACCGAAGACCTCGGCTTAGCTCTCGATCAGACCGCCTTTGCCTTGGACTCTACCCTCATCGACTTGTGTCTGTCGTTGTTCCCTTGGGCTCCTCATCAGCGCTCCAAGGCTGGCGTCAAAGTGCATACGCTGCTGGACATGCAAGGTAGTATTCCTGCGTACTTACACATCTCCGGCGCTCATACTAGCGATGTCAGCGTGCTGGATCACATCCCTCTGGAGGCCGGCTCCATCTACGTGATGGATCGCGGCTACATTCACTTCAAGCGTCTCTACGCGCTGACCACGGCCGCCGTCTTCTTTGTGGCTCGCGCACGTGAGAACATGCGGTACCGACGCCGCTACTCTCATCCCGTGGACAAGACCACGGGCTTGCGCTCGGATCAAACGATCGTTCTCACCGGTGTCGATTCTGCCAACGACTATCCCGCGCCAGCGAGACGCGTCCATTTCTTCGACCAAGAACATCACAATGATCTCGTGTTTTTTACTAATCAATTTTCGCTTCCCGCGCTGACCATTGCTCAGCTTTATAAGAGCCGTTGGAAAGTCGAGTTGTTCTTTAAATGGATCAAGCAGCACCTCCGCATCAAGGCCTTCTACGGCACCTCCGTCAATGCCGTCAAGACGCAGATCTGGGTCGCGGTCTCGACCTATCTCCTCCTGGCTATCCTCAAAAAATGACTCGGCCTGCGGTCGGACCTCTACAGAATCCTCCAGGTTGCCAGCATCACCATCTTCGAGAAAACCCCGCTTTTACAGGCCTTCCAGGTGATCGAACGCGAAGTTATTCAGGAAGACCCCTGTAACCAGTTGAATCTATTCGACTAACGTTGGGACACTAGTGGGCAAGACCCCAAAACTCCAGACCGGGAACGGAAACGGATGGCTCGATTGCTGATCGACGATGTCACTCTCGTCCGAAGCCCGGAGTGCGTCACCGCTCACCTTCGATTCAAAGGAGGTGCCACCCAAACGGTTCAGGTATCGGTTCGGCAGCGGCGCGCTCCCGGGACCAGCTTCAACGCGAAAACCCGACGGCACATGCCGCATGGCTCTCAATCCTCCGGCGATGACCAATTCGGGCAACCCGCTTCTCCTCTGGGTGATCTTTCCGTCGCAAGGGGTGCAGTCTGATGCAACGTTCATTAACGCCGATGAACTTCGGGGCTGGGGCACCTCAGCGGGTGCAGAGCTTAGTAAAACTACAAAGGACGGCAGAGATGCCGTCCCGGCTGCGCCACTTGGGTTTTAGCACGAGGGTGGGGAGAGACTACCCTATCGATGTCGGCAAATTGTTGGAAATAGGGGAAAAATAAATTTCAATTAGTTGTGAACGCATAAGTTTTCATCGGCGGATCGGCGCACTGCTGGTTGGGAAGGGCACCCGGCCGGATGGCCGATCCGGTGATGAAAACGTTCG
>JADLDI010000016.1 GCA_020846745.1 Bryobacterales bacterium | reverse complement strand
TCAGTTGATTCTAGTGCGCGGAGGGCGGCTTCCTTTTGGCGGCAGCGTTCGATTTGCCAGTTGGCGGTGATGAGGCGCTGGAAGGCGAAGTGTTCGAGGGGACCGGCGGGGAGGATTTCGTCTCGCAGTTCGGCTTCCATCTGGTCGAAGAAGGGGCCCTCTTCTGCTGAGACGATGATGTTGGCGGTGGACAAGCCATGTTGGCGGTTGTTTTGGGACGAGGCTTGTTTGCCTTCGTCGGTGCGGGGTCCGGTTTGATGGGACATTGTTGTCGTGCTCCTTTGCTTGGGATATGCTTTGGTTTGGCGACCCCTCCTTGACAGTCGGGGCACCGGTCGCGGCGTCGAGGGACGCGACCGGAGGCGAGCGGAAAATAAAAAAGCCGGCGCGAGGGCCGGCGGGGTGTTTCGAGGATAGTGAGGCGTGCGAAGACACCTCCACTACCAAGATGTCAATGTATCATGGATTGGGGAGAAAGGAAACTGAATTTCGTTTTTTTAATAATGAAGGCGCGGGCGTGCTAACAGCGCGAAGTCAGCGAAGGGGACGGAACGCTGCCACTCGGTTGATTCGGTTAGCCCCATAGACGGGGTTCACCTCATCACCGGAATCAGGACAGGCTCGCTGCTATTGAAGGTTGGAAAACGGCACCCAGGAATAGGGCCGACGCAGATTTTTCGAACGAGCAGTATCGGTATATTACCGGTCCGCACTCCTTCGGGGAACATAAAGTTGATTTGGTATACGCCCACGAGTCCAGGGGCGAGGCCCATGAATGGAATTGGCAACTGACCGGTTGTATTGTTCGAGGACAATACCTTATTCATCAGCAGAATGCTGTGGTCGATTGATAGCCCAATTTGATCGATTGCTGTGCCAATGTCGAGTTGCGGGACGTAGGACAAGGGCAAGTCAGGTGCAGGCTGTCCGAGAGGAACGGGTGGGACGGCGCGCGGAAGTCCAGTAGCCCATCCGATAATGTACTCACCGGCCCTTGCGGGGTTGTCAGGCGTGACCAGCGAGTAGTCTGAGGCATGCTGGAATACCCCAAATTGCGTGTTGGCAATTCGGAAGAAATCACCCGGCGAACCCGGCACGTTTTTCGCTTTCGTTGAGCCCTGGGCGCCGTTCTGGCTAATGACTATCTGCGCGCCTTCGGTCGCCTGCGAGGCGGGAACGTCGATGGGAACCTGCAAATTAATCTGCTGGTATGGGCCCAAATCCGCAACCGCGAACAGAGGTGCCGCCACTCCCCCGATGGTGACAGTGACACCAGCCAGGGTTGCGGGCAAAGGATTGCCGGAGGCGCTCACAGAGCCGCTCAGCGAAATTCCAGTGCAGAAGATTGCCGCGATGGAGCCTTTTGGGGGCAGGCCCGGTAGAAGACTGGCACCAGAAGTAACCGCTATATTTCCAATCTGGGCGGAGACGATCACGGGCGGGACGAAGCTGAGCGTCAGGATGACCAACAATAGGTGGTTCATTGGAATGATGCTTGCCTCAACGTCCGAGCAGTCCAGTGGCGACGATATCGATGATTCTGGACGGTATTTTAAGGCCGATGGGACGTCCTACTGGAGAGACCTCCACACCCGACGATAGCACTGGACTAATCACAGACGCCCGGAGTGCATTTTGGATGAGTGGTTTTCCTGATAGCTCCGCAAACATCAATAAGGGATTTCCCACACTCCAGTTGCAATCGTGTGTTTGGCGGAACAAGGGCCGAGAACTCGAAACTGGGCCCATTGGCGCCCCGATGAAACGGATACTGGGCCAGGATATTGAGGGTATTGGGCCTGTCCCCCGGCCTGTCCCCGTCGTTCGGAGTGATTCACTTCTCTGGATTCTTGGGCTCCGATGAATCGCCGGTTACCGTCAGGGTGATCGTGTTAGACGTCACTACCTGCATTGTTTCAGTATCATTGCGTCTGAGTCGAATCGTATATTCACCGGGCTGGCTTAGATCAAAAAACCGTGTCAAGGATACAGAATCGTGGACTACTCCGCCGGCCGGGACTCTATCGGCCCAACTTCGGTCAGGATATATACGAATCCGGCCGTCCTTCTCGACATTCGTACGCCTTTTGAGGGGAAGTCGAGCGGCTTTGTTGCCGCGATAAGTAACGTCAAATGCATAAGGACGATAGGAACTAGCAATTGCTATCTCCTGAGCGGTAGTATTCTTAATCGAGACTAGGATAACTGCATCAGCACCCGCGCTGATCGTGCTCTCCTTCAGGCCGATGTGCATGATGAACGTTGGTTTTCGATCCTCTGAGCCGGAACTCGCCGACTCGGCGCCGACGACACACGCTAGGTTAAGCACCGAAACCAGGGTGAACAATCGGATTGTCATAAGGAACGCACCTCTTGGGGCTGACGGAAGTGATGAGGGGTGGCGCCCAAGCGGTATCGGTTGAGCCGGCCATTGCAATGCTGAACGAGTTCCACCTTTACCTTTTGATGAAGGACATTCGGAGCGTCCTCGAGGAGTAGCCGGGCGTCTCCGTGATCGGAGATCGGGGACTGTCCCGGATCTCCCTCCGGCAAGTGTAAGTTGAATAACCGGTTTTGTCAAAGATTCTAACAGATCGCTATCATTGCGCCTGGGTCACTTGCGTGGGTACGAAAGGGGTGTTGCCACCGATCGGCGCCGTTGTGAGTTGGCCGTGGTATTCTCTGCCGGTGATGAAGCGGCGCGAAGTTCTTTCTGTTATTCCGGTGGGCGCGTTGTATGCGGCCACGGCTGCTCCTGAAGTGGTGGTGGACACGCATATCCACCCGTTCGCGAAGGATACGGCACGATTCCGGGGGGGGGAAATGCGGGTGGCAAATGGGGTCTGTCCCCGATTGCGGTGCCTTGGGAAGATTACGTTGCGGTGGGGAAGGAGATCCCGCCGTGAGTGAAAAGAAAGCTGGCATTTTGCGGCAGTTGCGAACAAGCTGTTGCAACTCCGCGAGCCGCCACCAGCAGCTGCACCTATTCAAGTTCAAACACCTCCCCTACCCTCAACGGAAGAACCAAAGAAACTCGGCCGCCCACGTGGAAAGAAGACACGCCCAGAATACGTTCAGGTCACCGTTTACCTACGCAAGAGTGTCCACAACGGCCGCCCGCAAAGCGCTACTTGATGACCGTCGCCAGTTCAGCGACTTGGTGGACGAACGCGTAAGCAAATGGCTTTCTAAATTCCAAAATCCTACGAGTCACCGATGAATCCCAAGCTGAACGGACAAACGCGGCCAAAGTTCGCTGTCTTTGCATTTTGCGGCGGCACCATTCTAATAGCGGGTCGATTTGCTGCCGACCCAAAACTCCAACCAATATGCTGGCCAGCAGTATTCGATGCAGCAAGTCTGTTCGTTCCACTCATTGGCGCAGCACTGATGGTCGCATTAGCTGTTATTTCCTTCTTCATGCGGGAAGAACGACAAACGGTGGTCGAGTATTCGAGTTATTTCTTGCTGTTCGCTTTTGGTTTTGTTTTGTCAGATCGAGTCACAGATATGTTCACGGACTCAGATCGCGCCAAGTACGAAAGAGGCCTTGCGCAATGCC
This sequence comes from Bryobacterales bacterium, assembly GCA_020846745.1. GTDB lineage: Bacteria > Acidobacteriota > Terriglobia > Bryobacterales > Bryobacteraceae > JADLDI01. The sequence continues at coordinate 3,091 of JADLDI010000016.1, read as the reverse complement.
GATACTGCAAATCACTGACCCCAGAGGTCATCGAACACCTGCGCGTCAGCACACCATCATTGATGAAGAACTCTATCTGCAACGACAAGCAAGGCTCACATATCGTTGGCCGTGCTGTCATTATCAAAGACAACGCACCATTTTGGCCGAAAACGACAAGTGCGTTTGTACGTCGAAAACTGGTTGCAGATGAACTGCATGACGCCTCGTCAGCTATTTGGCTGAACTCTTCCGCACCGTGCCATATAGTCGTCGTGCATCTGCCCACCCGCCAAATTACGGCCACTAAGAAATTCAGTGCTGCTGAGTTGAAAGGCTTGCGGTTGGGCGGGCTTGGCAGACGGAGTCCTGGTCTGCTGTCAGCGCTACTCGGCATGTGGACTGAAGCACAAGCGTGGGAGAAAGCTGTTGAAGCGTGGGTGTTGGAGCCAAAATCGGCCAGGTGACCGTTCTTCTGAGTGGCCACGTCAATCTGCGGGTATAATTTAGGGGATGTGAAAGCCGATGGTTAGTGCTTTACTTGGCCTACTCCTAGTACTTATTTCTTCAGCACCGCTGTGATCTTCACTTCCTTCCTACAACACCTCGTTTGAGAGAGGGGCGGCGCTTATTCTTTATCTGTCTTTTCGTCCTCGGATTGTATCTGCTGTATGATGGCTTAATTGGCGATTCGAATCGCTGAACAGTTAAAGGTAACATGCGGCTTATTTGCGGCAGATCCGGGAAAGTCTACGTAGTTCGTGGTAAAGATCGGCTCATCGGACTGGAGCAACGAGAACTAGCAGGCCTTAGCCGCGTCATGATTCCCGTCGTTTCGATCAAGAATCGCGAAAATTGCCGAGGTGTCGATGAAACGTTAACGTTCGCCGAAGGCCTCCGCAAGGTATTTATCGTGTTCGGCACTAATATCAGTTCTCGATGAAGCGAACCGCCCAGCAGCGCTCTTGGCTTGCGCAATCTTGTGCTCACGTCCAACGACGGCTTCGTTGCGCAGGAATGAATCAATACACATCCTGATCAACTCTGCGACGGGTTGCCGGCGCTCAACAGACAGGGTCCGAAGACCGGCGGCCTGCTCTTCGGTGATCTCAATCTGCGTTCGAACCATCCTGCCCTCAGGATATCAGCCGGCTAGCAACATGCCGAGTTCGGCGTAGTTGTTCTCGTGTTGGCTTTGTCTCAGCTGGAATACACTGCCCAGAACGCGTTGCGGAACTTGTCCAAGTCGGCGGCGGTGCCGACGGAGACGCGCATCATGGTGTCGAGCGGCGGGAAGGGGCGGCCGACGTGCGAAGCATGCTCCCGAAGATGGTGGCCAAAGGCGTAGCCGCCAGACGACCTAAAACATCGAGGTCCCTCCAGTTCGCCTCCGGTGTCGGCTCCGTTCGGCGGTAACTGAGCCGGTGTCGCGCGATAACACGTTCCGGCCGTGGGACACTGTTTCCATACCGATCTGTCTCGGCCGTGGCCGTCCCGGCCGCCTGTCGCAATCGTGTACCAGCGAGTAAGGAGCAGAACACGTGATACTTAGGCCAACTCGAATGCAGGGCTCCGCCGCGCTCATTATCGCAATTGGCCTGCTGTCCCCACTTGCGGCGCGCGGCGATCATCTTAGTCAACCTGTGGCGCGGGCAAGATTCGATGAAGCATTTACGGTTGGAGAAGTGCTCCCGAAGTGGAGTAGGAACGTTCTAATATCATGGAGATCTAGGACCGAATCGGCGGACAACAGCCACAACATACGCGTGCACGATCGAAGCGGTAAAGTGGTCGGTCGATATCGCCTCTGGTTTCCCGGTGCGTCATATGTAAAAATCTGGGACGCTGCTTCGGACGGTAAGGACGGCGTCGTTGTTGTAGGAATCGCGCTTGACGGATCGGGGCAACTGGTCGGCTATTTGGCTATCATTTCGCTAAGCGTAAACTCTGCTCGCATAATAGCTACTTCTCCGTTCGAAGGCCAAAATGTTGTGTATGGTGCTGACGGGTCGATTTGGATTCTGGGATTCGAAACCAGCGATTCACAGCGTAAGATTACAACCAGCACCCCCCATGCTTTGCTCCATCACCTGACTTCCAGTGGTCAGTTGATCAGCAAGCACTTGCCATGGCCGGAAGTTGGATGTGGATTCCATCCCTTGGTAGGTGAAGCGGCGATGATGACTGCGATCGGTGACGGGGTTGGGATTTACATGCCCGCGTGCCGTTCATGGTTCGAATTAACCTCCAGCGGTGATCTTGCTAACCGCTTGCCGGTCCAGCTACCTAACTCATACAACTCCAAGAATGCCACCTTCTGGAATGTGTTCGTGACCAAAGACCGGCGAGTATTCGCATACGTAAATCATCCGGGCCACGTTGCCAGCAACGGGACTGCTGTTGCTAATGGAGTTTTCAGTCTGCGTAAGGACACTGGGTTGTGGGACCCTATCGATGACCGAGCGGCGCTCACAGCAGGCGAAATCAATTGGCTAGCCGGGACCGATGAAAATAGACTCGTATGCGCGGTAGGGGCGAACGAATTGATCTGGGTCGATACTCTGCCGTAGCTTCGGCTCGGCACCAACCGTCAGAACCAGACAGCGTACGACTGCCGTTCCAAACGGTCGCTGTTCCAACCCGGTTGACGCCCCGGGAAGCGACTCTTTGCTCAGCGAAGGGTGGTACGACCCCAAACAGAGCTTCCGCCTGGGCTGGCCCGAAGGAGGGCCGTGTTTTGCATCGCCGGGAACACGTTGCCCACTCATGACCGCCTTGGTGTTCGTGGCTGGTGTCCGCCCGTCTCCAGTCCGCTATCCGCGCGCCTCGGTGATCAACACGCTGGGGGATTGGGGGCCCCCATCTTCCCCTGTCCCCGATCTTCCCCCTTGGACGGGGGGTTCACCTCATCACCGGAATTAGGAGTAGGTACAGACGACGGAGGGCCACCTGGGGCTGGAGGGCTGAGTAGTGACGAGTTGACTGTTGAGTTCGATGGTCCGGCTTGGCCCCACCTCGATGGCTACATTTGGCCCCACCCAGTAACTACAGTTTGCCCCATTTCCCGTTCGAATTGGTTTTTGCCGCCCCGGCGGGAGTGGAGCCTGGCGAC
>JADLDI010000015.1 GCA_020846745.1 Bryobacterales bacterium | reverse complement strand
GTGCATTGGGCTTGATGGACCGCGGGCTTACGCGCCGCGGTTCGGTTACGACATTGGGTGCTTGTTTGCAATGATTTACAGGACCCCGAAGGGACCCTCGGATCGCCTGCCGGGGGTTTTTCTCACGTCCTTGCCGGCGCGGTTCGGATAGAACCGCGGGTGTTTGCAATGGTTTGCCGAACCCTGGGGAACGGCGTCCAGTGGACGGTGACTTTGCGGGTGAGCGGCATCAATCCGAAATGCCATATTCGACACCAGGGTTGAATATGGCTGGTCGGGCTAAAGGTCGGAGGTATCCACCACGTAGAGGTTGATGTGGCCGCTCTCTTCGCTGGTGTAGAGGAGTTTGTTGCCGTCTTCGCTCCAGACGGGACGGGGTTCGTTCAGGTACTTGCGGGGCGGCATGAAGAGGCCCCAGTTGCGGAAGGGGAAGCGTTCGTCCGGGTAGACGTCGGGTTTCGAGCCGAGGGGGATGGTGACGAGTTGCCGCATCTCGTTCTTCTTGAGGTCGATGAGGGCAATGCCGTTACCGAAGTCGCCGCCGTAGCAGTCGGTGACGATGAGGTGGGGTTTGGTGGGGTGATAGGAGGTGTGGACTCCGGAGACGTGGTGTTTGTTAAACAGGGGCCGCTCCGCTTTGGTTTTCACGTCGATTTCCCAGATTGCTTGCGTTTTGGTTTCCTTATCCCAGCGAACGAAGAGGACGGCTTTGCCGTCAGGGCGCCAGGCGGGATGGTGAAGGTCGTGCGTGAGGTAGGTGAGTTGGGCGGTTTTGAAATCGTAGAGATAGATTTCAATGAGGGCGGGGAGGTCCTCTGTGGTGCGATTGACAATGATGGCCTTGTCGCCGGTCGGGTTGAAGCGAACGTTCTGCAACTGGCATTGCTTGCCGGTTGCCAAGGCCTTGTTGGGGGTGAGGGCGAGCGCGCGTTCCAAGGTGACGAGGGGCTTGTACCGCTTTTCGCGGAGGTCATAAACGCCCCACTCGTCGCCGGTACCACACGATAGCAGCTTCTCGTCGGCGCTGGCGCGCTGACAGGGTACCGGGGTTTCGTCGACGCAATCGGCCTTGCCGGTGTCGACGTCGACGCGGGGCATGCACCGGCGCTTCTGGGACGAGTCGGTGTAGTAGACGTATTGGCCGGTGGGTCCCCAGAACTGATTGACGCCGGTGTGATAGTTGCCTTTCAAGCCGCCGACCAACTGGCGACGGTTGCTGCCATCGGGGTTCATGACCCAGAGAGAACCGGGAAAGCGCCCACGCGCGGTGAGCTTGTCGACGCCAGCGTCGAAGCGGAAGAAGTTAATCAGCTTACCGTCGGGAGACCAGGGCGAGATGAAGTAGTAATGATGCACTTCATGCTGGGGGCTTTTGTAGTGGGTGATGGTTCTGGCGGTGACCGGGTCTTTGAGGGTTTTGACGGTTTGCGCCTGGAGGGCCGGCGGCAGAGTCAGCAGCGCGAGGACGATCACCGGCGTGGTGGTTGACATCATGGGATCCTATCTTTCTTAAGGCGGGCCGGCCTAGAACATGAACTTCAGCGCGAATTGTATCTTACGCTGTGTGCGCTGTAGAGTGGCTTCGCTGCCGGCGGCGGTGATTCTGCCGAACGCGGCCGAACCGAGTTGTGCGTTCGGTTCGTTGAATTGGGGCGTGTTGGAGACGTTAAAGACCTCGGTGCGGAACTGCAGCGTTTTGCCTTCGGCCACAGTGAAGTTTTTGAAAACGGAGAAGTCGACCATCTTGGTACCGGGGCCGAAGAGGGTGTTGCGTCCGCCGTTGCCCCAGACACGAAAGCCCGGGTTAGCAAAGGCGCTGGTGTCGAACCACCGCGTGATGCTGCGCTCGCCGGGGGAAAGAGTGCCGGGGCGGAGCCGGTCGGCCCACGAGCCTTCGCCGATGTTCAGGGTATTCGCGGCGGCGACGACAGTGAAGGGGAGGCCAGAGTAGAACGACCCGGCGCCATTGACCTGCCAGCCGCCAAGCACCGCGCCGGCGATGCCGTTGTTGCCGGAGAGATAAGCTTTGCCGCGGCCGAAGGGGAGTTCGTATTGGAAGGTGGCGCGGAGGTGATGGCGCAGGTCCTGGTCGGCGTTGCCTTTGTTCAGAGCCAGACTGATAAAGGGCACGTTGGCGATTGTGGCGGCGGCTGCGGCGATGGTGCCGGAATCAATGAAGTGGCTGTAGGTGTAAGCGAGTTGATAGCCGACACCCGAAGCGAAGCGGCGGCGCGCAGTTACCTGTAGCGAGTGATAGGAGGAACTGCCAGCCGGCTGCAGAATGTTGACGGCTGCGTGTTGCGGCCAGCGGCGGCGAGCATCGACAGGACCATCGCCGGGGACGGCCTGGTTGTAATTGATGCGCTGATTCAAACCTGTTCCTTTGGTGCCGACATAGGCGACGGTGAGCACCTGCTGTATCGGGAGTTCGCGCTCCAGGGCGAAGTTCCACTGCTGCATGTAACCGAGTTTGTAATTGGGGAGAATGCCGGCGCGGACCAAGCCGCGGGCATTGGAATCGGCCTCACGGAGAGGACCGTCAGAAAGGCCGCGGGCGCCGAGGAAGTCATTCTGATTATTGGAAACAAGCGTGTTGATGACGATGGGGGCCTGGCTGGCGAGACTACTCCCGATATCGAGCGAGTTCATGGTGTAGTAGATGCCGTAGCCGGCGCGGAGAACGGTCTTCTGTTGCAGATGGTAGGCCCACCCGAACCGGGGAGCCCAGTTATTGAGGTCGTTGCCGATTCCGGGTCCGCCCGGGACACTGCCCTGCCCAACGGGCACAGGCTGTCCGGTGGCAATGTCGAACTGCATGAGACGATTAGCCACTTCGGATTGTGGGTAACTGCCGGCGACCTCGTAACGGAGACCTAAGTTTAAAGTTAGTTTTCGAGTAACCTTCCAGTCATCCTGTAGGAAGAAGCCCATGTCGGTGCGGCGCAGTCCGATGGTGCCGCGCATGGCGGTAAGTGCGATCGACTGGGGCTTGCCGAGGAGGAGATCGGACGCACCAAACCCGGTGTAGATGGTGGCGAAGGTAAACGCTCCGGCCTGGCGGGCCGCCTGTAGCACGTTGGCATGGCGGCGGACGATGTCGAGCCCGAAGCTGATGCTGTGGTTGGAGCGGGTCATCTCTGTGTTGTTACTCACCTGGTAGCTGCCGAGGTGGAGGATGGCGGGCATGTTGTCCTGATTGCCGAGAGTGGTGAACCCGTTGGCGGCAATGGTCGCCAAGCCTTCGGAATACTCATCTACGTTGGCGTTGGGAATGCCAAATTTGCGGGAAAGCAGGGGCTCGGATTGCACGGGCGTGCTTTCGAGCGGCATGTAGCTAGCGCCGAGGCGGGTCTGATTCACGGTGGTTGGGGAGAAGATGTGAGTGTAACTCGGAACGATCTGGTAAACGGGGTTATTGGTGAGCTTGGCCGGCGTGGAGACGTCACTGAGCTCGCGATGATCGAGGTTATCGAAGTCACCCTGAGTGTAGCGAAGGAAGCCGCGAGAACCGTTCTTAAATGATCGATCAAGTTTGACGGTGAACTGATCGGAATCTTGTGTGTCGGACGGGGAAATTACATAGTTAGCGGCCTGGCCGACACCCGTGGGAGTGGGATAGAAGTTAATAACTTTCTCGGCGGGCGTGCCGGCAAAGCGGGCCTTTGGGATGACGTTACCCGGAAAGGGTGAGTTCGTGAGGGGATCGCGGATGGAGCCGGGGGGACGCTCGCCGAAGTCGCCTTCGCGCATGCGGAGTGTGGGAACGGTGCTGACCCAGGTTTTTCCCAGACGGGTCCGGCGGCCTTCGTAGGAGAACAGGAAGAATGTGCCGGCATCCTTACCGCCGATAGGACCGCTGAGTACGCCTCCGAAGAGGTTACGGCGGAGCGGCGGTTTAGTGGGGGAGAAGAAGCCAGAGGCATCCAAGGCGTCGTTCCGCAGGAATTCAAACAATGAGCCGTGAAAGGTGTTGGTTCCGGACTTATATCCGACGTTGAGGGTGCCGCCGGAACGGCCGTAGCGTGCGTCGGCCGTGGAGGTCTCGACACGATACTGATCGAGCGCTTCCACCTCAGGGAACACCATGACGCCCCAGCCTTGGTGATTGTCGTTGTTCTGGATGCCGTCGACGAGGAAGTTGTTGTCGCCATGATAGGCGCCATTGACCGCGCTGGAAGTGTTGCCGCGGGCTTGAATGATGGCGCGATTCTGTTTGGTAGCTTGGCCGGGCGCCGCGCCGGGTGTGTAGCGCATCAATTCGGTGAAATTGCGATCGTTGACGGGTAGCTCTTTCACTTCGCGATCGCTGCGCAGGGTGCTGATAGTGGCCTCTTCGGTTTGGATAGCGGCGCCGATCGTCTGCACCGTAATCCGCTCAGTGACGCCGCCGAGTTGGAGGGAGAAATTGATATTCAGACGTTCGGCCAAGCTAAGTTGGACTTCCTTGGCGGCGGGCAGGAAGCCGTCGAGCTTTACGGTAATCCTGTAAGTGCCGGGGGGCAGCGGGGGCGAAACGTATAGTCCTTTTTCGTTGGTTACCAGATCGAGCGTGTAGTTAGTGCCAACGTTGCGCACATTGACGACAGCGGCGGGTATAACCGCGCCAGAGTTGTCGTAGACGGTTCCACTGAGGACGCCCGTATCAACCTGGGCCGACAAGATGATGGATAGGAGGGCTGCGACGCAGGCGGCTTTGAAGAGTTGGGTACGGACATTTTTCATTGGATCGACTCCTTATTGATCGTTTTGCTGGTTGTTTCCACCGGCGCCCTATCCACTGGGGCAGGCCGTCTTCTGTGAATCGAAAATTCCGCATCTAAGGCAGTGCGGATTTTGGTTACGGCGGCTTCGAGTTCGCGCCAGTAGAGGAGAAGGTCGCGCGCGGCGGCGGCCGGGGTTTTCATGGCGATGCGCTGCTGAGTTGGGGACCCCTCGGGCGACAGTTCCACCGGCATGGGATAGCCGAGAGTGAACAGGGCAAGGACGTGTTGATGCGTATGGCGAACGGCGTCGAGCGCTTCGAGACTTTCGCCGTCCCAACTGCCCGATGGGCGGGCGGCTTGGGACTTCTCACTCAGGCCGGAAGTGGGGACGGCGGCCAGCAAGGGATCGAACAGTTGCCGCGCGGAGCTTAACCGATCGCGCATTCGATCGAGGTGATCGGCGATCATGATCTGGACGAGCCAGCGGGATTGTAGCTGCAGGACGTCGAGGCGTCCATGCCCGTAGGCTTCCGCCAAATGGGCCAGCGCGGAGGATTCCGCCAGCACGGCCTCAGACCGCGAGACGGCCTGGTTCGCGAAACGCCTGAGCCGTTGCGCCGGATCGCCGGGAGCGCCCAACGCGGGCTGCCGGCGCAAGTATTCGAGGAATGTATCTTCCAGGGCGAGGCGACGGTCGGCGCCGGTAACTGCAAGGTCGGCGGCGGCGACGTCTGTTGTCGCCGTAGAAGCTGAGCTGTTGGCGCCGACTGCTTCGTCGACGGTTTGCAGGTTGACCGTCAGCCACAGGGGAGAGCCAAGGTTGGACAAAGCGCGGAGGAGTTCCTCTTTTCGTTCAGCGCGTGCCGTAATTCCTTCCACAGCAATGTCGCCGTTGTCGCGGCGGGTGACGCGGATTGGTTCGCCAAGGCAGGCATGGCTGAGGTGCAGGACGTAGTGGACCTGCGTTTCGCGCCGGGCGATTTCGGCCGGGGCCGGGAGCGCGGGTAGCAGCGAATCCGATTGTGAGGCGCCAGGCGTTTCGATGGGCGAAGAGAGGGGCCGGCGATCGACGAAAAGCGGCACGTCGGGTTCAAAAACGCTATTGACGAATCGCGGCGAGGTCTCATGCTGCTCGACGATAAATCGCACACTGATGTGTTGTCCACGATTTCTTTTGGCGATTACCTGAAGGCGTGGACGGAGCGTTTGAGCATCGATTTCTATGGTGATTTCGACGCTCGGCTGGGCAGTATGACGGCGGGCGGTGAGCCGGTAGCCGGGGCTTGAGTTTGGGAGCGTGATCTTTTCGATGTGGAGCGCAACTCCTTGTCGCCCGGCGAAGGTTGCGAGCTGAGAGGTGAACGAAACAGGACGCCACTCCCGCGTTTCGAGCCACCGTAGAAATTCGGTTTCCAGGCGATCGATGGCCGGTGCGGAATCGACAACATCCAGCAGTTCCTGGGGCTGCGGCTTGGCCGTTACGGGGATGGCCGCGTGCGGAAGCACGGCTGAGTCGTAGCGATAGGTTTTCCGAGAGTCCGGATGCCACACCGCACGCTGCAAGTGACCTTGGGCATCGGACCAGCGTGAGGCAAAGCGGGCGCCGCCGGCCGCGGACCAGACATCGAGCCGGCCGGTGCGCTTCAGGTGCCGCGGGGCTGTTTGCTCAAACTCGACGCGCATCGTCTGGTGGATGGTGTTGGCGATTTCGCTACGTTCCACGGCTCGTGCACGGTTGAGAATTTGCGCGGGCGTTTCTTCGGGCTTGTGAGGCCGCCATGGAATAATCGCAAGGCACAAGATCGCGATGCCGGCGCACACGGCGGCGAGGCGAGCGGAGAGACGGGCGGGTAACAGGCTGAAGCGCGGAGGCGGGGGCGCGAGGTTGACGCTACGTTCCCAGTCGGCGAACGACTGGAGGGCGACGGCGAGGCCCGCGGGCCCTGGGAAATCATCCTGCTCCACGGCCTTGGCGAGCCACAAGGCCTGCTCTTCGAATTCGCGAAGACGGCCGCGACACCGATAGCAGACGTTGAGGTGACGGCGCACGGCGCGTTCGGCGAGCCGTGAAAGCTCGCCGTCCATCGAGGCTACGAGTTGTTCGTCACTGCAGTGTTTCAGGAACATCATCGCTTTCGTTGAATGCCGGGCGATCGGCCGTGAGTTTGACTGATTTGCCTGTGGCGGCTTCGCGCAGTTTGCGGAAGGCTCGGGCCAGGAGAGTTTTGATGGAATTGCGGCTAATGCCGAGCTGTGTTGCGATCTCGTCGTAACCGAAGGCTTGCAAGCGGAGGAGGAGAACTTCCTCTTCGCGTTGGGTCAGGACGGAGAAGAGAGAGGCCAGATCGTCGCGGAGGACGCCGTGCGGTGCAGTGGTTTTTGACGGCTCGTGTTCTGCCCAGCTTTCCGGTTTTTCTTTACGGCGCCCTTGAGCGCGTTCGTACCTGGCGATCTCGCGGCGGACGACCACCAGGGTCCAGCCTTTCGGATTTTCGATGACCGTGCCCTTGACCAGTTCGGCATAGAGAGCCATAAATGCTTCCTGCACAGCTTCTTCCGCGACTTCGAGACGGCCGCAGACGCGCCAGGCGTAACGGACGACAGAGGGATACCAGGACACAAAAAGAGACCGGACAACCGCGCTCGCCTCTTGACGGTGCATCCTTGTGATTCGTTCCCGGTGGAACGCAACCTTCTTTCCTTTGGGCCCTCTGAGACTGGGGAAGTCTTACTGTAATGTGTCAGCAGCGGGTGGCGCAGGGTGACAGGAAGGGAAGAATTTTGCCGTCCATTGCCGTTCGATGCCGGATGGGACGAGTACGAGGTGCAGGCTGCCGGGCTACTGGAGGAGGTAAGCCGGGGATTCCATCCGACCTGAAATCGAGTTGTTTCGGTGTCGCGGATCGCGTCGAATTTGTTTGCATTGCAGATATTGGGCGTACATGGGGATGAAGCGTTCGTGAATGTGCTGGTGCGGACCGTGCACCCGGTGTCGGAGCGGCCGGTGGCCGGGGTGTCGGTAACGGCCAAGTTCGGTGACGCGCGTACCGCGACGGGGACGACCACGGCGGAGGGTACGCTCCGGTTGCGGATACCGATGGCGGAGACCATCGACTCCGATGAAGACAGAGTGGAGGTGAGCGCGCGCGTTGGCGATTTTGTTCAGGAAGGGCAGGAATCTGTCGAAGTAGAGCGGCTGGACCGCATGCTCGTGCAGACGGACAAGCAGATCTATCAGCCAGGGCAGACGATCCGGATGCGGGGGCTTGCGCGGCGGGCAAACGGCGCGGTGCTGGCGAATGTTCCTGTTCGAGCGACGATCTATCAGGACAGAAACCGGCTGTATCAGGCAGACGTGCGCACAACTCGGTTCGGGGTGTGGGCGGCGGATTGGACGGTGCCAGAGGCTGCTGTGACGGGGCGCTACAGCGTGGCAGCCGAGGTAACGGGGATGAGCGGCGTGAGCGGTTCACGATCGGTGACTGTAAGCCGGTATGAGTTGCCGAACTTCTCAGTCCGGGCGCGGCTCGAGCGGACGTGGTATCTGGCAGGACAGCAGGCGGTGATTCACGTATCGGCACAGTATCTGTTCGGGCGACCGGTTGAAGGCGGCGAGGTGATAGTGAAAGAGGCGGCCGGCGCGCGCACGCCGATTTTCCAAGGCAGGCTGGAACAGGGAACGGCGCGAGTGGCGGTGCGGCCTCGGACGACTGTCGAGAACGTTCAAGAGTGGTTCGACATTGACGTGAAGGACGCAGCGGGAAAGACAGAGCGGACGCAGATTGCGGTGCGCTGGGCCAAGGAACCGCTGTCGGTGGAAGTGCTGGGTGTGGAGCGCCTGTCGAGCCGGGTAGTTGTGCCCCTGTATGTGCGGGTGCGCTACGCGGACGGAACTCCGGCACCGGGCGCAGCGTGGTACCTGCCTTGGACGATGACCGATCCGGTGGAGCGCCCGGTAAGTTTGCAGGTAAGTTATGACAAGGCCGCCGTAAGAGTGGGCGACAGCATATTGTGCACGGTGGAGGCGCGGCGGAAGACGCTCGACGGGCGCGGGTTGTTGATTGCAGAGGTGGGATTGCCGCCGGGAGTGGAGGTGGAGCGGTCGTCTTTACCAGCGCGGGCGGAGGTGGAGCCGGACCGTGTGGTGTTTTATTTGTGGCCGCGGGGAATGGAGCCGGTCGCGGTGCAGTTCCGGTTCCGTGTGCGGTTCGCGATGAAGGCGAAAGCGGCGCCTTCGGCGTTGTGGGATTACTACAATCCGGAGGCTCGTGCTGAGGCGGCGCCTGAGGTGTTCAGGGTGGAAGGCGGGGTGCGGCGAGGATTGCCGGCTGAGTGAGGCTATTGGGCGAGCGGGCGCCTTATGGACCACGGTCTCGACATTCACTTCGCGCGCCAATAGCCGCTTTGGGCCGGGCACGCGGTCAGAGCGCGCCCCGTTATTTCTTGAGCGTCTCGATGAAGGCCATCAGCCGCAGGATTTCATCCTGGGTTAGTTTGTTGCCGAAGGGCTGCATGGCGCCAGACGCTCCGGCGTAGATCGCTTCGAACATCCCAATGTCGTTGGCGACGCGCGGATAGGTGACCTGCTTATCGGTAAGGTTCGAACCGATGCGGCCGGTGCCGTCGGCGAGATGGCAGGCGGCGCACCACTGATCGTACACTGCGCGGCCGCTGGCAATCGCGTCTTTGCTGCCGGTGTAGGGGTTCTTGCCGGATTTGTGGAATTCGAGGACCCGGGCGCTTACCGTCTCATTGGGGTACTTATCCAGCTTGAGCGGCTGGTTTGTCAGCGGATGCTTGAAGGCGGGCGCACCGGAAGTGGGACCGGCGGAGACTTGGGAGATTTGTTGAACGGTGAGCGCGGTTTCCTGGCCGGGCTTGACTTCGGAAACGGGCACGACGCGCCACAGTGCACCTGGGGGGTTGCCCATCGGACCGCGGTCCGCAGTGTAGAAGCAGTTGCAGTTGACCGCGTAGACGTAGCCGTCTTCGCCATTCCCGCCGGCGGTGAATTGTAAATTCGAGTGCAACATCTCTTCCAACTGCCAGCGCCGGCCGTCCCAGGCGAGACCGAAGACGCGGCCGGTGCACCAGTCGCCGACGAGGTACACGCCGTTCATCCCCCCGTAGTTCGCCACGCCCAAGCCTTCGATGGAGCAGCCGTGACCGCTGGTAAGGGGTTTAGCGCCGGGGAAGGGAACCTCATGCGGATACTCACCCGCGGGCAGGACGCCGAAGCTGTTGCAGGGCTGGTTGGGCGAGAGGGTGGGGTGGCACCAGGAGCCTTGCATCTTGTTCCAGCCGTAGTTTTCTCCACCCTTGGAGTTGGCGGGCTGGTAGTGGATCTCTTCCCAGTGGTTCTGGCCGACGTCGGCGATGAAGAGGTTGCCGGTTTTGGGGTCGAACGAAAACTCGTAGGGGTTGCGAAGGCCGTACGCCCAGATCTCGGGTTTAACGCGGGTTTTGATTTTGGCGAAATCCACTTCGGAGATTCCGAACAACTGCATCAGGCGCTCGTCGCGGGCGTGGGCAAAGGGGTTCGTGGGCGGGATTTTGTAGGGGATGGTGTCGTTATCGCCGGTATTGACGTCGATGCGGAGCATTTTACCGAGCCAGGTGCCAAGGTCCTGGCCGGACTCGTGAGGGTCGCCTTCCCAGCCGCCGTCGCCCGAGCCGATATACAGGTAGCCATCGGGACCGAATTCGATCTGGCCGCCGTTGTGGTTGTAGTATGGCTGTTCGATACGCATCAGGACCTTGGCGGTCTTGTTGGTGCGCTCGGGGGTCATCACTTGGGGACTGGAGGGGTCGACCTGGAACCGGACAATTACGCCGTCGCCGTTGAACGGAAGCGAGGCGTAGTGAACGTAGAAGTATCCGTTTTCCTTGAACTTAGGATGGAATGCCAGCGAGTAGAGGCCCTGCTCGACGAACCCGGTCTGGACGTCGCTGCCGAGGGGATTGATTTTCGTGAGGTCGAGGAAAGGCTCTTTGTTGACCGACCCGTCTTTGTTGACGATCTTGACGCGGCCGACCCTTTCTGTGACGAACAGACGGCCTGTGCCGTCAAACGGAGAGGCGACGTTTGTCGGGTCGTTAAAACCCTCAGCGATTTTGACCAGGGCGATTTTGGGGCCGCCGGGGAGTTTGCCGCCGGGCCGGGCCACCTCTTCTTTGGTCTTCGGAACCGGTTGCGCGATTAGGGCGCCGGTGAGGGCAAGGAACGTGAACAGACGGATGGTCTTCATGGATGCGCCTGGTCAAAATATCATATCTAACCGTTAAGGGCGAAAGCTCACAGGTGGCGTTAAAAGGTGTGAGACCGTAACAATCGGTTGACGGAGAGATGATGGACGAATCCTTTTGGCCCGGTGCGCCGTCCTTTTGATATGCTTACGAATGGGTGGATCTGCCCCTGGAGAGGGGGGCCTCTGGCTCAATGACAAAGCGTGTAAAGATTGTTGTCGTTTCCCTGTCGAGTGTTTTGCTTGGCATTCTTCTCCTCGGGGCAGTGCTCGGCAAGAGCAGTGCCGCCGATGGCGATGCTTATCGCCATTTTGCGGTGTTCACCGACGTAGTATCGCGAATCAAAAGCGATTACGTCGAAGAGCCCGACATGAAGAATGTCACCTTGGGGGCGCTCAACGGGATGCTCGAATCGGTTGACCCGTACGCCAGTTATCTCAGCGCCGATCAATATAAGCAGTACGTGAAGACCAAGGAATCGAAGAAGGGGAGCGTAGGTTTGGTGCTGTCGCGCCGGTTCGGCTATGTCTCGATAGTCGACGCGATTCCGGGTTCGCCGGCGGACAAACAAGGTCTGGCGACGGGAGACGTGCTGGAAACGATTAATGGGGTGAGCACCCGCGACATGCCGCTGGCATTCGCCGAGATGTTGCTGCACGGCGACCCCGGTTCGACGATAGACGTGGCGGTATTGCGCGTGCGTCGCGGAACCGACGCCCAGAAAATGACCCTGACACGCGCCGTAGTGGCAGCCCCGGCCGTGATGACGAAAATCGGCGCAGACGGTGTCGGCGTCATTCAAGTGAAGTCGATGGAAGCAGGCAAGGCGCGTGATGTGGCCGCGAAAGTGGCGGAACTGCAGAAGCAGGGCGCCAAGAAACTGGTTCTCGATCTGCGCGACAACGCGTCGGGCGACGCGGCCGAAGGCATTGCGCTGGCGAACCTGTTCCAGGACAAGGGCCAGATGGGCTATCTGATGGGCCAAAAGATGCCGCGCAAGGATTTTGAAGCGGACCCATCCAAAGTGGTGTGGAAGCAACCGCTGGTGGTGATCACGAATCGCGGTACCGCGAGCGGCGCCGAAATTGCCGCCGCGGCGCTGCTCGATTCCAAGCGCGCCGAGGCCGTGGTGGGTGAGCGGACTTACGGCGATGCGGCCGAACGCAAAGCTTTGACCTTGGACGATGGCAGTGCCGTTATCTTATCGGTCGCCAAATACTATTCGCCAAGCGGAAAGGCGATCCAGGATAATGCGGTAACGCCGACTTTGGCGGTGGCTGACGGTGCGCCGGAAACGGAAGGCGACGACGATAATGCCGCCGCTCCGCAGCAGCCGGAAGTCAGGAAGCCAACCGAAGATCAGCCGTTGAAGAAGGCGATTGAGGTGTTGAGCGTCGGGTTGGCGGCCGCGAAACAAAATACAGGCGCCGCGCCGGCAGGTACGCCGGGTGGCGGGCCCGCACTGGGACCTCTGAACGTACCGCGCGCGGTTGAACCCAAGTAGTACCAGATCTTTCGAGGGAAAACAGACGTTATGCCGATGTACGAGTATCAGTGCCAGAAATGTGGTGAACGGTTCGAAGCGATCCAGAAGTTCTCGGATGCGCCGCTTGAGACGCACGAAGCGTGCGGCGGACACGTGGAACGGCTGATCTCCGCGCCGGCCCTGCAGTTCAAAGGCAGCGGCTGGTACATCACGGATTATGCCCGGTCGGGCAATTCTCCGGCGGGTAAGGGCGGCAAGAACGGGGGCGGAAGCTCCGAATCGAAGAGCGAGACAAAGTCAGAAACCAAGACTGAGTCGACGGCAACGAAGTCCGACAGTAAATAGCCGGCAGGGCTCCGCGAACCGCGTTAGGGCGGCGTTAGGGCATTAAGGTCGAGAACATCCCACGCATCTGTAGGAACGCCGGGCCCAGCGTTACGAGCAGGATCGAGGGAAAAATCAGGAAGAATATCGGGAGCACCAGGCGAACCGACAGGCGTCGTGCGTATTCCTGAACGTTTTGCCGCATGCGGACGCGCAGGTACTGACAGTGGCTGCGGAGGCTGGTGCTGAGGCTGACGCCGAAACGTTCGGCATCGATCAGAACCCTGACCAGCTTGCGTACTTCATCGTCCGGAACGCGTTCCGCCATGCGTTGCAGAGCGGCCACGCGGCTGGTTCCGGCGCGCATCTCGATGGTACAGAGAGACGCTTCGGAACTGAATTCGGGGTAAAGCGGTTTGAGCGCCGCGGCGGTTTGCACCAGCGTGTGCTCGAGCGAATGCCCGGCGTCGAGTGCGAGAACAAAGAGGTCGAGCGCAGCGGGCAAGGCGTTCCGCACCCGGTGAGCCCGCTTCCTGATTCGGCTGTCGAGGTACCTGCTCGTCAGCATGGAGAAGCTGGCGGCCGCGGCGAGTGCGCCGATAATGGAATCGCCGGCGAACACCAGAAGCACCAGCGCCGCCCCGGCAAACTTAACGAGCAGAAAAATCCCCAATGCATCGTCGGAGCGGTACCCCGCCTGGTAGAGACGCATGCGTGTGCGCTCCACGCCTCCGGTCGGATAGGCCCATGCGGGGGTGCCGAGCCATTGGCCGGCCTGATAGCGAAGTGCTTGGGGTACACCTGAGATCGTGCCCTGAAAAGCCAGGCCACACACGACAATGCCGGCAAACACAATCAGAAAGAACCCTGCTAGCACCGGCCAGGCGGCTGTCACCAACGCACCTCGACCATCCGCCGGATCACCACCCAGGCCAGAATCAGGCAGACCATGGCTGCCCAAATAAGCTGGTGTCCCAGCGGATCGTTCCAAAGCAGGATCAGACCGGACGGCTCCAGGAACAGCATGAGGGCGACCAATACAAGCGGCAGGATGGTCAGCAGCTTACCCGTGGCTTTGCCATGCGCCGCAATCGAGTGGATCTCTCCACGCAGCACCGAGTTTTCCCGCATACTGGTGGCCAACTGGGCGAGGACCTCGTTCAGACGGCCTCCTGTCCTGCTGTGTAGTTGGATGGCGGCGACAAACGTACGTACTTCAGCGAGCGGAACGCGGTCGGCAAGGTTGTTGAGGGCCTCGCCCAGATCGAGCCCGAGGTTCCGTTCATCCACCAGCCGCCGCAGTTCGCCGCCCAGCGGCTGCGCCGTTTCGCGGGCCGCCAAATCCAAGCTCGGCACCAAGGCGTTCCCCGCTCGCATGGAACGAGCCAGCGACTCGAGGCAATCCGGGAACACCCGTTCCACCTGCTCGATACGAAGCCGGCGGCGGCGGATCACGGCCATGTAGGGACCGAGGCCTGCAACGAAACCGATCAGCAGGGTGATCGTCCAGGGCGTCCAGCCGAGGCGCCAAAACACTGCGGCCGACGCCGTACCGGCGAGTAGCATCATCGCCGTCAGCCGGCCGACCGACCACTGCAGGCCCGCTTGCATGATGTGCTCGCGTACCTGCACAACCTGCGCGAAACGGGCGAGAATCGTCGCCCAGACGGAGATCGTACTGAGGGACTCGTTCCGCAGAAGCGTCGGTGCGTACCACTCACCGATTTGCGTAGTGGGGGGCGCGCCGGTACCTGCAGGCTGCCGCCGGATCCGGTTCGCAATCAGAATGGCAGCACAGATCAGGCCGAAGACGGTGATGAAGAAGATCGGAACCAGATGCATGGTCAGGGCCGGACGCAGGTCTTACACGCGGGAGAACTCGTGTGAGCTTGTATGGGCGTGGCGGGCGAAGCGGTGGTGCGCGCCTGAGGCACGATAGCGGGTTCCGCGGGGCTGGCCGCCACCATTCGCGGGACCTCGAAGTTGGTGATTGCTCCCATTCCTACGCTGGGCCGGGGAAAACCATCGAGGTCGCCCGGGTTTCTGAGCGTCAGGCGGAGCTTTGTGGCCGTGTCGGCGAGTCCCACAATCTCGGCATTGGAGGGCGTGGTGGCCAAGGTGACCACAGGGGCGGGGCCGCGCCCCGGCACGCGTTCCGGGCCGGCCGTCACCGCCAGCACCTCGACATTCTGAACGATGGTGCGCAACTCCAGCCGGTCAGGCGGGCCGTAGATGGCCTGCACATCGACCCGGCTGTGCGGGGTCATCAGCTTTAACAATCCGTCGGAGTCAACGACGTGAATGGAAATGGCACGCAGGCCCGAAGGCACTTTGAGCGAAGTGTCGGGGCCGCCGGCGGGAATCGCGATTCGTTCCGCCTTGGCTTCTACACCGCTCAAGCCGCTGACAACAAGTCCGTAAAACACCAGCGTGGCGACAACTGCAACGCCTAACGCGATCACGAGCAAAGGTACCCAGCTCTTTTTCATGTGGCCGCTCAGTGTATCGGCAGATTGCTGCCGCAACTGTAGGCCAAAATAGCCGGTATCGGATGAATTAGTCGCCGGAAGCGTGTCGGACGCGGGGGCGCGGCTGCGAGGCGGCCAAGGCTCCCACCGAAACGTGGATTTGTGGCATGGCGCCGCCTTCGTACTCGGGCTGCTGCATGGCGGCAAGTTTCTCTTTCAGGAGTTCGCGGCGCAGGCGCTGCTCGAATTCGCGGAGCTGCTGTTCGATGGTCGATGACTTCTTCTTGTTGAGGACCATGTCTTCGCGGTAGCGCTTCAGGAAGTAGCTGATGGTTTCCGTGCGGATCTTGATGGAGCCGGTGGGCTTGTTCTCATCGATGTCCTTGAAGCAGAAGTAGGGCGTACCGGAGTGTTCGACGATCTCTTCGACCACGGTGTAGATGGGCGCGTCGTGTCCGCACTTGAAGCTGGACAGCTCAAGGGCGACCAGGTTCGGGTGGCGTGCGACGTACTTCGCGGCCCAAACCTTACGGGACGTGTTTTCGGAGTAGGAGTTCTTCCAAACGTCGAAGATGGCCATCGGATCCGGAATCTCGCCGGAACGGACTTCGTCGCCGAACAGGCGCCAGACGATGTCGTCGTCGATGGGGAGAGCGTCCTGCGAGAAGACGGGGTAGCCGAGCTTCTGGAACTCTTCGAGGATCTCGTGATTACAGCCGGGGTCGTTGTGATACGGACGGCCAAGCAGGACAATGCCCAGGCGATTTTCGCGTTCCAGTTGTTCCAGAACCTCGCGTCCCAAGCCGCGCAGGGTGACGTTGTTGAACTGGTCGAGTGCCTTGTAGCCTTCGCGCACCGCGCGGGCGTTTTCCTCAGCCGACAGGCCGAGGATGTCGCGGAACTGTTCCCACATCTGGCGTTCGAAGATGTCAGGCTTGCCGATGTTGACGAACGTGTCGAGAAAGCGGACGTTCTTTTCGGCGAACAGGTCGCCTTCTTTGGTGAACGCCGCCTTGACGGCCGCCGGGGTGGTGGCGACGGTGGGGCACGAGCGGGTGCCCTGCACGTGCGACAGGTCGCTGGTGAGGCAATCGATCATCGGGAAGAAGATAAGATCGAGCGGCCGCTTGGCGTGGTGGACGTAGAGCAGGTTATGGACGTGGGGGATGCCAAGCTTCGAGGGGAAGCATGGGTCGATGGACCCGCGCTTGGCGCCCGCCTTGTAGAGTTCTTCGGAGGTGTAATCGGAGAACACCATGTTCTCCGGACGAATGCCGAGCGAGGCGAAATAGCCCGTAAACACCGGCGTTTGCGAGTACATGTTGAGCACGCGCGGCATGCCGATGCGGAGCGACTCGCGCTTGTTGATCATCTCGGCGCGCTTCTTTTGCGATGACGTGATCTGGAGGCGCGGCGCGGGGTCGCTCACGTTCGGAACGTCCGGTACGCGGAAGACGGCACGGGCGGCGATCTCGACCAGGTTGGGATTCTCTTTCTTCATCTTGTCGAGAGAACCCTTGATCTGGCGCATCTCGTTGATGTCTTCAACGGTGCCCTTTTCGCAGGTGGCGATGATCAGGCGCTGGGTGCCTTCTTCGAGCGGCACTTTGGTCTTGGGCGGTTTATAGGCCAGTTCGGACAGATTCGATGTCTTCACATCGATAAACGTTCGTAGGCACTTGTTCTTACAGAAGTAACACCGGGTGGCTTCCGAACGCGTGGTCTTATACTGGATTTCCTGAACGGCGTTGAGGCCGATGAAGCTCGAAACGCGGCCGTTGTCCCAGAGGCGTCCGGCTTCGAGTCCGGCACCGATCGCGCCCGCTTCGCCGCAATGCTCGTGAACGATGACGTCTGCCTTGACGTCTTTGCCCTTGAACCGCGACTCGATGAAGTCGACCTGAGCTTTGACAGCAGCGAGATTGTATTGCGTTCCGCCCTGGAGCAGGAACCGGGTGCCGATCGCGGAGATGTTCGGGATTTGCGAAACGTACAACCAGATATTCTTGGGGAGTACGTTGCAGAGACCCGCCATGATCTCTTCCGGCTTCCAACCCTGCCGCTGGAAGTCGACGATATCCGATTGCATGAACACCGCGCAACCGTAGCCGAAGCTGGGGTACGACTTGGCCGCGAATGCGATGTCGGCGAATTGGGTGACTTCGAAACCGAAGCCCTGCGCTGTCGATTGGAGGAAGTAGCCGTTACCCGCCGAACATTGCGTGTTGAGCTTGAAGTCTTTCACGCGGCTGTTCTTGAGGATGATGATCTTGATGTCCTGGCCGCCGACGTCGCAGATGACGTCGACGTTGTCGTAGAAGTGCAGGCCCGCCTGGGTGTGCGCGACAGTTTCGACCACAGCGGCGTCCGCACCGATGACATCGCGGAGGATATCTTTGGCGTAGCCGGTGGTGCCGACGCCGAGGACTTTCAGCGTGGCGCCTTGATCGGTAATCTGCTGTTCCAGCTTGGCGAAGATCTCCATCGTGTCTTCGATGGGGTTGCCTTTGGACAACTGATAGGCCTTGGCGAGAATGCGGCGCTGCTTGTCCTTGGAGATCAGGACAGCCTTGGTGGATGTCGACCCGCCGTCGATGCCAATAAACCCTTCGACCACTTCGCCTGGTTGGAACTGAGTAGGTATGAACTTCTTGTGGCGGTACTTATCCTGGAACGCAGCGAGTTCGTCGGCGTTCTTGGCGAGGCCGCCGTTGCCGCCTTTCTTTTTCTTCTCTTCGTCGCGGCCGACGGTAATGTACCACTCGAGCTTGTCGTATCCCTTGTAACGGCCGATGTGATCTTCTTCGTCTTTGCCGAACTCGACTGCGCCGAGCGCCGCAAAGTACTGGGCATTGGAAGGGATCTTGATCAGGTCTTCAGGGTTAATACCTTCGGGCAGAGGAGTGTTGCGTTCGGACCAGATCTTGGGGATGTTGGTCTTCCAGCAATCCTGCATGCCCTTAATGTAGGTGTTGGGCCCGCCGAGCAGAAGAACTTCAGGCTTGAGCGTGTTGCCACGTGTCAGAACCGACAGGTTCTGCATCACAATGGCTTCAAAGAGCGATGCCATTAATTCATCGGACGGAACGCCCGATTTCTGTAGACCGTTGATATCGGTTTCGGCGAACACGCCGCATTTGCCGGCGACGGGGTGGAGCTTCAGCCCCTTGTAGCCCATCTGGCAGAGTTCGTCGGCGGGAATGCGGAGCTTCGCGTTGATCTTATCGATGACGGCGCCCGTACCCCCGGCGCATTTGTCGTTCATCGAAGGGATTTTCTTTTTGCGGCCGGTTTCGGGATCTTCCTTAAAAATGATGATTTTGGCGTCCTGGCCGCCCAGCTCAATCACCGATCCGCACGCGGGGTACAGTTTTTCGACGGCGAGCGAAACGGCGTTCACTTCCTGGACGAACTTAGCGCCGAGGAAACGGCCGATGTTGCTGCCGCCGGAACCGGTGACGAACATCCGGCAGTGCTCGGCGGTGAAGTCAGGAACTTCGGCTTCAATGCGCTTCAGGAACTCGAGCGTCTTTTCCGGCTGCTTGGTATCGTGACGTTGATAGTCCTGCCAGAGGATCTGGTCGGTGGTCGCGTCGACGACGACCGCCTTAACGGTAGTCGATCCGACATCGAGACCAATGGAAAGTTGACGAGGCATGTGTAGGGCTAGGCTCCGATTCCCGACTTAGTTCACCGCGACAACAGTCTTCGGGGTCCAGCTTTCTCTTTTAGCACGTTCCGCGATGTGAAGTGCAAAGTTGGCTGCCGTGCTGATGACACCTTTTGTATGCGGAACCTGATACATCGGTCGCCGCGTTTCCGGATGCTCGTCGACAAACTGCTTCAGATCGTCTAACGACATGCCGATTTTTTCCAGGATATCGTTGAACTCGCGCTTGGCTTTGTTCTTAGCTTCACCCAAGGCCATCTGAACGCGCGAGTGGGCGTTGACTTCGCCTTCCCCAGACGTTTCGATGGGGAGATAGATGATGTCCTTGTAATGGGATACAACCGCCGCCTGCGCTCCATCCGATTGGGTGGACGGCATGCAGCCGAACGGCTTGACGGAAAGCACCATGTGCGCCAAGTCCTTATTGGAGTAGTAGATGTTCTTGGCGATTTCGAGGTGGCCTTCGCCGCCGCCCGAGCGGGAGTTGTAGTAGGGATGGCCGAGGCGCTGCATCTCGTACTGGTCGGCAAGATGGTGACCGATCGAGCCAAGCGCCTCCATCAGCTTGTGGTATTCATGGCGGAAGACAGCTTCAGCGAGTTTGAGTTTGGCAACTTTGTTTCGGAAGTTCCACTCAATCTTGGCGCGTTTGCCTAATTGCCAGATCGGCGGCAGCACGGCGCCTTCTTCGAGACCCTTCTGATCCTTATACCGTTGGATCACCTGGTGAATCATGTAGGTGATCCAGGTGCCGACGGGTTCGACCAGGACCTGTGCGCCTTCGCGTTCCAGGAACTTGAACATGTTGAAATTGCCGTCACCTTCGGTGGTCTGCGCCCAGAACTCGCCGGTGATCTTGACGATTGGTTTGACACGAAGGCGGTCGATTTCGATTTCGTCGAACATCTCCTTACACCGGGCGAGGGGTGCGGTGATGTCGTCGCCACGGAGTTGGTTGACGAATTTGCCGACGTATTCAGCGGTGTCCTTGAAGCCACCGAGGAAGTTAGCGAGGCTGTCTTCCACCTTAAATGGCTGTTTGCGGGCAAAAACCTCGTGCATGTAGTCCATCACGCGATCGAGTACCTGGTCGGTCTGGCCGGGGTTCAGCTCGAACGGACGGACGATGTAGCCGACTTCGTTGAGGACGTCGCCGGTGTTGAGCGCGTTGAGGATGCCGAGGAAGAAGTCGAGATTCATCTCGAGACCGGCCTCGCAATCGGACTGGGATAGTCCGCCCGCCTGCTGGAATAGCAGAACGCGGAACCCGTCGAAACCGGCGTTGCGAAGCGCGAGGCGATACTCGGCTTCGTACATACCGAAGCGGCAGGGGCCGCAGGCGCCGGCGGTGAAGAACACGTACCGGTCGATGATTTCCTGTTTGGAAAACCCTTGCTCTTCGAGCGATTGGAGGTACTGGACGAGATTGCCGACCGTGAAGTAGGTCGGATTGCATTGGCCGTTGTTGCCGAACTCCTTGCCGGTTTGGAAGGCCGAAACATTCGGAGTTGGGAGAACTTCGGCCAGGTAACCGAGACCTTCCAGGGCGCCGTGCACGAGTTTCTCGTGCTTCCAGGTGAGGCCCCCGAACAGTAGTGTGGTGTTTCCCCGTTCAGTTTTAGTAAATGGGCGTTCGGTTGGACGCTTAAAGTGGTGGGTTTCCTTGCGATGTACGCCGGCTTCCGCCTCCAGGCGGGCACGTTCCTCGGCCAATCGTTTTTGAATGATGCTTTCGATCGTAGCCTCAGTGGAGGAATTGATCTGCACCAGGTTGGGGTTCAGAGTTGGCTGTGGTTCAAAAGGTTGAGTGCTCATCGACAATCTCCCAGAAACTTAACAAAACAATGCGGTTTTCACTACGGTACACCACTGGCGCGACACTTGCCACCCAGGATGAGGCTGAATCTTGACCAACAAAAGAAGATTACAGCGAACGGGTCTATATCTCAACCGGAAAGAGCGATTGGGCGGGTGAACGGGGCAGGGAAAACTGGCGGCGGAAGTGTACGGAAATGTCTGAAAACAGGAGGCCAAAAGACGAAAACCCCCGCTGCGCGAAGCAACGGGGGGTTCGGATCCAATTTAAGATCACACAGTAAGGCGCCCGATCCGGATGAGGAGCGGTCCCGTCACTGAAACGTGACCTGTACTTTGGGAGCAGTCGACTTAGAAGTCGGCCACCTCCTGTGTGGTACGAATCTCAGATCTACAACTACTAGAATCCATCGCTACTGGACCACCTCCTTTCTCAGTGATGATTCCATGATGCCCGAACAAGAGAGGAAAGTCAACAGCTCTGATCGGCAGCTACGCTACTAATCTGGGTAGCGGGGAAATGGCTACAAGGTGTTGCGTAGGAAATTCACCATAGCGTATCCATCCATCCAGACAAACGGGCGCTTCGCCAAACTGTAATGGCCGCACGGCAGCGTAACCACTTTGTGGGACAACTTGCGCCGGCGGAACTCATCGAGAACCTGCTGCGAGAACTCCGGCAGGAAAGTGGTGTCGTATCGGCCCCAGATGAGTAGAGATTCGAGGTCGCGTCCTTGTAAGAGATGCAGGTAGGTTGCGGGGCTGATGACAGACCAGGCCGCCTGCAATTCATCGAGCGTGACGTTCGCATGCAAAGAGGTCTGAATGTGTCGGCAGGATGCGCCCGTCCACACGACATCGGAAAATCGCATGGACACGTGATTGAAAACGGCGGACTTGACGCGCCGGTCGTGAGCTACTGTAAGAAGTGCTACACAAGAGCCAAGGCTCGTTCCGATGATCCCGATCCGCAAATATCCTTGCGAAGCAAACCAATCCAGGCAGCAGCGGGCGTCGAGGACAGATTGCCGGGTTGCATGAATCGTCCGGCCCAGGTTGGCGGACACGTGATAGTCGGCGCGGCGAATCTCTGGCGGCTTACGCCGGTGGTGGTACGCCTTACTCAGCCGGAGAGAGGATATTCCGACTTTCTGTAACAGGCGGCACAGTCCGATGTGGCTGCCATCGTCGGAATTCCACTGGGGGATGACAAGCACGGCGCGCCCATTCGCTTTCGGCGCCTCGAACCATTCCGCCCATACGGTATTGTTTTCAGGGTACGGGCTGACCACGGGACTTGTAAATCGAAGCGAGTTCCCGTGCAACTCGAAATCGTGGGGTGTAGTGCAACCGAAAAATTCAACAGAGTGAGCGGCGGCCTCGTGGGCGTAATCGGCCAGCCGACGGGCAGGATCAGGGTGCTCAGCATCGATTCCCAGCCAGTTGAGCCCCCATTCAAAGGGCCGGATAACACGGTCGGTGTCGGCGCGGGAGAGGCGGTCCTCCCAGGCGAGCATCTGACGTGCGTACCACCGGCGCAAGACAAGAGTGTAGCAAGGCAAGTCAGGGGAAATGCTTACCTCGGGCGGGAGTCTATTGACTAGTATTCCTAGTACTGATACACTTTTGCCATGGTTTCCAAGCCAGCCTCCCCCTCGTTAGCGCCCGTTGCGGACGATTTGCCTTTGCTTTACAAGCGGTTAGCCGTTGTAAATAATTTGATCCGGAGTCTCGAGCGGTACGACCGTATTGCGGCTGCTACTGCGGTCGTGAAGCGGCGCAAAGCTGCCTAGAGACAAGATCTATCCCAGGGGCTACGCGCCCGCTTTTTGACGAATCATTACACTCCTCGTGAACGGGTTGCGACTGGAATTAAGGTAATCTAGCAGATTGCCGGGTTCCCTGCATTGGAACGTCTGCTGTGGACCACGGTGTTTAGTCTGGGCCAGGGCGGGTGTGAATGCAGTGCGACTTCGGACTGATTGAGCGGGCGCGTAGTGGTGACGACGCCGCTTTCAACCAAGTCGTCCTCACCTATCGCAAGCGCGTTTTCGGGACCATCTCCCGCCTGATTGGACGGCCCGAAGACGTGGAAGACGTTGCTCAGGAAGTATTTCTCCGCCTTTACTATTCCCTCGACCAGCTGCGGTCCGCCGAGGTGTTTGAGCCCTGGCTGTACCGTTTGACGGTAAACGCGGCCTACGACTATTTACGCCGCCGGAAGCGGCGGCACGAGTCGCTGATGGCCGATTTATCCGAACAACAGGTGATCGCGGCGGACTCGGCCGCGGGCGGAAAAGAAGACGCCGAGCAACGCCAAGCGGCTGAAATCCGGGAGTTTGTGCAGGAACTCTTAAGCGAGGTGAGCGAGGAAGACCGGATCCTGCTTACGCTCAAAGAAGTAGAAGGCCTGTCACTTCGCGAACTGGAAAACATCTACAACGTGAATGAGAATGCGCTCAAGGTGCGGCTGTTCCGGGCGCGGCAGCGCGTATTGCGGGCGTACGAGCGAGCCAAGGGCTCTTCAGGGAAAACCGGGAGTGCGCGATAATGTTCGGGAGCTGTAACCTTCCCCCCATCGGGGAGCGTAATTCAGGTAGAAAGGTGGTGTCGCAACATGATGTCTGAGAACCATGACGGTCTGCAGCATCTGCTGGAACGCTACCGGTCTGTATGCCCCGATGTGGAGCCGACAGCCAACTTCATGCCCGGATTGTGGGACCGGATTGAGTCGCGACGGGGATTCTCGTGGAAGCTGAAGGTTTATTCACGAGCGATCGCCAGTGCGGCGGCGGCCCTGTGCTTTGCGGTCATGCTCCTGCAGTTCGGTGCTTTCAACGGGTCGAGTTCGATTTCCGAGAGCACGTATCTGGAAGCGCTCGAGGCCGACCATGCGCCGGAGCAGATGGCGTACAATTCCGTTCTGAACGCCGACGAGTCGTCTGCGATAACGCCGACTGATTCGCCGGGGAGCGCCAATCGATGACCAATCGCTCGGGCCGATCGGCCGCCCTCTACCTGCTACTTACGTTTCTGAGCGGGGTCGCGGTGGGTTCGTTGGGTTTCTGGCTCTATGCGACCAAGACCGTCTCGGCCGTTACCACCAAAGGCTCAGATGAGTTTCGCCGGCGATACATGGACGAGATGGAAACCCGACTGAAGCTTTCGGGCGACCAAAAGCAGCGATTGACTACGATTCTCGATCAGACGCGGACCCTTTATCGCGAGGTGTACGAGAAGCATCGTCCGGAGTACGACGCAATTCAAGAGCATCAAGTCTCGCAGATCCGCGGTATCTTAACCCCGGACCAGCAGCAGGAGTACGAGAAAATCCGTAAGGAACGGGCCGAACGCCGTAAACGCGCTCCTTACTAGTACTATCCCTGCGGTTTGTATTACGAATAGCTATTTACGTCTTACACGCGAGCCCGTACATTGGTCTTCGTGCTCGCCATCTTCCTTCAATTCTCCTATCTACAATTGCTGGACTTCCTTAGCACCGTGGCGTTCCTGTCGTTAGGATTGCAGGAAGGCAACCCGGTGGTGCGCTTGGCGATGCATCATGCTCCGTCGCCGGTGATGGGATTAGCGCTGACGAAAGCAGCGGCCTTATGTCTGGGCATTTTCTGTCTGCTGCGCGGCCGCGACCGTTTGTTGCATCGGATCAATCTGGTATTTGCGGTAGTCGTCGCGTGGAATCTGGTGGCCTTGGTGTTCGGGACGCTTCGGGTACATATTGTGTAGCGAAACAGAACTAAAAATGCGGAGAAGTGTTGCCCCCCGGATGGAGCTATTGGATAATGAGAATCATATAAAGTCGTTATCGACTTGATCGCATTCCCAGCGGCGAGATACTCTCGTCGCTACCCCCCTCTCAAATGAACCCCGGGCAGTCCTGTCCGGGGTTTACTATGAAACCAGCGATGAATATCCCCGACACGACGACGTTGCCGGCGGTCGCGGATATGCCTGCCCACAGACAACTGCCGCGCGAAGTGGTAGTGGACGCGTTGCGCCGTTTGGGTTGGGTCTCGATCACACTTACGTTTGCAATTACCGCGGTGTACCTGGGCGGGTTATACCTGCAACCGGGGTGGATCGACCCTAACCGCGCGCCGGTGAGTTACACGATGTCGCTGGCGATTACAGCGGCGGCGGGCCTGGCACTGTTCGGCTTTTCGAAGTGGGGGCGGCGCAGTCTCAGGCCGGAGCGCATTTTGGACGTAAGTCTCTACTTTCAGGTGGCGATCGGGCTGTTTCTGTCTCTCGCGGAAAACGCCGTCACATGGTCCACGAATGAGGCGATCCGAGGGAATTCGTCGGTCAGCGTGTGGATACTGATCTTCGCGCTGGCGGTTCCAACCACTTATTGGAAGGCGCTGGTGGCAGCCGTTGCGACGGCTCTAATGGGACCGATCGGTCTCGCGGTGCAAGTGCTTACCGGAACCGTATCGAACCCGCCGGGATCGATGTGGCTCGTACTGTTTTCCGGCAATTTCCTGCTGGCGTGGGCGGCGCCCACTCTCGCCAAACTGGTTTATCACCTCGCCTCGCAAGTGAAAGCGGCGCGGGAGATGGGCGGCTATGAATTGGTGGAACTGCTTGGCCGTGGCGGCATGGGAGAGGTGTGGCGCGCCCAGCATCGAATCATCAACCGCCAGGCGGCGGTGAAGTTGATCCGCCCGGACCTGACGGGATCGCGTGACGGTACGCGGGCACTGATGAAGCGGTTCCGGTTGGAAGCCGAAGCGACGGCGCGTCTGCACTCGCCGCACACCGTCGCGCTTTACGACTACGGCATCAGCGACAACGGACTGTTTTACTACGTGATGGAACTGCTGGCCGGTATCGATTTGCAGACGCTTGTCTCACGCTATGGTCCGCTGCCTGCGCCCCGCGCCGTCAACTTTCTGCTGCAGGCGTGCGACTCGCTGATTGAAGCGCACGCCCGCGGGCTGATTCATCGCGATATCAAGCCCCGAAACATTCTCGTCTGCAGGCTGGGCTACAACTACGATTTCCTGAAGGTGCTCGATTTCGGACTGGTGAAACTGGCGTCCGGCGAACAATCGATGCTAACAGGGCAGGCGATCGCGGGGACACCGGCTTTTCTCGCGCCCGAAGCGATATCGGGTTCGAGCCATGTAGATGCCCGGACCGATCTTTATGGGCTCGGTTGTGTCGCTTACTGGCTGCTGACGGGCCGCCTGGTGTTCGAGCGTGAAACCGCGATGGCCACCGCCGTGGCGCACCTGCGGGACGAACCCGTGCCGCCGTCGCAGCGAACGGAAAACGAGATCCCGCCGGAGTTGGAGCGGATCGTGCTTCGGTGCCTCGCCAAGCCGGCGGAGAATCGCCCCGCCTCGGCGATGGAACTGCGTCAGATGCTGGTCAACTGTCGGGGAATTGAGGACTGGAGCCGCGAAATGGCGGAATCGTGGTGGCGCATTCACCTGCCGGTCGGCGCCGATTCAGACCTGATGAATCGCCCTGCTAATCTGAAAATTGGCAATCGTTGAAGCGTTTATTTTCGACCTCGACGGGGTCATCATTCATTCCACTCCCCTCCACAATCGAGCCTGGGAGATCTATCTCGAGCGGCACAGCATTTCGCCCGATCGTGTGCAGGGCCGTATGCACGGCTTGCGGAACGACGACATTGTGCGCGACTTCTTCGGTGAGGGCCTGACTCCGGAAGCGATCCACCAACACGGCGCCGACAAAGAGGTGATCTACCGCGAACTGATGAAGCCGGAACTGGAGACGTGGATCGTTCCCGGCGTACGTGAATTTCTGAAGCGCCACGCAGCGGTCCCGATGGCCGTGGCCTCGAACGCCGAGCCTTTAAACATCGAATTTGTGCTGACGGAAGCGGGACTCGGCGGGCGCTTCCTGCATGTCGTGGATGGGCATGATGTCGTTCATCCCAAACCCGCGCCGGATATCTACCTGAAAGCCGCCGGACTGCTGGGTGTCGATCCCACGCGTTGCGTGATTTTCGAAGATTCGATACCGGGCGTGCAGGCGGGTGTGGCCGCGGGCGCCCGTGTGGCCGGCATCCAAACGACGCTCGCGGCCATCGATGGCGCAGAGATCATGATCAAGGACTTTTGCGATCCGGCGCTGGAGGAATGGCTCCGGTTAACGGGAGCGTAAAGCGGAGCCGCGTCTCAGAGCGTGTAGCGCAAACCAAACCAGCCAACGGCGCGGGCCAGCCATAAGTGCGATGGTCCATAGCCACCCACTGTCCGGGCCACGTACTTTCGTGACGCCGTGTAAGCGGAATCGTCGCGGCTATCCGCAAGCGCTTGGCGATCGTATGCCGTCTTAGCTACGGCCCGCGCGTTTTCAAGCGACCCGTAGCGGAGCTTGGCATGGGCGATTTGGACCGCAGAGGGCAGGTCTTCTTTGTAATCCCCCGGTATTTGGATCAGGGCGGGATCGGCCAGGCCCACCTGCGCCGCGATCAGGAGGTTCTCCGTTCGGGCATACTCGACGCCGTTCTTTTTCCAAATCCAAATCGATTGCAGTTCCGTGCATCCGGATTCAACGTGCATCCAATACGTTATCTCGGAACTGGAATTGCTCGACTGAAGCTTAACGGCGGGAATGCCTGCCAGTTGTTCCTCCCCAACCAGCCTGCGCCCGTCGTATGCGCATCGAAGAGCCATTCTCTTTGCCGTGGTGAGGGTTTGCTCCGGCGGGAAATGGTAAGTGCTGGTCAGCTTCACCAGGTCGAAGACGTCGACTTTACGGCCGTCCTCAAACTGCATGACGCGATAGTGGAAGCCTGGGCGTTCAGCAAACGCCGTCTCATATCGTGTGGCAAGCACGGAAAGACCCGGCGAGGCCACCCACGCGCGCTCGCTTGTTATGCCGAGAGCGTTGGCCTTCGATCGCATAATTACCCGCTGCGTCACCGTAATCGGAAGCAACGGCACGGTTTGTGCCGCAACCGTGGCGACCACGCGGCCAAGCCCGATAAGACCCCCGATAAGACTGATGATCGCTGGGACAAGAATTAACGCGGCTTTCTTATAGAGCACCGTCATACATCACCTTGAGCCAGGACTGCCAGGACGTAAATTCACCAGCAGTATGTCTCAGAACCGGCATGGCGTCAATACGCGCGCGGCAGAAATCTGTGCGGTTTGGGACGGTGCTAGCGGAGTGCTAGAGGATAGATCCGCCGAAAGCCAGAAGCGGATTATCGAGCATCAACGTCTTCCGCCACTCCGCCTTCAGCGTCGGCAGGAACTGTTCATAGATGACACTATAGGGGCGGAACTTACCGCCGCCGGGTTCGCCGGGGCGGTAGTAACCGGCGTCCTGCGAAATCAACACGCGGCTGAGCAGATTCTGTCCGGCCATATATTCGACACATTCTTTATGCCAGGCAAGCGCTGCCGGACTAATGGAATCGAATTCCACCCAAGCGCCCGCCTTCGCCGCGCGTTGGTGAAACTGATGATCTTTCTCGACGCCGGCGTGCACCCAGACGAACTTAGCTAAGTCCACACGTTCTTTCTGGAATATCTCGATCTCTTCCATGGCGGCCACTCCGTTGCCGGTATGAGAGACAACGGTAAGTCCGGTATCTTTGGAGCAGAGTGCGGCTGCGCGTACGATCTTCTTATCTAATTCCGGTAACGGCCCGCGATTCACGCCGATTTTGACGAACTTAGGCTTCATTCCATCCACGCCGTTCTTCCATTCGGCCACCCAGCGTTTGGCGAGTTGTCCGGCGGATTCGGCCTTGGCGAAGTCCGGCAGGAACTGGTGATTGCGCGCGGCATAGAGGCCGGTATTGGTCCAGATCTCGAGGCCCGTTGCATCGGCAAGGCGGGCAAGCAGGCGCGGGTTGCGGCCCAGGTAGTTGGGCGTACAGTCCTGGAAACGGCGGCAGCCGAGTTTGTACACGGCGTCGAGGTGCGGCTTGGCGATGGTGAAGACGACATCGGGGTCGTAACCGCCGGGCGGTGTCGTGGGTCCGCGAAAGTCCACCAACACGTGTTCGTGGACGAGCACGCTGTGGAAGGGTAGAGGTGCGGCCGGTAGGGCTGCCGCGCTCGCGCTCGCCAGGGAGGCCAAAAACTCGCGCCGGGTCATCCCGTTTAGGATATAGAGATAATGCGCAGTCTTCCACTCGTGCTGATCCTTGCGGCCGCCGCTAGCGGCCAAACGTATGACCTGCTGCTTAAGGGTGGCCACGTCATCGACCCGAAGAACAACATCGACGCCGTTCGCGATGTCGCGATCGCAGGGAACAAGATCGCAAAGGTGGCGGCGAACATCCCGGCAACGGATGCAAAGACGGTCGTGAATGCTATGGGCTTGTACGTTACGCCCGGTCTGGTGGATATACACGTTCACGTCTACGCGGGGACCGGCATGCCGGGCGTTTACACGGGCGATCTCTCCGTCTACCCGGATGGATTCACCTTCCGCACGGGCGTGACAACGGTAGCCGACGCCGGCACAGCCGGGTGGCGCAACTTCCCGGATTTCAAGCAGCGTGTCATCGATCGTGCCCGCACGCGCGTGCTGGCCTTCATCAACATTGCCGGCTTGGGCATGCAGGGCCGCAACGAAGGCGACTCGAAAGACATGGAACCGGAACCGGTGGCACGGATCGCGAAACAGTTCCCTCAGATCGTGGTTGGTGTGAAAACGGCCCACTATCCGCACAAAGACTGGACGGCGGTGGAGAACGCCGTGAAGGCGGGCACGATGGCGAACATCCCGGTGATGGTCGACTTTGGGAGCAACCATCCGGAGCGGCCGATCGAAACGCTGTTGATGGATAAGCTGCGGCCCGGCGATATCTACACGCACATGTACTCGGGACTGCGAAACGAACTCACGCCCGAAGGCAAGATCAACCCCGGCATGTACCAAGGCCGCAAGCGCGGCGTGATCTTCGATGTGGGCCACGGCGGGGGCAGCTTCTTCTGGCCGGTGGCGGTGGCGGCCTATAAACAGGGCTTCCCGCCGGATTCGATTTCCACGGATTTGCACGTCGGCTCGATGAACGCGGGCATGAAGACAATGTTGAACACGGCGTCGAAAATCCTGACCCTGGGCTCGTCCCTGCAGGATGTAATCAAGATGTCGACCTGGAGCCCGGCGCAGGAGATCAAGCATCCGGAACTGGGCCACTTGTCGGAAGGCGCGGTGGCGGACGTGGCGGTGCTGAAGTTGAACACCGGCACATTCGGGTACCTCGATTCGCGGCTCGCGAAGATGACGGGGACCAAAAAGATCACCTGCGAGATGACGATCCGCGACGGCCGCGTGGTGTATGACCTGAACGGCCTGGCTTCGGAAGAATGGCAGACTTACTACAAGAAGAATCCGATGGGCCAGCGCCGGCGTCCGCAGCAGCCGCAGCAGCACTAGACCGGCTGGCGGAGAAATTTCAAATTCAGCGATCGGGTTCGGGTCCGGATTCCGCATTCCCTACTGAAGGCAAGTTTCGAGGCAATACACAACCTCTTAGAGAACCCCCTCCGCCCAGCAGACCCTGTGAGTCCGCTGGGCTGTTTTTTCGGGGAAACGCTAGTGTTGCGAGACGCTCAGCGTGTTGCCGTCAGGGTCTTTGAACCAGGCCACTTGTGCTCCGGCGGGTGAGGTCCAGATGCCTAACTCATCCTGCTCCATATTGGGGTAGCGCACGAACTCGACACCCGCGTCGCGGAGGTTCTTGACGGTCGCTTCGACGTCGTCCACATCCCAGCCGAGAACCGTGAACGGCAGCGGATTATACGGTGGTGCGTTCACCACTTTAAGCGTGGTCCCATGCGCATCGAACACCAGCGCCCACGGTAACTGGTCCGCGACCAGCGGCAGACCAAGAGTCTCTCCAAAGAACTTGCGCGCCTGCTCCGGGTTCCGGGTCGGCAGAAAGGCAACCAGTTGCTGGCTGCCCAATCGAGTGGCGTTTCCCATAGCGTCTATCATCGCGCCTTCGGGCGGGCGGCCGTTTTTCGCGTAGTAGAGTAGC
Source organism: Bryobacterales bacterium (assembly GCA_020846745.1). Taxonomy (GTDB): domain Bacteria; phylum Acidobacteriota; class Terriglobia; order Bryobacterales; family Bryobacteraceae; genus JADLDI01. Next base: position 154,019 of record JADLDI010000015.1, on the reverse strand, counting down.
CCCATGAATTTGTTCCTGTGCACAACCTGCGGAACCGAGTATCCCGCCTCGGAGAATCCGCCTGAAACGTGCCTGATCTGCTCGGAAGAACGGCAGTACATTGGTTTGAACGGACAGCAATGGACGACGCTCGACGAGTTACGGGACGGCCGCAAGAACGAGTTTCATCCGCGCGAAGCTGGTTTGACGGCAATCCTGACCAAACCGGCCTTCGCGATCAATCAACGTGCGTTTCTGCTGGAGTCGTCGGGTGGGAACATTCTTTGGGATTGCGTCGCGCTGCTGGACGATGGGGTGCAAGAGTTCATTCGCGAGCGCGGCGGCATCAAAGCCATCGCGATTTCGCATCCCCATTACTACACGACGATGGTGGAATGGAGCCGCGCGTTCGGCGATGTGCCGATCTATCTGCACCGAGCGGACCGGCAGTGGGTGGTTCGCGATGCCCCGTCGATCCGGTTTTGGGAGGGCGACCGGTTAGCGTTGCACGACGCGATCACGCTTATTCGTTGCGGCGGCCACTTTGAAGGCGGCACAGTGCTGCACTGGCCTGCCGGTGCGGATGGCCGCGGTGTGCTGCTTTCGGGCGACATCATCCAGGTGGTGCCGGACCGGCGATGGGTCAGCTTCATGTACAGTTATCCGAACTACATCCCGCTTGGGACGAAGGCGGTGAACCGGATCGTGAGCGCAGTCGAGCCGTTTGCGTTTGAGCGCATCTATGGCGCATTCCATCCGCTCGAAGTGGTGGCGGACGGCAAGGGCGCCGTGCGAAGGTCGGCCGAACGGTATCTTCGTGCGATAGACGGCGCGATAGCCGGGTAGTTGTGGCGCCAAGAAGGTGGTAACGTCTAGGGCATGAAGGGTCAATTAAAGGCCAATTTATGACTCGCGTCATTGCGTGCCTGCTGATTGCGCTCTTCGCCGGGTTTGCGCAGCAGCGTCCCTGGCAACGGATCACGGTTCCTACCTATGCCGAAGCGGCTCGCCGGTTTGCGGATCCGCCGCCGGAGTACGCGATGGTTCTCTGGTGGTTTTGGAACGGTCCGATGACCGAGGCGGATATCGTCCGCGACCTGAAGGAGATTCAGGGCGCAGGCGTTCGATCCGTTTTGATCTGGCCTTACTACGGGGTTTCAATCGACTATCTTTCGCCCACATGGTTTGAGCGCGTAAGGTTCGCGGTGGGTGAGGCCCGGCGGCTGAACATTCGCGTGTGGCTGATGGACGAAGGCGGGTATCCCAGCGGGTTTATCGGCGGCAAAGTTACCAACGAGTATCCCGAACTGGCGATGCGGATCTTCGCGCCGCCCGACGGGGAGATTCAGTTTCGCACTTCCGCCACCCGGCATGTGAACCGGCCGGGCTTTGCGAAGGATGCAAAGTATTCGCTCTACGATCCGCTGAACCCGGCGGCGACCCAGCGATTTCTCACGGATGTGCACGAGCAGTATAAGAAGTACATTGGCCCCGAGTTCGGGCGGACGGTGATGGGGTTTATGGGGGATGAGCCTTCCGTGGCCGGCTTGCCATATACACCGGCGATTTACGACGAGTTCCGGAAACGCAAAGGCTATGAACTGAAGCCGCATATTACGTCGCTGGCGCAAGGCGGGACAGGCGAAGCGGCGAAGCGTGTGCGTGCCGATTTTTGGGATGTCTGGACCGACTTATACAGCGAGAACTTCTTTGAGCCGCAAGCGCGGTGGTGCGCGCAGAACAAGATGGAGTATATCGTTCACCTATGCGGCGAAGAGGACATGCCGACGTTCCTCAAACTAAATGGCGATTACTTTAAGTGTAACCGTGCCGTGCAGATACCCGGTGTGGACGCGATCTGGCGGCAGATCTGGCCCGGAGTTATCGCGGACTATCCGAAACTTGCATCCTCAGCCGCACACTTACATGGACGCCCGCGGTCGTTTACCGAGAGTTATGCGGTATACGGTATGGGCTTATCGCTCGAAATGGCCAAGTGGGTGATGGACCATCAGTTTGTCCGCGGCATCAATCACTTTCAAGCCATGGAGTTTCTTTCGGCCCAGCATGAGTTCCGCGAGTACTTTCATCCGCCGGACTGGCACGGCAGCCCGCTCTGGAGTTACTTCTCGCAACTGGCGACCTACTCGAACCGGATCTCTTATATCCTGTCAGTGGGCAGGCCGGCGGCCGAAATCGCCTTGTACTATCCGACCACGAGTGGTTGGATGGGTGACTTCGAGGCGAATAAGTCGGCTTTGGCCATTGCCAGGGAGTTACTCGAGACGCAGCGCGATTTCGACTTCATTGATGAGGATGGCTTGCGCGTGCTGACAACGGTTCGCGATGGCGCGCTGTGGAACCAGAGCGGGCAGGCGTATCGCACCGTGATTGTGCCGCCGGTAACAGCGATCTCACGCGTGGCGTTGGCGAAGTTGGAAGCGCTACAGCGTGCGGGCGGGAAAGTGGTGTTTGTCGATTCATTGCCGAAAATGGCGATCGACAAGACGTATCGCGATGCGCCGCCTACTGGCGATGCGCCGCCTACTGATGGTTTAGCGTGGGCAACGCCCGTCCGGTCCGTGGCGGACGTGACTACGTCAGATGTGAAGGTGGAGCCGCGGTCTCGACACCTGAAGGTTTTGCACCGCAAACTGGCCGATAGCGACGTCTATTTCTTCTTTAACGAAGGCGCCGAGCGAATTGACGCCGACTTACGGCTGGCAGGTAAGGGCAAAGCGGAAGTTTGGGATGCCACGACCGGCGAGCATCGCGCATTTGCGCGGCTGGTGCTCGAAGGGTTCGAGACCAAACTGGTGGTAAGGTCGCCCCGCGCCGATCCGAAGATGGACGGCGGCGCCACGCGCTGGGAAACGGTGGCGGAAGTAACCGGCGACTGGAGGGTGCAGTTAGGCGCCGGCATCCACCAGACCGGGCTGAAGACGTGGGCGGAGATGGGTGCTCCGGCGTATTGGGGCGCGGGTGTGTACAGCAAACAGGTCACGATCGAGGATGCCGGCGGGCCTCTATCTCTCGACCTCGGCGAAGTGCGTTACGCCGCGCGCCTGAAGGTGAATGGCCGCGACCTCGGCGTGCGCGCATGGCGGCCGTACCGGTGGGATCTGCAGGGTGCGGTCCGGCCCGGCGTGAACGCGATCGAGGTCGAGGTCCGAAATACCCGGGCGAACGAGTTGGCGGATCAGGCGCGGTATGACGAGTTGGAAAAGGCAGGGCACTTCCGCAACTCATATATCCGGACCTATCGCAAGTTCGACCTCGAAATGCTGCCCTCGGGACTCATCGGTCCTGTTCGCATTCTGAGACCGGTCAATTAGGTGCGTGTCAATCAGGCAGGTGTCAATCAGGTAAGCTGCGCCGCGGCCCGGGCAAGTGATATGTTGGTTTCCTCACTTCGCACCTGGATCGGGTGCTTTCCTGGAGAGTTGTCTGTGAAATCAACATATCTGCTATTGACGGTGGTGTTCAGCTCGCTCACGTTCGCCGCTGAGGTGCCGAGCAAAGACGTGCAAATCGCCGGCGCGGTTCTGGCCGCCCCTGCCGAGCTGCGCGACGGAGCGGCGGTGCTGGGGTTCGATTTGAACGGCAAGCGCGTGATGCTGCGCGAGGGCAAGAATGAGATGTTCTGTCTGGCCGACGATCCGGTGAAGGCTGGGTTTGAGGTGGACTGCTATCACAAGGAACTGGAGCCGTTTATGGCGCGCGGCCGCGAGTTGCTGGGTCAAAAGATTACGGGCGCGGAACGCAATAAGATCCGGTTCAAAGAGGTGGAAGAGGGCAAGGTCCCGATGCCGAAGGCGCCGCGCACTCTGTATGTGCTGACGGGCAAGAGCTACGACGCTGCCGCCGGCAAGGTGGAAGGGCAGTATCTGCGCTGGGTGATCTACGTGCCATTCGCGACGCCGGAGTCCACCGGGCTGTCGACCAAGTCGACTGAGAGCGCCCCGTGGTTGATGTCGCCCGGTACCGCCGGTGCGCACATCATGATCAGCCCGCCCAAGCCGAAGCCGTAACCGTAACCGTACCCCCGGCCCGCCTGGGGTTGTTCCCGGCCGAAATTTGTGGCAGCTTCATAATTCGGACTATCGGGTTATGAAACTGGCTTTGCTTGTTTGGTGTTCTGTGTCGCTGCTCGGTGCCGTCGAGTTGCATGTCTCGGCGGCGAAAGGAAACGATTCGAACGACGGCTCCGCCGGGCGGCCCTTTCGCACCATCTCAGCCGCGGCGCGGGTGGCCCAACCAGGCGACGCGATCACGGTTCATCAGGGGACCTATCGCGAGCGCGTCACCCCTCCACGTGGCGGCGAATCGGATTCGCGGCGCATCACTTATCAAGCCGCCCCGGGTGAAGTGGTTGAGATCAAGGGGTCGGAGGCGGTGCGCGGATGGGTGCGGTATCGCGGCGATGTCTGGAAGTTGATGCTGCCGAACTCCTACTTCGGTAACTACAATCCTTACAAAGACCTGATCGCGGGCGACTGGTTTACCGATAAGGGCCGGCCGCACCATACTGGTGAAGTCTACTTGAACGGTCAGGCCTTGCTTGAGACTAACCTGCTCGAAAATGTCCTCAAGCCGGAGCCTTTCCCGGACGCGCGCGACCCGGAAGCGTCGCGATGGAAGTGGTACACCGAGAGCGACGATGCGCAAACCCACATCTACGCCAATTTTCATGGCGCGGACCCGAACCGCGAACTGGTCGAGATCAACGTGCGCGACGCTTGCTTCTATCCGGACCAGCCCGGCCGTAACTTCATCACCATTCGCGGCTTTCGCATGCGGCACGCGGCTACACAGTGGGCGGCTCCCACGGCCGAGCAAATCGGCCTGGTCGGAACCCACTGGAGCAAAGGCTGGGTGATCGAGAACAACGAAATCAGCGACTCTAAGTGCTCCTGCATCACCTTAGGTAAAGATCGCGCGACGGGCCACAACGTTTGGACCGGTAATCCGTTGAAGGATGGCGCGACGCATTACAACGAAGTGATCCTGCGTGCTCGCGATGCCGGGTGGTCGCGGGAGAATATCGGCGGCCATGTGGTCCGCAACAATACGATCCACGACTGCGAACAGGCCGGCATCGCAGGCAGCCTGGGGGCCGTGTTCAGCCAGATCACCGGCAACCACATCTATAACGTGTGGGCCAAGCGGCAGTTCACAGGCGCGGAAATGGGCGGCATCAAACTCCACGGCGCCATCGATGTGCTGATCAAAGGCAACCGCATCCACAACGCCGGGCGCGGCCTGTGGATGGACTGGATGGCACAGGGTACGCGAATCAGTTCGAACCTGCTCTACGACAACACGACGGACGACCTGTTTGTGGAGGTGAACCACGGGCCGTTTCTGGTGGACAACAACGTGTTCGTGTCGCCGGTGAGTCTGCTCGACATGTCGGAAGGTGGAGCGTATGTCCACAACTTGATGGCGGGAAAGATCGTTAGCCGGCCGGAACTGAACCGCTGGACGCCGTATCACCGGCCGCATTCGACAGCCTTAGCGGGAGTCACTCTCACCCTGGGTGGTGACGACCGTTTCTACAACAACATGTTTGTAGGGAGAAAATTGGGCGAAGATGCGTATGGATTAGCATCTTACGATATGCGAAAATCTAGATCCTATGCCGCCGGCAACGTCTATTTGAACGGCGCGCGCCCCTCTACGAGCGAAACGAACCCAATTGTTCTGATGAATTTCGATCCCGCTGTTCGAATCACAGACCAAGGCAGGGAAGTGGAGATCACCTTTTCCGTACCGGACCAGGTTCTCAGTGCCCCCACCGTATCCGTCACGACTGAGCTGCTCGGCAAGACCCGCGTCGCGGAAGTAGGGTACGAAGAGATGGATGGTTCCACGCTCAACCTCGGCAACGACTACTTTGGCGAGGTCCGGGCCGATCTCACTCGCAGCGTAGGGCCATTCGGAAAGCTGAGCAGCGGTGAGGTCCGTTTGCGAGTTTGGAAATGAGAACGCCGAGGCCGGCCAGTGTATCCGGCCCCGGCTGGGTTGGAAGGGTGGAAGTTCGATCAGAACTCAGTGAATTCATCGTCGAGCGGAATGCTCTTGTGAGCGTGAGCCTTCGGCGCGACGGCGGATTCCTGGGGGTGGGCCGTTTTATGGGAAACGGCCTTGCCCAGAGCGTGGACGCTGTGTCCCGTATCCGCCGAACCCGCACCGGCGAAGCGCGAACCGCGCGCTGACTTGCGTGAGCTCCGGTGCGCATTGTTGCCACCGCCGACCATGGCCGTGAGCCGGTCTACGATGTCTTTGAGCGTCTCGGATTGGGCGGTGAGTTCTTCCGAAGCGGATGCGCTTTCTTCCGCGCTGGCCGCAGTCTTCTGCGTCACCTGCTCCATCTGTGTGATGGCATGGGCAATCTGCTCAATGCCGCGCGCCTGTTCCTGGCTGCCCAGGTTGACCTCGTCTACCAGCGTCTTCACGCGGGCGGTCTCTTCGGTGATGGTGCGAATAACCGTCGCCACCTGATCGACCTTGATCTTACCGTCGTTCGACTTGGCGATCGACTCTTCGATCAATTCGGCAGTATCCTTGGCCGCTTGGGCACACCGCTGCGCGAGGTTGCGGACTTCGTCTGCCACGACAGCGAACCCCATACCCGCTTCGCCGGCCCGCGCCGCTTCGACGGCGGCGTTGAGGGCGAGGATGTTCGTCTGGAACGCGATCTCGTCGATCACCTTGATAATCTTCGAGATCTTGTCGCTCTGGGTATTGATCTCGCCCATCGCGATTACCGACTGATCGAGCGACTGGTTGGCCTGGACGAACTTCTGTTGCGATTGACTCATGAGATCCGCCGCCACGCGAGAGTTCTCGCTGTTTTTGCGGGCCATGGAGTTGATCTCTTCGCTCGACGCGGAGGTCTCTTCAAGAGAGGCCGCTTGTTCCGACGAGCCTTCCGCGAGCGATTGGCTCGAACTCGATACCTGGCTCGCCGCGCTGGCTACTTGTTCGGCGCCTTCATCCAATTGACCGACCACCTGAACGAGGGTTTTGTTGATGGCGCGGACCACGAACACGGTAACGATCCCTACCGCTATCATCAGGCAGCTAAACGCGATATTTACCAGGCTGCTTTGGTACCGCAGCGAATCGGAGTGTGCACTGGTCTGCTTCAACAGCGCCATTTGCAGATTGCGGAATTCGAGCCCGACTTTGTCCAGTTCTCCTACCAGATCGCCGACCCGGACTGCAATCGTCGCTACCTGGTCTTGCTTTCCGTCTTTGCAGAACTGCATGTATTCGGTGGAGACCTTCTCGTAGTCGGCCAACAAAGCCTCCATCTTCGCCAGCATCTTCTTGCCTTCTTCACTGACCAGTAAGGGACGGATTTCGGCGATGATCTCGCCACTTCGTTTATAAGCCGTCTTCCAGTCGTTCATCGCCTCGTCCAACTTAGCCTGGTTCTTCAATGACGCATAAACAAAGGTGCCTCGCATGCCCCCTACCATCTCCCACGTTCGGGCACGTAATGAGTTCACCTGATCCAGCTTTATCGCTGTCTTGTTTACCGCTTCATCGAGTTCATTGCTAAGGCTGCGCAGATACCACGTGCCGAATCCGGCCACAAGTAACCCCGCGAGCAACAGCGCAAACACGCTGGCATACAGTTTCGTAGAAACCTTCATGTATCGTCCTCTCTTGCCTTGATCGCCGGCGTTTTCAGTGTCGCCACGAGTCAACTGACTGCGTGATGCAACAGTGTGAGATCAGATGTCGCCAGCACGCGATCGATCTCCAGCAGAATCTTTACCTTCCCCTTCACCTTTGCCAAACCGAGGAGATAAGGTGTTGCTGCGCCATCGCCGAAATCGGGGGTATCTTCGATGTCGGCTGCAGCCAGATTTAGAACTTCTGAAACCCCGTCCACCACGATGCCCATCAGCAGTGGGTTGGAGTCGTGTTGCACCTGCACAACGATGATGCAGGTCCGTTGGGTGTATTCCAGTTCGGGTAGACCGAACTTGAGCCGCAAGTCCACCACCGGGATGACCTTGCCGCGCAAGTTGAACACACCCTTAAGATGTGGAGGAGTTTGGGGAACCGCAGTGATCTGCTGAACGCCCATAATTTCGCGAACCTTTAGTACTCGAATCCCGAATTCTTCGCGGTCGAGTTGAAAGACGAGATACTTGCCGCTGCGGTCATCGGTGGCAACCGGTGCAGCAGGTTGTTTGCTGACGACTGTCGATTCCATCACTCTTTTCTCGAAAACCAGTTTGTTAGGGCCCAGGGGCCGTAGTTCCCGGCATCTTAAGGGACCTTAAAGGATGTGTTCCTGTCAGGTCCGCCTACTTTCTGTATCGGACAAAGGTGAACGAAACTGTGCAGAGATTACACAGAATCGGTTTTTTTTATCTGATTAACATCTTTCACGCGAATTGATGCCGATAAGCCTTTGGGGCGACGAGCCGGTCGCTTCACGGCGGGACATCATGCGGACACAATGTGCGCTTTTCTTCCTCCTGGGCGCATTGACGACCGGGTTCGGGGACGAAAGAAAGTCGGCAGACAAGTTGGCTCGTGAGCTGGCCAAACAGGAAGCGGGTCCGGCCATCGCAGAACCTCTCGTATCGGATCGGCCAGGATATAGCGACGGCGTGACTATTCTCGGCCGGGGCATTCTCCAACTGGAGACCGGTATAAACCTGACGAGCTTGTCGGAGGAAAGCTTCACCGAGCACAACTTCACTGGCGGCAGTCCTACACTTCGGCTGGGTGTCGGTCGCGGGGTGGAACTGCGCTTTGGCGGCGATGGGTTCAGAACCTACTCGCGCCATGGCGCCGGTACCGATCCAGTGGAACAATCCATTGGCGCCTCGGATTTCAGTGCCGGCGCCAAGATGCGGCTGACCAGGGAGAGAGGGGTGGTGCCCGAGCTTACCTTTATTCCTTTGGTTTCGCTGCCGGTTGGGCACCAGTCCTTCACGAGCTCCGGGCTCGACCCCACGCTTAAACTCGCCTGGTCGAAGTCGTTACGCGAGGGCCTCTCGGCATCCGGCAATGTGAATGTCTCGTCGTTGAGCGAGGATGGCGACCGATACCTGCAGCAGGCGTTCAGCTTTCAGGTGGGGCGAGGCTTTGGGCGTCGCTGGGCCGGGTTTGGAGAAATCTATACGGTATCTCCGGTCGCGACCGGCGGCAGCTCAGGCTGGACGTTCGACGGCGGTGTCAGCTATTCGATCACGCGCGATTCGCAGTTCGATGTTTCCGTCGGCCAGCAGGTAATACCCATGGCGCGGTGCTGGTTCATCGCAGCCGGATATGTCGTCCGGCGGGCCGTGTGGCTGCCCCGGCGCTGAATCCATCTTCAACTTACGCTATCGGAGTAAGGTATCCTGACCTCCAGGAGACCTAGCTCCATATGCAACGACGCGACATTCTTAAATCCGCTGCCGCCGGACTGACGATTCTGAAGAGCGGCACACTGCGGGGACAAAGCGCTCCCAGCAACCGCCTGAACGTAGCACTGGTGGGTGTGTGGGGCCGCGGCACAGCTCATTACAATATTCTGAAGAGCGAAAATGTCGTCGCTATCTGCGACGTCAACGACTTACGGACGAAGGAAGCGCTGGAGATCTTCCCGAAAGCCAAAACCTACTCCGACTGGCGGCCGATGTTGGACCAGAAGGACGTGGAAGCGGTTATCATCTGCACGGCCGATCATCACCACGCCTTCATCGCGAACTGGGCGCTGAACCGCGACATGCATGTGTACTGCGAAAAGCCGCTTGGCATCTCGGTTGAGGAAGTACGGACGGTCCGCTCTAATTATCTGAAGCGGAAGGCGAAAGTCGCGACGCAGCATGGAACTCAGCGCCACGCCTATCCGAATTTCGAGCGGATTCGCGAGCTGATCCTCGACGGCGCGGTCGGCGAATTGAAGACCGTTCACAGCTGGGACAGCCGCAAACTGCCGCGTCCCGGTTATCCGCAAGCGGAAGGGCTGCCCCCCGGCTTTTTGCATTACGAACAGTGGATTGGCCCGTCACCTTATCATCCTTACAGTCCGCAGTACTTTGGCGGGTCGAACGGGTTGAACTGCCTGTTCTGGAATATGTACCGCGACTTCGGCGTCGGGCAGATCGGCGACATGGGCGCGCACACGATGGACTTGGTTTGGAACGCGATCGACGCGGGGGCTCCGACAGCTATTGATGTCGACCAGGAACTGACCGATAAGTACCACCCGGACATTTGCCCGGTGCGCATGAAGGTGGCCTTTACACTGCCGCCGAATTCCTGGCGCGGCGAGATAACCAACATTTGGTACCAAGGCGGATTGAAGCCCGAATCACCGAAGTCGTACATCGACGTGTCAAAGATCGGTAATGGCGCGATCTTCGAGGGAACAAAGGGCAGCCTGCTGGTCGACTTCCAGACTCGCGTGCTGATTCCGAACAACGACGACGGCGATTTGACTTATTACAAGCGGCGTGGCCGCAGCGATTTGTTACCGCTAGTCGGCGGGACCGGTCAACCCACGCAGACCTCGACCCGTGTGGCTGCGGCGCAGGTACGTCCTGCGGCGCGCCCGTCTTCGCCCCCACCCCTGCCGCCTGGCTTTACCGCCATGCCGAGCGCCGAAGCCGGACCGAACGGCTTTGCCGCGGTACAGATGCTGAACGGCAAGGTTCCCGCGGCGCTGGGCATGGAAAATCCGGCGATCAAATCCATTCAGAACGCCGAGCGCGACGGCCGTCCGATTACGCCGGACGCGTTCCAGCGCGACTGGCTGGACGCCTGCAAGGGCAAGAGCAACAACATCGTCAACGGCACCAGCAGTAAGACGCACTGCGACTTCGACTATTCCGGCAGCATGATCGAGCAGATGCTGCTCGGCTTGGTGGCGCACCGGGTCGGCAAGCGGCTGGAATACGATCCGGCCAGCGGACGGGTCACTAACTCGTCGGAAGCGAACGACTATTTGAAGCGGAAGTACCGCCCTAACTGGACATTGAACGGGTAGCTTGAACGGGTAGATGGTTGGCCGGGTCGTCGTTTGCTTCGCAAGCCTAGGCAGTGCTGCTCGCCCAACGGATCAAAGGTGCGCAAGTCAGGATCTACCCCGGCTACGGACACAACATTCCGGTTTCGGTACGCGATAAGAATATCGACCCATTCCTCGAGCCGCTGCGGCTATTGCCGTAGCTCTGTAGCGCCCACGCCGCACATCCAAATCCTGCAGCACGTCGATCCAGGCTCACTGGCACGATATCGTCGCCCCAACGGCCGGTCATGCTTGCAATAACTTACATCAGCGGATGAAATTAATATCGATACCTAAATCCGGCAGCTTACGCCATCCACGTTCCGCCGTGAGCACGGTCCGCTTCAGGTGACGAGCGGTCGCCAAACAGGCTCGATCACCGATCGAAAGCCCGTGCGTCCAAGCGAGTTCGCATAGGTCGGAGGCTTCGCGGGCCAGATCGAGATCCCAAGCAATGATCGGCAGGTTCAGGTCGTCGACAACTTCCAGGGCTGCTTTGTGCCTTTCGCCTACCCTAACAAGTTTGGTGATTACTTCAGAGTAGTTCAAAGCCGACATTACTGCGCTCCCCAACACTGAGACCGTTATTTCCCCACCTGGTTCTTCAAAAAGAGCGGCGAGTAGGGCTGACGAATCGAGGACGCAACTTCGAGGCATGTGGACGATCGAGCATCAGCGATTCAAATCTTCCAGTTCACGTTGTGCCTCTTGTCGGCGTTCCGCGAGGAATTCGTCCGTCACCGATTGGCCCGGCTTCTTAAGTCTCTTCAGCCGTTCACGGGCCCGGCGCAGTGCTTCTTGGCGGGTATGCATGCGCAGTTCCCCATCTACGACGCGTAGGATTAGGTCGGAGTCTTCGGTTAACTGAAGCTCGCGCCTGAGTTGGAGCGGAATCAGAATCCTGCCGGTATGGTCGATTCTGGCCGTCATGCTCATATCGCCATTCTAGCGCTAATTGCCAACTTGGAGACTTCTGGCCAATAGGCCTACTTGGCGCTTAGCACCCGGTACTTCACATTCCGAAGCGCCCCCTCGGTAGCGAACGACGCGAAGCCGAGGGGAGCGTTGAGCTTAATCTCCCCGCGGCGGAGGGTGACCGTTCGGCCGGCAATCTCGGCGTTCACAACACGCTCGTCGTCGATCCATGCCGTAATCCGCTCCGGCGTCACGCGGAGGCGAAACTTATACCACCGATTATTATCGAAGTTGAAATAGGACCGCGTCTCGTTTTCCGACGCGTCGGCGCCGTCCAGGCTCGAGAGGCCGACGATATCGCCTCCCCAGCCTCCGGTGACCCAGGTGCAAAACGCATCCCCTACGGGAAATGTCAGGGTCGCAAACAGATCGTTGCCACGGCGGCGTTCGGCTTCGTAGCGGATCTCGTAGTTCATGCGAGGGAATTCGCCGTGGTATGTGATTCCCGTGAGCGGACCACCAGGTTGCAGAACAATAAGTCCGTTCGCGACCTCTACTCTTCCAGCTTTAGTGAATGGCGTTGCGCTCCACTGGCCTAAAGACTTCCCGTCGAACAGGGGCTTCCAATCCTGGCCGGCGAGAGATGAGGTAACGATCGCAAATACCGTAAACGCGTTAGGAACCTGACGCACGTTCCGGACTATAGCACTTACGTCTGTTGGCCGTGTCCTACAGGCGCGCCGATTGCGGTGGACGCCTTGCCGCCGTACGATGTGTGAGTCGCAAACGCAGAACGCAGGTCAACCGGCAAGAATGCCTTGAATCGGCGCGCCGTGATCGATTTCTAACCGTTGCTGTCCCGGCACGTCCAGGCGCTTTGGATCGAGGCCTAAGAGATGCAATACGGTGGCGTGGATGTCCGTCACGTAATGGCGATCTTCCACCGCGTGGAAGCCCAACTCATCGGTCGCCCCGTGAATGATGCCCCGCTTCAATCCGGCGCCCGCCATCCACACGGTGAACCCGTACGGATGGTGGTCGCGCCCGCCTTTCGCTCCTTCCACACCCGGGGTGCGGCCGAACTCAGTCCCCCAGACGACGATGGTTTCGTCCAGCAAACCGCGCTGCTTGAGATCTCTGATCAGTCCAGCGATCGGCTGGTCCACCTGCGCGCACAACCGCGTGTGGTTCTTCTTCAACTCCGAATGCGCGTCCCATTCCGATGCCTGTCCGCCCCCGTGATACACCTGGACGAACCTGACACCGCGTTCGACGAGCCGCCGCGCAGCCAGGCACCGCTCGCCGAATGACTGAGTGGTTTCGTTGTCCAAACCATACAGCTTCCTCACGTGTTCCGGCTCTTCCTTGAAGCGGAACACCTCCGGCACAGCGGTTTGCATGCGGAAAGCCAGTTCATACGACTTCACGCGTGCCGCCAGCGAGGGATCGTCGGGATACCGCACCTGCGCCATGCGTCCAAGCTTTTGAATGAAGTCGAATTCCTTCTTTTGATCTTCCGCGCTGATTCCCTCCGGCGGTCGCGCGAAGGGCAGCGGATTGGCGGGATCGAGCGACATCTCCACGCCCGCATGTTCCGGTCCAAGATAAGCGGCGCCGGAACAAGTCGACCCGCCGCAGCACGGCCCCACCTGTTCACCCAACACGACGAACTGCGGCAGGTTCTCGTTCAGCGTGCCCAACCCGTAATGAATCCAGGACCCAACCGAAGGATACAGCCCATCCAAGAAATGCCGGCCAGTGTGGAACTGATACTGCGCGCCGTGGTCGTTGTCCGTCGTCCAAACTGAGCGGATGAAGGCAAGATCGTCCACCACGCCGCCGATATGCGGCCACCAGTCTGTCATCTCGATACCAAGCTGTCCGTACTTTTTGTACGACACCTGCGTCGGCATCAGCTCGAGCATCAACTTGCGGGTTTCGGGGACCGGCTGCCGCACGCCTTTCGCCACCAGCGGACTGTCCAGCACGCCCTTGAACGGCGTCTCCCCGATCGTCTTGCCTGCATATTTATCGATCGCCGGCTTCGGGTCGAACGACTCCAGGTGGCTGGTCCCGCCCTGCATAAATAGCCAGATCACGCTCTTGGCTTTCGGCGGGTGATGCGGCTTGCCGTCGGGTGGCCGCCATCCGGCTGAGGTGTCGGCCAGCGCGCCGCGTTGCCCCAGTGCCGATAGCACCAGGCCTGCAAATCCCATTCCGCAGTCCTGTATGAATGCGCGCCGGGGGAGACGTCCGCAAGGTGGTTTGAAAGGCGAAGTGCTCATCGGATTGTCACGAATTCGTTGTGGTTCAAAAGCGCATGGACAAACATGACGCGAGCCTTCTCCGGCGCCATGCTCGCGAGAAACCGGCGGCTTTCGGTGACTTCGTCACGTGTCGGCGCAACGCCCGTAGTTGTTTCAAATGCGGCGGAGATAAAGTCGGGCTTCGCCGCTAATCGGTCAGCGAGCAGGCGGGCGGCATCCAGGCTCAGCGTCGAGTTGGCTACCGCCAGCGCCTGCTGCGGAATCACGCTTTCCGTCCGGATATAGCAATCGGTTGGGTCCGGCTGATCGAACAATTTGAGAAACTCCGCCCGCGTTTCGGGACTTTGCCGGATGTACAAACTCCGCCGGCGCGACTTCAACGCATCGTTCTCATCGATATCGGGACCGCTTTCCGATTCATCCAGCACGCCGGCCAAGTAGAGCACGGAATCGCGCAAAACCTCAGCTTCCATGCGGTGCGGAGCTACTCGGGTGAAATGCTCTGTGTCCGGTCCGGTTGAGGCCATCCGGTAAGCCGACGACGTGAGAATCAGGCGGTGGATGTGCTTCATGCTCCAGCCGTTCTCCATCAGTTCCACCGCCAGCCAGTCGAGCAGCGGCTGGTTCACCGGCTTGGCGCCGTTGCGTCCGAAATTGGTCACCGTTCGGACGAACGGCTTGCCGAAGTGCCTCAACCAGATGTGGTTGATCGCCACGCGAGCCGTGAGCGGATTTTCGCGTGAGGTTAGCCACTTCGCCAAAGCTGTCCGCCGGCCCGAACTTTCTTCGGGATAGACCTCGAACACCGGCGTATAATTCTCCGCAGCCTGCGCCAATGCCTTCGCGGCCGCTTCAAACTTCGTCTTAGCCGCCGCCGACTTGTTGTCGGCGAGTAACTGCTGCGCCTCGAATGATAACTCCTCCGCCTGTGCGCGTGCGTACGTCCGCTCGGCTTCTGTGGCGGCCTTGGCCAGGTCCACCGCATTCGCCTGCGACCTATGTTTCGCGAGATCGGCGGCGATGCGAGCCTCCACCGCCGGCCGCGCCAGGTTGAGCGTCGCTACATGCTTCTCCGCCAGCGCTTCCCGCTTCCGTGCACTTTCGAGCGCTTTTGCAGGGTCGGCCGGCGGCATCTCGTCGATCCACTTTTCGAGTAAGTCGATATCCGCAGCCGGTAGCGCCTCGCCGCCTAACGGCATGCGGGGAGTGAGTTCGCCTTTCACGAACCGGATCAACGGGCTGTTGCGCGAATCGCCGGCGACAATCGCCGGACCGTGCTTCCATCCGCCTTTCAAGATCTTGTCCAGGCTGGTCAGCATCAACCCGCCCTTGGCGATCGTACTCGCCCCGATGCCGCCGTGGCACGACCGGCAGGCCCGATTGAACAGCGGCGCAACCTTCGTAGCGTAATCGACAGTGGGCTTCGCATCCCTGGCTGTCGCGGTAGCGCCCGCTCGGGCATGTTGTTCGGCCTGCGCAAGTAATCGTCGCGATGTTTGGAGCGCCACTTCGGCATTGCGCACGTCGAGGTCGGCCTCACGCAACAGGTCCTCTCGGACAAACGGCCTTAAGTCGGGAATATGCTCCTCAGCCGTTAGTTTCACCGGCGTGATGTGTAGATCGTACTTACCGAAAAGCGACGGAACGGCCGGCGATAGCGGCGTTTTGTCCGGGTTGGTTTCGTCGCCGCGAATGAAGCGGAACGTGTCCTTATAGATTGGTGGGAAGTATGGTTCGATGCCGCCTTTTCGTGGCGGAGCTTCAAACACCCGTACCAAACCGTCCTCGTTGATGTTCGACTGTCCGGGTACACGGTCGTGCCGCACATCGTACGGTTCAAAGAACGCGCGTAACTTGTAATAGTCTTCCTGCGCGATCGGATCGTACTTATGATCGTGGCAGCGCGCGCACTTCATCGTCAGGCCGAGCATGCCGAACCCGATATGCTCCACCGTATCCTGCAGCCACACGTTGCGGTTGAAGCGGTGGAACGATCGCACCAGGTAGCCTGTGGCCCGCAGCGTCTTCGGGTCATTCGGCGCGATCTCGTCGCCCGCGATCATTTCCTGGATCATGCGGTCGTAGGGCTTATCTTCGCGCAGCGAATCGACAATCCAGTCGCGCCACCGCCAGATGTGCCGGTGCGAGAATCGCTGGTCGTTCAACGGACGGCGTCCGTACCAATCCGAATACCGCCAGATATCCATCCAGTGCCGCGCCCAGCGCAGCGCGTAGCGTGGTGACGATAGCAACTCGTCGACCTTATTCTCGTACGCTTTCGGCGACTTGTCGGCTAGAAAAGCCCGCATCTCCTCGGGCGTCGGCGGCAGTCCCGTCAGGTCCAGATACAGGCGCCGCAACAACACCCGCTGGTCCGCTTCGCCGGCGTGTTCCAGTTTATTGGCTTCCCAGTCGGCGGCCAGAAAAGCATCAATGGGGTTGCGAACCCAGGCGGCCGACTTTGTGTTCGGCGTTGCCGGGCGGACAGGTTTCTTGAAGGCCCAGTGGTCAACGGCAACTGGTTTCTTCACTGCCGCCGGCGACGCCAAGGCCTCCGCAAAAGGCGCGCCCTCTGTAATCCACTTCTCTAATATGACGATCTGTTCTTCCGGCAGCGGCTTGCCGCCGAGAGGCATGCCGGGCTTAGCGGTTTGGCGAACGCGCTGAATCAACGCGCTCGCTCTGGGATCTCCCGGCACAAATGCCGGACCACGATCACCCCCTTGCAGCAGTTTCTCTCGCGTAGTCACATCCAGTCCGCCCTGCCTATTTTGAGGGCTGTGACAAGCCACGCAATACGTTCGGAGAATAGCCGCGCCGTCGGGCGCAGCCGCCATGCCAATCGCGGGCAAGAACGCCAAAAGCCAGCGCATCATCCAGCGCATCATGGGGGATATCGTGATCGTATCACGGGTATGAACGTTGTATGCAATGGTGTTGAAGCCTTCTTCACGATATGATTGTTTACAAGCGATGCAAGGAGTGCGGCTGACCTTCGTGTATCTGGGCGTGTGCACAGCCCTGTTGTGCGCAGAGAAACCGAAGGCAGCCGCCGAACCCCGGGTCACCTCCATCAATCCGCTTAGTTTTCAGAGAGGCCAAACCGGTTTGGCGGAACTGCGCGGCGTAGCCCTTGCCGCGGCGCGTACGGTTCTGGTGAACAAAGCGGGTGTTACCGCCCGGATCCTAAAGGTCATCCAGGAAACCGGCCCTAAGGGCAACTCGACCGATGTTGCACAGCTCGAAATCACCGTCGCACCCGATACACCCGTCGCCGCCGTACCCTTTCGCGTTGTAAGCGCGGCCGGAGTCACGAACGAAATCTCGCTTCGCGTAGTCGACGCGGAAACCGCCGCCGAAGAGCAACCAATCCGCAAAACGCCCCTGATCCTCAACGGCCGTCTCGCCACACGGGGCGAAACCGATACTTATTGGATCGAAGCCAAAGCCGGCCGCACAGTAACTTTCGAAGCCGTCAGCGGATTCGCCGCTTTCGACCCGTCGCTCACTATTTCCGAACCCTCCGGCAGTTGGTTCGACGATCAACGCCTCAACCGCATCGCCGCCAACGACGAACCGCTTTACTTCCCGGGCCTTTCGACCGAAGCCCGCCTGGTCCACCATTTCATAAAAGACGGCAAGTATGCTCTCCAGATTCGTGCGTTCGGCGGACAGGGCGGAGCCGACTACGCGTATTCCATTCGCGTCACCGAGCGCGAAACGCCACCGGCCCTGCTGCACCCTACGGCCATACCCGATTGGGACGAGCGTCTTTTCACACGCCGTATGACTCGTGAATGGATTGCGAAAATCTACGAACGCGGCTCGGCCGGTGCACCCGAGAAGTGGGCGGAAACGTACCGCGCAGTTGTTGAGGGAGCCGCTGAAGTGCCGCTTATGAACGGCCAGGGCATGGTGGAAGGCCGCCTCACCAAACCTGCAGAAGTGAACGTCATCCGCCTGCGTATCGACAAACCGCAAGATATCTCGATCGATGTCGAAACACCTGAAGCGACGATGCCGCGCTTCAATCCGATCGTCTCCCTATTTGACGACCGCGGCAACGAGATCGTAACCAACGTCTACACCAAGCGCAACAACAATGGCCTGTATATGATGAAAATGATCCAGGCTAAGTCGACAGTTACACTACGCGCGGCGGGCGAGTACATACTCAAGATCCGCGATATCACGACCGATTGTTCCGGACCCGATTTCGCCTACCGCGTTCTTATACGCTCGCAAGTGCCGCACGTCGGCAAGGTCGACATCGTCGAAAGCCAGTTCAACCTCGAACGCGGCCAGGCGAAACCGATCACCGTGAATATCGAGCGCGAAGAGGAATTCAAAGGTTTCGTCACTGTCGCGGCCGAAGGCTTGCCCGAAGGCGTTTCCGTCGTCGGCGCGATGGCCAATCCTATTGAACGTCCGCCGTTGCCCAACGCCGGCCGCCTCGAGCGCTACATCGGGAAGCCCCAAACCACCAGCTTGATGCTGGTCGCCGCGCCGGACGCAAAACTCACCAATATGCCCGTGAATGTCCGCGTGAAAGTCCGGCCTGTGGTCGATCGCCGCGTCGGTGCGGTGATCGCTGAGAAGGAGTTACCGTTGATGATCGTGCCCAGGAGGCCTTCGTGAAATTCGCTCTGTTGTTCTTGAGCGCCGGCACTCTTGCGGCCGAACCGGCTCTTACTAGCCTGCGTGTCGAACCTAAGGAACGCGCTCTGCGTGGATCTGGCGCCAGCCAGCAGATGCTCGCCGTTGCGCAATATGCCGATGGCTCTGAGCGCGACGTAACGGAGACCGCCACCTGGAAACTAAGTAGTCCCGCACTGGCGGAGTTAGATGCGCATCAAAAGTTACTCCCCAAGGCCGATGGCCGCGTGATCGTCACCGCCACTTTGGGCGCTCGCACCGCGCAATCGATTCTGCGTGTGGAAGGCGTTCGCGCCAACCGCGACTTCGACTTTCAACTCGACATCGGCGGCATTCTTACCCGCAAAGGCTGCAACGGTGCAAGTTGTCACGGCGGCGTGAAGGGGCGCGGCGGCCTCAAGTTTTCCAGCGGTGCGCTCCATCCTAAAGACGACTACGAGTGGATCGTCAAGGGTGGCGCCTATCAGGTGCTCAGCGCGGAGGTCAAGGGTCCCCGGCAGCCTCGCATCAACCTCAAAGAACCCGAAAGCAGCCTTATCCTGCAGAAGGCCACCGGCATGGTCGCGCATGGTGGCGGACGCCGCTTCACGAAGGAATCGCCGGAATACCAGGCCATCCTCAAGTGGGTTCAAAATGGCGCACCGTTCGGCAAAGGCGGCGATCGTGACAACCGAGTAGTTCGCCTCGAAGTCTTCCCGCCCATCGTCACCCTGGAAAAAGGCGGCAGGCACCGCCTGCTGGTGACCGCTCACCTGGCCGACGGTTCCACTGAGGATTTCACGCATCAAGCGCTCTTCGTCTCCAACGACAAAGACGTGGCAACCGTCACCGAAGGCGGCGTCGTGTCAGCCGGCCGCCTGGGAGAAACCGCGATTCTCATCCGTGCTGCCGGCCTCGCCTCCAGCGCCACCATCGGTGTAATCGGCGAGCCCGTTGCTAACTACCCCAAAGTCACCCGGTCGAATTTCATTGACGACTATATCTTCGACAAACTCCGAAAGTTCCGTGTCGTTCCCTCGGAGTTATCCTCGGACGAGGAGTTTCTCCGCCGCGTCTGTCTCGACCTCACTGGCACTCTGCCACCCCCGCGCCGCGTCCGCGAGTTTGTCACCCTCAAAGATCCCAACAAGCGCGAAAAGTTAGTGGACGCGCTGATGAAGACGCCGGAGTTCGTCGACTTCTGGACCTTCCGCTTTGACGACGTCTTCCGCGTTTCTGTTTTTGCCAACGGCATCCGACCCAAATGGAGCGACATGTATGCCGATTGGGTTCGCGACAGCATTGAGAAGAACAAGCCCTATGACCAAATGGCTCGCGAACGCCTGGCCGCTCAGGGCTACGACGGGCCTACGCGCCACTTTCTCCCCTACGATGTGATCGGACCTCCCGGCGAAACGATGGCCGAAGAAGTTCGCGTGTTCTTCGGTCGCCGGATGGATTGCGCCCAGTGCCACAACCACCCCTACGAGGCTTGGAGTCAGGACCAGTTTTGGGGCATGGCTGCCTTCTTCGGCCGCATGTTCAAGATGGGCGACACCGGCAACGAATACGTCATCTTCGACCATCCATTAAAAGAAGGAATGGGCAATGCGGACGTCAGCGGCGACATCAAGCTATATCATCCGCGCACGAAGGCGGAACTGAAACCCACGCTTCTCGACGGCACCGTGCCGCCGGCTGACGACAAAGTAAACCCGCGGAAGGCGATGGCCGAATGGATGGTGAAGCATCCCTATTTCGCCGAAGCCGCCGCCAATCGGATCTGGGGTTACTTCTTCGGCCGCGGCCTGGTTGACCCCGTGGACGATTTCCGGTCCACCAATCCTGCCACGCACCCCGAGTTACTCAATCGACTGGCGCAGGAGTTCCGGTCGCACAATCACGACTTACGGCACCTGATGCGCACCATAGTCCTGTCGCGCACGTACCAGTTGTCCGGAAAGCCAACCGCCAACAATCGCGAGGACCGCACCAATTACTCGCATTCCTACCCGCGCCCGCTCGAAGCAGAGGTGTTACTTGATGCGATCTGCGACGTGACAGGCGTGCCTGAAGTCTTCACCACTGGCGTGGCCGATATCGCGAACGCGTCAGGCCAGGCTCCGGCCGGAACTCGGGCCGTCGCGTTGCGCCAGCCTGACCTCTTCTACTCGCGATTCCTGGATATTTACGGCCGCCCCAACCGCCTGACCGTGCCCGAACGTAACGGCAAAGCGAACCTCGGCCAAGCCCTCAACATCCTCGCTGGACCTGTCTACAACGAGAAACTCAGCGCCGCGGCGGGCCGCCTTCAGCGCCTCATGAAATCGTCTAAGTCGGACAAAGAGATCGTCGAAGAAATCTATCTTGCCGCGTTTACCCGTCTGCCCGCCCCGGCTGAACTGCAGGCTATCGAGAAGTTGATCGCCGACCGTGGCGACCGCGAAGAAGCCTTGAAGGACTTCGTGTGGGCTGTCCTCAGTTCGCGCGAATTTGCGGAGAATCATTAGGAGAGTAAGGCATGTCGAACCGTACCGGTTGTTTGAACCTCACCAACACCCAAGCCGCTCGCCGCGACTTCCTGAAGATCGGCTCGCTCGGCTTTCTCGGCATCAGCCTGCCGCAATTTCTACGTGCCGCCGCCAAACAGCCCGCCAAGGGCAAAGCCCAAGCCTGCATCCTGCTCTGGCTGGAAGGTGGCCCCAGTCAAATGGATACCTGGGACCCCAAGCCCAACTCTGCCTTCAAACCCGTCGGCACCAACGTCGCCGGCATCCAGGTCTCTGAGTTACTCCCGCAGTTAGCCAAGCGTATGGATAAGTTGGCAGTTATCCGGTCGATGCACACCAGAGGGAACGACCATCCGCAGGGCACACACTACGCCATCACCGGTCACGAACCGAACCCCGCGATGCACTTCCCAAGCCTCGGCTCCATTGTTGCGAAGGAAATCGGCCCGCGTAACGCCATGCCGCCTAACATCCTCGTGCCGCAGTGGGAACGTTCACGCCAGTACGAAGAGTACTTCCGCGCGGGGTTCCTCGGTCCGGACTACGACCCGATGACCCTGCCGGACCCGAGCAAAAAGAACTTCCAGGTCGCCGACCTTAGTTTGCCGAAGTCCGTCTCGGATCGTGCGGTGCAAAGCCGCCAGTCGTTCCTGAAAGTGGTCGATCAGCACTATCGCGCCGCCTACGAAGGCGCGGAGCACGCCAACATGGACGGCTTCACGGCCCAAGCCTGGAAAATGCTGCTGAATCCCACCGTCCGCGACGCCTTCGACCTCTCCAAGGAACCCGAGAAACTCAAGGACAAGTACGGCCGCGATGCCGTCGGCCAAAGCGCGTTGCTCGCCCGCCGCCTGGTCGAAGCAGGAGCGCGTTTCGTCACCGCCGCCGGATTTCATTCGAATTCCTGGGACACTCACGCCAAGAACGACGAAGGCCATCGCGACCGCCTTTGCCCCCCGCTCGACCGTACGCTGTCCGCTTTGCTCGACGACCTGAACGAGCGCGGCCTGCTCGAATCCACCGTCGTTCTCGCCATGGGCGAATTCGGCCGCACTCCGTTCGTCAACCCCGACCTCGGCCGCGACCACTGGCCCACGTGCTGGTCGCTAGCTCTTGGCGGTGGCGGAATCAAGGGTGGCCAAGTGGTTGGTTCGAGCGACGAACAAGGCGCTAATCCCACCAGCCGCGCCACCAGCATGGGCGACATCTTCGCCACTATCTACAAAGCCATGGGCGTCGATTGGACGAAGGAATACGACACTCCTATCGGCCGCCCGGTGAAGATCGCCAACGCACTCGACGACCGCCAGGGTGAACCGATCCCCGAATTGCTCTAAACTCAATTCGAGTTTGTGAGCAACATCGCACCTAACGCTTTCATCGGCAAGCCCGACCAACCGACTGAGGCTGACTTGGCCACCGTGTTAGGTCCCGCCAAGCCCGCTTGGGATTCTTTGCTCGCCGCCATGGCTGAGCAGCATGGCGTCAACACCCAGGAGTGGAAATCGTACTCCCATAAGGCCGGTTGGTCGCTTCGTCTCCTGCGAGCCAAACGAACGATTGTCTGGTTGTCGCCATGCGACAAATGTTTTTGCGTAACCTTCATCTTCGGTGAGCACGCACTCCAAGCCGCTCGCGCCCTAAAGTTATCGGCTCAGGCTGAACGCGCACTCGACGAAGCAGTGCGATACCCGGAAGGCACTGGTGTGCGCCTGCTGGTCAAAGCCGCGAAAGACCTTGCCTCCGTTCTGAAACTCGCCGCGGCCAAACTGCAGAACTAAACCCTTGTATCCTTGCATTGATGCAAATCGTCGAACAGGGCATCCTCTGCCCCGGTGTCGAAGGCGCTGATCGCGCCGTCGGAGCCTTCCCCAGCGTCACCATTCTGCCCAGTGGCGAACTGCTGGGCTGCTACCGGATCGGCCCGCGAAAAGACGCGGAAACCTGCGTTACCGAGCTGCGCCGGTCTAGTGATGGCGGCCGCACATGGAGCGAACCGCAGTCGCCGTTCCGCAATGATTTCGTGGGCGTTCGCGGCTCATTGCAAGTCGTGTACGTCACACCGCTCGACGATCGCCTGATCGCGTGCGCCCTGTGGGTCGATCGCGAAGCGTATCCCGGCAAGCCGCTGTTCAACGTGGAAACGGAAGGCTGCCTGCCCATGAAGATCCTGGTGGCCGATTCCTTCGATAACGCCGCCACCTGGACCCCGTGGCGGGAAGTTGTCGTCACCGAAGATGTCGGCCCGCCTAGCCTCACCAACCCCGTTATCGCGCTGCCCAGCGGCCGGCTGATCGTCAGCATCGAAACCAACAAGCCGTATCTCGACACGTCAAAGTGGATGCAGCACGTTGTCTACTGTTACTCCGATGATCGAGGGCAAACCTGGACCCTGCCACGCACCGTCTGCGAAGATCCGACAGGCCGGGTATTCCACTGGGACCAGCGCGCCGCGGTGGGTAAGAACGGGATCCTCGCCACTTTCTCCTGGTCCTACGACAAACAAGCCAATAAGTATCTCTCGATCCGCCGTCACATCAGCCGCGACGAAGGACTTACCTGGACCACCGACGAGTTAGGCTTCTCTGATCAGCCGTCTCACCCTGCCGTGCTCGCCGATGGCCAGACGGTCCTCGCCTGGGTTGATCGTTACGGCTCCCGCTCCATCCGCGCCCGCCTTGCATCCTCGATCGACGCGCCGTTCCCGCCCGAGACCGAAGTCGTTCTCTACGAAGCCGAAAAACCCGCGGCCAGTACGTCCCACACAGGCGAAATGCTCGTCGACATGGCCCTCTGGAGCTTCGGACTCCCCTATGCCGAGGCCCTGCCGGACGGCGATGCCATCGTTGTCTTTTACGCCGGAACACCCACCTGTATGGATGTGCGTTGGGCACGCCTCCACCCGTAAGAAAGATCAACAAAATGACCGGACAAAACCTATACCGCGCCGCACGCAAGCGTATCCCTGGAGGCGTTCAGTTACTCTCCAAGCGCCCGGAGATGTTTCTGCCCGACCATTGGCCGAGTTACTACCGCGAAGCTCGCGGCGCCGAGGTCTGGGACTTAGACTGCAACCGCTATATCGACATGTCGTACTCCGCCGTAGGAGCGTGCTCGTTAGGTTATGCCGACCCCGACGTTGAAGCCGCTGTCCTCAATGTCGTTCGCCGCGGATCGATGTGTACGCTCAACGCGCCGGAAGAGGTCGCCTTAGCCGACTTACTCTGCGAGATACACCCGTGGGCAGACATGGTCCGATACGCCCGCTGCGGCGGGGAAGGGATGAGCGTCGCCGTCCGCATTGCCCGCGCCAGAACACGCAAAGACAAGATTGTTTTCTGCGGATATCACGGCTGGACCGATTGGTACCTCGCCGCCAACCTCGCCGAAGATACCGCGCTCGATGGCCACCTCCTGCCGGGTCTCGCACCCGCCGGCGTTCCGCGCGGCCTTGCCGGAACAGCGATCCCCTTCCGCTACAACGATCTCCCGAGCTTCCACCAAGCGCTGCAACAGGCCGGACCCGACCTCGCGGCCGTTGTTATGGAACCCCTCCGTTCCAACCATCCCGACCCCGGATTCCTCGAAAGCATCCGCGAAGAAACCCGCCGCCGCAATGCGCTTCTTGTCTTCGATGAAGTAACGGCCGCGTGGCGTTTGAACTCCGGGGGAGTGCACCTGCTCGGCAACGTCACTCCCGATATCGCCGTCCTTGCCAAGGCCCTCAGCAATGGCTACCCCATGGCAGCCATCATCGGCGCCGGCGATGCCATGCAAGCCGCCCAGGACACGTTCGTAAGCTCCACCTATTGGACCGAACGCATCGGCCCTACCGCCGCGCTCGCCACCATTCAGAAGCATCGCAAGGTGGACGTCTCCAAACACCTTATCGCGATGGGTGAACGCGTACAGAACTTTTGGCGCAACGCTGCCCAACAAACCGGCCTCGACATCAGCGTCGCCGGTATCGCCCCGCTCTCGCGATTCACGCTCGACGTCCCCAACGCGCAAGCCGTGCGGACCCTCTTCACGCAAATGATGCTCGACCGCGGTTATCTTGCCAGCAACGCCTTCTATGCCATGTACGCCCACACGCCGGAGCAGGTGGACTCCTACGGAGCGGCTGTCACCGAGGTCTTCGCCGCACTGCACCAGGCGATAGACACGGGTACCGTCGAAAGCCAGCTTCGCGGACCCGTTGCGCATACCGGCTTCGCCCGCCTTGCCTGATATACTCGCTTGCTTGGTCAACCGGATGGAGAGCGCTTAATGTCGGCGAACTACAAGTGGCAGTTAGTTGGTTTCCTGTTTTGCATCGGAGCGCTCAACTACGGCGACCGCACCGCCATCTCGTCCGTCTTCCCTTTGCTGCGCACCCAATTTAACGCGACCGATGTCGAGCTCGGCGCGATCGGCACGCTCTTTCTTTGGTGTTATGCGATCGCTTCGCCGATCGCCGGATCGTTAGCCGACCGTGTGTCCCGCAGCCGCGCGATTGTCATCAGTCTCGTCGGCTGGAGCGTCATCACATTGCTCACCGGACTTGCCACCAGCATGACGCAGATCCTCATCACACGCGCCCTGCTCGGCTTTGCTGAGGCCGCCTATCTGCCCGCGGCCATCGCCCTCATCGCCGACTATCACTCCTCCAAAACTCGCGCTACGGCCATCGGTCTGCACACGGCCGGACTTACCTTTGGTCTTGTCGCCGGAGGCGCCGGCGCCGGTTACCTGGCTGAACACTTCGGCTGGCGTTTCGGTTTCATGATCCTTGGCGCGGGCGGGCTGGTTCTCGCGGCCTTTGCGCACTGGTTTCTCCGCGATCAATCCTCTGCCGCTGAGCGCGCACGGGCGGAACCGCCATTGCCTGTGTTTCGCAGTATCGCCACCTTACTTACCATCCCCAGCGTGGTGATCGTGTTCGTCGAAGCCATGATTGTCGCCGTCGGCACGTGGATTTTCCTGAACTGGCTGCCGCTCTACTTCACCGAAACCTATAAGATGAGCCTCGCCGCCGCGGGCTTCACCGGGACCTTTATGCTGCAGGGCGCGGCCACCATCGGCCTGATCTCCGGCGGTTACCTCTCCGATGCCGTCGCCGGCAGTCAGCCGCGCCGCCGCATGCTGTTGCAGACCATCTGCTATTGGCTGGCCGCGCCCTTCCTGTTGGCCTTCCTCTATGAGCCGCGCCTCGCCATCCTCAATGCCTCAATCTTCTGTTTCTCACTGTTCGGACGCACCGGCAGCACCAACGAAACGCCGCTGCTTTGCGACCTGCTCGCTCCCAAGCTCCGCTCCACCGCCATCGGACTCATGAACGCGGCTAACTGCTTCGCCGGCGGTCTCGGCGTCATCCTCGCGGGAGTTTTTAAGTCCACCTTCGGACTAGGCGGCGTGTTCGGCGGCATCTCTGCGCTGATGGTTGCCGGCGCAATCCTTACAACGCTCGGCTACGCCGTCTTCCTCAAGCGCGATCTGGCGCGGCGTGAAAAAGAGATCGAAGCGACAGCGCTATCGTATCCATAATGAGCGAACAAACTATGGCGGGCCGCGTGGCGATTGTCACGGGCGGAGCCCGCGGAATCGGCGGCGCCTCCGCCATCGAATTTGCATCCCGCGGCGCTGACGTTGTGATCGGCGATATTCTGCCGCGCGAGAAAGCCGCCGAAACCATCGGCAAAATTGAGGCTTTGGGGCGTCGAGTCGCCTACCTCGAAAGCGACGTGCGTGAACAGAATGCCAATGTCGCTCTGGTCGATGCCGCCGTCCAGCAGTTCGGCCGTGTCGATTACGTGCTCTGCAACGCGGGTTCGGGACTCCGCCGCCCGTTTGTTGAACTGGAAGCCGCCGATGCGCGCCGCATATTCGACATTATCTTCTGGGCCGGCTACTACCTCTCGCAAGCAGCCGCAAAGCGCATGATCGAACAGGGCGGCGGTGGCAGCATCGTCTTCATCAGTTCCGTCCACAGCGTGCGCGGCTACGCAAATGCGGTCGCCTATAACGCCGCAAAGGCGGCGGTCAACCACATGGCCCGCACCATCGCCCTGGAACTCGCGCCGCACAAGATCCGCGCCAACTGGATCGAACCCGGCTGGATCGACACTCCCGGCGAACGGATCCTGTTCGGCGACAAGATGGTGGACGAAGGCGGTCAGCACCTACTCTGGGGCCGCTTAGGCAAGCCCGAAGAGATCGGCCAAGGCGTGGCTTACCTCTGCGAAGCGGACTACGTCACCGGCTACGGGCTTCGCATCGACGGCGGCTACACGTTACCCCGGCCGAGTTAAAGCGATTACCGCTTTTCGAGATACCAGCGGACGCCGACGTACGGTCCGTACAGGGTTTGCTTGAAGTACGCGTCGTCCTTGGGCGATGTCTTCACCTGGAAGGCGCGGCCGCCGGCGAGAATTTCCCAGCGTTCGAAGCGCAACACGGCGGCTGCCTCAGCGTTCCACATCATGGAGCGCTTGGGCAAGCCGAAGCCGCTGCCCTTGGCTTCCCAACGGAAGTGCTTGCCTTTGGCCTGCTCTAACTCGAGGCCGAACGCCGGCAGGATCACGTACTTAGTGCCTTCACCGTAGTTGTATGTCGTGACACCGGATGAATCGGTGCTGATCGGATTTAGCGGCGCGTCGATACGGCTGCGAATGGCTGCATATTGGGCTTCCCAAAGAGTCTTAATGCGCAGGCCTGACGCTGCATAAGTGTACGACAGATAGTCCCACGACACTCGCGCGCTTTCGATGCGATAGCTGGTCACAAACTTGTCGCCGTTGTTGAAGGGTGTACCAAACAGCGCCTGGTCGACTGTCGCGGTGGTGTCGCCGTGGCCTTGCGCTCGGAAATAGGAGATTCGCAGCGAATTCTGTTTGCCGGCTGGAAGGGAGATCATCGCGCCGGCTGCGTACTTCGTCTGACCGGGGAAATCGAAATCGGGCGACTCCAGCGTGCGATTGGCGGGGCTCGCTTTTCCCCCGCGCAGCAGTGGTGCCGTGCGCGTAAGCCAGTAGTTCAATTGAACCGAAACGCCTCCATCTTCGATCGTGGAATCCTGTGCGAACAGTGCAAAAGGCAGGAGGGCAATAGGCAGTATTCGAATGTACATCCCTGAAGGCATTATACGGTTGACGCTGGCAGCGGTCCGAAAGTTTGTAAAGCACGGTTAAGAACCAAGCCCCGCAACGTCCCCATGATAGAATCCGACTTATGTTCAAAGGCCTGGAACACACGGCGATTGCCTCGCCGAACCCGCAAAAGCTCGCGGAATGGTATGTAGACGTGCTCGGCTTCCGTATCAACTTCACCTACGACGGCAACTACTTCGTGAAAGCGGAAAACGGAACGATGCTCGAGATCATCCCCTCTGAAGGCGACCGCAAGCCGGAAAAGATGAAGGATCCGGGCATACGCCACCTCGCCATCGAAGTGGACGATTTTGATCGAGGCCACGAACAATTGAAGAGCCGCGGCGTTCACTTTTTCACCGACGCCCTCGATCTCAAGGGCAATCGATTGGTGTTTTTCGCTGACCTCGACGGGAACATCCTGCACCTGATCAAGCGTCCGCAGCCGCTGCCGTAACCTTTTGAACCGCGACACTTTCCGCCCGTTCCATTCTCCGGATTTCCGCCTGCTCTGGATTGGCGCGTGTACGTCCACCATCGGAACCTGGATGCAGACACAAGCCCAGAACTGGTTAGTGCTTGAGATCTCACGCAACCCGTATTACCTCGGGCTGGACGCGTTTCTGGGTCAGATTCCGATCTTTATGTTTACGCTGGCGGGCGGTGTCATTGCCGATCGTGTGGACCGGCGCTACGTGCTGGTGGGCTCACAAATCGTTCAGATGACCTGCGCGATCGTTTTGGCGTTGCTGTTTCAGCTTGGCCTGGTGCAGGTATGGCACATCCTTTCCCTCTCGTTCGTCGTCGGAACGGCGCAGGCATTTGGCGGACCGGCGTACCAGGCACTCATACCGTCGCTCGTCTCGAAGGACGACGTACCGGCGGCTATTGCGCTCAACTCGATCCAGTTCAACCTGGCGCGCATGATCGGCCCCGCGTTGGGCTTACTTGCGCTTACGCGGTTGGGTCCGGCGTGGTGCTTTTATCTCAACGGCTTCTCCTACCTCGCCGTGATTGCGACTCTGTTACTCATCCGTTCGTCTTTCAGACCGCAATCGGGACAAGGGTCGGTGCTCGCGAGCTTGAAGCAAGGTTTTGCGTTTATCCAGAACCAACCGGTCATGCCGTCGCTCATCGTTATGGCGTTTCTGATGACCATGCTCGGAATCCCGCTGATGACCTTCCTGCCGGTGTTCGCTCGCGACATCTACAAGCAAGGGCCGAATGGCTACACGATGTTGCTTGAGGTCGCCGGCGCCGGATCGATTCTCGGCGCGCTGCTTGTGGCGGGCTTCCATAAAGGTCGCCAAAAAGGCAAGATCGCGCTCATCAACCTCATGTTGCTGGGGCTGGGGGTAATCGTCTTCGCCCTGTCGCGCAACCTCATCGTCAGCTACGTCGTTCTGTTCCTGGGCAGCGCCGCACTGATTAGCGTATTCGCGCTCATCAGTTCACTCGTGCAGGAAGTTACCACGCACGAGATGCGAGGACGTGTGATGAGCGTCTACAATATGGCTTTCCGGGGTGGAATGCCGTTCGGCAGCCTGCTGAGTGGAAAATTCGTCGAAGGGTTTGGTGCGCCTTTGGTTGTTGCTGTGAATGGAGCGTTGTTGATCGTGCTGGGTGGGTATTTTCTGTTGTTCCGTAAGCGGGTGGCGTCGTTATGATGGCCGTCGCGGTTTTCGCGTCACTGCTGTTCACGACCGTTTCGCGGTCGCCGATGGAGAAGGCGCTGGACGCACAGGACAGGGCGAAGCTCGAGAAGATGGCGGCAGAGGTCACCACCGTCGCTGACCACCAGCCCGACGATGCCAAGGCGCAATACCAATCCGCACTGGCGAATTCGCTGCTGGCGCAGCTTGCGATCGAGATCGGCGACAAGAATCTGGGTAAGTCCGCCGCGGAAGCGGGGATGCGAGCGGGTCAGCGGGCGGTGAAGTTGAAGCCGGCCAACGCCGAGTACCACCGGATTCTGGGCACGCTTTGCGGCCAGATTATTCCGGCCAATGTGATGAGTGGCCTGAAGTATGGGCGCTGCGCGATGCAGGAAGTGAGCAAGGCGATCGAGATCGACGGCAAGTCGTCGCAGGCGTGGGTCAGCCGCGGGGTAGGGAACTACTACCTTCCCCCAGCGTTTGGGGGTGGCGTCAACCTCGCGGTGGACGACCTTCAGAAGGCGGTTCAACTCGATGCGAACAATCCCGAAGCGCATCTCTGGCTTGGAATCGCGCTGCGCAAAGCGGGCCGGAATGCGGATGCGCGCAAAGCTATTGCGAAGTCGCTTGAGCTGAATCCGAACCGGAAGTGGGCCAAGCAGCAACTGGAGAAGACGCCGGCGCAATGACCTTGAAAACGGCCGGCCTCGTGGCCGTCCTTGCGCTGCTCACTCTGGGTGGATTCTTCTTTTTCCCCGGGCATACTTTTCTTCAGTCCGATACTCAGATTTACATCCCGATCCTCGAGCGGCTCTGGGACCACTCCGTGTTTGGGAAGGACCCTGTCGCGACGCGTCCGCACGTTTCCTACACCATTTACGACGAGATGGCCTTGCTGTTCCGCCGAGTGACGGGGCAGCCGTTTCAGGTTGCGCTGCATGCGCAGCAGATGGTTTACCGATTCTGTGGACTGGTTGGGATGTACCTCATCGGAACGTCACTCGGATTGTCGTGGCGCATGGCGCTGCTGCTTGCCTCCATCTTTGGACTTGGCGCCACCGTCAACGGACCCGCTGTCCTGACGCTTGAATACGAACCTGTCCCGCGCGGCTACGCCATCCCGCTCATCGTTCTCGGTATCGGCCTGCTCGCTCATCGCCGCTTTCTCTGGGCCGGCGTTGCGTGTGGTGTCGCCTATCTGTACCATCCGCCATCCATCGTCCCATTCCTGGCGATGTTGACCCTCTACACTGTCTGGCGCCGCAACTTTCGCCCATGGCTCCCGATCGTTACCGCCATGTTCCTCGGTTGGGTCTTCTCGCAATTTCAACCCGGCGAAAGCGAACCCCAGCGATTCTTCACCCATATCGACCCCACGCTCGAAGCGATGCAGCGGCTGCGCGGTGCTTACAACTGGGTGTCCCTCTGGCCCGTCCAGTTCATCCGTCATTACGAGTTTCTGCTCCCCGTCTGCCTCGTCGCGCTCTGGCGCCTGCGCGCCCGCGTTCCGGAACCGCTCAAGCTCTTCTTCTTGGGGCTGCCCATATACGGCGTGCTCGCCGTGGCTGCATCCTATGCTCTGCTTGAAGGCGCCAAGTGGGCCTTCATTCCGCAGTTCCAACCGGCGCGCGCCGTATTATGGGTTTCGTTCGTCGCTATAACCCTCGGCGCCACCGCCGGAATCTATGCCGCCAAGGAAGGTCGCTGGGCGGAAGCCTTTGCCTGGCTGGTGCTGGTGTTCTGCATTCCCCAACAGGCCGATGTCCTCCAACTCCTGTTTCCCGACGTTCGCGAATACGAACAACGCACCCGCTTCCTCGTCGCTGTGGTCCTCGCGGCAATCGCCTACGCCGCCGCTCGTTGGGAGTTCTTGAAACCGGCAGCGTCGCGCGTGGCCTGGGCGGCTGTGCTCGCCTTCCCGTTCTATCTCATCCCTGAGGTGGGTAAGGTCCGGAATTACCCGCCATTGCACCACCCTGAGATACACGAGTTAGCGGACTGGGCTCAGACGAATACGAAAAAAGATGACCTGTTCCTGTTCCCGGACGCGGGCCGCGAATTGTTCCCCGGACTTTTTCGCGTTTACGCGCTCCGGCCGCTGTATGTCGACTGGAAAGGCGGCGGCCAGGTGAACCTGCTCCGTGAGTTCGGCTACCAGTGGTGGGAGCGCTGGAACAAAACGGCGGGCGAAGTGTACGATCCCGCCAAACTGAACGGGCTACGCGGTTACGGAATCGACTATGTTGTGCTGAAGCAGGCGCACCGCGTAAGGGATCGCGAGCCCATCCACGAGAACTCACGTTACGTGGTATACCGCACCTGGTAAGCCTCGGCCGGATTGGGCAAGGTAAGCGGTTCTCGTTCGGCAACCGCGAAGAGCTGCGGCTAGGCAAACGGTTGCCAGCCGGCTTATTTCTCGGTGTTGCTCCAAAGCTGCCGGGCCTGCTCGACAGCCGACCGCATCTCGGCGCTGAGGGCAATCTCGCCCTCAATGAAGCGTAAACCCTCCAGTATCCACTCTGCTAGAGAAGGTTGGGGAAGGTGATAGAACACGTGCCGCCCATCCCGGCGTTCAGCGACTAAGCGATGCGCACGAAGCACAGAAAGGTGTTGAGAAACGCCGGAGTGAGAGATGCCCATGGCCGTTTGTAGACCATTGACATCGATTTCGCCCGCCCTCAGTTCTTGGAGGATACGGACCCGGTGGGGGTTGGAGAGCACACCGAACAGATCAGCGAGCTCCTTCGAAACGGCTGCACGTGCTGGCATATTACTTCATATGAATTTTATGAAATATCGAAACTGACCTCAAGCGTGATCTCCGCTCACGGCAAAAATGCCGCAATTCGCACAGGCCCGCCGGTTCCACCAACCCGGTTCCACCAACAATGTTTTCGAGCCACCAGAAGCTTAGCTGCTTCAGCGGAGGTAGTCCGGATTTGTCCAGCAAGGATGGGGTCCAGGATATGTCGCTTATCGCCTGGCGAGTACCGGTTCCACTTGCACCCAGACCCGCGCAGCCACGGACACGCCTAGCTGCTCTTTCCGGCCCGCGACTTCAAAGGTGATGGTGTCGTCGTAGTTGCGCTGCAGCACTTCCAGTTGCGCGCCGGGTTGGACGTTCAACCCATCGAGATATTCCAGCAGCTCGCGGTCTCGTTCGTACACGCTCTTCACCCGCACAACGGTCGATCGTTCCACTTCAGCGAGCGGGATCCAACCCAACTCGCGCCGGCGTAATGGCGATGTCACTTCCACATCGTTCCCATGCGGACACAACAGCCCCGGAGGCAGCTTGCGCACCAGCAGTTGCTCGAAATCCTCCGAGACGGCATGTTCCAACCGCTCAGCCTCCTCGTGCACCTTATACCACTCCATTCC
This sequence comes from Bryobacterales bacterium, assembly GCA_020846745.1. GTDB lineage: Bacteria > Acidobacteriota > Terriglobia > Bryobacterales > Bryobacteraceae > JADLDI01. Next base: position 120,524 of record JADLDI010000015.1, on the reverse strand, counting down.
GAAGATCTCCACCAGCATGCGTTCAATCAGATGGTGGCGCTGGAGGATACGGTCCGCGATGCGCCTCCCTTCGGCGGTGAGGAAGATATTACCTTTGCCGTCCACCGTAATGTAGCTGTCACGCTTGAGGCGGCGGATGGCCATCGTGACTGCGGGCGCAGAAACATTCAACCACCGCGAGACCGTAGCGGCGATAACCGGTTCGCCTTCCGCTTCAGCCTCCGCGATGGCTTTGAGGTAGTTCTCCTTGGAGATGGTGATCTTAGAATTTGCTGCCACCGCTAAGGAAATTGTAACCCGGGCGGGACCTTCCACCGGACTCGCTACGCCAATCCAAGTAGAACCCGTGCTTCCCCCATGCGCATCGTAGAAAAGTTGTTGAGCTTTCGCGTTCCCGACCCCGGCGATTATCGCTTAGGCGTGCACCCCCAGGCTGTATGCACGCGTGATACGATGATGAACGGTCCGCGCCCCGAAACGCTCAGCGATTTGCCACCAGGAGCCTCTAAAGTCATGAAGAAGAATCGATCCGCCAAATCCGACCTCAACCGTCGCGACATATTTCGTGCCACTGCCTTTGCTGGCGCTGCCGGCTTTGTCGGCGGTGGTGTTGCCGGTGCTGCGCGCCTCCCGGTTCGTGGCGGTGGTCCCGACGTCTATTCCGCCTTCGGCGTGAAACCGTTTATCAATTGCACGTCCACCTACACCATCAACGGCGGCTCTGCCATGCTGCCAGAGGTGATTGAGGCGATGAGCAATGCCGCGTTCTACCCCGTGAATCTCGACGAGTTAATGGAGGGCGCGGGCAAACGCATCGCTGAACTGCTCGAAGTCGAAGCCGCTATGGTCAGCTCAGGCGCGGCCGGCGCCATGACTTGCGCCACCCTCGCGTGCGTTGCCGGCGGCGACCCCGAGAAAATGCAGCAGTTGCCCGACACCACCGGAATCAAGGGCGAAGTCGTGGTCCCCCGCTGGTCGCGCAGTGTCTACGATCACGCTGTCCGTTCAACGGGCGTCAAGATGATCGAAGTAGATACGCTCAAAGATCTCGAAGAGGCATTTGGCAAGCGGACCGCGATGGCCACCGGCCAAATCAATCTCGCCAATGATGGCAATCCCTTCACTCTCGAACAGTACGTCGCCATGGCCCACAAGCATGGTGTGCCCGTTGTAATGGACGTGGCCGACCGCCTGCCGCTCGTCCCGAATCCTTACATCTCCCGGGGAGTCGACCTCGTCGCTTATTCCGGCGGCAAGATCATCCGTGGACCACAAACTGCCGGGATGCTCGTCGGCCGTAAAGACCTCATTGCTGCCGCCTTCGCCAACAGCGCTCCCCACCATGCCTTCGCCCGCGCCATGAAGGTCAGCAAGGAAGAAGTCGCCGGCATGGTCAAAGCCGTCGAACTTCTCCGTACCGGCAAGCGCAATCGCGACGCCGAAGATAACGAATGGCGCGCTTGGTTCCGCCACATCGGAGAAACGGTCGGTAAGGTGAACGGCGTCACCAGCCGAATCATCGAACCCAAGGACAAGGCCTATTACCCCACCATGATGATCATGTGGGATCCGTCTAAGATCGGCATCAGCGCAGGCGAAGTCGGTAAGGCGCTGCTCGAAGGCGAGCCCCGCATCATGACCCACGCGGGTCTTGCTGAATCCAATGATGCGTCCCAGATGTTACTCCGTCCCGCTGCGCTCTGGCCCGGTGAATATAAGGTGGTGGCTGAGCGGATTCACGAGATCCTCAGCAAAGCTCCCGGTGCGCGGCCCAAGATGCAGTACGCGGCGCCGGCCAGCGATGTGTCCGGTATGTGGGAGGCGCGGCTCGATTTCACGGTTGGCCATGCACGGCATACCTTCTATCTCGATCCTAAAGGCAACAACCTGACCGGCCAGTACTCCGGCCGTCTCGTCAAGGGTGCGGTTAAGGGCCACATTGATGGTGACAAAGTGCAGTTCAACAGTTCGGGTAGAATTGAAGGCCAGACGCTGCACTATACCTACAAGGGAACGGTTGAAGGCAATAAGATGAGCGGTACAGTGGACCTGGGCGAATACGGTCAGGCTAAGTTCACCGCTACCCGTAAGGCCTAGGTAATTACTTATTCACGGGAGGCGTGTGCCGTCTCTTACCCGCCAGTTAGTTCGCCTGCTCGGCACGGGCGTGCTCGTGCTGTCTCACCTGATAGCGCAACCCCCGCCCGTGCTCCCAGGCACCGCTCGTTGGGACTTTCCCGCAGACATCATCAAAGAGCAGCACGATGAGTTGCTGCAGTACTTCGAAGCCCGGATCGACGATGCCGCTCGCCGGCGCGGTAAATTCTGGCAGGGCGCCGCGTCCGTTGAATCCAACCGTGCCGAGTTCCGCCGTTTGATCGGTGCTGTCGATAAGTTCCTAGACCCCGTTCCCCAACGCAAGCAGTTGGCGGAAACACCGGCCTTCACCTTCTCGCTCGTCCAGTGGCCGGTCCTACGCCTCGGTAACTCGCCGGCGACTTCCGGACCCGCTGTCACTGAGTACGGTCTGCTGCTTGAGTCCAAGCGGCCCGGCAAGCATCCTGCCGTTGTCGCCATACCCGACGCTCACTTATCCGCGGGCGACATCGCCGGTCTAAGTCAGCGTATCCCCCAGCGCGAGCAGTACGCCCGCAGTCTTGCTGTTAACGGCTACATCGTCTTCGTCCCGTTCTTCACCCAGCGCCGTACCTTCAGTCAGCCATGGGCCGAAGATCGCGACTGGTTGGTTCGCCTCGGCTATCAGGTGGGCCGCCACTTAATCGGCGCTGAGGTCCAGCAGGTTTCGTCAGCCATCGACTTCCTTTCTGAGTTAGACAAGGTCGATACCGCTCGCATCGGCGTCGTGGGCTCAGGGCAGGGTGGGCTAACTGCGCTTTATGCCGCCGCGCTCGATCCGCGCATCAAGGCTACCCTGGTCGCCAACTACTTCAACCAGCGCGAGCGTGCGTACGAGGAACCGGAAGACCGCATCATCTGGAAGCATATGGAACGCTTCGGGGACGCTGAAGTTGCCGCGATGGTCACCCCGCGTGCGTTAGTCATCGACCGTGGCGGCGAAAACGTCAAACCCGAGTTCGAACGCGCCCAGCAGTACTTCCGTAAGGCTGATGCCCCGAATGCGATCCGTTACATCGGCGAGCGCGACCAGCAGCACGGCCCCTCAACAGCCGCCATCGAGCGCTTTGACGAAGTCCTCCATCCCGACGTTCAGTGGATGATCTCCCCACCCCAGCCGCCCTACGACCCCGAACTGTTCTACAGCGTCTCTAACGCCCAGTTCTCCCAGTGGCAGGCACGTTTCCGCAACCTTGCGTTAGAAGCCTATGCTTATCGGGACCAGACTTGGCAACGGACTAAGTCTAACTTCGAAATGTGGAAGCGCCAAGCCTACGAACGTTACCTGGATACCACTGGCCGCTATCCCGCCCCCACTGGACCGCTCGATGCCCGCACCATCAAGGTCTACGACGAGCCTGATGTCACTGGTTACCGCGTCTCCGTTCGCCTCTACGACGGTGTCCACGCCTACGGCATTCTGCTCATCCCCAAGAACCTCAAGCCCGGCGAAAAGCGGGCCGCCGTTATCACCCAGCACGGCTTCAGCGGCAAGCCCGAGCACGCCTTGGGCGTGGAAGACGATGCCCGAGCCGACAGTGTGTATTCCAAGTTCGGCCGCACGCTCGCCCACCGCGGCTACGTCGTCTTCGCCCCACTTATCTCTGTCGAAACCACGGAACGCCGCAATGCCCTGGTCCGCCGTGCCCACTTAATCGGACTAACTCCCGTCGGTATCGAGATCAAGAAAGCAAGCCGCATCGTCGATTTTTTGGAAACGCTCGACTTTGTTGACGAGCAGCGCATCGGCTACTATGGCCTTTCCTATGGCGGCTACATGGCGCTTTGGACCGGTCCTGCTGAGCCACGTCTCAAAGTCGTCATCTCCAGCGGCCATTTCAATGATTGGAACATGAAGATGGTTGACCCCACCCAGGGGACGTCGTTCCTCTTCCATAAGGACACCTTCGACATGAACAACTTCGATATCCTCCATAACTTCAACCACTCCGATCTCGCCGCTCTCACCGCGCCGCGCGCCTTCATGGTCGAAATCGGCTCCAGAGACGGCGTCGTCATCGATCCGCGCCGGTTCGTTGATATCGAACTCGCTCGCGTTACTGACCTGTACCGTCAACTCGGGATCCCCAACAAAGGCCGAGTTGCCCGCTTTGCCGGTCCGCATAAGATTGACGGCGCCGAAGCCTACTCCTTCTTAGACGTAATCCTGAAGTAGTTACCAAGATGTTCCGAATACTCCTACTACTAGCGCTAGCTTTGCCGCCCGTCGTAGCGGCGGCCGATCGTGACGTCGCTCAATGGGTTCTGCGCCAGGGCGGACGGGTCTGGGTGGAAGGCGCACCCGATTATGTCAGCGACCCCTTCGACCTTCCCGACGGCGACCTCAAGGTCATCGGCGTCGACATGCACGGCACCATCGCCAACCCCAAAGATCTCGCTCCCCTCGGCACCCTCCCCCATCTGCGCGAGGTCTTCATCCCCTCTCGTGTCTGGAGTCCAACCTTCGACAAGAAGGGCGAATACGGCGACGAGATGTTCGACTTCTTCGCCAAGTCTAATGCCCTGATAAAGTTCGAAGCCGGCCTCACCACCCTCGCCTACCTCCGCCTCGAAGAACCCGGCCTGCAGCGCCTTTCCAAACTCACTCAGATGAAGTCCCTGCGCGTTGCCTTGGTGACCATCAAGAATCCCGAAACCCTCGCCCCACTGGTCAACCTGGAAGAACTCGACCTCAACGACGCCAACATAAACGACTCCATGATGCCATCCCTGGCCGGCATGAAGAAGCTACGCCGCCTCACAATGGTCGGCACCCTCATCACCGACGATGGACTAAAGAATATTCGCGACCTCACTGACTTAGAAGAACTCGATCTCTATGGCGTCAAGATCACCGACGCCGGCGTGGCCCACTTGGCGAACCTCACCAAGTTGAAGCGACTCAACCTGCTGGGCGCCCAGATCACCGACGCCGGCATCGACATCCTCAGCCGCCTCAAAGACCTTCGCGAACTCAATATCTATCGCAGCCGCGTGAGCAACGCCGGTATCGCCAAACTCCAACAACTACCCGCTCTCCGCCTGCTCGATGTCCGCTACAGCGACGTCACCACTACCGGTGTCGAGTCCTTCAGTGCGGCGCTGCCGAACTGCAAAGTCTTGTTCGTCAGCAAAGCCGCCGCAATCAGTCTCGCCGCCAAACAACAGCGCCCCCGCGACAACTCGCCCCGCGCTATATCGGCCTGGGTAGAAAGCTTAGGCGGCCATGCCCGCATCGCCGGTAACCGAATCCGTTCCATCTCTCTGGCCCGCATCCCCGTAACCGATACACACCTGTCACATCTCAAGTCCCTCCGCACTCTGGAACGTCTGGACCTCGAAGCCACCGAACTAAGTGACTTAGGCATGGCCACCATCGCCGTCCTGCCTGCACTGCGTGAACTGAACCTAAGTTACACCGGCGTGTCTGACCGTGGCATGGCAACGCTCGCACCCCTAACCAAGCTTGAAAAGCTCAACCTGGCCGGCACACAGGTCCGTGGCACAAACATCTCCGCCCTAACAGGTCTCACCGAACTTGACCTCAACTCCGCCCCGATAGCCGATGCCGCCACCGCCGAAATCGCCAAACTCCCCAATATCCGATCGCTGATCCTTAGTAACACAGACCTTTCGGATGCCGGTCTTGACTCGCTAGCTAGCCTGACGCGCCTGGCAAAACTCGATCTTCGTGGCGTGGATATCTCCGATGCCGGTCTCCCGAAGTTAGCCCGCATCACCTCGCTTCGCGAACTCAACTTGAGCCACGGCCGCTTCACCGACAAAGGACTGCCCGCCCTTACGCCCTTGGCGAACCTCGAACGTCTCTACCTGGTGCGCACACGCCTCACAGATGCAGGCATTGCCGCCATAGTGGAAATTAAGACCCTACGCTCGATCCGCATCGACCACACCAAGGCCACGGATAAGTCCATCGAACTCCTAAAGACCTTGCCAAACCTCGAGGAACTCACCCTCGACAGTCTTGACATCACCGACACGGGCGCCGACGCGCTGGCCACCATTCCTTCGCTCCGAACGCTGGATCTTTATCACACGCTTATCTCCGAAGCCGGCCTCAAGCGCATTAAGGCCGCCCTGCCGCAATGCAACCTTTCCTTTGAGAAAGATTCCGCCCTGCCCACTCGTCGACACTTATGATATTACGCCGCAGTTTCTTCCTCTTACCCTGCGCCGCTCTGGCGAAAGAAGATCCGACCTGGATCGCTAAACTCGGCGGCTTCGTCCAACGCAATGCTGCCGGCGACATCACCGCCGTCCGCCTGGCGAACACCTGGGTCAACGATGCAGAGTTGATCGAGCTCGCGCGGTTCCCCCACCTCGAACGGCTCGACCTCACGCACACCCGTATCTCCGACGATGGCATGCTTCACCTCCGGCCCGCCCGCCAGATCCGCGACCTCAACCTGCTCTATGCCGAGCAGGTTACTGACCAGGGCATGAATGCCATCAAGGAATGGAAACAACTCCGCCGCCTTAACGTCAGGGGCACACGCATTGCCGACGGTACGCTCGCCATCGCCGGTCGCCTCACAGACCTCGAATTCCTGGATATAGCGAACACCGCCAGCACCGACACGGGTCTCGATAACTTAGTCGGCCTCACCAAGCTGAAGTACTTAGGCCTGGGCCGCACGCGCCTAAGCGACCCCGCTCTGGCCGCCCTGCGCCTGCTGAATACCCTCGAATCGCTCGATCTTAGTGGTCCGCCGCAAGGCCGTCAAGCCGCACCCATCGCCGGCAGTCTACCCGATAACGTCACTCAGTGCATTTCGGAATTGAAGCAACTCCGCACCCTTCGCTTAGGGCACTCCCCCATCGCGGCGCCCGATCTCAAGATCCTGGCCGCAGCCCTACCGAATACGCAGAAACTCGGCCTGGAAATGTGCCCCAAGGTGGACGACGCTGCCCTTAAAGTTCTGGCGGACTGGAAAAGCCTGCGCTATCTTGATGTCCAAGCCACAGCCGTAACTGAAGCGGGCGCGAAGTCCTTTGCCTCCGCCCGTCCCGATGTGAAACTGCTCCGCTAAGCCAGAATTCCCGGCAACTTCTTAGTCGCCGTCGGGAACTTACCCAACCCGGCATCGAGCGCACCATCCGCAAGCGTCAGATACAGATCGCCCACCGTGCCCTGTGCCCGTGTGTGCCGTCCCTGGACAACCTTATCTTTACTGCCCGCGACCAGAGCAATCATCCCGCTAGCCTTATGAATGTTCGCTTCCGCATGCTCGTGGACAAACACCGCCAGCGTGTTATCGAGTACCGTTCCGTCGCCTTCCGGAATCGACTTCAACTTACCGACCAGATAAGCGAACTCCTCCACGTGCCAGCGGCAGATATCGCGCAAGATCCGCTGGCCTTCCGCGCCTGTTGCGCCCGGAGCCTTGCCGTCCTTGTGGGTATAGTCATGGTGCCGCGCCGCTGTGTGGCCCAGCCACGGGAACCTCGCCAAACCCTGGCACTTAGTCAACATATAACTCGCCACACGCGTTTGCCGCGTAGCCAACGCATAGGCCAGCAGGTCGCTCTGGACCTTGGCGATGCGTGGCCAGTCCTTCATGTCGAAGTCTTCGCCCGGCGGCGCCACCTGCCGGTATTCCGGCGGCAGCGAAGCGATGGCCCGTTCCAAGTCGCGCACGCTTGCAAGATGCTCATCCAGCCGCGCCGAATCCTCCTGCGGCAAATCCTTCCTGAGGATATTCGCATCCTCGCGCACCGCATCCAGGATGCTGCGCTTCCGGCGGATCCACCCCTCCTCACGTGCTCCGAACAGCCGGTCAAACAAACGGTGCGGAATCTCCTCGGGCGGCAGCGGACGGTCCGGACCCGCCCAGCTCATATTCTTATGCATCGCCCCGCCGAACGACTCCTGCGACACGCCAATCTGCAGCGACCGGAACCGCGTATCGAACGGGAACTTGCGCGCCACAATCTGGTCGAGCGACGGTCCACCCGGACCGCGTCCTGAAAACCGCGTGCACGTCATCAAGGCGCTCATCGCCGTCGCGTGCCCGTCAAACGCCGTATTCACGATCGCGGAGTTATCCAATCCGCTAATCACGTGGACATCGTTCTTCAACCGCGCCAGCGGGTTCAAACAAGGCGTTAACGCATAGTTTGGACCCGTCTCATCCGGGATCCAATACCGCTCCGGAATCCCGTTCCCGTTAAACCAGAACACAAACCGCCGTTCCACCGGCTTCGTCTCGGCTGCATAGGCTGTACCGTTCGAGTTGAACATCGAAACCATCGGCGGCAGCCCGACCGTCACAGCGGACTGCGCTGCCGACAGCCCCTGCAGGAACACGCGGCGAGAAAGTCGGACACGTTTAGTTATGACGTTGTGCATGGAGCGCCTTTCCGCGGGCTTCCCGGTCCCGCGATGTCAGTAAGCATATCAAAAGTTCCTTGAACTTAAAGCCCGATTCGCGGAACCGCGCCGTGGCTTCCGTGATCATCGGAACATCCGCGGGCGTATCGCGCCGCCCCGCCATATAGCGGAACACCTGCTTGGTAATGCATTCCTGGCACTGCGGCGTCTTCGCGAGTAACTCGCCCAGTTCCCGCGGATTGGTGAACTCCGAGTTAGGAATGCCTGCGATCTGTCCGTTCGTATCCAGATCGAGCATCACTTCCTTCATCGGCTTCTTTGCCTCATGTTCGTCGGGATAAAACAGCAGCTTATGCCTATCGCGCCACATCCCGATTGCGTCGAACTTCTCGAGCGTAAACCCGATCGGGTCGATCAAACTGTGGCAACTCGTACACGCCTTGTTGAACGTGTGTTCTTTCAGCCGCTCGCGGTTCGTCACCGGCCGCGCCACACTCACGGGTGGCAGATTGTTATCCACATTCGCCGGTGGCGGCGGAACCTGCTGGCAAAGGAACTGCTCCCGCACAAACAGCCCGCGCGACGTAGGCGCTGTGTCTTCCGGCTTACTCGTCAGTGTCAAAAACATCGCCTGTCCAAGTATCCCCGGCCGTTGATGCTCCGGCTTGAACTCCACCTTTTCAAAGTCGCGCGACGGCGCCTGTACCTGGTACACCGCCGCCAAGTCCGCGTTCACAAATCCATAGTTGGCCCGGAACAAATCCATGAAGTTACGATCGTTCCACACCAGGTCGCCCACAAACCGTTTCGATTCCTCCACCATCGCCGCCACTAACTCGCGGCTGAACTGCGGAAAGGTCCGCCGCTCGCGCGCCGCGGCAAATGCCCGGTCGAACCTGAGCCACTGCGACACAAACTCATCCAGCGCCGGTTTCGCCTTGGGATTGTCGATCATCCGCTTCGCCGCCTGCACCACCGCTTGTGTTGAATGCAACTCACCCGCGGCGGCCGCATCCAGCAGCGCATCGTCCGGCATCGTGTTCCACAGAAAGTACGACAGCCGCGATGCTGCCGCGTACGGCTTCCAATCGTCGCGCGCCGTATCTTCCATCCAGAACAGAAACGCCGGCGACTGCAACATCGCCTCAATCACCGCCTGCACGCCGGTAATGAAATCCTTCTCGGCCTTAAACAGCGCTTCGTAGCGTGCGAACTCCGCCGCCTCCAGCGGCCGCCGGAACGCCCGCCGCCCGAACGTCCGCACAAACTCCGCCCGGCACGCGTCCTGCTTCCCGCCCCTGTAATCGCACGGGATCAACTTCCGCGAATCCCCGCGGCGAAACGCCGCCTGCGCCATCCGCTCCGCCATCAGGCTATAGGCTTCCACTTGAATCGGCGACAAAGTCTGGTTCTTGTATTGGTTCTTGAACCCGTCGACAAAGTCTTCCGGCGGAAATTGGTTCGCCACATCCGATGCTTCATGCAGTAAGTCGCGGATCGTGTTGGCATACTGCTGATGCGTCAACCTACGCAGCACCGCTCCCTGTACCTGACCGCCTCTCTCCGCCGGCCGCTGTTCGCGTATCCGTGCCACCTCGGCATCGCTGCGCCTTGCAAGTATCGCCACCCACCGCCGCAGGACCGACTCTTCCGCACTCCCCTGTGCAATCCGCTCGCCGCCGCTGTGCTTCAGCCGGTTCGTCGGTTTCTGCAAGAGCGCGGAAGCATCAGGCGCCTTGCGGTCCACCAGAACCACCAGCGAATCGCCAAAGTCCGCCAATTGCTTCGCGTCCGCGCCATCTTCCGGGAACCGCAGCCGTGTCGGACCCGCTACCCCATCTCGATTGTGGCAATGCCGGCACCCCGCCTTCTCAAACACCGGAAACACGTCCTTCTCAAACGAAACCGGTGGCTGAGCGTACAAAGACACTCCCGCCGCAATCAGTAGGACCGTACAGCGCATCTACAGCGCTACTATATCAACGTTTCACGAACCGGTTCGGCTTCGCCCAGATCACCCGCGCAACCAGCGACCGTCCCAGCGCGCCGCGCTCCTTCGCCACCTTCGAAAACATCCCCTCCGCATCCGTGACCCACGACTCTTCGGCCGTCATCGCTGCCGCCCCGAAGTTTCCGTACGTCGCGCCGCGCTCAGGCAACAGGATTTTCTCCGTCTTCCGCATCACCTGCAGCTTTTCCGGATCCACCTGCGCCAAAAACAGCGGCGCACGATGGCGTATCACGTGATCGTTGTTCGCGCCCTTCCGCGTATACGCCAGAAACAATCCGTCGCTATGCGACAGCCAGTGTTGCTGCGTGTTATAGCTCCCTAACTCCCGGCCATCGTCAAAGGTCCACTCGTTGAGCGGCTGATAATGCAATCCGTCATTGCTCACGGTGACGTAACCCTTTAGATCGTTGCGAACAGTCAGGAAGTATCGCCCGCCATACTTCACCACCGACGGTTCCACCAGCCCGCGGACCACCTTCAACTCATGCTCGCTCCCGTGCCGTAGATATGTCAGTTCCCGTCCGTCGAATCTGAACTGTGCCACTGTCACCGAGTGAGGTTCCGTCGCATTCGGCCCGAAGTAAAAGGGCAACAGGACCGTGCCATCGTCCATCTCGAGCCACTGCGCGCAAGCGCTCCGCGCAAAGTTGAACTTCTGTCCCGCCGGCATGCGAATCATCTTCCACGTCGTCCACTTCCTGGTCTTGGGATCGAACACCGCATACGCCGTCTGGTGCGATTCCGGCTTGTCATCCAGTTGATTGCCCTTCTTGTCGTACCGCACCTGAGCCCCCACGGCGATCAACTTACCCGACTTACTATGCCACCCCGGCGTAACATCGGCCACCGCGATATCCACGGCGTCCGACTCCTTGCGCCACCCCAATTCCGGTACCTCCACCGGACCCGTCCACGTCTTCCCAAAATCTCCAGAGGTCATCGTGAACAGCCCCGAGTAATAGTCCGAGGCGAACAGGTGCTTCTGGATGGTAATCAGACTGAGCGGCGCACCCGCCTTGCCGTATCCGGGAATCGCCGCGGGACGTGGATGGAACCACTGCCAGTCGGGCGTAGTCTGTCCAACCAGTGTTTCCACCTTAACTTCAAACGGCAGCGGCTCAACGGCCAGGCACAGGGCAGGGAAGAATAACAGGAATAGGAGCATGTAGCAGATCATAAAACGAAGAAGCCGGTCCTCTCCGAAGCGAGGACCGGCCACGGTTGGGAGAACCCCTAAAAGTAAAGCTTTACGCCAAACTGGAAGATTCGCATAAACTGCCGCAGACTGCGGATCTCGCCTACACGGGGAGCGTCTGGAATGACGGAATCGTTGCTCGCATATCCCAGCCCATTTGGCTGCCCGAACTGCGGAGTGTTGAAAGCATTAAACGCTTCCGCCCGGAACTGCAACTTCCCGCGCTCACCGAGTGGCTTAAACGCCCAATTCTTCATCAGGGACAGGTCGAAGTTCTTCATGCCTGGTGTAAGGAGGGCGTCCGGAGCGGCGTTGCCGTAATGGCAGAGTTCAGGGCGGTTGGCGATATTGCACTCTGTACGACGGAACGCGGTCGGATCGTAATAAAGCTGGCGCGTTGCGGCTCCAAACAGCCGTCCGTCAGCCACTCTATCCGGGTAAGTTGTCGAGTTCGTGTTGAGGTTTCCGCCAGTTACTGAGAACGGAAATCCTGTCCGGAGAGTGACCACACCGCTCGTTTCCCAGCCACCGAGGACAGCCTTTACGATTCCTTTGGAGTTCTGGAATGCCGGTATATTCCAAACGTAGTTCAGCATTACATTGTGTGTCACATCGAATCCGTACCTGCCACGATTTGCCCGGCGGTCGTTCGGATCCTGGTACAACGAGTTCACGCCGCCCGAAGGGTCATTGCGGCCATAACCTTCACCCAACGCTTTACCAAACGTATAAGCCAAACCGGCCGTGAAACCATGGGAGTAACGCTTCTGCACCTGCGTTTGCAAAGCGTGGTAATTAGCATTTCCGAAGCTGTCGAGGTAACGGATATTCCCCAGCAAGCGTGCAACATCACCTTCACCACGACTTACATACGCCTGCCACGGTCTACGACTGTTGAAATCGGTATTAGTCGAGGGAGTCGCAGGAGAGTTGAAATTACTCACTGTGTTGTCGAGATGACTGGTCTTGCTACCGACATAGCCGATAGTGATGATCGTGTTCATGGGCAATTCGCGCTGAATATCGAAACTCCATTGCCAAACGCTGCTGGCGCGGTTATCCGGCGTGAACGCCAGCACGTTGGTACGTGCGGCGGCGGTGCCCTGTCCGGGGAACGGGTTATCCAGCGTTAGAATCGGTGTGCCGGCACGGAACTTGCGGGTGGTAGCTGTGTAGTCCCGGCCCGCGTATGAGAGTGGGATTGTCAAAGCTGCATCGTCCACCTGGTTAAATCCAAACGTACCCGAGTAAGGCGGCTGCAGGTCGAGAATCGTCATGTTGTTCATTTGCTGAACGTTGGCATACCAGCCAGCGCCGGTCCGGATTACCCACTTATTTGTCGGACGGTAGGCGACGCCCACGCGGGGCATGAAGTAGCGATTGTCCTTGCGGTAGAAATCGAAATCGGTGTTCGGTTCGGGAACGACAGTCGGCAACATGCGGCCATCAGAAGCCCGAGTCAGGATATCGAGCCGGAGCGAACGCCATTTCTTGTTGATGTCATGAGGTACCTGGAAGAAATCCCAACGGATACCCATGTTGATGGTCAGCTTCCGAGTGGCGCGCCACTCATCCTGGAAGTAAGCGCCCCAACGGTTCTGTCGAGGAGCCGTCCAGACCAGACCCTCCGCGCTAGAACTGCTGGATGGATAACCGAGGAGCCAGCCCGCCAAGCCATAGCCGCCTGGGCAGCAACCGAGGTTACCCAGCGGAACATTCGCCGCCGCCCGGTCCAGGCCGTACCGCAGATATTCAAAACCGGTCTTGAAGTTGTGCGAGCTGCGCATGAACGACAGGTTGTCCGAAAACTGGTAGATGCCGTTCAGGTCGAAGCGGGCGCCACTGTCGCTGCCGATAATACCGGTCGGCGGAATTCCTGTTTCGTCTTTCCGGAATTTCCGGTTATTGTCGACGGCAACTCGGAATTGTCCGATTCCAAGTGTGTCGGGATCAAAGTCGGTGTTACTGCGCAAGCTAGTCTGATCATTGTTGACCTTGTTGAAACCGACGCGGAATTCGTTCAACGTGGTTGGGCTAAACGTGTGCAAGTGCTGGAACGCCACATTGTAGTTCTGAATCCGCAGCGTGTAAGGGAAGTTCGGATTGATGTTGTTCACCAGGTAATCGCCGTGCATGGTGGCAAGCCGTCCGAAAATCCTATCCTTCTCGCTAAACTGGTGGTCAATACGGGCGAAGTACTGATTCTGGTAAAGGATATTCGGAACCGAACTGATGACGTTGACGTCGAGAATATCTTCCGGCGTGAACTGAGGTAGCGGAAGATACTTGTTGATGAAGTTCTGGGCGTTTTTGTTGATCCGGCTCGCCGGAATGATATTTGTGATGTTCCCGGCCGAATCGCGGAACGGCTCGCCGGTCAGCGGATCGTAGATAACGATCGGATTCCGGACGGGTACTCCATTTCTGATCAGAGGTCTCAGGAGAGCAGAGAAGTCGCCATTGCGAAACTCCTGCGGAAACCAGGATGCCTGCTGAACCGACTCTTCCGTCTGGCGGGTGCCCTCATAGTTGAAGCTCCAAAATGTCCGGTCTTTTCCCTTATAGAACGGCAACGTAATGGGCCCGGAAAGCCACGCTCCGAACTGATTCCTTCTCAGCCGGTTCTTAGGTTGCAAGGGCGAGCCAGCCGGAATCTGGAAATTCAGGAAATAGTCCTTTGCGTCAGCCGCATCGTTTCTCAGAAACTCAAAAAACGCGCCGTGATACTCGTTAGTCCCTGATTTCAGAGCCACCTGTACGTTTGCGCCGTTGTTCATCCCGTATTCCGCCGAGTACGAACCGGTCTGCACCTTGATTTCTTCGACAGCATCAATCGACGGATTAAAGTAAACCGTGTTCACGAGCGGTTCGCTCGCGATTACGCCATCCAGCGTTACTCTTTGATTCGCGTCTCGCTGGCCGTTCGCGCTCACCTGCGTGCCGCCTGGGAAGAATCCGCCGGGTGATGTGGGACCGAGATTCATGCGCGTTCCAAATTGGACGCCTGGGGTAAGCACCAGGAGACTCGCGAAATGCCGGTTAACCAACGGCAGTTCGACCACTCGTGTGTGGTCGATCGTCGAGCCAAGGGACGCGTCGTCCGTTTTCAATTCCACGCCGGTTGCGACTACTTCGACCTTCTCCGTTGCCGCGCCCACTTCCAACTGCACGTTAACACGGGCTTTTTGCTGCAACTCCACGTGGACGCCTGTGGTGGTTTTTGCTTTAAATCCCTGCATATCCACCGTCACTGTGTAATCGCCAATCTCGATAAGCGGGAATGAATAGTTGCCGTCCCCATCGGTTTTCGCTTGGCGGCGTTCGCCGGTCTGAGTACGGAGCAGTGTTACGCTCGCACCCGGCACCACAGCACCCGTGGAGTCAGTTACTGTCCCAAGAACTTCGGTTGAGGTTGTTTGTGCGGCAAGGTGGCTTGCCAGGATTGAAGAAAGAACTACCGTCGCGCAAATTAGGCGCATTGTTTACTGCCCCCCTCGTTATTGCGATGATCGCAGAGAGACCAACTTAGCCCTATGCTTGGTCTGGTATTGTACTGCGCTTCTAACGCGGGTTCAACGGCAGCAACGCGCGTTCTACACGGTTAGCTCGTTAAATTTGGTGAATGCCCATTAATTGAACGGGGCATCCGATTTAGATCCATAGGTCCGTGACCGGTTTGCCCTTTACCAATTCGCGTGGCTGGTTCAAGTGGTTGCGAATCTCCATCGAGGGGTCGATTCCCAACGCGTAGTAAACCGTTGCCAGCAAATCGTTGGGATGCACTGGCCTATCCTTCGGCGACGAGGCCGTCGCGTCGGATTCGCCATACTGCATGCCTCGTGCAACGCCGGCGCCGGCTACGACCGCGCTATAGCAGTACGGCCAGTGGTCGCGCCCGTCCGGTGAATTCGAGTTACCCGACGTAGAAACGCCTAGCCTGGGGCTCCTACCGAATTCGCCAACAGCCACGACAATCGTCTCCTTCAGCAACCCGCGCTGGTCCATGTCGTCGAGTAACGCGGACAGTCCACGGTCAAGCTTGGGGCAGTGCAAGTTCTTTAATGGCCCGAAATTCGCCGCGTGGGTATCCCAGGCGGTTGTCTCCGGGTCGCCGTTCGCTACCGACGGCCAGTTCACCTGCACGAACTTAGTGCCCGCCTCAATCAGCCGGCGAGCCATCAACAGGCTCTGCCCGAAAGTGTGCTTGCCATAGCGTTCGCGCATCTTCTCGGTTTCTTTGTCGAGATCCATTGCATCGCGCGCCTTGCCCGACAACACCAAGTCGTAAGCCTTGCCGTAGTACTCATCAACCGCTGCGTCGCCTAGTGCTTTCTCCAGGTCTTTCATCGACCCATTGATGCCCTTGAGTAGCTCGAACCGGTCCTTTAGCCTCTCTGGCGGAATCTCCTTGCGCAAAGCCAGATCCTCCAGCTTCACCTGCTTCGCCGGGTCCTGGTACATGCGATACGGATCGTAAGCCTTGCCGAGGAATCCCGCTGCGCCGCCCTTACCGATGATTCCGGACTCTTGCAGCGGCCGCGGCAACTCCACGAAAGGAAGCACTGCTTCTTTGGGCGGCCGCAGCTTCGATACGTGGCTGCCCGCCGTCGGGAAATCGGCCGGCGTGGGCGGCTCCAACTGGCCGGATGGTGACACCTTGTCCGGCGGATATCCTGTTAGCATCTGGTAGATTGCCGCAGTATGGTTGAACAGTCCACTGGGCGTGTAACTCATCGACCGGATTAGCGTCGCCTTATCCAGATGATCGGCCATCATCGGCATGTGTTCGCTGATGAACGTCCCAGGTATCTTCGTCTTGATCGGCTTGAACTCGCCGCGGACGTTTGCCGGGGCATCGGGCTTAGGGTCCCAGATGTCGATGTGCGATGGTCCGCCTTGGAGGAACACCATGATGACGTTCTTGGCCGAGCCGAAGCCGCGCGCGCCGTTCAGAGTGCTGGCGGGCGCAGCTTTGGCCTGGTTCTGCCAGGAAGAAAGGTGGGGAAGGCTCAATCCCATCAGCCCGATCGAGCCGATCCGCATCAGCTCCCTTCGGGTGGGTCCTTCGCAGGTATACGCACGATGTCCGGGAATGTTCAGCATAGTTACCGCCCCTCAGTAGAGATACAGAAATCCTTTACTATTCAGTAGCGCCCAGAGTAAGTCCTGGGCACGTGTAGCTTTTGACCCATTGGCCAGGTATTGCACGCCGCGCGCGCTTTCTTCCGCCGTCGGTTTGCGGCTCAAAGCGGCGAGGTACAGCGATTCGACAATCGTTGCGTCCGGCTTGCCGCCCAATACCAGTTTCGCCACGCGGCCCTTTGGATCGGCGACAGCATCCGAAATCGTTCGCCCGTTTACGAGGTTCAACGCCTGGGGCAAGCTGAAGTCCGTTCGCCGTTCGCACTCGCAGGCCGATTCGCGCACCGGCCGTCCAAACACATCGAGAAAACCCTCTTTGCCGATATGCGGATCCACCAGTTGCTGCGCCGCGGTATCCTCAGGCACCTCCGGGAAGTTGGGCCGAACGCCCGCCGCGGAGGCCACCGCGTCCATCAACTGCTCCGCCGACAGGCGCCGCGGAGATGCGTGCGAAAAGTTGATGTGATCGTTCGCGTTCCATTCATTCGGCGTTAGCGCCGTCTGGTACACCCGCGAGTTGGCGATGGTCCGCATGAGGTGCTGCAGGTCGAAGTTATGGTCAATGAAGTCCTTCGTCAACGCATCGAGCAACGCCGGGTTCGATGGAGGATTCGATGCCCGGATATCATCCACCGGGTCGATAATTCCCTTGCCAAAGAAGTAACTCCACACCCGGTTCACGATCGCCTTCGCGAAGAATGGATTGTCTTTCGACACCAGCCAGTCTGCCAGTGCGTCGCGCCGCCGCTGATCGTCCGGTACAGGAATCTTCCCGGCCGACGCCACCAGAAACTCGGGTTTCACCACGCGGCCCGTTTTCGGGTGCTTCATCTCATATTCGTCCCGCTGGTCGAAGACAATCTCTTCGCCCACTTCGTAACCGGCACGCAAACCGACGGCTGAGAAGAAGGCCGACATCTGGTAGTACTGGTTTTGCGTCCACCGTTCGAACGGATGATCGTGACACTGCGCGCACACCATCCGCACGCCCAGGAATACCTGCGTTGTCTTCTCCATCGTGGGCTTGGCATCGCGAGTTACCCGGAAGAAGTTCGCCGCCGGATCTTCGTACGAACTGCCGCGCGCGGTCAGTAACTCCTTTACCATCTTGTTATAGGGTTTGTTGGTGGCGATTGATTCGCGAATCCATTCGCGGAAGGTGTACACGCCCTTCTCGCCCAGATATTTCCGGCTCGACTGCAGCAGGTCGCCCCACTTCACGGTCCAGTGGTCGACATAGGCGCTGCTCGCCATCAGCTTGTCAATAATCTTCGCCCGCTTCTGATGCGTGGGCGTCGGGTCCGAGACAAATGCCTGAATTGCTTCGGGCGTCGGAATCTGGCCCGTCAGATCGAGCGATGCGCGCCGCAGGAACGTCGCGTCATCCGCCTCTGCGGAGGGCTGTATGTGCAGCTTCTGTAACTTCGCGTCGATTGTCCGATCGATAAAGTTATACTGAGCCAGCGCCTTCCAAACGAATCCTGGCTTCGGATTGAGAATGGTCACCGGAACGGTTTGCAGTTTGCCTTGATACCGCACCAACAGCGTCGCTTCGCCCGTTCGCTCAGCCTTGACGCCACCTTTCTCATCCACTCGGGCCACATCTGGAGTGTTCGACTCGACGGTCGCCTCGCGCGTCACATCGCGCACCTGCCCGTCTGTGTACTTCACGGTTACTTTGGTCGCTAATGCCTCGCCCGGCTTTGGAAGGAAGATCTCTTTCGGTTCAACGCGTAACTCTGTGACTGTATCTTTGGCCGGGTCGCCGTACGGTACGCCCTGCGCTATCCAGTTGTAGATGATCTTGTAATAGTCTGAGTTCTTCTCGAACCGCAACCCGCCGCCGTGCGCGACTTCTCCAACCGGCTTGGTCAGCATCAGGCTCTTGCCGGGGTCGGCGCGATTGAAGCGCCTTCCGGACAAGTCATACAACAGTGCTTCATAGTCAAACTGCGGGTCGTACCCGCGCAACGACAGCTTGAAACCGTTCTTGCCTTTCGCCGCACCGTGGCAAGGACCCGACGTGCAACCCGCCTTGTTCAGGATAGGGGCGACGTCGCGAAAGAATGTGACTTTATCCTGTCCGGCGGCAATTGCCACCGTCGCACTACCGATTAGAACCAGTTTGAGCAACACTCGTCGACTCCACTTCCAGTACTTCCACCGTTATCGGGCGCGAAATGATGTCCTGCGCCTGTCCATCCACCATCAGTTGACCCGTCACATACATGTCGTACTTCGCCGGGCGCGTCAACTTAGTGGTTGTCATCAGGAACGTCCCTGATGTTTTGTCGTCTTTGTCGACCTTGGCGTCGATTACTCGAACGTCCGCCGCGCCGACCATATCGCCGCGCACTAATTTCGGCAGCGGTTGCATCGGGTCGCGCGGATTCCATTTCCAACGAAATTTGAGTTCGTCGCCTTCGGCCATCCGTTTGCGTGCGATCAGTTCCACCGCAAGTGTTGCCGGCGGAGCTTTGGTCTGCGCAACCGGTAACTCGCGCCCTAACCATGGCGCGGTAAGCGCCTTCTGGCGGTCTACCGACCCCTGTTGTGTCGCTCCGGCCACCGCGACGATCATCCCCGGCCCTATCGCTCTCCGCGACCATTCCTGGCCGCTCTCCGTCTTCGCTACGGCCTCGATGGTCAATTCCGTCGGGTCGAACTTCACGCCGGGTTGTGCTGTCAGTACCAACACTCCCGGACTGCTCCTTACCCTGTTGACCTCTTTAATCGCCGGGACCGATACCACTGTTCCGCCTTCCACCTTCAAACCCTTCGGAGCGTTCATTACCCGCAGTTGAACGTCGCCGTCGTATCCATGGCGCTCGACAGTCACCGGCACCGAGACGGAGCCGCCCGCCGGGATATTGATATAGGGCGTGTTGATGAACACGCGCAAGTCTTGTGCCTGGCGTCGAACGTTCAGGCGGTATGCGTAATTGCTGCCACCGCGCAATGCCAGGTCTTCTACAGCCACTTTGATCGTTGTGACGCCTTCCGGCACCTGGAATCGTAATACGGGGTCGCCCGCGGTACGGCTCTGGTTGACGTTGTAGAAGTCCTCGGCCAGCGGTTCATCGCCCGTTCGCGCTATCTGTTTCCCCTTCTCATCCGTCACCGTGATCACGCCCATCAATTTCGACGTGCCTAGCTCCCGAGCCTGCATCTTCAGCGTTAGCCATTCGCCAGGAGTTACCTTCACCTTGTACGTATCTTTCTCGGCGGCCTTGGCCAGTCGCCCATTAATAGTTACCGGCGCCGTCAGGGCTTCCGCAGCCGGTTCCATCACTTCCGGATCGTCGCCGATGGCGATTGGTATGGGTAAGGTAGGGCTATCCGGCAGATTCACAAACGCCTGCCGTTGCATCTCGCGCGAAGGCTTCAGTTCCGTCTTCACCTTCTGCGTTCCTAGTGAAATCTCCACGGACTCGCCTTTTCGGCCGCCCAGTGGGAAGATCTCCTGCGGATACGTGTAACTGCCTGTCTTTAAGCGGTAATAGTTTATCGCCTGCGCCGAGAAACGCGCGTCGTGGACTGTTACATAATAAAGTCCTTCACGCGGAAAGGTGTAATCCAGCCGCGCGTCCAGCCCCGCGAGCATGGCGTCTTCACTGCGCGCCAGTACCTTGCCCGAAGCGTCCTGTAACTCGATCACCGGATCGATCGCCGACCCCGCGCGTCGCGCCTCTACCTCAATAACTTGCCGCTCGCCCGATTTCGCGCTGAGCCGGTACACGTCCCGCTCCGGACCTTTTAGCTTGCCATTCACGACCAGCGGACCCGCCGGCAGCGGTTGTGCACTCTCGATCGTGTCGTTCGTGTTTGGCAGGGATCCCGGCCGTGACTCGTCCTCTGTCAACTCCGGAAACGTGCCGACCGATAGCAACTGGATATTGGACAGGCCCTCTGGGGTGATGACGCGAATGGGATAGACGCCGGCAGTGATCTCAGCCGCCGGTTCCACCAGAAAGGTGGCTCCCATTATGCCTTTCTCCGGCGCCATCGGAGTGAAGGTGGCGGGCATGGCCGACTCGACCTTCGCCCCGTCCAAATACCGCCCAACGACATTCAATAGGAACGGCCGCCCTTTCTGCGCTCCGCGCGGTTGTAAGTCGGTAATTACCGGCTGTGCCGCACATACACCCGCAAATACCAGTAGTGCCGCTAACCTCATCGCATCCCTCCCGCCGGCGCGCCGCCTTCAATCGGCACCGGCACCATCGCTTTCTCGAGTGAGCAGTCCGATGTGCGATAGAATCTCACCTTCCCGTCGAACCCGCCGGTGGCAAGCCGTTGGCCATCGGGCGAAAACGACAGTGCGTAGATACCCGCTGTATGCCCGGAGCATGCGGCCACTTTCGATCCGCTCTCGGCGTCATAGATGTTCACCGCCGAAGCCGCACCGGCCACGGCAATCCGCGAGCCGTCGGGTGACCACTCCAAAGCAAAGATCGGTCCGTTCTGCGCATCCAACTTGCGGATGAGCGTCAGTTCCTCACCCACTTTCAAGTTTCGAGGACGGTCCATCATGTAGACATACGGAATGCGGTCCTCGCCGCCCACCACAATCACATCCTTGTTCGGATGGCGAGCGACTGCCGCTAACTCACCACGCATCTGGTTGACGTTCTCCAGAAACTGTCCCGCCTCCGCATCCACCAGCTTCGCCGCCCGGTCGCGGCCTACCGATACAAATCGCTTCGAGTTCACCCCGAACACCGTCGCCAGTACCCAGTTTTCGTGGCTCGTCACCTTATATAGCTGTTTGGCGGTGCTCGTATCGAACACATACACGCTGTTGTCCGCAGCGCCGGCGGCTGCTTTCTTCCCGTCGGGCGATAACGACGCGCCAAACACGGTGTCATTCGTAGCTTCAGCCGTCCGCAGTAACTTGCCCGACCGTGGATCCCAGAACTGTAACTCGCCAAACCGCGCTGGTGTCCCCCCGCCGGCGAGTAACAAACTGCCGTCCGGGGAGTAGGCGATCGACAGGATCCGTTCCGCCTTGCCCTGCAGCCGCTTCGTCACTCCGCTACCGTCGGCATTATGCAACAGCACCTCACGGTTGCCGCTTACGGCCAGTGTCTTTCCATCGGGGGAGAACTTCAGGGCCGTGATCACCGGTGGTTGTTTATACGCAATCGGACCAGTCGACACCTCTTCCGGTCGGGAATCGTTCTTCGCCCCTTCTTGGATCCAGAGCCGGATCCGGTCCACATCGGCCGTGGGCAATAAGGTTCCGCCCAACGGCATCGATGGCTTCAACTCGCCCGTCATGTACTTGATGACGATGCTCTCTGCCGGAGCATTCACATTGAACGCTGTCCCGCGCTTTCCACCCGCGCGAAACCCATCATAAGTAGTTAAATCAAGCCCCGAAGCCTTCGAGCCAGGCTGATGACATCCGGCGCAGTGCTTCTGCAAAACCGGTTTGACCTCACGCTCAAAGCTAACCTCCGCCGACACTACTCCACACGCCGCAAACACGGCGATCGCCGCAATTCTGCACTGCATAAGTTTTCCCAGAGCCCAGGTAGCCGATTAAGAACCCAGGTGCAATCAGTATATTCCTTTCCGGTATCGGTTGGGGGCGGCAGCGTCGATCAGCCCTTGACACCCATTTGCCGTCAACATCACAATGTAGTAGTAATCATGCTGGGCGAGTTCGAATACCTTATTCTTGCCGCTGTTGCCGGTCTCGGTGACGATGCCTACGGCGCTTCTATCCGGCGGCAAATCGAATCCGTCACTGGCGGCGCCTGTTCCCTGGGCGCCCTTTATACTACTCTCGACCGCCTTGAAACGAAGGGCCTTGTGAAAACCTCGATGGGTGACCCCACCCCACAGCGCGGTGGCCGGCCTAAGCGTATGGTGCGCCTCACTGCCAACGGCGCACGCGCCGCCGCTGCTTTTTACGACACTGTCAAACGAGTTACTCGCGGGGTGCCGTGGGAAGCCAACCCGGAAAGGACACTCGCATGACTTACCTATTTCGTTTGCTAACTTCCCGCCTGGCGCTCCTGCTTGACCCGCCTGAGCGAGACGCGGTCTTAGGCGACTTCGCCGAATCGAATGCTACGCCTTCAGCCGCATTCAAAGAGATGCTCGGGCTTGTGCTCCGGCGCCACTGGCCATCTGTCCTCCGTCATTCTTTCCTCGCCGTCTTCTTGCTCGTCTTCTGCTTCGCCTTGTCGGGCTCCTCCGTCCACCTGATCCGCAGCACAGACCGGTGGCTCTGGATCGCACTGGAGTCGCGGCATCTACCAGCCACGCAATTACTCGAATCTGCCGTGGTGATCCTATTCTTCTACGCCATCCTCGTGCTCCAGGCATCCAGCGTTGGCCTGACGCTTTCCGTACTCGTGCCTCATTTCCTGATCTGGCTGCTCGCGACTGTTATGGCCGTAACTTGGGCCTCCCTTCTATATGCGTGGCGATTTTCGTTCTCTCCTCTCTCCGCCGTCGTTCCAACCGTCGCGCTGCTGCTCTCGTTCCTGTTCGGCGTACGATACGGATGGCGCATCCGCGCGGTTCCGGTCCGTCTGGCCGTAACCTATGGTGTCGCGATCATCGCGTGCACCGTGACCGCCTTCTGGCTCGGCGGCTGGTTTCGTTACGCCATGTGGAGGATGGAAGCCATCCCAGCACTCCTGTTCATGAATGGACCCATCGTCTATCTGACCGCCGCCGCTTTTCATTCCCGGCGGCACATCGCCGGATAGATACAGTTATCCCCCGAACACCGTCGCCAAATCCTGGTCTCCAATAACTGGCGTCAACTGCATTTCCAGGACGTCGTTCCATTCGTCGGCCCACTTCGCGAGGGCCATCGGGTCGTCGCTTTCCGCAACTGTCCAACCGTGACCTGTCAGCGCGTGCCACCGGCCGATCAGCGTGATGCCGGCCGGCGGCAGTCCGCCGTTTTGCTGGAAACGGGCACGGGCTTCGTCGCGCAGTTCGTTTCGCAATCTGTAACTCATCATAAACGTCATCGTGTAATACCCTCCTCGGTGGTATGTTGTCCGGACAGTGTATCACTCGACCTGCTCGGCATAGTAGGCCCGCCCTTTTCGAAACAAACTTAGGACCTCCTCCCGCCGGTCCGCTGTTGCAAAACGCGGGGACTTGCGTACATCGTCCATTAAACGGTCGATCCACTCGACCACCGCTTTCGCATCCTCGGCGGAACGGATCTTCCCGTTGCCGACCAGGCAATACACCGGACTCGTATGGGCGAACACGGCCGGATCGTTCACCACTAGCCGGTGCGACCCACCAGTTACCCGCGCCGCTATCCAACTGCTCTTGTCCAATTGGATGGATTGAGACAATTCCAGTTGTCGTTTGTCGCCTGTTGCTTCCGCAGCCCCCGCGACCTGACCGTTGACGATCAGTTCCAGCCGGCCCATCGGCACGTACGATTCCGCCCGCGCCTTGCACATAATCTCGCGTGAACCTTCCACGCGGAACGTATCCCCAGGTCCGCTACCTTCCATATCCAGAGACAATATCGGACCGTTGCTGACGAACGTCCGACCGGCCTTATACGCGGCCAGCCATTTCGGATAAGTCAGTTCGCCCGACACCTGCACATACACCTTGCCGCCGCCGGACACTGCATGGCGCATCACGTCCATCCGCGAGTCCGAACCCGACGACGCCGCGCATCGCAAACCGCAGTTCAGCACTTTGTAGTACATCCAGCAGGCGCCTTCTTCGTTGCCGTTGCCCAGCAGGTCCATCGCATCGACGACGCCGAGCGCCAAGTCGACCGGGAACTCCCGCGCCAAGTGCGGACCCACGGTGACGCCCGGCGCCTGGGCCGGGTGCGTGTAACAGACAACTCCGCCCTGATCCTTCGCCGCCTTCGCGGCCCAATAGTTCGGCGGATAATCCTCCCAATGCTCGGTCGCCGGCTCGCCGGTAAAGAACGGGTCGACCAGCTTCGAAATCCCGAGCAGCGGCATGTGACCGTACATGGCCGAAGTGTTCCGATACTCTTCCTGCACCACCAGCAACGCTTCCGGTGTGGACAGAGGATCCGGCCGGCCGCCGCGGAAATACTCGGTGTCGAACACATGGCCCGATTGCGCGCTCGAGATGAGCAGGCTCGCCACCCTGATATCTTCGGCTTGGGCGTACAACTGGCAATCGGCCATGGTCATGTACGTGCCGTAGTGGACGTGGTTCGGATGCATATGGACGTCGCCCGAGTGCCAGCCCTTGGATGGCATGTCGATCCAACGTTTCAGCACCAGCTTCAGTTCCAGGATCTGGCTTGGCGCCGTGCGCACCTGTTGCACGACAGGCACATACTCGAACCCCTTCACCGCTTCGACGGTACACTCGCCCGCGGGCACTTCGATAGGGAAGAAGCCCTTGGCGTGGAAGAACGTCTCGCGCGACCGGGCGATCTCGCGGCCGAGCGTCCGCGTCGGCACGTGGAACACCCTACCCGGCGTCCTTATGTATATGCGCGCCGCCGTTGGCCGGCCCCGTTCGTCTTCAATGCGCACCAGCAGCCGGGCCGGAGGCGTCGGCTCGATCACCTGCTGCGTCTGCGTCTGTGTTTGCGCATTCGCGGCAACGGCGGCCGCACTAATCCCGAATAACTCGCGTCTCGTCACCACGCCCACTTACCGCCTATATTTCTGAATCACTACCCGCAGCATGTCGTGCGGAATCCCGATCATCCGGTTGCCATCGCGGCCGACCATCGTCTCTGCCGCGACGAGCGCGTTGACGATCGCCTCTTCTACTGCCTGGACGGTCGCGTCGAACACAGGGTCCATCGCATCGTTGGGCATCATGGTCACGGCCACGGGCTTCTTCGAACGGCCCGCGCCTGGGTTCGCCGTCGAGAACGCGATGAAGATGTCGCCGGACCCGTTGCCCGACGTGCCGCCGGTGCGTGCGATGCCCATCGATGCCCTGCGCGCCAATCGCTTTAACTGGTGCGGACCGAGCGGAATATCGGTCGCGACCACGATTATGATCGAACCGTCGCGAGCCTCCGGTTGGGGCGCCGGCCGTTGCCGGCAGGGCACCTTGTCGCACCCAATCTCGCGGCCCACCGGTACACCGGCGATCATCAACTGTTCGCGCCGCCCGAAGTTCGCCTGCACGAGCGCGCCTACGGTGTAACTCGAGCCCGCCGCGGTGAGCTTGCGGGATGCCGTTCCGATGCCACCCTTGAATCCGTACAAGCTCATCCCCGTACCGCCGCCGACGTTGCCTTCCTTCACCGGACCGCCTGCGGCTTTCTCGAGCGCTTCATACACGTGCTCGGGCTTGACATGGAAGCCGTTCACGTCGTTCAGCCATCCGTCGAACGTCTCGGCCACCACCGGCAGGGCGAAGTTCTGCTGCATGGCGCTTTTCTTCACCTGCCACTCGATGAGCGCATCGCGGACCACGCCCACGCTATGGGTGTTGGTGATCGCCATCGCGCCTTCCATCAGGCCGGACTCTTCCACCCACGTTGTGCCGGTCATCTCGCCGTTGCCGTTCAATGAGAACCAGGCGGCAAAAACCGGGTCCCCTAAATCGTTCGCACGCGGAAGGACGACAGTAACTCCGGTCCTAACTGGACCGTGACCGACCTTTAGGGGGCCATCGCCTTTGATCAGCGTTGTATGTCCCACCGCGATGCCCGCAATGTCGGTAATCGCGTTGAGCGCGCCGGGCGTGCCTTCAAATTGGACCCCGAAGTCACGCGCCCTTGGCCGCGGCTGGGCGATCAGCACACCTGCTAACAGGAACAACCACGCGGTCCGCATCACACGGCCTCCGACACGATATCCGATACCGGACCGATCAATGGGCCGTGCCAGTCATCCACAGGCTTCGTGGTGAGCAGCACGCAGCGCAATCCCGTCCCAGGATCCGCCCATGCGATCGTACCTGTTACGCCGTAATGCCCAAAGGTCCGCGGGGAGCACTTCTTGCCGAAATTGCCTTTGCCCAGCGACCATCCCAATCCCCACGACGGCTCCATTAAACCAGTTTGAACGGTCACCATCTGTTTCGCCGTGGCCTTCTTCATGATGTTGCCCGCGGGATGCAGGAACGCATGCAGCAGCTTGTGGATGTCATCCGTCGTCGAATGTCCGCCTCCCCAAGGCGCTCCTAAGTCCCGCCAGTATTGGCTGTTCCAGTTCCAATCGTTCTCCGCCGTCCCATACAGCGCGGGCGCGCTGACCACCTGCGCCGTCATCGTATCGGCGATGTTGCGCCCGCCCAGGCCGAGCGATGTGTTCTTCATGCCGAGCGGCGTGAACAACTCGTCTTTCAAGAAGTCCCGGAACCGTTTCTTGGTCACCCGTTCCGCGATCTCCTGCGCCACCAGCAGACCCATGCTCTGGTAACTCACCTTTGTGCCGGCCTTAAACAGCAACTTAGTCTTACACACTCCGGCATAGAAATCCTTGAGCCCCGCGTGGCGCTTCCGTAACTCAACGTTCTCGGGTAACTGGTCGGGCAGCCCCGAGGTATGCGTCAGGATATGCTTCACCGTAATCAGGTCCTTGTCCCCACCGGCGAACTCCGGCAAATACTTCTTCACGGCGTCGGTGAGGGAGACCTGACCGCGATCGACGAGGATCATCAACCCGGTGGCGGTCATCGGCTTCGTTACAGACGCCAGCAGGAACACGGCGCCGGCTGTCTTCGCCTTGCCGTAGCTGCGCTGGATGGTGAAGTCCGGGTGACGGACGTCCAGCACGGCCGCGCCGGTTTCGCCCGACTGGACGGACTTCCCGATCAGCTTGTCGGCCTCTTCGACCGTCTGCGGATTAGTACCTTTCGCTAGCGCACTCATCGCGGCTCCAACCAGCATCGTTCGCCGTAGCATGTGGCTCATTATCCTACTTCTTCGGCGTCCGGACGGCACCGCAGACATTGGTCTACCAAGGCGGCAACAGTGCCGTGCTGTAGTTCGGCTCTGGGCCGAGGCTGTTTACCGGAACAACTCCGCGTGAGTACCAGTGCGCACCAGGATCAGTTGGGTTGGGGTGATCCGGTACAGCAAGAGCCAGTCGGGCTCGATGTGGCAGTCCCAGTGTCCCGACCAGTCGCCGCGCAAAGGATGCGGCCGGCAGCGCTCCGGCAATGCCTTTTGCGCTTGGAGAAGATTAACGACTGCCTCCAACTTGTCCAAATCCTTACCTTGTTTGTCGACCCGCCGCAAGTCTCTCTCGAATGCGGTGGTGGTGAAAAGCGCAAGGGCCATTATGTCTTCTCACGGACTTCCCGAAACGAGGCATATCGCTTGAGTGTGGCAGGATCGTTGGCCTCCTTCATCGCCGCGACCGTCTCGGCGTTGGGAATGGCGACGGGGAACGGCAATCCCTTGTGCAGATCGACCTGTGTGAGGAAGAGGCGAATCGCTTCGGTTGTCGAAATACCAATCTGTGAAAAGACGCGTTCAGCCGAACGCTTAAGCTTGGGATCGATCCGCGCATGAATCATCTGAGTCTTTCCACGTTGGCCTTGCATATCGCTTTTTCTCCAGTGTATCTCATTTGATACCTCAGAATATCTATGACGTTTACGTGCCGACTACTTCACGGGCGCCCACACGCGCACCTGCAGCGCCGACAGATTGCCCGGCGCATGATAGATGCGATGGGTGGCTTTCACGAAGTCCTCCTTTCTGGCGCTATAGATATCCAGGAACTTCTGCGGATTCCTATCCACCAGCGGAAACCATGAACTCTGTACCTGTACCATGATCCGGTGGCCGGCGCGGAACGTATGGAACACGTCCGGCAGCGTATAGCCTACCTTGGTCACCTTGCCCGGCGTGAACGGCTCAGGCTTTTCAAAGCTGTCGCGGAACTTGCCGCGGAATAACTCACCTCTTACTAACTGCTGGAACCCGCCCATCCGTAGCCTGCGCGGGTTGGGCTGCGGGTCCGGATAGTCCGGCGGATAGACGTCAATTAGTTTCACTACCCAATCGGCGTCGGTTCCCGTGGTCGATACATATAAGGAAGCATCGAGCGGTCCGGCGAGCGTCACGTCCGATTCCAGCGGCTCCGTCTGGTAGACCAGGACATCGGGCCGCGTGGAGGCGAACCGCTGATCGTCCAGCATGTGCTCAACGGTCATCGTGTTCGAAATGCCGTTAATAAACGGTACGGGCTTTGCCGGGTCGCTCACATACTCGTCGAACCCACCACCGGCCGTGGGGGCTTTCCATCCCAGCTTCCCGCCCGCGTCAAGATACAACCGCTCGGTTCGCGAACCGGCCGGAGGCCATTCATTGAACCGCCGCCATACGTTCGTACCGGTTTCAAACATGTACGCTTCGGGCAGCTTGGGGTCAGGCCCATCCTTTAGATAGTGCTCGAAAAAGGGGAGCTCGATCTTCTCCCGGTAGAACACCGACGTCTTTGCGCCAAACGACACATCGCCGAGTGACGAACCCTCCATGCTGGACCATCCACCGTGATTCCAGGGTCCCATGACGATGATGTTTGAAGCTGCCGGTGAAGACTTCTCGACAGCGCGGTACGTCTCTAGGGTCCCGAATAGGTCCTCCGCATCGAACCAGCCGCCGACGGTCATCACCGCCGGTTTTATGTTTTTGATGTACCGGCGCACATCGCGAGCCTTCCAGAAGTCGTCATAAGTTCCGTGGGTCATCAAGTCCTTCCAATAGGGCACGGTGTGCTTCAGCAGCCGCTCGTCGATTTCGGTCAACGTCCCGGCCGACAGGAACATCTCATAGCCGTCGGGCGTCGGATAGACATAGTTCGACCGCGGCTCATTCGGTTTCGCATCGGCGCCGACACGGCTGTTCATGTAGAACCACCGGAACGCGTGCGCGAGGTAGAGCGCCCCGTTGTGATGGAAGTCGTCGCCGATAAACCAGTCGGTCACCGGAGCCTGGGGCGACACGGCTTTGACGGCTGGGTGCGCGTCGATCATGGCGGTGGACGAGTAGAAGCCCGGATAGGAGATGCCCCAGACACCGACACGTCCGTTGTTGTTGGGCAGGTTTTTGACCAGCCAATCGACGGTGTCGTAGGTATCGGTGGTCTCGTCCACGCCGCCGTTCAGGTTGCGCGGCCGCACCTGTTCAAACTCACCTTCCGAGCGGTACCGGCCGCGGACATCCTGATAGACAAAGATGTAGCCGGCCTGCTGGAAGTGGGTGGACGGACCGACGGACTCGCGATACTGGTCCGCCCCATACGGGCGAACGCTGTACGGGGTCCGCGAGAGCATGATTGGGAATCGCCTGGAATCGTCTTTCGGCACATACACGGAAGTGAACAGCCGCTTTCCGTCTCGCATCGCGACGCGGTACTCGTACTTTGTGTAATGCGCCCTGACCTGATCCGCGCCGGCCCACGCCAACGCCCAGGCCGTGAAGAGGAACATCGATAGCAATCGCACCCTGCGATTCTATCCGACGGGAGTGGTTTCGTCTCGCAATATTCTGATGTCAAAGAACTTAGGAGCCTTGAGCCGGGCGGGCCTAGGCGGCCTGATTGATGATGGGGGGCGCGTTGACGCCGCAGCAGCGCTTGTATTTGTTGCCGGAACCGCAGGGGCAGGGGGAGTTGCGACCGACCTGGGGCTCTCGGGGGGAGTTCGTTTCGCGAATTGTTGATTTCGTGGAGGTTGCACCGGCAGCTCCTCCTTTAGAGCCGGGGTTCGGGCGGGCAGGGTCCGCTTTGAGGGCTGCCAGTTGGTTCTGGATGATGGCGCGGACCTTGACGTCGAAGTTGGCGTGGCTGGCAATTCGTCTCGCATAGTGTTCAATCTTTGGGAGATCGGCGAGCGGGGCGAACCTTTCTGGGGCGTCTCCGTTCATGTAGGCCTGGCAGGCGCGGTCGGTTTGGAGGAGGCGGATTTGGCGGAACGCCGAATTGTAGGACCCCTCCCAGCGCTGATAGTAGCGGCGCACCTTTTCCAAATTGGCTTCGTTTTGCTGGTTAGGTTCCTGAGCGATGAGGTCGGCTTCGCGTTGCTGACATTTTTCCATTTGCCAGTTGGCGGTGAGGAGGCGGCGGAAGGCGATGGTTTCGAGGGGACCGTCGGGCTCGATTTCGTTTCGCAATTCCGACTCAATTTGCTCGAAGTAGGGGCGTTCGGCGGGGAGGACGATGATGTTGGCAGTGGACAAGCCATGCCGGCGATTGTTCTGGGAGGAGGCTTGTTTGCCTTCTTCGGTACGGGGTCCGGTTTGATTCGGCATTTGGGAATAGTGCTCCTTTCGGGAGACGTGCGTGGATACGGCCACGCTTTTTGGGCACAAAAAGTGAACCGCGGTCTGACGGACCGGGACGGGTTGCGCGTGTTTGCGATTTGCTGAGCTGCGGACGAGCCAGGTGAAAAAGAAAAAGGACCGCGCGGCGGCGGTCCTTTTTCAGGGGTCGAATTTTGTGGGGTGGACGGTTGGGACACGTCCACCACCAAGGGAGAATTATAGCACCGTTTGGCCAGGGAGCGGCAGTGTTCGACCTTTCCTGCTAAGATTCGTGACAGGTAGACAACTTTGCCCATCAGCATCAAGAACGGCGAAACGGAACGCCTCGCCCGCAACCTTGCTCAGCTCACCGGCGAGTCCCTCACGGAAGCTCTTCGCATTGCCTTGGCCGAACGCTACGACCGTTTGCGCCGTGCCCGCTCGGGCCGCTCTCTCGCCAACGAACTGAATGCCATCGCATTGCGCTGCGCCAAACGCCCGGTGATTTCCTCGCTTAGCGCCGAAGACATCCTGGGCTACGACGAGGATGGTGTACCAAGCCGATGACCCTTGACACATCGGCGGTTTTGGCGATCCTCCAAGACGAGCCCGAGAGGACTGAGTTCGTCTCCCGCATCGAGCAGGCCGCAAGATGCTTGATCTCGACCGTCTCCGTTCTCGAAGCGTCCAAATTGATTTGGCGCGGCACTGGCTGGAAGACCTGCGTGATGCAGGGGATGACCTGATGGTCTTTGAAGAACGCCAAGAGGAAACTGATTACGGAGAAGCAGGCGAAGCAGAGTGGCGCGGACCGAGCGACAGGTGCGGCGATTGTTGCGGGGTTGTGCCGCAAAGCTCATCTGTGCATGTTGTTCATCGGTTCATCGAGTCGGCTCTTGACCTCAGAGGTGGGGTGTGCGTATTCTTGCGTTGGCTTTGTGAACTGTCTGACAGCCCCAAAGCCAGAAAGGGCCGATGTAATTGTGCTCACGCGAAGATTGATCGTTCTGTTCTCTTTCGCCGCCTGTTGGGTTCCAGCAGGGGAGGCAATAGCCGGACAGCCTGGCTATGCATGGAAAGCAGGTGACGTGTTTCTCGGCATTGCACCCGGCTTTGTTCAAGTCCGCAATCAAGCGGGCGTACTTCAGGAGACGTTGTCGACTGGGCGTACTGACCGGACCAATTTCATGCCTGGCTGCGCTTTCGCGCCAGATCGGAGTCTGTACGTCACGGAACTATACCTCAATAATGTTTCTCGCTTTGCGGGACCCCTACCACCGCACACGAATACGTTGTTCGGCTCAGGTTACTCATTCCCCACAAGCGTCGTGTTCGGCCCGGATGGCAAGGTGTACGTGGGCAACGGGTTTAACGGCATTTTGCAGTTTGCCGCGGATGGCACGTTCATTAAGTCTGTAATTACCACGAGGGTTGACTCTTTCGACATCGCAGCCGATAACGACACGATCCGGTACACTCAACAGACTCAAGATATTAAGACTGTTTCGATATCATCAGGATTGTCTGGACCGAACTTCTCAACGGGAACAGCTACGCTAGCAGTCCAGATCCGCAATCTGCCCGACGGAGGCGCACTCCTGAGCGATTTCGCTCTTTACGGGAACAGCGAAATCAAGCGCTATAACGCCAGCGGGGCTGTCGTTGCTACGTATGACGTGAGTGGCGAGCCGGAAGCCTGGTATGCGCTGGCGCTAGACCCTGATGGATCGTCTTTTTGGGCCGGCAATTCCAGGTCGTCGAATTATTACAAATTCAATCTCACGAGTACCGGGCTGAATAGCCACATCGCAGGCCCCATCAGCACCGGAATGGGCGCTTCAACTTTGATGAGTATATGTGTCTTAGGTGGTTCGCCCGGCGAGACCTCACCGACCAGTGTCGAGCAGTGCAAGGACGACGGTTGGAAGGACTTCACGAACCCGCCGTTCAAGAACCAAGGCGACTGCATACAATACGTGAACACTGGGAAGTAAGTGTCCACATCGCTTTAGCTGTCCGTGTTGAGATCTGCAGACCGGGCGTTCGCGAATTCGATGTCGAAGAGAGCGTGCGCCGAAAGACACGTCTATTTGTGGTTCAACGAATCCGATCCGGTGGATGCGATTACAATGTTGAGTCGTGGCGCGATCCTTACTTGTTTGCCTGCTTCCTCTCGCCCTCAGCGCGGCCGTAACGCGTGTCGAGATTACGGAGCGATCTCCTATCCTGAACGGCAAGCCGTTCGGCAAGACTGGCGCATATGAGCGTCTGATTGGCAAAGCCTACTTCGCGGTGGACCCGATGGCCGCGGCGAACAAGGACATCGTGAACGTGAAACTCGCGCCCCGCAACGATCAGGGGAAGGTCGAGTTTTACGCCGACTTTGTGCTGTTTGCACCGCGCGATCCGGCCAAGGGCAACGGCACCTTGCTGTTTGAAGTATCAAATCGCGGGCGCAAGGGCATGGTGAGCGTGTTCAATCGGGGTACGGGCTCCAACGATCCGCGGACCGAAGCGGAGATGGGCGATGGCCTGCTGTTCGAGCAAGGGTTCCTGCTCGTATGGATCGGGTGGCAGTGGGACATTCCGCGTGAACCGCCACTTATTTCTGTCACGGTGCCGGTTGCCAAGAACCCCGATGGCTCGCCGATTACCGGGTTAGTCCGGTCCGACTTCGTGCCGGATGAGGCTATTACGAGCTTCTCGCTGGGTGACCGGCTGTTCTTTCCGTATAAGGTCGCTAACCCGGGCGATCCGGCAAACACTCTTACCGAACGCACGTTGGCGGCCGGCGCGCGCCGCGTGATACCGCGGTCGGAGTGGTCGTTCACGCAAGACCGTGGCGCGGTGTATAAGAAGTCAGGCTTCGAGTCCGGCAAGATCTACGAAGTGGTGTACCGCTCACAGGATCCGCCTGTGACAGGACTGGGCATGGCCGGCATTCGAGACATGATCTCGGCACTGAAGGCCGGCACCGCGCCCGCGCCGCTTGACGCGTTGAAACCGGCCGCTCGCCGCACACTGGCCTGGGGGAGTTCGCAAAGCGGACGCTTTCTCCGCACGTTCCTTTATCAAGGCTTCAACAAGAGCGAGCAGGGCACGCGAGTGTTCGATGGCGTGTGGGCCAATGTGGCGGGAGGAGGCCGCGGGAACTTCAATCACCAGTTCGCGCAGCCCTCGCGCGACGCACGGCCGTTCTTTAACTTCTACTACGCTACCGATATTTTCCCGTTCACAGACTTACCGCAGACCGACCCAGTTACGGGACTTACCGACGGCCTGCTGAGCCGGGCGGAGAAAGACGGCGTGGTGCCTAAGATCTTCTATACTAACTCGGTCTACGAATACTACGGCCGCGCCGCGTCACTGATGCACACTAAGTTCGATGGGTCCGGCGACGCGCCGCTCGGACCTAGTTCGCGGTTATACGTCATGTCGGGCGGCAATCACGGTCCGGGATCGTTCCCGCCCAGGCCGTCGAAGAACACCCGCTACCTGAGCAATGCGAACGATTGGGGCTGGTTCAACCGTGGGCTGCTGATCGCGTTCGAGCGCTGGCTGGCGGAGGACAAAGCACCGCCGCCTTCGGTCTACCCGACGATCGCGAAGAAGGAACTGGCGCCCGTGAGCCAGGTCCAATATCCAAAGATGCCGAACGTGGTTACGCCAACGCGGATCCACGAGGTGTTTCGCCTGGACTTTGGTCCCGACTTCCGTAGCAAAGGCATTGTTACAAACGAGCCGCCGAAGATGGGACCTCCGTTTGCGGTGTTAGTGCCGCAAGTGGACGCCGACGGCAACGACTTAGGAGGACTGAAGACTCCGCAGGTAGCTGTCCCGCTGGCGATGCATACCGGGTGGAACCTGCGAAACCCGGCGATCGGCTCTCCGGAAGAGTTATTCAGCATGACTGGTTCGTACTTTGCCTTTCCGAAAGACAAGGTGCTGAAACGGTATCAGTCGAAGGCGAAGTACCTGGAGGAGGTCCGCCGCGTGGCACAGAAACTGGTGAGTCAGGGGTATCTGCTCGAGCGCGACCTGGCGGGTATTGAGAAGCTCTCCTCCGCGGAGTGGGATTACGTGACTAAGTAGACGCGTCCGCGCGCTCACTGGCGGGGGTGAGGAAAGAGCGTATGTCCGAACGTAAGACCTGTTGCGGACTGCGGAAGTTGAAACGTGCGAGCCGGCGAGGCCGACCGGGAGGTCGGGCCGCGAACGTAGACGTTGGCCCGACAGGGTGGAACGGAGAGGGTGATTGGGCTTTGGGTGATTCGGTACGGCCTGCGAGACACTCCCTCGCGGTCGTGGTTCTGTTTGGAATCGGCTATCGTGGACTTTGGGGCATTCCCCAACAGGAGAAATCGATCTGTGAATGCGAGATGCTACCCGGCGTCACTTCAGGTGAACGGCGGGCCGCTGTTTGAGAACGGAGTCTGGTCCGGCTTCGTTGCGTTCGACACGCCAGGGCTCACGCCGGCGCAGCTTGAGGCCGTTGCCCGCTACTACTATGGCCTGGGCTACGGGTTTGTCTGCCCCACTATGGTGACCGCTAGTGCGGAGGCGTACCAGTCGAACCTTCCCGTGTTCCGCGCCGCCCGCGATTACGAATGGGGGCAGGGAATTCTGCCGCCGCATCTGGAAGGTCCGTTTCTGGCTCCCGAATGCATCGGAGCGCACAACCCGCAGTTGCGTTGCGACCCGACGGTCGAGTTCGCATCCAAACTTATCGAATGGTCCGGCGGTTTCATCGGTTGGGTCACCATGGCCGCAGAGCGCCCGGGAGCGGTTGAGGTGATCCGCTACCTGACCAGCCGGGGCATCGCCGTGAGTCTTGGCCACCAGAATCCGACAGTCGAACAGATTCAGGAAGGTATCGGCGCCGGCGCCACCGCATTCACTCACGTTTTGAATGCCGCCACTCGCGACAAGATTGGCGTGAAAGATTTGCGGATGGTCGCCCAGTTCACGGACCGCCGCGTGTTCTCGATGATCATTCCCGATTCGATCCACGTGCCCGAATACGCAGTGAAGTTGATGGTGGACGGCAAAGGTCCCGACAAAGTGATCTTCGTGGCGGATGAGAGTCCGCTGATCGGAGCGCCCGTGCCAACGACGGCCGAACTGTGGGGCCGCACGTTTGAAGTGCGCCGCGACGAAGCCGGCCGTGTCCGTTCCTTCGACCTGAGCGGTTCGTGCACATCGCTGATCGAGTGCATGAACCTCGCGTTAAGTTGGGGCATCGCGGCGGAAGTGGTCGAACGGGCAGTTACCAGTAACGCCGCGGCATTTCTTGCGCCGGCGCTCAGCCGGCTGGGAATCGACCTATCTAAAGCGCCGACACACAGCCGCGGGGTCGAGCGGAAGAACGGCGCGTACGTTCCCGTCCAGTAACAGTATTCAAAGGAGTAGCAATGGAACTCGTTGTTCCAAAAATCAAACCTGTCCTCGATCCGGAGTTCCGGCCTGCCGCGCTGGCCTGGCGGGCGTTCGCCCAAAGGGTTGCGGGTAACTCACTGCCGATCCGCATCGCGATCGAACAAGGCAATGGTTCGACCTATATCTTCGACCGGGCGATCTCGAACGACTTAAGCAGCGCTGCTACAGCCGTCAACCTCCGCTTTCTTGAACGCGAGGTGAAATTCCTGTTGTGGGCCGTAGGCGGCTTCCGCGTTCACATCGACGCGCCGGAAACGCTGGTCAGCATGCTGCGCGACTACGTGTATCGCTACGACGCCAACCGGTTGTTCGACGTGGACGTGATGGGGCCGATCATCTACGGCCACCCGTTCGAGATCCGGCATGCGGCCGGCGACGCGTTTCCGAAGCCTTCGCATGTTACGTTGCCGCTGGGGCGACATACCGGCGGTTGCCGAGTGGCGATCGACAAGGGCGCATCCGATATCAAGGCCTACGCGGAACAGGACGGCAAGCAGACGTTTGCCGCTGAATTCAAGTGGGACCCGAAGCCGCAGGCTGATCCCGCCTATCACTACGAGCACATCCGTCACGCCATTAAAGCTGCCGCGGCCACGCTGCCGCGCCTGGATGCGATCGGCGTCAGTTCCGCCGGCGTTTATGTCGATAACGAATCACGGATCGCATCGCTGTTCCGCGGTGTGCCGCGCGACTTGTTTGAGCAGGAGATCGTGCCGCTGTATCACCGGCTGAAGAAAGAATTCAACGACGTACCGCTGGTGGTGGCGAATGACGGTGCGGTATCGGCCTTAGCCGGGTCGATGTCGCTAAACCGCAATCGCGTGCTCGGTCTCGCGTTCGGTAGCAGTCTCGCGGCGGGCTATGTAGATGGCACAGGTAACATCACCACCTGGCTTGACGAACTGGCTTTTGTGCCGATTGACGTGAACCCGCTTGCGCCGCCCGATGAATGGTCGGGCGACCGCGGCTGCGGTGTCCAATATCTCTCGCAGCAGGCCGTCAATCGCCTGCTTGGACCCGCGGGCATCGAGGTTCCCGCCGACATGGGTGTGCCCGAACGGTTGGAGCAAGTGCAGGCGCTGATGAAGCAAGGCGATGCGCGCGCTGAAAAGATCTACCAGACTATTGGCTCATACTTCGGCTATGCGCTCGCGCACTATTCGAATTACTACGATATCGGCACGGTGCTGGTGATGGGCCGCGTGACCACTGGTTCCGGCGGCGAAGTTATCCTGAAAGTCGCGAACGAAGTGCTGAGGACCGAGTTTCCGAACCTAAGCATCGACGTTCGTCTTCCGGATGAAGCCAGCCGGCGTGTTGGACAGGCCGCAGCCGCCGCCTCGCTTCCGCAGATCGCTTGATGCTATAGGATATCCGCAGATGCGTATCGCTCTTACCTTCATCGCAGTTTCCGTGTCTCTGTTCGCGCAGGGCGGAGACGAAAGTCTCGTGGCGCGCCGCAAGCGGCTGGAGAAGGAACTTCAATCGATCGCTATCGTCGAGCGGAAGGTAATGGTCCCGATGCGCGACGGCAAGCGGATGGCAGCGGATGTCTATCGGCCGAAAGATACTGCGAAAAAATACGGGACTATCTTCGTCCGCACACCTTATAACTTCAACTTCTGGGACGTGAAGATAGGGGCGCCGGCCGACATGACATCGCAGATTCAAGCAGTGAAGAAGGGCTTTGCGTATATCGTGATGAACGAGCGCGGCCACTTTTACTCCGAAGGTAACTACGACATTCTTGGTATGCCGCTTACGGATGGGGACGACGCGCTGTCGTGGATAGCTAAGCAGGACTGGTCGAACGGAAAGGTGGGCACCATCGGTTGTTCGTCGACTGCGGAATGGCAACTCGCCGTAGCCGCACGGGCACACCCGGCATTCACGACGATGATCCCGCAAGGGTTCGGCGCGGGCGTCGGGCGTGTCGGACCCTACTATGAACAAGGTAACTGGTATCGTGGCGGCGCGTTCCAGATGCTATTTGCCGCCTGGATTTACGGCGAACAGAATCAGGTTCGCCCTATGTTCTCGCCCGATACCCAGCATGCCGACTTACTGAATGCGTCGCGCATGTTTGACCTTGCGCCGCAGATGCCGCCGGTGGACTGGGCGAAGGCGCTATGGCATCTGCCGGTCCAGGACATTATTAAAGCGGTGAATGGCCCGCGGGGCATCTATGCAGACGCAATGGATGTCGAGACGGGCGGCAGGATGATCCAGCGCGCCCCTAACGATGCGGCCTGGTATCGCGGCGGCCTGTGGCACGACGACAAGCCGATCAACATTCCCGGGTTCTGGTTCATGTCGTGGTACGACGTTTCTATCGGGCCGAATCTTGCTGCCTATAACTATGTACGAAAGACGGCCAGGCCGGAGATAGCCAACCAGCAGTACGCGATCATCGCGCCGGTGGCGCATTGCGGGTTTAAGCGCGCGTCGGAGGATACCATCGTCGGCGAACGGAACATGGGCGACGCCCGCCTCAATTACGACGAGCTGACTTACGGTTGGTTCGACCACTTCCTTAAAGGCGAAAAGAGCGAGACCTTCGACAAGATGCCGAAAGTCCGTTACTACACGATGGGCCTGAACAAGTGGCAGACCGCCGAGCAGTGGCCCCCGGAGGGTTCTCGCACGCAAACTCTGTACTTGGCCAGTGGCGGCAAGGCGAATAGTCTCTACGGCGACGGCACGCTTACATCCGCCGCACCTTCCGGGGACCGCCCGGACCAGTTCACTTACGATCCCAACAACCCGGTCCTTTCTTATGGCGGGAACGTCTGTTGCACGGGAAACGCGGTTACGGCCGGAGCGTTCGACCAACGGCGTATGGAAGCGCGCGCGGATATCCTTGTATATTCGACCGAACCGCTGAAGGAAGCCGTTGAAGTAACAGGACCCATAGAAGTCACCTTATATATCTCGTCCGATGCCAAAGACACCGACTTTACGGCAAAACTGGTGGACGTCTATCCGGATGGCCGCGCCTACAACCTGGATGAGACGATCCAGCGGGTCCGCTATCGCGAAGGGTACGACAAAACTGTTTTTATGGAGAAGGGAAAGGTCTACAAGGTGGCACTTAGCCCGTTGAACACGAGCAATCATTTCGCCGCCGGCCACCGCATCCGTATTGAGATATCAAGCAGTAACTTCCCACGGTTTGACCGCAACCTGAACACCGGGGGCAATAACTACGACGAGTCGCAAGGCGTCATCGCTCACAACACCGTCCACCACTCGCGCGAGTATCCGTCGAGCGTCACGTTGACTGTGCGGCGGTAATGAGCGGTAGCGCGGGCGGGGTGATCTCAGCTCGATTCGTGTTGTCACCATTCGATTGTTCTGTCCACTGCCTTCACCTTCCCGCGCTTCTCGACGGTGATAAGTAGGGCTGCGTCAAACCCCTCGCTGAATTTCGTACCGAATCGTCTTATAATCAAGCCGGAGTAGATTATGTTGAAAGTTTCGTCTGCCCATCGCGTCCTCTTACCTGGCGGGATCCTCTGCCTGCTCATGATGCCGGTTGCGGCGTCGGCCGTTGAACTTGGCGCTTCCCCGACTCAAATCATCTTTATTCAGCCGGCCAATGCTCAGGCACCCCGAGCTCAAACGCTATCGATCACCGCCGGCGGTGCGGTGTTACCCTTCCAGGTCAGCACGAGCGGGGCTTCCTGGCTATCTGTCAGTTCTCCCACCGCCGCCATCACACCGGCGATCCTGAACGTATCGGTAAACATTGCTGGCCTTTCGGCAGGCAACTACCAGGGATTCATTCAGATCACCGCCGTGGGGGCTGCCAATAGCCCCATCAGCGTCCCAGTCACCTTGCAGGTCTCCACAACGCCCCAAGCTTCAGTGAGTGCCGCGCAACTGGCATTTGAATACGACACCGCGGGTACGGCGCCGCCCAGTCAGGCTCTCTATATCTACTCCGCTCCCGGCTCGTTTTCCGCTACGGCATCTACCACTTCCGGCTCCTGGCTAACGATTGCCACAGGCCCCAATACGCCGGCTCCATCGCTGATTGTGTCCGTTACTCCCGTCAATCTGCCGGCAGGCGTTTATCAGGGATTTATCACGATCTATTTCACCGGTAATCCCGTGCCGGTTGTGGTGGGAGTTTCGCTTCGGGTGCTCAGTTCCGCTTCCCTGTGGACCTCGACCGGCCCCCTCACGTTTCGCTATCGCATTGGAGACGCCGTCCCACCCAAACAGCAGCTGACGGTCTCCTATTACACGTTCACAGGGTTTTCCGTGCAAGCTAACTCGTCCGGCTGGCTGGCAGTCGACACGGACTCCGGGTTCGCACCCGCCGTGCTCAACGTTTCAGTGAACCCCTCCGGTCTCGCGCCCGGCACCTATCGCGGAACGATTCTGCTGCAGGCCGGAATTGACTGGAGTACCCTCACGGTACCGGTAACGCTCGAAGTCAGCGGCAGTCTGCCTATCTCCGTCGATGCGACCACATTGACTTTCCAGACCGCAGCCGGAGTGCCGCCGGCGCCGCAGACAGTGAAGGTGAATGCTTCCGGGGCCACTAACTTCACCGCGAAGGTGGCCTCCGGCTCCTGGATTTCGGTCAGCCCCACCACCGGACAGACACCATCGAACGTTACCGTGAATATCAACCCCGCCGGACTAGCTCCGGGCAGTTATCAAGGTAGTGTCGTATTTCTATCGGAGGGCTCGAAGATTGCGGGCGCCCTGGTGAGCGTGAAATTGACGGTGACGGGAACAGCGACAGTATCCGCAACACCAACCAGCCTCCGCTTCGACGCGGCCTCCAGTTCCGCTAAGCCGCCCAGCCAGACGGTCTCTGTCACCTCGAACTTCAATATCCCGATCGCGGTTGCCGTAACGGGAGGCGGCTGGCTTGAAGCCGCTCCCGTTAACGGAACAACCCCAGTTACAGTAACCGTCTCTGTAAATCCTGCCGGACTTGCTATTGGGAGTTACTCCGGGACTGTTACACTCACCGCGCCCGGCTCGACGCTCGCGCCGCTCACCATTCCGGTTGCGCTCAACATCGCCGCCGGCCAGCCGACAATCCGCGAACTCTCGAACGGTAACGGCCTCGCGCGGGACTTTGCACCGGGTTCGATGCTGACGATTTACGGCGGGACCCTCGGCCCGAACGAGCCACAAGTGGCGCGCCTGACCTCCGGCAATCCCGTTCCGACGAACCTGGGGGGCACGCGCGTTCTGATCAACAATACCGCGGTCCCGCTACTTTACGTACAGGCTACGCAAATCAACGCCATCGTGCCGTATGCGCTTGCCGGGCAGCGAGTGGCCGACCTGCAGGTTGAGGTGAACGGCATTCTCTCGGACCGAACCCCGATCGAGCTTTCCGATACCGCTCCGGTACTGTTCACCCTGAACGGTTCCGGCCGCGGGCAGGGCGCCTTTATCAACCAGTCCGGGGGATTAAATAATCCCGCTTCACCGGCCGACCGTGGCAGTGTCCTGGTCCTTTATGGCTCCGGCGGTGGGGTGGCCGATCTTACGGCCGCGGAAGAGAACCTGGTACCCACACAGGCTCGCGGCCTGCGCAACCAGGTAACCGTGTGGATCGGCGGTGTCCAGGCCGACGTCGACTACGCCGGTGTCGTTCCCGGCATGCCTCCGGGCATGATCCAGATCAACGTACGCGTGCCGGCGGAAGCGCCCGTCGGCGAAGCTGTTCCGGTCAGCGTCCGTGCCGGCGGTAACTTCAGCCAGGCGGGCGTTACCGCGGCGATCAAGTAACTTATTGGATTCGGGGGCTGGGCGCGGGGAGTAACTCGATGCCGCGCCCATCTTTCTTTACACGCACTTTACACGCAGGCGCATGCCGTACAGCGACATTGCACCGGCGTCGTTGGTCCGGTGGCCGCCCGTGCCTTGATAGACGATATATACAGACCCGTCCGGCAGGAGATAGTTCTTCTCATCGCACACTTACTCCACGAACTGGAACGAATAGAGGTCCGCGTCACGCAATTCGATCCGCAATCGTACCGGCTGTCCTGCTAGCGAACTCACGTCCGAACCGCCCTTCCACTCCATCGGTTGCCGCAGCGAATCGCCATATAACTCCTCGCTATCGGTAAACGAGAAGCCCTTCATGGCGTGTCCGCTCGCGTCTTCGATCTGCACCCGGATGGTTCCGGCGGCGGAGGTCGAATAGTTCACCATCAGTTGCCTGCCTTTGAAGCGGATCGGTTTGGTCAAGACCTCGCCGCCGCTCAGCGGGGCGGTTAGCGATACAAACCCGTCGACACGAATCGAGTACCGCCGCATGTACGCCATGCGCTCCTGCATCGTGTTTTCCGTAACGTACATCGAGATCTCGTCCGGCGCATCTTCGATATGCGATTTTGTCTCAACCAGGCCCCAGTTCTGGTAGGCGTCGCCATAGAACCACATGTCCGTTTTTCTGAGTCCCGGCCGGATGAATGATTCCGGCCATACCGTGAACTCCAGCCCATCGCGGCTCGCCATGAACATACCGTCTGTAACCGCGGTGCCCTCGCGCCGCGACTTTGCGCCGCGCAGGCGCCGGTACTCGGGGCGGGGAAGCGCTTCCGCGGACTTAGTCCACCCCTTATCGATGTAACGTGTCGGGAAACCGAGAAAGATATGCGGCGCCCGGTAATAGGGGATGATCTCGTTTGTGTATAACTCGCTGACCCGACCCGGCGAATAACTCAGGAACACCGGTTCCGTCCAGTGTAGAAAGTCCTTGGACGTGCCGGTCATGATGTCGCGGCCTTTCAGCGCACCGCGGTGATACTCCCGGTACTCGCCGCGCACGCTGTCCCAAAAGGCCAGGTTCTGCGAGTCGAACATTCCCTTCGTGATCACCGGTTCCTGCGACATCAGGGACCAGTGAATCCCGTCCGGTGACTGCAAAGCGTAGAGCCCCGCCGGCTTGCCATCCTTCTTGTCTGCATAGCCGATTGCCTTATACCGGGCGGTTGGCGCAGCAGCGGGATTCTCGTCGCGAAACGGC
This sequence comes from Bryobacterales bacterium, assembly GCA_020846745.1. Lineage (GTDB taxonomy): Bacteria > Acidobacteriota > Terriglobia > Bryobacterales > Bryobacteraceae > JADLDI01. The sequence goes on along the minus strand of JADLDI010000015.1, from coordinate 77,043 downwards.
GTGAAGTTATGGTGGCCGATCCCGTCCCAGACGATATTGTTATCCTTGGAGCCGTTGAAGTCGAACATCCGCAGCATCGGTTTTGTCCAATGGATGCCGTCGTTGCTCTCGGCATAACAGGTGACCTCGCGGTGCGAATCCGTGTAGCCTTCTTTCGAATACACGACATCGGCGCCGCGATAGTACATCCGGTAAACGTCACCGTCGCGCAACACGGTGACGTAGTTCACCGCGTTGCCTTCCCACGGCTTGTCCATCTTGATCGAGATCTCGCGCGGAATGGGCGAGTGGAGTTGCCTGCGGGCATCGCCCTGCACGGATTCAATCAGGTGCGAATCTGCGAATAACTCCAGACGCGATCGAATATCGATGGGTTCGGCGGCGTAGATTGAGACGGCGAGCGGCAGGCCGGCGGCTATCAGTAAGGGGCGTGAACTGGCGGGCATAGTCCCAAACATGGTCCCAAACATGGTCCCTGCCATTCTAGCCGTTACGCGCGTGGCCTGTATGATGGTTCCTTGCCGATGCACCGTCGGAATTTCCTCGCCTCTACAGTCGGCTTCCAAACCGGCGCGCTCGCGCTGGCGCAGGCGGCCGCACCCGCCGCGGCCACCGAATCCGCAGATCAGTCCGCTCGTAACGAATCGTACTGGCGGCAGATCCGCCAGGCGTTCACGCTCGACCCTAACATCATTAACTTGAACGCGGGCACTATTTCACCTGCCCCGCGCCATGTGCAGGACATGATGTACCGCTACATGGAACTGGCCAGTCTTCAGCCGGCCTACTATTCCGATGAACTGCTGATTCCGCAGGTAGAACGCGTTCGACGCCGCCTTGCCGGTACCTTCGGCTGCGACCCCGAAGAGATCGCAGTCATGCGCAACGCGACTGAGGCCCTGCAAGCCGTCCAACTCGGGCTTAACCTCAAGCAAGGCGATGAGGTGCTCACCACCACCCAGGATTACCCAAGTACCCTTACTGGGTGGCGGCAGCGCCAGGCTCGCGACGGTATAGTCCTGAAGACCATCTCGTTTCCCACTCCGCCACCTTCGCCCGACGACTTACTCCACCGATTTGAGAAAGCCATAACTCCCCGCACCCGCGTCATCCTCTTTTGCCAGGTCACTTACACTACCGGCCAAATGTTCCCTGTCCGCCAGATCTGCGAGATGGCGCGCGCCAAGGGGATCGAAACCATTGTCGATGGGGCGCACGGTTTCGCTCAGTTTCCGTTCAGGTACGCCGACCTGCGGTGCGACTATTATGGTTCCAGTTTGCATAAATGGCTGATGGCTCCGGCGGGAACGGGATTTCTTTTCGTCCGTCGCGAGAAGATCGGCAAGGTTTGGCCGCTCAACGCAGCACCGCTGGAGTTAAAGGAAAACATTCGGAAATTTGAAGCAACGGGTGTTTCGGCATTCGCTATCCGCAGCGCTATCACCGATGCCATCGACTTCCACGAAGCGGTGACGGTCGAGCGGAAGGCCGCGCGCCTACGGTATCTGCGCCAGTATTGGACCAACCGCGTCCAATCAATCCCCGGCGTCAGGATCTTGAACCGCGACGATCCGGCGATGTCCTGTGGCCTTGGCGCGATGACGCTGGAAGGGTGGGATTCGAACAAGCTAACCGGCTATCTCATGAAAGAATACCGGGTCCACGTTCGGTCCCGGTATGTCCCGAACGAATTCCATTGTATACGAGTTACTCCGAACATCTACTCGACGCTCGAAGAATTAGAAACGTTTGTTAATGCAGTTGAAAGGGCGGCTAAAACCCGGGCTTGACACAGCGCTTGGGCAGCGAAAGAATATGCTCCCATGCGCTTCCTGGTCTTTGTGGCCTTTGCGGCCTGCACATCCTCATCTCTGTTCGGTCAATCTTTCCAAGGTGGATTGCGCGGCAGGGTTACCGATCCCGCCGGCGCTTCGATAGCCGCCGCCCATGTTCAACTGATCAACCAGGCATCGAACGCCAAACTCGAGTCGGTCACCAACGATCAGGGCGAGTATGCGTTCCCCGCAGTGAACCCCGCCACCTACTCGCTTGTTATCGAGCACCCTGGTTTCAAAAAGCACGAACGGCGCGACATCGCGGTGGCCACGCAGACCTTCTTCACGATCGATGTGAAATTAGAAGTCGGCGACGTCAGCCAAAGCGTTCAGGTAACCGGCGAGGCTCCGCTGATGGAAACGGTAATACCGTCGGCCGGTGGGTCGCTAGGCGCACGTCAATTGGAAAACCTGCCGAATATTGGGCGAAACCCCTTTATGGTGCTCGCCAAAACGGCTCCGAATATTGTTCCGGTCGGCGATTCCCGTTATCAGCGATTTCAGGACCAGAGCGGCACTTCGCAGATCACCATTGCCGGCGGCGCGAGTTACAGCAATAACTTCCTGCTGGACGGCGTACCGGTAACCGAGACGAACAACCGCACGATTATCATCCCCGGCATCGAAGCGGTGCAGGAAGTGAAACTGCAGGCGAATACGTACGATGCCGAAATGGGCCGCACCGGTGGAGGCGTTTTCAATACTTACCTCAAATCCGGGTCGAACGACATTCACGGCAGCGTCTTCGGTTACTATCGGGACCCCGAGTGGGCCGCTAACGACTTCTTCCGCAACCGCGCCAACATCGCCCGTCCAAACCAGAAGTGGAAAGATTTCGGGGCGTCGTTTGGGGGGCCCATTATCATCCCCCGCGTCTACAACGGCAAGAACCGGACTTTCTTCTGGGTGAGCCAGGAAGCGTACCGCCAAAAAGAAGCTTTCGCCGGAGACTTCGCGGTACCGACGCAACTGGAACGTACGGGCGATTTCTCCAAAACCGTTACCCGGGATGGCGCCCTGCAAACAATCTACGACCCACTCACCACACGGACGGAGAATGGCGTTGTCGTTCGGTCACCATTCGCGGGTAACGTGATTCCGTCGAACCGGCTAAGTCAAATCGGCCGGTCGGTTGCCGGTTACTATCCTCAGCCCAGCCGCCAAGCTGCATTTCACGCGCAGACCAATTACACCGCCTCGCCCCTGGTGGATAACCGGGGCGACCAGTATACCGTCAAAGCCGACCACGAAATCACCCGCTGGTGGCGCGCCAACCTGTCGTACCTGCACTACAAGAGGAGGAACCCGGCAATACATGGTTTCCCACGATAGCCACCCCAGTGGGCACGCGTCTGAACCGAAAATCGGACGCAACGCAGGTGAACAGCACGTTTATTGCAAACCCTACTACCGTCATCGACGTTCGCTGGGGATTCAACCGGTTCCCGAACCTGTATCGCACAGTCAGCGCCGGGTTCGACCCCGCCAGCCTTGGGTTCGGCGGTAACTGGCTGCGAGACATACAATATCTGAAATTTCCGCGCTTCGATAACTCATTGTTCGCGCCGCTTGGGGCTGAGAACGACGCTCAATGGGCCGTTTATCACTCGCGGAACCTGCTGGCGAATGTATCGAAGCTTGTTAGCCGCCATAGTCTCAAAGCGGGCTTTGCCTACCGCCAAATCGAGATTGTCAATCAGCCGTTCGGTTACTCCGCCGGCCAGTTCAGCTTCACGGACACGTTTACGCGGGCGGACTACCGCGCGTTCGACGGCCGTACCGGTAGCCCGATGGCCGACCTTCTGCTCGGCTTCCCCGGCAGCGGCACCGCCCAAACCTCGACTAAGTTCTTCCAATATGTCAAATATTGGGCAGGTTACTTTCAGGACAACTTCCGTGTTTCGCCGAAACTCACCCTAAACCTTGGCCTGCGCTACGAATGGGAACCCGGCATGGCTGACCGCAACAATGCGCTGATCGTCGGCTTCGATCGAAGTGCCGCCCACCCCATTGGTCAGAACACCAAGGGCGCGCTGATGTACGCGGGTGTCGATGGCAATCCCACCTCCGTCCTCAACCCGAGTAAGGCTAAGTTCGCGCCGCGCATCGGCGCCGCCTGGGCCATGAACGATAAGACGACGATCCGCGCCGGTTACGGCCTTTATTGGGCCCCGCCGTCTTATGCGGGATTTAACACGCTGGGTTACACGCAGATCAGCCAGTTCCTCGGAACCATTGATGGCGGCCGTACGCCTAACGGCAGCCTGGCAAATCCTTTCCCCAGTGGATTAGTGAAGCCGGTCGGCAATGCTGACGGCAAGAACGCCGGGACAGGACAGTCGATCAGTTTCCCTGACCAGTTCGCCACCTCACCGCGCATGCACCAGTTCTCGTTTGACGTGCAGCGTATCCTCCCCGGGCAGTTAGTACTTACGGCGGGATATGTCGGTTCGCGTTCCCGTAAGTTCTTGTTGGGAACCGGTTCGGTGAACATCAACCAGTTGACTGCCGACCAGGCGCGACTCGGCCAGAGCCTCTTCGACCTCGTCGACAATCCTTATTACAACAAAGGCGGCGTCGGCATCATTGCGCCTGCGCAGTTACAACGCGCCCAACTCCTGCGGCCGTTCCCTCAGTTCGGCGCCGTGGGCCTGACTTTTGGCGACTATAACCACGCCCGCTACGACTCGCTCGCCGTAAAGGTGGAGAAGCGGATGTCGCGTGGGGTATCGTTCATCTCGTCGTGGACTTGGGCTCGCAACCGCGATATGGCCGTCGGCCCGCCGAATAATCAGAACGGCGGCGCCGGTGCACCGCAGAACGCTTACGATCTCGAATCCGAATACAGCCTCTCGTTGCTCGACATCCAACACCGCGTGACGGCTGCCGTTAATTACGAACTCCCGTTCGGACGGGGGCGTTCGTGGCTTGGCTCTAACCGTATTCTCGATTTAGCTGTCGGTGGCTGGGAAGTGAATATGGTGGCATACTTCCAAACCGGCTTTCCACTGCCCATCGTTCAGCCGAATCAGAACGGAATTCTGGGAGCAGGCGTGCAACGCCCGAACCTCAGCGGCAAATCGTTCAACTCCGTCGCGAGCGATAAACTCGACCAGTGGATCAATCCCGCCGCGTTCGCGGTGGCTCCCGCTTACACGTTCGGCAATGCACCGCGCACGGTCGCCTACCGCATGCCGGGCCAGGACAACGTCGATTTCTCGCTGTTTAAAACCTTCACCATCTACGAGCGGCTAAAGGCTCAATTCCGTGCCGAAGCCCTGAACGCGCTGAATACGCCGATGTTCGGCCGTCCCGACACAACGTTCAATACGGCTAACTTCGGCAAAGTCACCAATCAGCGTAACTTTCCGCGCACGGTCCAGTTAGGAATCCGCGTGTTTTTCTAACTAACTAACGAACGAACTCACTCTGCCGCGAAGTGTAACTGAACCGAACTTAACACCGGCCAAGCGGCGCGGTTCGGCCGGAAAAGTACACGGTATTGCCACCACCGCGCGGTTGGCCGCTCGCCGCTCGGCACCCATTGGGCTGCGGCAAGACCCTGGCGAGTATCTGCGCCCCGAACTTCCAACGCAAGCTTCGATCCGAACGGCGTCTCGCCGTCGAGCCGTGCGCCGGCCAATCGCTTCCGCGCTCCCGCGTCGAAAGCTTCGGAAACGTACCGCTCTTCCTGTTTCCGCGTGTACTGGTCGCCTGGATCGACGCCCGTCGCCATATGCGGACCAATCGTCGGCAGGCGCGTTGCCTTCGCATGGGAAAAGGTACCCTGCTCGTTCCACCGACACCAGCGATTCACCATGATGATCTCCGTTGAGGACGTGGTTCGAGACCGCCAGGTCCACCCAGCCGTCACCATTGAAATCGCCCGAAACCACGCCCGCGGCAGACTCGTTATAAAGCGCCAATCGGTTTCCCGCTGAGAAACCCGTGGCGCTGCCCCAGTAGATGTGGGAATCGAGGCTCCGCGTGAACTCGCTCTGATAGTTAGACACAAATACGTCGAGATAGCGGTCATTATTAAAGTCCGCGACCGTCGCATGGTGCGCTCCGAACGACGGCAATTCAGACCGCCGGAAGGTCGAGTAGCCATCCTTCGATCCCCACAGCACCTGCGTTTGAACGCCGCGATACGCGCCGCGTTCGACATCCATCAGGTTGCATAGAACGATATCCAGGTACCCGTCACCGTCTAAGTCGGCGATCTGCTGGCTGACGGATCCCATGCTCGGAACCGCTGTCCGCTTTGTTGGCTGAAATCCCCCGGCGCCACCCCAGTAGATCAGCAAGCCGTCCCGCAGCGTCGGCACCAGTAAGTCAAGGTAACCATCCTTATTCAGGTCGGCCACCGACGGAAACCGTGGATCTTTCGCCGGCAGGTTCGTCTCGCGGGCTTTTGTGTACCCGTCTTTGCCGCCCCACAGCACCTGCGCTGTCCCGTCTTCCATATTGGCGAACACCAGGTCGATGAAACCGTCTTTGTTTAGATCGCCGGTTGCACAGCCGATAGCGCCTCGAGTGGGGACATCGCCGCGACGTGAAGGCGAAAGGCCCTTTGCGTCGCCCCAATAGAACCACGATCCGATATTGCTGCCTAAATCTCCTTCGTGCGAACCCACCAGCAGCACGTCGGCAAAGCCATCGTCGTTGAAATCGGCCGTGCACGACTCATAGCCGCCGATGGTGGGCAGCCTTTGCATCCGGTCCTTTGAGTAACTGCCGTCTGAGCCGCCGAAGTAGACATAAGTATCGATATCCCCGGTGATGCGCCCGCGCATCGCGTTCGCGAAAATCACTCCATTCCTGTGTACCGCCACGCCTTCTACCCCGTGTGTCGCAAGCTTAGTATTCCTATCCGCCGCGAAACCCGAGTTACTTCCCCAATACACGACTGAATCGACATCGGCCGCCAAAGCGTCGCGGTTGTTGGCAAACACCAGGTCTGTGAACCCATCGCCGTCGAGATCGCCGGCGGCGGCTTCTACCGCGCCAGAGGTCGGCAAGTCCTGCCGCCGGTCTTCCGCAAACTTTTCCGCTCCTGCCGTTCCGCTTCCCCAGTAAATGCGGCTGGTTGTGAGCCATTGCCGCCCCACGGACGCTCGCGCGACCACCAGATCGGCTATGCCATCCCGGTTTAAATCGTGGACCAGCACACGCCGCCCGGTGAAAGCTAGGGTGTGATCCGTAGTTAGCGATCGCCCGGCCAGCGAACCGATCACCACTCCGTTTCCGGTACTCACCACAACGCGGCTTCCCAACTTAGTAACTGCCGACACCTTGTTTAGCCCCAGCGGCTTCGATGCACTGAAGGTCCGTTTCTTCTTCTCGCCCCAATAGATGCTCGCCTTCCCGCCGCTTATGAGCAGCAGATCGTCCTGCCGGTCGCCATCCAGATCGCCCGACATACAGCCGCTCACCGCGCCGATAGGAACCGTGCCGCGGCGGTGGAGGGAGTAGCCATCCGCTCCGCCCCAATTGACGAGCGTTTCCTTTTGCGACCCGAACACCAGGTCGATGAACCCGTCGCCGTCCAAGTCGCCGGAACAGACGCCGGTTGCGTAAGGGGTTGGCAGTTCCGCGTGATACTTCTCCGTCCACCCATCCTTCCCGCCCCAGTAGATCCACGAATTCTGGACCCGTGTGGTGTTGTCGAAGCCGCGCACGACGATCAGTTCGGGCTCGCCGTCGTTGTTCAGATCGGTGACGCGCACTCCCACGGCGCCCGCACCCGGATATGTCACCTGCCTGGCAGGTTGCCTCGCTCCCTTACCGAACCGGTATTCCTCGGTGGGCACCACATACGCAAGGTCGTGCGTATTGTTGAAAATCAGATCGAAGTTGCCATCGTTGTTGACGTCCCAACGGTGGACGGTCTGCACTCGCCCCGCTTTCGATACATATAGATTGAAACCGCCGGCGCTAAATTCTCCGCGGCGAAAGGCATCGAATCCCCGCGTTTCCCAAACGTCGGCGGCCCACCCTAGGGCGGCCAGAACAAACCCTGCAAGAGCGATACGAACCGGTACGGGCATGGGCTACAGTGTACTGGCGCGAGTGTGCGCTTTCAACCCCTGGCACGGCTATCTGCGCTACTCTGTCAGAGATAACTTACCTGTCTCGAAAGGACTCGGTCCATGCACAAGATCAAGACTGCGGTTCTCGGAACCGGATTCATGGGGCGCGTACATACTGAGGCGATCCGCCGCCTCGGTAACGTCGAAGTCGTCGCGCTCGCCGCTTCCCCCGCGCGCGAGGCGCGTGCCCTCGCCAATATGTTCGACGTCCACTACGTCACCGGAGATTGGGAGCAGATTGTCCATCACGACGACGTCGAAGCCGTGCACATCTGCACGCCGAACGCGCTGCACTATCCCATGGCGATGGCGGCCTTGAAGGCCGGCAAACACGTCCTCTGCGAAAAGCCCCTCGCGATGTCCATCGGTGAAGCGCAGGAGATGCTCGACTACGCGGAGACGCACAACCTCGTCCACGCCACCAATCACAATCTGCGCTACTATCCCGTGGTCCAGCACATCCGTCAGATCGTCGCCCGTGGCGACCTCGGCGACATCCTGATCGTTCAGGGCACCTATTCCCAGGACTGGCTGCTGTATCAAACCGACTTCAATTGGCGTATCCTGGCCGAACACAACGGCGCCGCGCGCGTGGTGGGCGACATCGGCTCACACTGGATGGATATGATCCAGCACCTGACGGGCCTGCCGATCACGTCGCTTTGCGCCGACACGATGATCTTTCACAAAACGCGCAAACAGCCCAAGACTGCCATCGAAACGTTCGCCGGAAAGACGCTCGCTCCGGAAGATTACGACGAAGTCACCATCGATACGGAAGACTTCGCCTCCGTTCTCGTCCGCCTGGGCGACCGTTGCCGAGGCGCCTACACCGTCAGCCAGATGTCGGCAGGCAATAAGAACCGCTTCGAGTTCGAAATCTACGGCACTAAGGGCGGGGTCCGCTGGAACCAGGAGCGTCCCGACGAACTTTGGCTGGGTTTCCGAAACGAACCCAACCGGATCATTATTAAAGATCCTTCGCTGCTCGCCGGTCCCGCCGCCGGTTTTGCCGACCTGCCCGGCGGCCACTCCGAAGGCTACGACGACTCGCACAAGCAACTCTTCCGCCGCTTCTATAGGCGTGTCGTCGACCCCAGCCAGCCGGTCGACTACCCGACTTTTGAAGACGGCCTTCGCGGTATGAAACTGATCGCAAAGGTGCTCGAATCTTCCGCCAACCGTTGCTGGGTCGACTGTAACTAACGATCCGTTTCGCCGGCCCCGGATCAACTCGGTCCGGGGCCTGTGCTTTCTCTACCCGCAAATCTTGCGCTCGCTTATCGAATTTTCTTGGAGTGTTCGGCTTTTTTGCCGGCTAATCGGCTCAGAATGCGGAATCAACCGTTTGGTACGAAGCGTGCTCACTCTCCTGCCGAAGGGGAACCTAAGCAAATGATTAAATCGCTTTTGAATATCGCTGCCGCCGGCTTGCTTACAGTTGGGCTTGCTGCCGCGGCCGATCACGACGGCACCAAAAAGAAATCCGCCAAGCACGAAATGGATAAGGCCGGCGACAACATCAAGGACGCCGGTAGCGACGTGAAAGACGCCGCCAAGTCCACCGGAAAAGCTGTTAAGCATACCGGCAAAGCGGTCGGCAAGACAAGCAAGAAAGTAGTAAACAAAGCCGCCGATAAAGTCGAAGATGGCGCAAGCGCGGTGAAAGACAAAACCGACGACAAGCGCTAACTGTATGGGGGCGCCACCATGCGCCCCTTCTTTTCTCAGAAGTTTCAACCCGCCCGCAAATTGAGAGACAGCCAGCCCCCCTTGCAGCAGACGCCGCGGTGTGTAATTATTCATGTAGTTGAATAAACATTCACTGCCGTCGCGAAAGGAAATGGCCGCTCCCGCTCCCTCCCCGAAATCCGTTCCTCGCCCGATCTCGAAGATCGCCGCCGGCAACTTGCGCCGCGATCAGGACCTCACGCCTGCGGAACTCCGCGCCGTTCTCGACCTTGCCCACGAGGTGAAAGCGCATTCGCGCGACTACCTGGACGCTTTGCGCGGCCGCTTCATCGCGCTGCTGTTCGAGAAACCTTCCCTGCGCACTCGCCTCACCTTTGAACTGGCAATCGGCCAGTTGGGCGGGGGCAGCGTTTCGCAGACCGGAATGATCGGCGAGCGCGAACCCGTCAAGGACGTGGCCCGCAATCTGGATGGCTGGGTGGATGGCATCGTCGCCCGCACGTTCGCGCAGCAGACGGTTGACGATCTCGCGCACTGGGCTGAAGCGCCGGTGATCAATGCGCTCAGCGATCTTTATCATCCGTGCCAGATTCTGGCGGACTTGCAGACCCTTGAAGAGCGGTTCGGCAATCTAAAAGGCATAAAAGTAACTTTTGTCGGCGATGGCAATAACGTCGCCCATTCGCTGATGCTATCGGCCACCCGGCTTGGCGCGCATTTCACGCTGGCGCATCCGCGCGGGTACGGGCCCAAGGCGGAAGTGGTGGCCGAGGCGAAGAAGCTGGCGGCGACCGGCGGCGGCAAGGTGAAGATCACTTTGGACCCGGAAGAAGGCGTGGAAGACGCGGACGCCATCTATACGGACGTTTGGGCCAGCATGGGGCAGGAACATGAGGCTTACGAGCGCATGGTCCACTTTGAGCCTTATCGCGTCGACGAAGAATTGATGGCCAAGGCGAAAAAGGGCGCGGTGTTTATGCACTGCCTGCCTGCGAAACGTGGCCAGGAAACTACCGACGGAGTGATGGAGTCGCGGCACTCCGTTGTATTTCAACAGGCTGAGAACCGGCTGCACGCGCAGAAAGCGCTGCTGCTGATGCTGCTCAGCGAGTAAAGTGAACGCGCCGCCAACAACAGGCGCGGGGATTTTGCGAATCGACAGGAGAACTATGAGTACAGCAAAGAAAGTAGCGCTGGCGTATTCCGGCGGTTTGGATACGTCGATCATCATTCCATGGCTGAAAGAGAACTACGGGTGCGAAGTGGTGGCCATCTGCGGCGACATCGGCCAGGGAGGCGAGGAACTGCGCGGCCTGGAGCGGAAGGCCAAGAAAACCGGCGCTTCGGAAGTGTACATCGAGGATATGCGCGAGGAGTTTGTCACGGAGTATTTGTGGAAGCTCGTGCGGTCTGGCGGGGTGTATGAATATAAGTATCTGCTGGGCACCTCGATCGCGCGCCCGCTGCTGGCGAAGCGGCAGGCTGAAGTTGCGCTGAAGACCGGTTGCGACGCGCTGGCGCACGGTTGCACGGGGAAGGGAAACGACCAGGTCCGGTTTGAGTTGACTTATAAAGCCATTGCACCCGGCTTGAGCGTGATCGCGCCGTGGCGCGAATGGGACATCAAGAGCCGCGAAGACGCCATCGAATACGCAGCGAAGCGCAATGTGCCGATCTCGCAGACGACTAAGAAGATCTACTCGCGCGACCGGAACATCTGGCACATCTCGCATGAAGGCGGCGCGCTCGAAGATCCGATCAATGCGGCCCCGGACGACGTCTGGATGCTGACCACCCATCCGTGGGAAGCGCCCGATAAGCCAGGTACGGTGACCATCGGCTTTGAGAAGGGCTCGCCCGTGTCGCTCGACGGCAAGAAGATGACGGGCGTCGAGTTACTCGATAAGTTGAATAAGCTGGGCGCAAAGCACGGTATCGGCCGGATCGACTTAGTGGAGAACCGGTTCGTCGGTATGAAGTCGCGCGGGTGTTATGAGACGCCGGGCGGCACGATCCTGATGGCGGCCTATCGCGAACTCGAGGCGCTGTGCCTGGACAAGAACACGCTGCACTACAAGCAGAAGCTCGCGCTCGATTACGCCGAGATGGTCTACAACGGCCTCTGGTTCACGCCGTTGCGCGAGGCCCTCGACGGGTTCTTTGCACAGGTGGCCGAACCTTGCACGGGCGAAATCAAGATGCGGTTGTTCAAGGGCAACCTGGACCCGATGTCGCGCAAGTCGCCGAATTCGCTCTACTCGCTGAACATCGCCAGCTTCACGATGGGCGCCGAGTACGACCAGAAGGACGCACTCGGGTTCATCAACCTGATCGGATTGCCGATCAAAATTCAAGCCATGCTGAAGCAGTCATAAGCAGATCAGAATGGCGGAAGAAAAAGTCTCCCTGTGGGGAGGGCGTTTCGCGGAAGGTCCATCGGAGACCTTCCGCCGCTACTCCTGGTCGCTTCATTTCGATAAGCGCCTGCTTGCAGCGGATATCCGCGGATCGCAGGCGTTCGCCCGGGCACTGGAAGGCGTGGGCATTCTTACGGCTACTGAGCGCGAGCAGTTAGTAACTGCGTTCGAGAACATTTTGAAGGATTCGCGCGAGCCCGGCTTTCTTGAGGGCGCCGACGACGAAGATATCCATACGCTAGTTATCCGCAAGCTGAAGGAAGAGGTCGGCGGGTTGGCCGATAAGATCCATACCGGCCGGTCGCGGAACGAGCAGGTATCGCTCGATACGCGGTTGTGGCTGCGCGGGGAAATAGAATCGGTGCAGGCGCGGATCGGGGCGTTGCTTGAGGCGCTGGTCGAGCTGGCCAAGCGGTATCCTAACGCCGTCATCCCCGGTTATACGCACATGCGGCGGGCGCAGGCGGTGCTTTGGCCGCATTACCTGCTCGCTTATTTTGAGATGTTCTCGCGCGATTGGGAGCGGATGGAACAGGCTCGCGCGCGCACGAATGTGATGCCGTTGGGCTCTGGCGCTTTGGCCGGGTCGGGGTTCCCGTTCAATCGGGAAGCGATTGCGGCGGACCTTGGCTTCGGGTCGATCACGCGCAACTCGATGGACGTTTCGGCCGACCGCGACTTCGTCCTCGACTTCCTGTATGCGGCGTCGGTCACCATGATCCACCTTTCGCGGCTGGCGGAAGACTGGATCCTGTACTCGTCGGAAGAGTTCGGGTGGCTTGAGTTATCCGATACCGTTACCAGCGGATCGTCGCTGATGCCGCAGAAGAAGAATCCGGACTCGATGGAGTTACTACGGGGTAAGTGCGGCCGGGTGGTTGGCGCTTTGAACTCGCTGATCGTGACGATGAAAGCGCTGCCGCTGACTTATAACCGCGACATGCAGGAAGACAAGGAGATGCTGTTCGATGCCATGGACACACTGCAACTGTCGCTTGACATGACGCGTGTTGTGGTTGAATCGGCACAACTCAAAACCGCGCCGCCGCTCGCGGCGGCCGAGGAAAGCTGGGTAGTGGCGACTGACCTTGCCGAAGCCCTGGCACGGTCCGGCATGCCGTTCCACAACGCGCACAAATTAGTAGGCCGGCTGGTGCTTTATTCCGTGAACAACGGTAAGAAGCCCGGCGATTGGACGGCGGAGCAGTTAGCGGCGTTCGACCCTGCGTTCACCGCCGAGTTTGCACGCCTGCTGCATCCCGCTGAAGGCATGAAGTCGCGCAACATCGCCGGCGGCACGGGGCCTGACGCCGTAGCCGCCGCCTTGCAACAAGCTGAGCAGCGGTTAGCGGCCTTACGCAAATAGCAATAAGATGAACACCAGTTTCCGCCAGAGCCAGATTCTCCGCGTGATCCGGCAGCGTCCGGTGCATACGCAGGAGGAACTGGCTCGCGAACTGGCGAAACTCGGTATTCAGGCAACGCAGGTGACACTTTCGCGGGACATCAAAAAGCTGGGTCTCGCCAAAACCGCCAACGGATACGTTCAACTCGACACCATGCCGGACCCGGAAACGCGCGAAGCCGCGCTTGCCAGCACCGCGGGGGAACTGCTGCAGGAAGTGCGTGTGGCCCAGTTCATGGTTGTCCTGAAAACGCCGCCGGGCAAGGCGAATGCGCTGGCGGTTGAACTGGATGACGAGGGCTGGGACGAGATTGTGGGCACGGTGGCGGGCGACGATACGATTCTGATCGTTACTCCGGACAACACCGCGGCGCAACGCCTGTCGAAAAAGCTTTTATCGTATGTAACGTGACGTCCGATCCGTTCTCCTCCGAATCTGCTCTGGCCGAGTTTCTGAAAAGCTTTGAAGAAGGCACTTACCCCATCAAGCAGTGGACGCATGAGTCGCACATCGTCATGGCGGCCTGTTATCTGACCGAGCTTTCAGAACAAGCGGCGACGCCCGTCATCCGCGCAGGGATCAAACGCTATAACCTGTCGCAGGGCGGACAGAACACCGACACCTCCGGCTATCACGAGACGCTCACCATTTTCTGGATCCGCATCGTTGCCGCCTTTCTCGAGACTTTGCCCGAAACGCTCTCGCGGCTGGACAAGGTGCGCGCGTGCGCCAATAAGTTTGGCTGTTTGAGCGGCCTTTTCCGCGATTATTGGAGTTACGACCTGTTGCAGTCGACGGAGGCACGAAAAGAATGGCGCGCGCCGGATCTAAAACTCCTGCCGTAAAAGATGTCACTGCCGGCGCAGTTGAAGCAGCGCAGCAGCGTTTACGCGAGGGACGCGAGCACCTTCTGTGCCGCGGTTGCGGTTTCCTGGATTTCGCGCTCGGTGTGCGCGCAGGAGGTATAGACGCGGCCATCGGGCAGCAGGTACACGCCTTCTTCGAGCATGCCTTTGATGTAGCGGGTCAACTTCTCTTTGTCGTCGGCCCAGGTGTCGCGATAGTGCTTCATCCCCGTGACCGGAGTGAAGTGCAGGGCGAACGCCGTCCCGAACCCGCAGACGTAGAGCGGCACGCCCGCCGCTTTCCCGTGGGCGGAGATCTTCTCCATTAACTGCGAACCGAGTGCGTTGGCTTCCTTCAGAATGGTCCCGTCGTTTGCAGAGAGCACATCCAGCGCCGCGTTGGCGGCCGCGAGCGACATCGGGTTGCCGTTGAAGGTGCCGCCAAAGGCGACGCCCTTATACATCTCTTCCATGATGTCTTTGCGGCCGGCGACGGCGCTGAGCGGCATACCGGCGGCGATCGCCTTGCCGAAGGTGGCGAGGTCAGGCGTGACGCCGAAGTGCGCCTGCGCGCCGCCGAGCGAGATACGGAAACCGGTGATCACTTCATCGAAGATCAGCAGCGTGCCGTGTTTCCGGGTGAGTGCCCGGAGGCCGGCCAGGAAGCCCGGTTCCGGCAGAATACAGCCGCTGTTGCAGAGCACCGGTTCGGTGATGACGCCGGCGATTTCGTGGCCGCGCTCGGCGAAGAGACGCTCGAGGAAGGCGAGGTCGTTCCACGGGGCGGCGATCACGTTGCCGGCGGAGTTCTCCACCTGGCCGCGCGAACCCAAGGCCACCGTCGGCGCATCGACGGGCCCAAACTTGTCCGCCGGGGCGCGGTAGCTCAGGAAGACGGAATCCATCCAGCCGTGATAATGACCTTCGAACTTAAGGATGTACTTGCGGTTCGTGTAGGCCCGCGCAAGCCGGAACACCAGTTGTACAGCCTCGCTGCCGGACGACGTAAACGCCACCCGTTCCGCACACGGGACGGCGGCCTGGAATTTCTCGGCGACTTCGGGTTCCAAGCGGTGCTGCGCGCCATAGGTATGGACGCTCATCGCCTGCCGCGATACCGCCTCGGCCACCTTCGGATGGCGGTAGCCAAGAATGTTGGGTCCCCAGGCGAGCGTGTAATCGATGTACTCGTTGGAGTCGACATCCAACAGGCGCGCCCCGTTGCCGTCCTCGAAATAGAGCGGCACGGGGAAACTGGCGCGAAAGGGACTGGAGACGCCGCCGCAAAGGCTCTGCCGCGCCCGGTCCAACAGCTCACGAGATGTCTGCCAACGATCAGCCATGGTAGTTATGAATCCTCGGTTCACAATTGCAGCAGCAATGGGGTAGGTGTGTCAAACGGCGTGGTCATCATCATCATCATGGGCACTTCACGGTTTTCACGTGAACGCGGGCGACGTCGCCCATATAATGGTTTCTCGCATGTTCGCCCGCGGCTTTGCGCATGAAGTCCATGCCCCTTTTGCAGTCGCCGTTGGCCGCATACCAGAGGCCAATGTAGAGGTGGGCATAGAACTGTCCGTCCGCGCCGCCTCCCGGGGCCGCTTTCAGCACCTCTTCCACCTTGCCTGTGCCGGCGTAGAGCGCGTTCACCTGGGACATCGGTACGCGGTCGTCGCCCTTCACCGGTGGATACGGGCGCTTGCCGCAGAGATACCAGAACACCGAGTTCTCCACATCGTTCGGGTTTACCGTCGCGTGCAGAGCGAACTGCTTTTCGCATGCCGCGATCTGGCCGGCGTAGTAGAGCGAAATGCCGCGCTGCCAGTTATAGGGCGCCAGGCGCGGCTCCAACTCGATGGCCTTGTCGAACGCCTGCACCGATTCCTTCACCTGGCCCGAGCGAAACAACTGTTCGCCTCGCGCCTGATGTTCCTTCCACTCTTGGCCGAGGCACGAAACAGCGGCCGGCAACAATACGATCAGCCCTCTCATTCTCACTATGCTAATCATTGACACGCACGCGCACATCTACTCGCCGGACGAGAAGAAGTATCCGCCCTTGCCGAAACCGTATCGCCCGCCTGGAGGGAAGGGGTCCACAGAGGACCTTGCCAAGGAGATAAAGGCCGCAGGCGTCAGGGCCGTTTGTGCGATTCAAACGCAGACCTTCTACGGCTTCGACAACCGCTATGTGTGCGATTCGGCGCGGGCGAACCCGTCGTGGATGATCGGCGTGTGCAATTTGAATCCCGACGATCCGAAGAGTCCCGACGTGCTGCGGGCGCTGGCGCGGGATTGCGCCATCCGCGGGTACCGGTCCATTCCGTCCCCGCGTTCCAAGCAACTGGATGACGCAAGTGTTCGGCGGATGTGGCGTGCCGCGGCGGAACTCGGCATCGTTGTCAATGTTCTGATCAATCGGGAGAATGCGGCGGGATTAGGGAAGCTCCTGGGCGAGTTCCCGACCCTGCGTGTGGTGCTGGACCATTCGATGAACATCAAAGCCGGACCCGACATGAAGGCGATTGTGAATGATGTCCTGCGTCTGGCTCGCTTTAAGAATCTGCGCGCGAAGCTCACGTTTATCCCGACGGGCAGCACGACAGGGTACCCCTGCGCCGACATGCACGAAGCGTGTTTGGAGGTGATTCAGGCGTATGGGGCGGAACGCTGCGTTTGGGGGTCTGACTTCCCGTGCGAGTTGTGGTGTCCGAAGGTGACGTATCAGGAACATTTGCGGATCTTCCAAAAGGACCTGCCGCTCAAAGAGGATCAACGCGCGCAGATCCTGGGCGGCACCGCGAAAAAACTGTGGTTTCCGGCGCTCTAGCGGCGATCTATATAATCAAATGGTGCGTTCCCTACTCGCTGCCGCGATCGCCCTCGGGTGTTTGGCGTCGTGCGGCAATACCAACGGCAACACGAAACAA
Organism: Bryobacterales bacterium; assembly: GCA_020846745.1. Taxonomy (GTDB): domain Bacteria; phylum Acidobacteriota; class Terriglobia; order Bryobacterales; family Bryobacteraceae; genus JADLDI01. Next base: position 59,823 of record JADLDI010000015.1, on the reverse strand, counting down.
GCCGTCCGTCAGGCGGTAATCGATCACCTCAGTTCGAGGAAGAACCTCGATTTGGACATGTCGGCGATGGATGTCGACGTCACGTCGGTCGACTTCCGGTCGAACGAGGCGGACGCGATGGTGGTGATCAAACCACGCGGTTCGTCGGCCGGGGGAATGCAAATGAAGTACACCCTCGAAAAGAACGGTAACCGCTGGCAGGTAAAGAAGAAAGCGGAATCCGGCAGCAGTCCGCATTCGTCCGGCATGCCGGGCGGCGGGCCTGCGCCGGGCGCGGAACTACCCCCTGGCCATCCGTCGATGGATGCTCCCAAACCGGCGCCTCACACCGAGCCGAAAAAATGAAACACGTGGTGGTGGTGGGCGGCGGTCCGGCCGGGGCACACGCCGCGGAGAAAATGGCCACAGCGGGCCTGCGTGTGACGCTTCTGGACGAGAAACTCGCCTGGGAGAAACCGTGCGGCGGCGGCATCACCTATAAGGCGTATCATCAGTATCCTTATTTGTTAAATAACAACGCTCCGAAGAAGTTTGTGACGGAGACGTACCTGGCTGCGCCGAAGACTGAGCGCGTCCGGATGGAACTGAACCAGCCGCTGCTGATTTACTCGCGGCAGGATCTGAACGGCCTGCTCCTGCGCCGGGCCGGCGAAGCGGGTGCGCAGATCGAGAAGACGCGCGTGCTCGCAATGAACCGGCGCGAAAAGGGTTGGGACATCCGCACCAAGCATGGCGCGATCGACGCCGACTTCTGCATCCTGGCGGCGGGCGCGCGCAACACCATGCGCGACATGGGAACCGCCTACACACCGGAAGACACGATGTTCGCCTTGGGCTACTACATCCCGTCGGACCAGATGCATATCGATATCCAGTTCTTCGACCGGTTTGAAGGCTATATCTGGGTGTTTCCGCGGTGCGGCCACCTGTCGGCGGGCATCTGCGGCAAAGGCGTATCGGCCCAGGCGTTGCGCCAGCGGCTGGAAACCTATCTCACCGAGCAGGGCATCAAGTGGAAAGGCGCGCAGTTCTATGCGCACATGTTGCCGGCGCTCGAGTCGCGTTCGTGGCGCAATAACCGGGTAAGCGGCGATGGTTGGCTGGCCGTGGGCGATGCCGCAGGTTTGGTCGATCCGATCACTGGCGAAGGGCTCTATTACGCGGTCCGGTCCGGCGATCTGGCGAGCCAGGTGGTGTTGAATGAGGCGCACGCGCCCGATGCGAAACCCGCCGCCTACAAGTCTGTCATCGATAAAGATTTCACTCGCGACTTATACCTGGCCGCGCTGATCTCGCGCCGTATGTACATGGGACGCTTCCTTTGGGAGTCTGTGCCCACGCGTATGGTCCAGTTTGTGAAACGGAGCCCCCGCTTCCGCGCGCTGATGCAGGATCTGTTTGCCGGCACGCAGAGTTACGAAGGCCTGCGCGAACGCCTCTGGAGTAACTTGAACGGGACGCTCCAGGAAGTAATCATGAGTTTCTTCTTCCGGCGGATTGTGCCGGAAGTCTGACCCTTCAAAGAGTACACCTATGAATTTCTCGAAATCGGCCGCTCTGCTGGAGCGGGCCCGCCAGATTATTCCCGGCGGCGTGAATTCCCCCGTGCGCGCCTTCCGCAGTGTGGGCGGGACGCCTCCGTTTATTACGAAAGGGCAGGGATCGCGCATCTACGATGTGGACGGTAACTCGTATATCGACTACGTCTGCTCGTGGGGGCCGCTCATTCTCGGGCATCGCCATCCCGCGATCATCCGGGCGCTCGACAATGTGCTCGAGATCGGCACCAGCTTCGGCGCGCCCACTGAGCGCGAGATCGACTTAGCCGAGAAAATCCGCGCGGCTATGCCGTCGATGCAAATGATCCGCCTGGTGAATTCAGGGACTGAGGCGACGATGAGCGCCTTGCGCGTCGCTCGCGGCTTTACGGGGCGCGACCTGTCGATCAAGTTCGAAGGCTGCTATCACGGGCACGTCGACTCGCTATTGGTGAAGGCTGGTTCGGGCGTCGCGACGCTCGGCATTCCGGACACGGCGGGCATTCCCGCGGCGTTTGCCGATACGACCATCGCCCTGCCGTTCAATTCGATCGATGCTCTCGAAACCACGTTTGCCAGGCATGGCGACAAGATCGCTTCGCTGATCGTGGAACCGGTGGCCGGCAACATGGGCTGTGTCCCGCCCGCTCCGGGGTTCCTCGAAGCGGCTCGCGAGTTATGCACCAAACACGGTACGGTGCTGATTTTCGACGAGGTGATGACCGGGTTCCGCGTCGCTCATGGCGGCGCTCAGCAGCGGTATAACATCGTGCCCGACATGACGACCATCGGCAAGGTGATCGGCGGTGGTTTGCCGATTGCGGCGTATGGCGGCCGGGCGGAGATTATGAGCAAGGTGGCTCCGGCGGGTCCTATCTACCAGGCGGGAACGCTGAGCGGCAATCCGCTGGCCGTAAGTGCAGGCATTGCCGTGCTGGACTATCTTGCGGCGCACCCCGAGATCTACACGGAGTTAGAACAGCGGACCAAGCAGTTATGCGCCGAGCCGCCGGCCGGAGTGACGGTGAACCAGGTGGGCGCGATGTTCACGTTCTTCTTCACCGATCAACCCGTGACGGATTACGAATCCGCCAAGAAGTCCGACACGGCACGCTTCGGCAAGTTCTTCCACCATATGCTCGAATCGGGCGTGTATCTGGCGCCTTCGCAGTTTGAGGCAGGCTTCGTCTCGGCCGCCCATACAGAGGCGGACATCGCGGCAACGGTTGAGGCGGCCAATGCGTTTCGGGATTAGCTTACTGCTGGCCGCCGGGCTGTTACCGGCCGAGACTTACGATCTGGTAATCGCCAACGGCCGTGTGATGGACCCGGCTTCGGGTTTGGACGCGATCCGGTACGTCGCGATCTCGGCGGGCAAAATCGCCGCAATCTCCGATAAGTCGCTTGCGGGGAAGCGTGTCATCGATGCCAAAGGGCTGGTTGTCTCACCCGGCTTCATTGACATGCACCAGCACGGGCAGACCGAAGAAAACTACTGGCTCAAGGCTCGCGACGGTGTCACTACGGCTTTAGAGTTGGAGATCGGCGTCGAACCGGTCGCGAAGTGGTACGCCGAACGTCAAGGCAAAGCGGTGGTCAACTACGGCGCAAGCGTCAGCCACGTGATTGCTCGCATGGGTGTCATGAAGGATACCGGCGCCTGGCTTCCGAAAGACAACGCGATTAAGAAGGTAGCCACCGCCGAGGAGCGCAAGGCGATTCGCGACCGTCTGGACAGAGGCCTCGCCGAAGGCGCGCTCGGCATCGGTTTCGGCTTCGGCTACACGCCCGCCGCCGGTGTCGAAGAGTTGCTCGCGATGTTCGAAGTAGCCGCCAAATACAAGCGCCCGGCTTATATCCACATGCGATATGGCTCGCTGGGCGAACCTGGTCTACCCGCTTCGCTTCACGAAGTGTTTGGGTACGCCGCGATGACCGGCGCGCCGCTGCACATCGTACACATCGGGGCTTCTTCCACCACGCGGTTCGATGTCGCCATGGACCTGATCGCCAGGGCAAAGAAGCACGGCATTGACGTCTCGATGGAGTCGTACCCCTATGTCGCCGGGATGACCAGGATCGAGACCAGTATCTTCGACGAAGGCTTTCAGGAGCGCCTGGGGCTGCCCTATAACAAGATGCTATGGGTGAATACCGGCGAATGGCTGAACGAAGAGACGTTCCGTAAGTACCGCAAACAAGGCGGCTACGTCGCGACTTTCACCAATACCGAAGAGATGATCCGCAAGAACATGGCCCATCCGGAGATCATCGTCGCCTCCGACGGAATTCTCGAAAATGGCAAGGGCCACCCCCGCGTATCCGGCACTTATGCGCGAGTCCTCGGTAAGTATGTCAGGGAAGAAAAGGCGCTCCCGCTGATGCTCGCGTTGAAGAAGATGACGACCATGCCGGCGGAGCGGTTGCACCTTTCAAACAAAGGGCGGCTGCAGGTGGGTAAAGATGCCGATGTGACGGTGTTCAACCCGGCGACAGTAATCGACAAATCGACCTTCAGTAATGCCGCGCTGCCTTCTGAGGGGATACCGTTCGTAGTTGTCAACGGCGTTGTCGTGGTAGATAACGGGAAGTTAGTCGACGGTGCGAAGCCGGGGCGGGCCGTAACGGCACAGTAACTCGCGAGGATATCGGCCAAACGCCAAGCGTGCGAAGGTAGCACCGCAAGTGGCATAGCCGCTTCAGACGGCCGTTTCAGACGGCATTGCATCTGGAAACGCTTAGTATTACAGTGTCCTCCGTGGAGGAGGAGATATTCCAGTGTGTCGTGTTGGATTATGCATCGTTCCAGTCGTCGTGGGCTTGGCCGCGGCAGCGGTCGCTTACCCGAGTGTTCAAGATCCCAAAGCAATTGAATTCGGCGGAGCAGATAGTGTAGCGCCTATATTGACGCCACAGCCGAACACCATTCAGGCGGCCGATATCAATGGCGATAAACGTGTCGACTTGCTAGTGAGCGTAACAGGCGGTGGGCTGTTACTGCTCAAAGGACAGGGGGACGGCCGTTTTGAACCCGCAGTTGTGGTGGATAGCGGAGATCCCAAAATTGTATTCACCAGTGCGACAGCGGCAGATATCGATGGGGACGGCCGGATCGACCTGCTGACCTGTGCCGGCGACAGAAAAGCCCGGATTGCCATCGGCAATCGTGATGGAACGTTTCGATTGGCGCTCTCGCCAACAGACCAGTCCTGTATCGCCACTTTCGCCGATTTCAACGGGGATAAGGTTCCGGACATGGCCTGGGTTAAGGACCTGATTACGCTGTCTGTAGCGATGGGGAAGGGCGATGGCAGCTTTGCGCCCGCAGTGAGCTACCGCGTGTCCGACAGATATGCAATCCAGTCGAACGTTGGGGTGGGTGATTTCAACGGGGACCTGCGGTTGGATTTGGCGGTTAATCGAAGCGACGGCGTACTTACGGTCCTGTGGGGAAACGGAGATGGCACGTTCGGAAAGCCGGCGACAGCGGCCGCGGGCAGGTCGACGACGGACGCGCGGTTTACGGTCGCCGATTTTGACGGCGATGGGAATGCCGACGTCGCATTGGCCGCAGACAACTCCGCGGTGCGCGTGTTGTTCAGCAATGGAGACGGAACATTCCGAAAAGTAGATCTCCACAATGGCAGGCCGGAGACCATCGAGTACGTGGCAGCGGCCGATCTGAATGGAGATGGATTTGCCGATCTGGCCTATGTGTCGGGCCGCCGCCTTGAGATTCTGGCCGGCGCCCGGACAAGTGCATTTATCCGGCAGTCCGGCGCCCCGATGACTCAGGTTTGCGCCGGCGGCAGTGACCTCGCCGTGGCCGACATCAATGGCGACAGTCAACCTGACCTCGTCAACATCCGGCAAGCCGGGGATTTCGGGGCCGTCTGCGCGTCGCTCAATGAGGGGATTCGGCTCGACTCTGTGCTCAATGGGGCCGGCCAAGCAGCCGCAGCCATGACTTTTGGCCAGCTGATAAGCTTGCAGGGCAAGCACCTTGGGCCAGAGAAAGCGGCAACACAGGTGGCTGAAGCAGGTAAGCCAATCAGCACCAGTCTGAATGGAGTAGAGGTGCTGATGGATAACGTTCCGATTCCAGTTTTGACCGTACAAGCCGACCGTATCGACGCCATGGCGCCCTACTCCGTGCGCGGGCGATGCCGGCAGTTAGTCGTGGCGCAAGAGCCGGTATGTCCGGATTCCACGATTAGAGTTACCTACGGCGGACGCGTGTCTAACTCGATTCCCATGAAGGTTGAGACTGCTGCGCCGGTCATCCTGACGGTCGATCCCGCGCGGTCGCAAGCGGCCGCCACGAACACGGACGGTTCCGGCAATCGCCCGACCACTCCGGCTCCACCGGATTCGGTAGTTACAATCCTGCTGACCGGGGCCGGAGAAATCGTCACGGTTAGTGAAGATATCTATGCTGGGGAAGATATAGTTGTTACCCCCAAAATCACCCCCTCGGTGGAACTCGCCGGCCAACCGGCTGAGGTGGTCCAAGCGAGCCTCGCGACAGGAATGCCGAGCGCTGTGATCGCGTTATCCTTCCGCATCCCGTCCACTGCACCCACTGGAGAACTGCCGCTGAAGGTATGGTTTGGCGACCATGCAAGTCAGGAGGCTGTCAGTATCGCCGTTGGGGCCGGTCCGCTCGATACGTTGCCCGAAAGTTCGGGACCTACCTCGTCGCTGCTTCAGGTCGAACCGTTGGGCATTGACTTCGGACCAGTTGATATAGGAAGTGTGGGGCAGCACCGTCTGAGCCTGACCGCTGCCGGCACTAAGCCCATTGTCATTCGGGCTTTGGACGTGTCGGCGGGCTATTCCCTATCCGCTCCGCTGGACCTGCCGATCACGATAGAACCGTCGAAGTCGCGCTCATTCGAGATTCACTCGAAGCCGACTACGCCCGGCCTACTGCCTGGTGCTGTAACCATCACCGTGGATGAGGACCCTGGCAGCAGGCTGTTTCGTGTACCTCTTGTGGCACTCGGGGTGAAGGCGCGTCCGCCGGCGATTCGGCTCTCCACCGACTTGCTGGATTTTGGTAGGGTTGGCCTGGTCGCTTCTCTCGAGAAAGTGCTTCGAGTGCGCAACGTCGGCGTGGGGCAACTGAGCGTGATGTCGGTGAAGAGTTCGAACGCCGCGTTTACGGTAAGTCCCGCCGGCCCATTCAGCGTAGCTCCTGAAGCGGAAGTCGCCGTGACGGTGAGGTTTTCACCAGGCGGAATCGGTGCTGCAGACGGCATGCTTGAGCTACGCAGCACCGATCCGGAGTCGCCCGAGGTGACGGTAGCCTTAGCCGGCTTTGGTGAGAATGTGGGTGCTCCGGCACTTACCCGCGTCATCCCGAATTCTCTGACCGCATCCGGTTCCAGTGCCGTGCTCACGCTGGTTGGCTTGAATTTCTCTCCGGCAAGCACCGTGCTATGGAACGGCGCTCGGCGGCCGACCGTCTTCACCAGTTCCACGCAGGTGCGCGCAACCCTGCCGGCAGAGGACTTGGCGAAGCCAGGCCTGGCCACCGTGGCCGTGCTCACTCCCACACTGGCCCAAAGCCAGAGCTTGACCGTTCACGTTCGCCCCGCCGACGATCCGCTCTCTATCACCATCGGACAAACAGAACTCACTTCGTGTACTGGACTGAGCGTCTATGCCAATATCGTTGGGCCGGATGCGCAAGCCGTTGACAATATCCCGGTTCGGGACCTGTCGTGTACGCTCGACGGTAAGCCTCTACCCTGCTCGATCACCACCAATCGCGTGGGTCTCGCGCCGCTCAGCGTTGTACTGGTTGTGGCCGGCGGTGATGCGAGTCAGAACCGCGCCGCTGGCTATACACTGTCTGGTGCGCTGAGTTCCGATGACCGGGCCGCGTTAATTTACGCCGGCCGTGAACATGTAAGTGTCTTCGGACTAGGCGACCCTCTCAGTAACCTAACCAATGCCATCACCGGGATGACAGACTCCAGCCCCACTGGTGTCATCTACGATACTGCCGCCTACGCCGGTGGATTACTGGTAAACAACAAGGAGGCGGGCCGGCGAAAGGCGATTGTCGTCGTCACTTCGGCAACGGACACAAGCCGATCGCATCGCGACCCATACGGCTCCATCAGCTATCTGGAGGGCTCGGGCGTGCCAATCTTCGCCGCTGTCGTCGGGCCCGCCGCGGATAACGCAAACATAGCGGCGTGGGCAAGGCTGCTTGGAACCGACACCGGCGCAGTGTCAGTTGTGAACGCAAGCGCCGACGTCACCGCATTCATGCGCACCGTGTTCAACACGTTGGGACGGCAATTCAACACCTTCGCCGTTCTCACCGGCGTATTCCCAGGGCTCCATACTTTCGGGATTACCTGGAACGGAACCAAGCCAGTCTCGGCCTACCGGACCATCAACATCTGCCAGTAGCAATGAAGTCTTATCTCTTCTTCCGGGGTGCTGTCTTCCGCTGCGCTGGCTTAGTCGCCGCCGGTTTCGGTTTGCCCGCTTCGGCCGTGTCCGCCCAGCGGACCCGCGTGTCGGCGTTCGCGGCGTCCTGGCCGAGCGCGACGCCGAGTTGGGCGATTTGCTCCATGCCGGAGAAGTCCCAGGTGTCGAGATAATCATCGGTCGGCTGGTGGTAATGTTTTTCGTGATACTCGTTCAACAGCGCCGCTTTGCGTTCGGAATCGGTCAGGAATTCCTTTCCGCCGTTGACAGAAAAAGCGGCTATCCCGGCTTTTGCCAGTGGGAAGTGGTCGGAACGGTAGAAGCTGCCTTGTTCCGGCCGGGGGTCAGGGGTAATGGTGAGGTTGAAGCGGCGGGCGATGGCTTGGATTTCGGGCCAGAAAGTCGTCCGTTCCGCGCCGTTCATCGTGACGTCTTTGGTTCGGCCGAAGGGAAAGTAGGAATCGAAATTGAGGCCGAGGGCGATCTTGTTGAGGGGCAGGGTAGGGTGTTCGGCGAAGAACTCGGCGCCGCGCAGACCTGCCTCTTCTGCTGCGGTGAACAAAAACAGGGCGGATCGTCTCGGTCTGATACTGAGCTCCGACCATGTCCGCGCAATCTCCAGCAGCACCGCGCACCCGCTCGCGTTGTCCACGGCGCCGTTGAAAATATGTTCACCTTTTCCAAGATGGTCCCAATGGGCGGTGTAGAGGACCACTTCGCTCGCGAGCGCCGGGTCGCTGCCGGGAATCAGGCCCAAAACGTTGCGGACCTTCATGTCCCGCACCGTAGCATTGAAGTCACCTGAGAACCTGGCGTGCAGCGGGATGGGCCGGAAGCCTTTGGTGTTGGCGCGCGTGAGCAGGTCAGGCACGGTATAGCCGGAGGGGGCGAGGAACTTCCCGGCGGCTTCTTCGGAAAGCCAACCGGCAAAGGCGAGCGCGTCTCCCGTTACTTTGACGGCGGCGTCTTCCTGACCCCACGAATTGCGGACGACATCCCAGCCGTAGCCTGCGGTTTCGTTGGTGTGGAGGATGATGGCAGCACGGGCGCCGCGGCGCAGCGCTTCTTCGTATTTGTAGGTCCAACGGCCATAATAAGTCAGTGCTTTACCGCCAAAAAATAAAGGATCGTCTGAAGGAGGTTCGTTGGTGAACAGGACGACTACTTTACCCTTCACGTCCGTCCCGGCGTAGTCGTCCCAAGTGAACTCGGGGGCGGTGATGCCGTGGCCGACGAAGATGGCCTCCGCCTCAAGCGTCTGGTGCTCTTTCTGTGTCTGCGCGTGGCCCACGAACTCGGTCAGCCAGGTGAAGTTCACCGAGACGCCGTCCTTGCGGGCGGACAGCGTGGACTCGGGACGGGTTTGGACGCCCACCAGCGGCACTTCCTGGAAATAGGCGCCATGCTCGCCCGCTGCCTTAGCTCCGGCCACGGCGAGTTGGGATGCCAGGTACTCGGTGGCAATCTCGCCCCCGCGCTGGCCGGTGCCGCGGCCCTCTAACAGGTCGCTCGCCAGGAATTGAACGTGTGCGCGGAGGCGTTCGGAGCTGATCGGCTGTGCCGGGAGAAGAGTTGTCGCTACCATTAAAGCTATTCCTGCCTTCAACTTATTGCCCGCCTTTCAACCATTTGGTGAAGAAGCTTTGCCAGGCGGGGTCGATGGTTGGACCGTTCGCCTTGTGCCCATCTGCCGTAGACGCAAACTGGATGTTGTCCGGTACGCCGAGCAGGGTATATACCTCTTTGGCACGGTTGAAGTAGCCCCAGCTCTGGAGGTCGTCGGAGTCGCCGCCGCGGTCTTCGGACTGGCTACCGCCGATTAACAGGAACGGGCGTGGGGCGGACAAGGCAAGCAATTCGTGGTGGTCATGCTCGAAGCCGGGGCGCTGCTTGTTGGGGTTGAGCAGACCGAGGACGGTGTGGTCGGGTCCAGGGAGTTGTGGCCACGGGCGGGTCCAGTCGAGATACCAAGGGGCGTACCAATTGGTGCCGCCATTAACGGCGATGTGCGGGTCGACCGCCACCGTCGCCGCGATCTCGGGCGCAAAGGCGGCGACGTAGATAGCGGCCTTGGCGCTCAGCGAAAACCCGATGAAGCCGACTCGCTTAGAATCAATCATTTTCAATGACTTGAGATAGAGAACCTCACGTTGTACATCGTGCACCATCTTGCTCATCGGGAGCCACCGGCCGAAGCGTTCGTACAACTTGTCGGCTGCGCCGTTCCGGCCGTTGGTCTTGTCGCGGTAGTTGCGGATGAACGACCATCCGGTCAGGACGACATACCCCTTCGAGGCGAGCCAGGCTCCCCACCAGCCTTCGGGGGCGGTGTAGTCGGGCGTAGAGGAGGTCCAGGCGATGACGGCCGGACGGCGGTCGCCTTTCTTGGCTCCCTTCGGGATCAGCAGCAGGTGAGGCTGGTAGAAGTCCTTCTCGATCGGGATCTCGAGGTGGATGCGGGTATAGGTGTCCTTCTCCTGCTTGTCCAGGATCCGGACTTTGGTAACTTCGCCGAACCATTTCTTGTCTGATGAATTGGGTTCGTTTCGTCCGAGAATAGTGCGCCAGAGCCGGTCGATCTCCGGGCGACGCTTCTTATACCAGTCCTCTTTGCCCGAAAGCCCCTCAACCAGAGAGGGAATGACGACATTCTCAGCGCCCGGTTCAGGGGCAGGACTGTTGCGGGAGGTGACCTTATGCTGGTTTAGGCGCTGGGTGGGTGGGATATCGGCTGCGCTCAGGGCGGCAACGGAAAGTACCCCAATCATCCAAATCTTGATAGACATTGGTGGGATTGCCTCGCTATACTAAGCTTCAGTATCCACTGAATGTCGCTCACTTTATCTCATCTTCAAACCCTTGAGGCAGAGAGCATCCATATTATCCGCGAGGTAGCGGCCGAGTTTGAGCGTCCGGTGATGCTGTACTCGATCGGTAAAGACTCGTCGGTAATGTTGCGGCTAGCGCAAAAGGCGTTTGCGCCGGGCAAGATCCCGTTCCCGCTGCTGCATATCGATACGTCGTACAAGTTCAAGGAAATGATTAAGTTTCGGGACACGTACCCGAAAAGCCTTGGTCTGGATCTGCTGGTTTGGTCGAACCGGCAGGCGCTCGACGACGGAGCCAACCCCTTCAAACTCGGTACGCAGAAGTGCTGCGCTCTGCTCAAAACTCGGGCGTTGCTCGACGGATTGGCCAACTGGAACTTCGACGCCGCTTTCGGCGGCGCTCGCCGCGATGAGGAGAAGGCCCGCGCGAAGGAGCGCATCTATTCCTTCCGCGACAAATTCGGGCAGTGGGACCCGAAGAACCAGCGGCCCGAACTATGGAATCTCTACAACGCCCGGGTGGATAAGGGGGAATCGATCCGTGTCTTCCCGCTATCGAACTGGACCGAACTCGACATCTGGCACTACATCCATGTGGAAAAGATCCCGATTGTGCCACTCTACTTTGCCAAAGAGCGCGAAATGCTGGTGCGCGGCAATTCGCTGATACCTTTGGAGCATAATTACCCGCTGCTTCCCGGAGAGAAGCCGCAGAAGGTAATGTGCCGCATGAGGTCTCTTGGCTGTACTTATTGTACCGGCGCGATTTATTCGGAAGCGGATACTCTGCCCAAGATCATCGAAGAGCTCATCCAATTCCGCCGGTCCGAACGCGAGAACCGGATTATCGATCACGACCAGGAAGGCTCGATGGAGATCAAAAAGCGTGAGGGGTACTTCTAACGATGTCGACTCTCACGATTGAACAGTTTTTGGCGGAGCAGGAGACGCGCGAGCTTCTGCGGTTTTCGACGGCAGGCAGCGTGGACGACGGCAAGTCGACTCTCATCGGACGTTTGCTTTACGACTGCAAGTCGGTGTACGAAGATCAGCTGAATTCGGTACAGAACTCGAAGATCAACCGGTCGAGCGGTCCCATCGATTTTTCGCTCCTCACAGACGGTCTGCGGGCCGAACGCGAGCAGGGCATCACGATCGATGTCGCTTACCGCTACTTCGCGACGCCCAAGCGCAAGTTCATCATCGCCGATACGCCGGGGCACGAGCAGTACACGCGCAACATGGCCACCGGCGCCTCCACGGCATCGGTTGCGATCATCCTGATTGACGCGCGCAAGGGGCTGCTACCGCAGTCGCGGCGGCATACCTATATATCGTCACTGCTCGGGATTCCGAACATAGCCGTGGCCATTAACAAGATGGATCTGGTCGATTTCTCCGAGCAGGTGTATCGCGACATTCAGGCGCAGTTTTATGCGTTCGCCCACAAACTGCATTTTTCAGACATTCAGATTTTTCCGGTATCGGCGCTGAACGGCGACAACATCGCCAAGGGGAGCACGAATACACCCTGGTATTCCGGTCCGACTTTGCTCGAGTACCTGGAAACGGTGCCGGTTTCCGTGGGGCACAACTTTGAGGATGTGCGGCTGCCCGTGCAATATGTAGTCCGCCCGGACCTCGACTTTCGCGGGTTCGCCGGACAGGTCGCCTCCGGTACGTTGCGGCCGGGCGATACGCTGATGGCACTGCCTTCCGGGCGAACGTCGAAGGTGAAGCGTCTGGTGACCTATGACGGTGACCTGCCGGTGGCATTTCCGCCGCAGTCGGTTTGCGTGACGCTCGAAGACGAAATCGACATCAGCCGTGGCGACATGCTGGTGTCGCCGTTGCGGATGCCGCACGTTTCACGCCGAATCGAAGCGGCGGTGGTGTGGATGAGCCACGAACCGTTGGACCCGGCACGGCCGTACTTGGTGAAGCACACGACGCAGCAAGTGGGTGCGCGGGTGACACGAATCGTCCACCGGATCGACGTAAACACGCTCGAAGCGGAAGCGGCGGACAAGTTGGAACTGAACGAGATCGGGACGGTGGCGATCGAAACGACGAAGCCGCTGTTCTTCGACGCCTACCGGCGGAACCGGACGACGGGCAGCCTGATTCTGATCGATCCGATCACGAACGCGACGCTCGCCGCCGGGATGATCGTGGAACGGCAGCGCTCGAAATCGGGAACTACGGAAGCCGCCTCGCGGCACCTGCAGTTTGCGACCGGCAGGCTGACGCCGGCGGAACGGTACACACGGGCGGGTCACCTGCCGGTGACGATCTGGCTGACGGCGCGGGCGGAACTCGCCTGGCTGCTCGAGCGCAAGTTGTTCGACCGAGGTTGTTTTGTGCAGGCGCTGGCGGACGACGTGGAAAGTCACCTGCTACCCGAGATGGCCCGGCTGCTGAACACGGCGGGGCTGATCGCGATCTGCTCCGTGGCATCGGACGACGCGGAAGAGCGGATCGAGGCGCAGAACCTTATCGGTGAGCGGAACGTCGTGGCGTATCAGCCAGGTGAACTGTCGCCGCAGGACGAGGCGGCGGTGCAGAAGATCATCGCGGACTTAGAGCAGCGCGGAGTGTTTTTGCCTGGGGATTTCGCGTCGGGCGAGGGGATTTAGGCGCTTCCGGTAGAGGAGTGAGTTGTTTCGTCGTCGAGGGCACTCAGAATCGCCTGATCCATGCGGCCCGACGCGAGGTCGGTTTGCAGGCGTTCATCGATTGCTTGAGGATCGTACTGGTCAAGCCAGGCGTACAATTCCGCGAGTTGTTCCCGATTCAGTCCCGCAATCGCGTGTTCAATCTGCTGGATGGTATCTAATTTCATGGATGCCCTTCCGAGAATCAGGATAACAGGCGCACCGCCTTCAGCACGTGGGTAGCCTTGCTCGCGAGCCGCTTATGACGCCTTGGACTTCCAATGCCCGGTCTACTGCGAATCCTCGTCCTCGAAGATGTCTTCAATCCGAAGGGCAAACAGGCGGGCGGCGCGGAAGGCGAGAGGCAGGCTCGGATCGAACTTACCGGTCTCGATGGCATTGATCGTCTGGCGGGACACGTCGAGCGCATCTGCCAACTGGGCTTGCGTCCAGTTGCGTTCGGCGCGCAGCACTTTGAGCCGGTTCTTCATCGATACCGCCACGAGCCATAGACGCAGGACGCGGAAAACGTCACTGCCATCAGGATCACGATGTGTGCGACGTCGGCTTTGAAAGGCATCACGTGGTAGGAGTCCATCACCGAATAGGGGATGCCGGCGATCAGGCCGACTCCCACGGTGATCCCCAAGGCGTCGAGATAGATTTTTTGCTGAAGGTCGTCTAGTTCCGTGACGTACTTCTTCGTAGCCAGAATCATGCCCACGCCCACGGCAAGGTCCAAACCGACAGCCAGGAGCGTGAAGGCGACGGCCTTGTTCCAGAAAACAATCGGACCGAATTTCATGAGAGCGGTGGCGGCCAGCCAGGCGAGGGTCCAGCCGGCGAGGCGGATGATGCTGGTGCGAATGCGGGCATGATAGCCGTGGTGCCGCGGTTGTGGAGGATTCATATGGTCAGGTGTCATTGTCTTTTTGTAAAGCATTCTTTACATCACTACTATGGCTCCTCCCGGCTGGATGTGTCAAGTATTGTTTACATGGGCACACGTTTTAGTCCTTTGCTTGAGCGGAGAGTGAGTGTTTGATAACGGCTGATATTCTGGATTTCTAGGTTTGTCAGCGTGAAGATTGTCTCAATAGTGGCGACCGGTGATCGGGCGCGGCCGGACGGAACGGGTGTGGCGACGTTGACCATATGGAACGGGCAGGGAACCATCGTTAACGCTCGATCTCGGCTTACAGGGAATCGCCACACGCGATGAAGATCCTGGTGTCGGCCGGGGAGGCGTCGGGGGATCTCTACGCATCGGCGCTGGTGCAAACGCTGCGATCGCATCTTCCGGACGCTGAGTTTTTTGGATGCACGGGACCCCGGATGCGGGCGGCGGGAATCCGGACCGTGGTGGATGCGGCGCAGTTGAATGTGGTGGGGCTGGTTGAGGTGGTCCACCACATTCCGCGGATCTATGGGGAATTTCGGAAACTCGTGCGGGCGGCGGAGACCGAGCGGCCGGATATCGCGATTCTGACCGACAGTCCGGACTTTCATCTGAGGCTGGCGAAGAAGCTGAGAAAGCTGAAGATCCCGATCGTGTACCTGATCGCGCCGCAGGTATGGGCGTGGCGCAAGCGACGGATCAGGTATTTGCGCTCGCTCGACCACTTGCTGTGCATATTTCCGTTCGAGGAGCAGTACTTTCGTGAGCGCGGGACGAAGGCAACCTATATCGGGCACCCGCTCACACGGCTGGTGAAACCAACGATGGGGCGCACCGAATGGCGGAAGAAACACCGAATTCCCGCCGGCCGGCCACTGGTGACCGTACTGCCGGGAAGCCGGCCGGGCGAGATCGCGCGCCACCTACCGCTGCTTGCGCCAACGGTTGACCGGATCAATGCGAAGCAGCCGGCCAGTTTCGTGCTGGCAACCCCATCGGGACTGAAAAACCGTTTACCGTTAACATTTTTCACGGAACCCATTGGCCGTTCGCCCATCCAACATATAGAAGGCGAGACCTGGGATGCGATAGCGCACGCGGACCTGGCGCTCGCCGCCAGTGGTACCGTAACGATAGAGGCGGCGCTGCTGGGAACCCCGTTGGTTGCGTTCTATAAGGTCAGTCCATTGAGCTGGTGGATGGGCCGTTTTCTGGTGGATGTACCGTTCTATTCCATGGTGAATCTGGTTGCCGGCAGGCGAGTCGTACCAGAATTCATCCAAGATGCTTTTACGCCGGAAACGCTCGCGTCTGCTGCGATCAAGTTATTGGAAGATTCGGAAGCTCGGTTGCTGATAGAAGAGGGGTTGAAGGACGTGGCGCAACGGCTGGCTTCGGCCATTGATCCGATGGAGCGCGGCGCGCGCATTGTGCTGGATATCTTGGAGAAGGAACGGTTGAATGCGATCTCTTAAGCATTGCCTGAGGGTGTCGGGCCTGAGGGTGTCGGGCCTGAAGGTGTCGGTCCTGAAGGTGTGGGTCCTGATGGTCTGGGCGGCTGCGGCGGTCCTGTTCGGGCAGGACAACAAGCGGCCCGGCATCGATGTGCAGGACTATCAGATCGAGGCCGAGGTCAACCCGCGGACACAGAGTTTAACCGCTACCGCCGCTATCCGCTTTCTTCCCACGGAAGAGAACACTACCTACGCCATCTTCGAGTTGAACAATGCGTTGCGCGTTTCGAAGGCCGTGGACGGGGCGGGTCGCGACCTGTCGGCGTCGCGCAATCAGCAGGATTACACCGTCCGCGTAAACTTCCCCGAACCGTTGCCGAAGGGCAAGGCCGAAACTGTCGTGATCCGATACGATGGGCGGTTGACGGGCACGGAAGAATCCCCTGTGTATGGCGTGAAGTTCGCGTCCATCCAGGCGGATTATTCGTTTCTGCTCTATCCGGCGCGGTGGTTTCCCGTGAACGGCTACACGACGGATCGCTTTGCGGCGCACATGAAGATCAGCGTTCCGGACGGGTTCCGGGTGGTGGCCAGCGGTTTAGAGACCAAGGGGCGCGACGGGGCGAACACCGTATTTGAGTTCGAGCATACGCGGCCCAGTTTTCCCGGCAGCGTGGCGATTGTGAAGGGCGAGGCCAACCGGACGTCGGCCGAAGGAGTCACCACACTGCTCTATTTCCGCAGCGATTCGGCCGACATGGCCGGCCCATACGGACAGGAAATCGGCAAGGTAATGACGTTTCTGACATCGCTGTTCGGGATTCCGCCGCAAGCGAATTTGACAGTTGTGGAGACGGAAGCGGGCGCCCCGAACGGCTACTCGGCTCCGGGCATTCTGTTCCTGAATCCGCGAGCGATCGGGAAATCGGTGAACACACGGCTGCTGGTGAACCAGGTGGCGCGGCAGTGGTGGGGCAACAACGTGTCGCCTACGACGCGGGCGCACATGTGGCTGGTGAACGGCGGCGCGCGCATGGCGGAACTGCTGTGGGTGGAATCGCAGTCGGGCGCGGGCGCGTACGAAACCGAGATGAAAGATGTGTATGTCGAGGCGCTGACCATCGACGATATCCCGGTCATCCAAACCGCGCGGCTGGAAGATTACTCGCCCGAATACTGGGCCGTGTCGGGCGCCAAGGGTACGGCGGTGCTGGGCATGCTGCGTTACTCGATCGGCGACGACAAGTTCAAGACGCTGCTGACCAGGTTTCTGGAAGCGAATGCCGGAAAGTCGGTGAACACCGACGATTTCCGAAAAGCCGCCGAACAGGTGAGCGAGCGGAACCTGCAAGGGTTCTTCGTGCAGTGGATCGAATCGTCGGGCGCGCCGGAGTTCAAGCTGGAATACACGGTGTTCCGGACGACGAACGGGTTCCGGATCATGGGCAAGGTGTCGCAGGATCTCGATACGTTCCGCATGCCGGTGGATCTGCTGATTGAGACGGAAGGCAACCCGGAGACCAAGCAGGTGGAAGTGGTGGGCACGTCGTCTGAGTTTGTGGTGGAAACGTTCGGGCGGCCGAAGAAGGTCACCATCGATCCGAACAACCGTGTGCTGCGGTATTCGAACCAGATGCGTGTGGCCGTGGCTATCCGGCGCGGCGAAATGTTCGCGGAAGTGTCGGAGTTCGGCGACGCGCTGAAGGAATATCAGAAGGCGCTCGACGTGAACCGCAATTCGTCGCTCGCGCACTATCGCGTGGCCGAACTGTTCTTCCTGCAGCGCAACTACCAGGCGGCGGCTAACTCGTTCCGCGACGCGCTCAACGGCGACCTGGAGCCGAAGTGGACCGAGGTTTGGGCACATATCAACGTGGGTAAGATCTTCGACATTACCGGTCAACGCGAGCGCGCGATCAACGAGTACAACCTGGCGATCCGCACCAAAGACAATACGCAGAACGCGCAGGAAGAGGCGGCGAAGTATTTGAAGGCGCCGTACGAGCGCCCGGCTTCGAGTAACTGACCCGCCAACCGGCGGGGCGGGACGTCTGGTTGGGTGTTAGCCTACATAGATTCCCGCAATGAGTTCAGACCTGCTTCGCATCGGTATCGCCGGCTCAGGATTTGCCGGCCGGTTTCACCACAAAAATCTCCGCGGATTGCCCGCTGCTACGGTGGGCGTGACGAGCGCCCGGGCGGAGTCGCGGAACGCATTTGCCGCTGAGTTTGGCGTTCGCGCTTACGAGTCAGTGGAGGCGATGCTGCCCGATATCGATGTGCTCGACATCTGCACGCCCCCTTCGTCGCACGCCGCCTATATCCGCGCCGCCGCCGCGGCCGGGAAACACGTAATTGTCGAGAAGCCGTTCCATGGGTTCTTCGGATCGCCGCTGAAGCATTCGAAAGAAGAGATGCTTGCGGCGATCGCCGAAGAGTTGCGCGATCTGCGCGGCGTGGTTGCCAAGAGCGGCATCCTGTTGGGTTATGCGGAGAACTATATCTACGCGCCGTCCATCCAGCGGGAACGCCAGATATTGGAACATACCAAAGCGCAGATCTTACGCATGGTGGCCGAGGAGTCGCACTCCGGGTCGCACTCGCCCGTGTATGGCATCTGGAGCGAACAAGGCGGCGGATCGCTGATCGGGAAAGGGTGCCATCCGCTCGGCGGCGTCCTCTATTTGAAGCGCAAGGAGGGGATGGCGCGCAGGGGCACGCCGATTCGGCCCGTGGCGGTGAGTTGCCGGACGCACGCGATCACAAAAGAAAAGGCGTTTGAGGATCGCGGGTATCTGCGGACCACCTACCACGACACGGAAGATTACGCCTTTCTGCACGTGGTGTTCGACGACGGCATGGTGGCCGACGTGATGACCAGCGAACTGGTGCTGGGCGGGGTTTACGACTACGTGGAAGTGTTTGCGAACAACCACCGCACGCGGTGCCACATACAACCGGTTCGCGTCGTGGATCTCTATAGCCCCGACAAGAAAGAATTCGCCGGGATGGACCTGATGGAAAAAATCAGCTCCAACGAAGGGTGGATTCCGGCCTATCCCGAGTTCGGATGGAGCAACGGGCAGTTCTACGAGATGCACGATTTCGTGAATTCGATGCGGGCCGGGCGTGAGCCGGAGTGCAACCTCGACCTGGCCATCGACATCACGCTGGCGATCTACGCCGGTTATGTATCGGCA
This sequence comes from Bryobacterales bacterium, assembly GCA_020846745.1. Taxonomy (GTDB): domain Bacteria; phylum Acidobacteriota; class Terriglobia; order Bryobacterales; family Bryobacteraceae; genus JADLDI01. Next base: position 40,804 of record JADLDI010000015.1, on the reverse strand, counting down.
GATCGGAAGGGGACAGAAGTCCCAGTGCCGGGAATATGAGAGTTTAGATGCGTCTGGCGGACACGGACGCCGCACATCTCGGCAAACCTGAGTTCTGTCGCTTTCACGCGCCCGGCCACCACCTTAAGGGTGCGGCGCATGAATTCAGCGCCGAGTTCGGCGTCGTCAAGAAACGCTTCGATCAGGCTGCGGCCGGAGAGGCGTAACACCGTGGTGCGCTCCCGCGAACGGACCTGGAACAGTGTGTCCTGCATATCGAGCAGGGAAGACCATCCGAACACCTCACCGGGACCGAGAACCTGAAGGTTAATGGTGCAGACGGGGCTCTTCATCTCAACCGCGACGCTTCCCGAAATCAAAAAATAGAAAGCCTCCGACCGCTGCCCTTCTTCCAAAACAATCTCGTCTTCTTCAACGACAACCGTCGTGGCCAACGAACTCAAAAGTTGGATCTGACTCTGCGTCAGACCCCGCGTGAATGGGTGGTTTCGCAAACAATCCAGTGTCATAACGCCCCTGGGTGGGTGGCAACACCCGCATTTCCTCTGTCTCGCGCACAGAATGAACGCTCGACCTGAATACTCGCAATTTGCCCACCAAAGCGGGCAGGTTTCGTCAGACCACGCTCCTCCTGGAGTTTGCGACGATAGAGAATGCAATGTCGTTAATGAAAGAGATCCGCCACTTCGCGGTGCCGAAAAACCATGTGGCCATCTGGTGGTTTGGCCAGAACGGGTTCATCTTCAAGAGCCCCGAAGGAACGCTGGTTTCGACCGACCTGTACCTGACTGATAGCTGCGAAGGCTTGCACCCCGGCATCGATTTGAAGCGCCGGGTGCCGGTTCTGATTGAACCCGAGGAACTCGACATCGACGTCTTCACCTGCACGCACAATCACCAGGACCATACCGATCCCGAAACCGTGCGGCGCGTAAAGAACAAGGACACCATCGCCTTTGTGGGGCCGCACCCGGCGACGGATGTCTATCGCGCGGAGAAGGTGGAAGACGGCCGCATTCACGTGTCGTATCCACAGTGCGAAATGGAATTCAAAGACGTGAAGATCAACGGAACCTTCGCCTTGCCGACCGACGATACCGATCTCAACCACATGGGTTTTGTGTTTTCCTTTGGCAACGGTCCGCGAGTGTACGTGACGGGCGATACGGACTATACAGACCTGCTGGTGTCGGCTGCAAAGCACAAGCCCGACCTTGTGATCACGTGCATCAACGGCGGCTTCAACAACCTGTCGCACTGGGAGGCGGCCGACATTGTGGGGAAGATCAAACCGAAGGCGGCCATCCCTTGCCACTACGACATGTTCGCGGACAATCAGGCGGATCCGAAACAATTTCGCGCATCGTTGTTTTTAAAGGCGCCCGGCGTGGTCTACCAGGAAATGGGCTACGGCAAACCGCTGCTGTTTTCGGCCGAGCGATAACCGAGCGATAAGCGATAACTGAGCGATAGATGAACACAGACATATTGGCGCAACTGCCGCTGTGGTACGTGGCGTTTCTGCTGTCGTTGACGGCGCATGAGGCGGCGCACAGCCTGGCGGCGAAACTGGGCGGCGACCTGACGGCGTATCATGCCGGGCAGGTGACGCTCAATCCGCTGCCGCACATACAACGCGAGCCGTTTGGCACCGTGATCGTGCCGTTGCTGTCGTTTTTGATGGGCGGGTGGATGATCGGTTGGGGAAGCGCGCCCTACGATCCGTTCTGGGAACACCGGCATCCGAAGCGGGCGTCCGCTATGGCGCTGGCCGGTCCGGCGGCGAACTTCACGCTGGTGATCATTGCCGCCATCGTGATTCATATCGGCATGGCGCTGGGGTATTTTCAGATCCCCGGCGGAATCGGGTTCTCGCACATCACGGAGGCGCGCGTTTCGGGGTTGGCGGATGGCGTGGCGGCGTTTGTGAGCATCGTGTTTTCGTTGAATTTATTGCTGGGGCTGTTCAACTTGATTCCGGTGGCCCCGCTCGATGGGCATAGCGCGATCGGGCTGCTGTTGCCGGAAGGATTGCACCGGAAATACGTGGAGTTGGTGCGGCAGCCGATGTTCTCGCTGTTGGGGATTCTGGTGGCTTGGAACGTCTTCGATCACATCTTCTTCCCGGTGTTCCGGACGGCGATTGTGGCGCTCTATGGCGGGGGCTTCCGCTAACTGGGCTACAATTCAGAACTGTGAAGAACCTTGCAATTTTGTTGTTCAGCGCGGCCCTCGTAATGGCGCAGTCCATCTCCAAAGAAGAGAAGAAGGAGGGCTTTAAACCGCTATTCAACGGCAAGAATCTCAGCGAGTGGAAAGGCGACACGCGGCTGTGGAAGGTCGAGAACGGCGTGATTGTCGGATCCACTGACGGCATTGAGATTCCGCATAACACATTTCTCATCCATAAGCGGCAGTTTGGCGACTTCCACCTGAAGTTCCAGGTGAAGCTGCGCAACCATAACTCGGGCGTGCAGTTCCGCAGCGAAGAGTTACCGGACTTTGTCGTGAAAGGCCTGCAGGCCGACATGGCCGAGGGCAACTACTGGGGTTCGATCTACGACGAACGCGGCACGCGCGGCATCATCGTGAATGGCTGGAAAGGCAAAGCCGAGAAGGTTGTGAAGAACAACGACTGGAATGATTATGAGATCTACTGCAAAGGCGACACGATCCGCATCACGGTGAACGGCGTAGTTACAGCCGATATCAAAGACACCTCAAAGATGAGCGGCGTGCTCGCCCTGCAGTTGCACAAAGGGCCCGGCATGAGGGCGGAGTTCCGCAACATGCGGATCAAGGTCCTGTAAACCGGCGTGCGAGTTGGTGTCTTCGGCGGCACGTTCGATCCGATTCATACGGCGCACCTGACGGTGGCTCGAGAGGCGATGGCGCATTTCGATCTCAACGAAGTGCTATTTGTCCCCAACGCCGTGCCGCCGCATAAGTCGGGTGTGACGGCGACCCCGTTCGGCGCTCGCTATCGGATGGTGGAACTGGCGTGCGCCGGCGAGCCGGGATTTGTCGCGTCGCGAATTGAAGAAGGTACCCTGCGCAGTTATTCCATCCACACCATCGAGAAGTTGCGTGCCGCGCGGCCGTCCGATGAGCTTCTGTTTCTGATCGGCGCGGATGCGTTCGCCGAGATACAGACATGGTTCCGCTGGCAAGACGTGATCGCGGCCGTAGAGTTCATTGTGGTGACACGGCCCGGGCACGAATACACGGTGCCGCAAGGCGCGCGCGTGCGGCGGCTGGACACGCTGGCCCTGCCCGTATCGTCGTCGGATATTCGCGAAGCCCTGGCGCGCGGGGAAGAGCCGCCGACGGTTCCTCCGCCGGTGATTGCCTATATCCGCGAGCATGGGCTCTACGGCAAGCCGGGCCCCGCGCCCCGGAATCCACGCACTTCATAACGGTTCGCCTCCATGCACGGTGGTCTGCGGATTAAATTGTTGCGATAATCGGATGCAGTTTGACCGCATGCCGCAGTGTGTGTTTTGCCAAGGTCAAGTTCACCGGTCGCGCCGCTCGCTTTTTGACCGTCTGGTCTACGAAGTAGTCTTCCGATGTGAAGACTGCAACCGGCGATTTGGCCTACCGAAAGCGTGGACGTTTGCCTGGCGTCCCTATGTCAACTGTCCGAAATGTGGACAAACGAATCTGGACCGCCGGACAAAGCGCGACCACATCGATCGCATGCACCGGCACCCCATCAGCCGGATCCAGCAATTACTGTTTGCGCCGCTCTATCACTGTCATCTGTGCCGCCTTCAGTTCTACGACTGGCGGCCCGTGAAGGCGCCGGTCGCCGGCGAAAGCCGCTAAGCAATAAGATCGTTCAGTACGCGGGCTTCGTCGGTTGGTCCGATCAGGCGTTGATTCAATCCCTGGAACGGATAACTCAATTTGCGGGCATCGAGGCCAAGTAGATGCAGTACCGTAGCCTGTATGTCCCGGACGGCTACTTTGTTCTCAGCGGGATAGTACCCGATTTCATCGGTCGACCCGTAATTCAGCCCGCGCTTGATGCCGCCGCCCGCCATCCACATCGTAAACGCATAAGGGTGATGGTCGCGTCCAACAAACGAACCATACGAACCGCCGCGATTTTCGCGCATCGGGGTACGTCCGAATTCGCCGCCCCAAACGATGAGAGTCTTGTCGAGAAGGCCGCGCTGCTTCAGGTCCTGGACGAGGGCCGCCACGGGTTGGTCGATATTGCGTGTGCGTATCGGCAGGTCGTGACGGATGTCTTCGCGCTTGCTCGAGCCGTGATGGTCCCAACCCCACTGGAATAACTGCACGAAGCGGACGCCTTTCTCGACTAAGCGGCGCGCGAGCAGGCAGTTATTCGCGAACGAAACTTTGCCGGGTTCGGAACCGTAGAGCTTGTGAATGTGCGCCGGTTCTTTCTGGATGTCCATTACATCGGGCACGGACATTTGCATGCGATAGGCGAGTTCGTACTGCGAGATGCGGGCCGCTGTTTCCGGGTCGCCTTCGCGCTGCTGCTGGAGTTCGTTCAGGTCTTTGATGGCGTCGAGAGTTTTGCGGCGCAGGCTGCGGGTCATGCCTTCTGGATCGCTCAAAAAGAGCACGGGGTCGCCTTGTGTCCGGCATTGGACGCCCTGGTAGACGCTCGGCAGAAAACCGCTTCCCCACAAACTCTTGCCCGCATCGGGATTGTTGCCGCCGCCGACCAAAACGACGTAACCGGGCAGGTCCTGGTTTTCGCTGCCCAGGCCGTAGGTGGCCCAGGCGCCCATCGCGGCGCCGCCAAAACGTGGCGTGCCGGTGTGGAGAAATAACTGGGCGGGCGCATGATTGAACTGGTCGGTGGTCATCGATCGGATGATGGTTACATCGTCGACTACCTTGCTGAAGTGCGGAAGTAACTCACTCACCCATCCGCCCGATTTGCCATGTTGGGCAAACTGATAGGGCGTACCCATCATCTGCGGAACGCCTTTGATAAACGCGAATCGCTTGCCTTTCAGCAACTCGTCGGGACAGGGCTTGCCGTTGTACTTGATCAGCTCCGGTTTGTAGTCGAATAACTCCAATTGCGACGGCGAGCCGGCCATATGCATGTAGATGACGGCCTGCGCCTTGGGCTCGTGATGAGGCTTTCGCACCGACAGCGGATTCGCTTGCGGGTTGGTAGCGGCCGCGCCGAGTTTGTCGGCCAGGTACATGGCCGCGAGTCCCAGCGGGCTCTGCTCGAGGAAATGCCGGCGGGTTTTTTCTTGGAGCTGTTTCAGTTCGGGTGTCATTTGAGTTATCTCCGCGTCAGCATTTCGTCGAGGTTCATCACTGCGTTCGCGACAACCACCCAAGCGGCGCGGTCGAGGTCGTCTTTCTGGTGTTTGCCTAAGTCCATGGCGCGGGCGGCGGCCATGCCGAGGTCCATAATCTGGCCCGCCGATTTCTCGCGGGTCCGGCGCACGCGGGCGGCTATCACGTTCTTGCCCGGCTTCAGTGTCTTGAAAGCTGCCGGGTCGATCGCGTAGTCGTAGTATCCGTTGCGCTCCAGGCCGATGTTGGTGGCTTGAACTCCGTTAAGGAAGGTTTCAAACGAACCCTGGCAACGGACCACGAACTTCGGTTTTTCGAGTTCGCCGGCGGGGACATTGAACTCGAGGCGTAGCCAGAGGTCGTCGGTTTCCCAATTGGTGCCCAGGCGTAGGCCGTCGCTCTTCTTTTCGAAGTAGCCGAACTGTCCCTTGCCGCTTTTCCAGGAAGAATCGTCGAAGCGCGGCGCGGTCCAGTTAGCCCCGGGGTCGGTAGTCGTGTAGCGCCATTCGGGTGGATTGTCGCGAGCATCGCGGATCAGCACTACTTCACGGTCCGCTGTGTAGAGCGTTTCTGTGTAGCGTAGGAGTTTCTGAACTTCCTTGGGCTTCTTTTTGAGTTCCGCCTTGGTTTCGGCATGTAAGGAGAGTACGCGCTTTACTTCTTCCGTCCGCGCGGGGCGCGATAATGCTAACTCGAATAACTTCGAGGCGCGCGCCTGGGGCGCTTTCTCCGATTCCTGCAATGCCCGTAAAGCCAGGTGCTGCGCGGCTTCCATCGATACCGGATCGTTGAGCGTGGCCAGCGCCTGGAGCGGAGTGTTGGTGCGCACCCGGCGGATGGTGCATAACTCGCCTGTCGGTGCGTCGTATGTAATCATCGACGGGTAAGGCGACGTGCGCCGCAGGAAGGTGTAGATACCGCGGCGATAACGGTCTTCGCCGGAACTGGTGATCCACTGGTCGGAGTTATACACCACCTGCCAGATTCCTTCCGGCTGCCAGGGCATAACAGGCGGCCCGAACTGCTTGGCGGATAGAAGTCCGCTGACGGCGAGCGCCTGGTCGCGAACAATTTCGGCTTCAAGCCGGAATCGCGCGCCACGGGCGAGCAGGCGATTGTAAGGATCTTTCTCCATCAGCGCGGGACTTACCTCGGAACTCTGCCGGTAAGTGGCGGACATCACGATCGTTTTAAGCAACGCTTTCATGTCCCAGTGCGTACGCATGAATTCGGTGGCCAGCCAGTCGAGCAACTCGGGGTGGCTGGCGCCGCTCCCTTGGGTCCCGAAATCTTCTTCCGTTTCGACAATCCCGCGCCCAAACAGCCGCGCCCAGAAGCGGTTGGCCGTAACTCGGGCAGTTAGTGGGTTGTCCGTACTTACCAGCCATTGCGCTAACCCGAGGCGGTTCGACGGCGCGGTTTCCGGCAGCGGCCCGAACGCGGCCGGAGTTTTCGGTTCAACCACCGCGCCGGGATCGAGGAAGTTACCCCGGTTCTGAATGTGGGTCTTACGGCGCTTATCGGGCGGCAGTTCCTTGAAGATCAGGGTGCTCAGCTTGCCGTCGAGTTTCAGAACGGGCGTGTCTTCCGGTTTGTCGGCATCTTCCGTCTGATTGTAAAAGGCGTATAGCTGATAGAACTCGTTATGCGCAATCGGGTCGTACTTATGCGAGTGGCATTGTGCGCATCCCCAGGTCAGCCCCATCCACACCTGGCCCGTGACCGCCACGCGATCCTTTACCGCCGCATCGCGGAATTCCTCGTCGTCGGTGCCGCCTTCGGTGTTGGTCATCGTGTTGCGATGGAAGCCGGTCGCGATCAGGTCGTCTTGCGCTGGCTTCGGCAGAAGGTCGCCGGCCAGTTGCTTGATGGTGAACTGGTCAAACGGCATGTTGTCGTTAAAGGCGCGGATGACCCAGTCGCGATACGGCCAGATCGTCCGGTTCGAGTCTTTCTCATAGCCTTGTGTGTCGGCATAGCGTGCGAGGTCGAGCCAGACACGCGCCCACCGTTCGCCGAACGACGGCGATTGGAGCAGTCGATCGACAAACTTCTCGTATGCCTCGGGCGAGCTGTCATCAAGGAACGTCTTAAGCGCTTGCGGCGCCGGCGGCACGCCGGTAAGGTCGAGCGCGGCGCGGCGCGCGAGCGTGTGCCGGTCGGCTTCGGGCGCGGGCTTCAACCCTTCCTTCTCGAGCCGCGCCACCACGAAATAATCGATTTGGTTACGGGTCCAGTTCTGCGTCTTGATCGTCGGCAGTTCCGGCCGCTTCGGCTTTTCGAACGCCCAGTGCTTGGAGTAGGCGGCGCCCGAGTCGATCCAGCGCTTGATGAGGTCGGCTTCAGCGGCGTTGAGACGCTCGCCCGCCGGAGGCATCGGACGCTTGGGATCGACGATTCGCGCGTAGATGCGGCTCTTTGCGCTGTCGCCAGGCACGATGCCACGATAGCCGCCGTCTTTTCCCGTTGCGCCTTCAAAACTGTCGAGCCGCAATTTCGCCTGGCGCGACCCCTCATCGGGACCGTGACACGCCAGGCACTTCTTGGCGAGCAAGGGACGGATGTCGCGCTGGAAATCGACTGTCGACTGCGCCCATCCGGGCGCGCACAATACCGCTACAAGAAGGAAGCGCTGCGCACTCTGCATGTGCTAACAGCTTATCTGACCGCTCGCGGCCGCGGCAAAATGCCACTCGTGGCGGTAATGCCGGCGCAGCGGAAACGCCGGCGTGGCGGTAACGCCCTGCCCGCAGTGACCCTGGCTCTGATATACAATGCCCCCATCCGGAACCCCTCATGAACATCGCCGCCAAACTGATCGATTTCGCTCGCCGCCGCCGCTCAAGCCGCCGCGAGTTGTTCTCCTCCGCCGTCGCGGGCGCCGCCGTTTCTGCACTCTCCACACCCGCCGCCGCGGCGCGGGCGCAAATGTACGAATCGAGCGTCTATACGCGGATGCTGGGCTTGCGGCCGATCGTGCCCTGCCGCGGCCACACGACCGCTTTCGGCGGATCGCTCATGCCCCCGGAAGTGCTGCGCGCGATGGAAGAGGCGAACGACTGTTTCATCGACATGATCGAACTCCACAAGGCCGCCGGCGCCCGCATCGCCAAGATCATGAAGGCTGAAGCCGCGGTGGTTTCCTGCGGCTCGTTCTCTGCGATGTTACTCGGCGCCGCCGCGTGCCTCACCGGCAAAGATCCCGCCAAGATCGAGGCCCTGCCCCATCCCACCTGGCCTAAGCGCGAAGTATTCATCCAAAAGGCGCACCGCATCTTATACGACCGTGCGTATCGCGCGGCCGGAGCCACCATCCGCGAGTTCGAAACCAAGGAACAGATGGCCGCCGCCATCAACGAACGGACCGCGATGCTCGCCGCCCTGGCCTCAACCGAGCAGAATCCGCGGCCCGGCGTCATGACCGTCAAGGAATACATTGAGCTGGGCAACAAGAGCGGCGTGCCCGTGCTCGTCGATGCTGCCTCGGAGTTGCCGCCTGCCTCCAAGCTCACCCAATACACCACCATGGGCGCGGACCTGACCGTCATTTCCGGCGGCAAAGGCATTCTCGGCCCTCAGTCTTCGGGTCTCCTCGCCGGCCGCCGCGATCTGATTGAAGCCGCGCTGATCCATTCCTCTCCCAACGCCAACATCGGCCGTGGCATGAAGGTCGGTAAGGAAGAGATCGTCGGCCTGTTGGTCGCTCTCGAACGCTACGTCTCGCTCGACCACGACCAGGTCTTCGACTCATGGAACCGCAAAGCCCAGTACATGGCTGCGCAACTTCAGGACATCCCCGGCTTCACCGCCGCCTACCGCCTCAACAAGCAGGGTTTCGGCGAAGTCCGCATCGACTGGGACCGCAACAAAATCCCCCTCACCGGCAAGCAGGCTGCCACCGGCCTCTACAACGGCGAACCGCGCCTCATGTACTACGACGACGATGAAGGCGGCGTTCTGCAAACCCGCTCCATGAAAGACGGCGACGAGATCGTGGCCGTGCGGTGCCTTCGGCGATTCTTTTTACAAAACGTACGCGCTTAAAGTGCCCGCGCGATCATCCGACCATTCTTGGCGCCGGTTTGGGTATGCCAAAATAGGGTGAACCGCGGTTTTTTCCATGGACAATCTGTACACCCCTGAGTCCTCGCCTGCCTCCGCTTCTGTGGCTGCCGAAGACGAACCCACTAACGCACAAACCAACGAGCCTTCTTTCGGCGACATCCTGACCCAGTTTGAGCAGGAACACAAGGGCGATGCGCCCGGTGTCCAAGCGCAAACGATAGATGGAGTGGTTGTTTCCGTCACCGACGACGGCGTTTTCGTCGACATCGGGCGCAAACGCGAAGGCGTCCTGCCACCCGAACAGGCCAGGAACCTGAAGCCGGGCGACCATGTGCGTGTCACCATTGCGGGACGTACCGATTCCGGCGCCACTCGCCTGTCCATCTACAAGGTATTCGTCCCCACCGACTTCACCAGCTTCGAAGAAGCGTTTGCGAATAAAGCGGTCGTCAGCGGCACCGTCACCGAGCAGGTAAAGGGCGGCTTCCGCGTCGACATCGGCATCCCGGCTTTCATGCCCGCCTCGCGTTCCGGCGCTCGCGAACAGGCCGACATGGATAAGTTGGTCGGCCAGCAGATCGAATGCCGCATCACCAAGCTCGAAATCGATCGCGATGGCGATCAGGCCGATGCCGTAGTCGACCGCCGTGGCGTTCTCGAAGAGCGTGCCGCCGCGGTTCGCGAGCAGGCCTTCGGTTCGCTAAAGGAAGGCGCCGTGGTCGAAGGCACCGTCCGTTCCCTGACCGAGTTCGGCGCGTTTGTCGACCTCGGCGGTGTCGATGGCCTTCTGCACGTTGCCGAAATGTCTTATGTGCGCAACGCCAAGCCGCAGGATATCGTCCGGCCCGGCGATCGCATCCAGGTCAAGATCCTCAAAATCAACGCCCAAACACGCAAGATCTCGTTAGGCATGAAGCAGCTCATGCCCGACCCGTTCGCCATGGCTGTCGAAAGCCTCGCCCAGGGCCAGCGCATTAAAGGCAAGGTTTCGCGCACTACGGATTTCGGCGCTTTTGTTGAAATCCAGCCGGGTGTCGAAGGCCTGATCCACGTCTCTGAAATGTCGTGGTCGAAGAAACAGAAGCGCCCCGCCGACATCGTCAAGCCCGGTGAATTGGTCGACGTAATTGTGCTTGGCATCAACGCCGCCGAAAAGCGGATCTCCTTAGGTTTGAAGCAGGCCTTAGGCGACCCGTGGGACGATGCCAAAAAGAAATATCCCATCGGCGCCATCGTCGAAGCGCCTATCACTTCGCTCGCCAACTTCGGCGCCTTCGTCGACTTGGGCGATGGCATCGAAGGCATGATCCATGTCGGCGACTTAGTCGCCGGCAAGCGCCTCCAGCATCCCAAGGAAGCCGTAGCCGTCGGCCAAACCGTAAAAGCCCAGGTGTTGGAACTCGACCAGGAACGCCGCCGCGTCCGCCTCGGCATGAAGCAACTCGAGCCCACCTCAGCCGATAGCTACATCGCCGAACATAACCTCGGCGACGTCGTTACCGGCCGCGTAGTCGAGCTTCGCGAAGACCGCGCTAAGGTCGAACTCGGAGAAGGTGTCACGGGATACTGCCGCGTGCCGAAACCAGCGGCAGCCGAGAAGAAGGGCGTCGCCGAGCGTCCCGCCACCGTCGACCTCGGTTCCCTGTCCGCTATGCTGGCCGCCAAATGGAAACAAGGCGGCGCCACGTCGGCAGCTTCGGCCGGCCCTGAAGGCCTCGGCCCCGGCCAGGTCCGCACCTTCAAAATTTCGGCGCTAGACGCCGGCGCCAAGCGCATCGACCTCGAACTTCCCGAATAATCCCAGCGGTACGGCGAACCTCCGTATGGGGCGAACGTCCCCGTTCGCCGCCCGGCCTCCCGGTCGGCCTCTTCAGAAGTGGTTGGTTAACGAACCCACACCGTAACCTTCTGCGCCGCATTGCCGCTTTCGCCGATCTTGAGTACCAGCGGCTGAGCGCCAGGGGCGAGGCCTGGTGGAATTTGGGCGGTGACTTGAAGCATGCCGGAGACGCGCATGGGTTGGGCGGCGGCGGATAACACTGTGGCCGGAAGGTCGCCGATGGTGACGGACACCGAAGCGGCCGGGGCTAGGAATTCCGGATTTGGAGGGGCAAGGCCAAGGCGTGGGGCGATGACCAATGCGCCGTCAGGATAGGCTACGTTCCATGCGCCGGCGCCGGTGGCATAGAAGGTGATGGCGGTGCCGGCGGGGGCGGGATTTGCTTGATCGTTGTAACCGGTACCCGCGCCGGTATTGAGAATAGCGCCGGGTCCGGTACCGGTTTGGTCCGCGGTGAAGATGGCGGGGGAGGTGGTCTGAACGGGAACGGCGATTGTGTTGGAGGACTCAATGAGGCCGGAATAGCGGAGGCGGTCGACTACGACTTGGGCTTGGGCGCCCGTGAGTGAATACGGAGCGACGCAGTTGATCTGGTTGTTGCTGACATAGAGCAACGGAGCGGGGGTACCGTTGAAGGTGACGCGCGTATCGCTGACGGTTTTCGGGAACAGGCCGGCGCTGTCGGCTTCCGTGGTGACTGGCGGACTGCTCAAATGGGCGCCGCGAATAGTGACGAGTTGGCCGGGGGAGACGACGGGCTGCATAGAAGCGGCGTTTAGGACGAAGGTAAGTTCGGGTGGGCCGGGGGATTGGAGACTAAGTTGGACCCGGACTCTACCCGCACCAAGGTCCGGACGCTCGGGGTTTTCGATGAGAACATACAACTCATAATAGCCAGGCAGCATGTATGGGACTACTTTGCGATTGAGCGATATGATCGTCGTATATTGCGTTCGTGCCGTGGTAATCCCGGCGGAGGGACTTACGAGGACGAAGTTTGTGGCCTTGCCCGTGGGGAGGTCCTGCGGCTCGATAGCCTTAAACCGGAAGGGAACGCTTTCGACACCGAAGGGGCTAGGGCGAAGCCCAACAAAGCGGGAAGGTGGCGATTCCGGGTCGAGCGGAGTGTACGCAGTGGATGAGAAGGCAATCAATTCGGGGGACACGCTGACCCACTGCGCTATTGCTAGGGACGCAGTTAGCGTACTGCAAACAAGCACTGCGATGAGCCGGAGTGCCGCCCGGCGTGTTTTGGCGAGCATCCTAGTTTCTCCCCGCCACCGATACGTTGATAGTAGGTGGTTTTTGACCGGGGCGAATGGTGAGCGGGACGGTGATTCCCGGCTTGGAAAGGACCGAATCGTTAACCGCAAGTTTGAAGAATGAACTGGCAATCTCAAGCGTAACGGCTTTATCGAACGGAATTACCACCTTGCTCGCACCTCCCCGAAATGCCTTGCGCCGCGAGGATAGCGGGGCAGAAGGTAAGAGTCGGTGTTCTAACTCCAATAAGCAAGTGAGCCCCAGGGAGTCTTTCCTTTCGTCTGTCAGGGCTGAGGTGGTCATCCTGATCACTTCTTTGGGACGCTGGGCGAGGCCACGATCCTGCTTGCGGTGGCCAGGCGAGCGGCGGTCGCGGGGCGGACATCGTTCAAGATTTGGTTTGCCAAGTTCGAGATCCTCAGCTCACGTTGAGTAGCGATGTCGCGCAGGGTGGCAACATCACTCGGGGAGAGCCCGCGCTTGCCGGCCGCGACAGCAAGTCCTGCCCGCCGGTTCAGCTCCAACAGGGGCCGCAGGGATTCGCCCGCGGCATGCAGCAGCGCGGACTCCTGGGCACTAAGACCGAACTGCTTCACGAGCTGCCCTTCAAAGGCTTTGATCGCCTCACGATCGTGGTCCAAGCTGGCAATGTTCAAGAGAATAAAGCGAAGGTAAGGCTGCTCGCCCGGTACTGATGGCGTCTGCTGTCCGAGACAGACGGCCGAGGCAAACAATAGAAACGGCACAACGCAACGCATAGCAAACCTCCAAAGCTTTAGGGATTCACAGCAACGCACAATCGGGCGCCGTCGAAAGAATATGCGCCGCCAACGCTGACCGTGAGATTCGAGTAAACGACGTTCTCATCAGCTCTCTTCGGCTCAACGCAGGGTGGTGTTCCGGGCGGGGGCGGCGGCACCTCGAAGTTGATCTGGTACAAGCCGACGAAGCCCGGCGTTGCCCCGGAATAGAGCGGCGGCGGCGCATTTGCGAGCGGTTTCGAGGCGAGCGCATTAGGGTGATAATTAAAGTCCAGCCCGAAAGTGGCCAGAGTGCGGGCCGGCGCGGTAACGATTTTTCCGGTTTGTAGCGGGGGATCGGTTTGGCCGAGCCCGACAGCGTAGGCGACGACTACTTCACCCGGCCGCGCGGGGTTCTGCGCGGAGAGGAGTGAGCCGTCCGCATGAGCGACGACTGAAGGACAGGGGAGACCGGCTCCAACCACTGGCGCCGGAAAGGAATCAAGCAGAAAGGCGTCGCAGGTAGTCAAGAGATGCGGCTGGTTGGGAACAGTCCCAACGTCGACCCCCGGACCCTGCTTTTCCTGCAACGCCAGGCCAATGCTGCCGTAAGGAACACCGGCGCCGGTCGGACTGCCGGGTACAGCCTCGAACGGTATTTGAATGGTAACAGCAGCTAAGTTGGTACACGAGCCATGAGCGACAGGGGGACAAAGGCCCCAATAAGGGCGGACTTCCAAAAAACCCGTGAGCCCAGTCGAAATCCCCAACTGGCTGTAACCCCCACTTACTCCGCCGAGCGAGGTTGGCAGGTTGGCTCCAGCGGGCACTCTGATCGTACTCCAGATCCCGTGAGGGAATTCCAAGTGCACCACGAGCGTGACCAACTGGCCGGGGGCAACATTGAAGGGCTGCACCAGAGGATAGCTGGAGGTGATCACGGCTGGTGCGGTGTACTGAGCCAGACTAGAACAGCAGGCAGTGAGGACGAGTACAAGAGCCTTGATAAGTGTATGCATGGTTTCTCCGATGCTCACCACTTCCAGCCTGGGATGGTGGACTTTGCCGGTGTCTGCGCCGGCCAACCAGGATCCGGGCACGTTCCAATGGGAGGATAGGCGCCGTAGCTGGTCGGCAACGGACGCGTCAAGGTATTGGGATGAGGGGGCGGCAAGCCACCGTTTACGTTCGGAAGGCCAGCCACGGGCCCAGTGTATTGACGAGGAATGGGTTGGCCCGGAATAATACACGAGTTGCCGATAAACCCGCGATACTCACCACTGTAGTAACCGGACGTGGCGTCGTCCGATATACCATCGAGAACGACGTCGAAGCCCGCGTTATTGCGGACGTTGACTCTGTAGAGGGCTACGCCTTGCGCGGCCAGAGGCCACGACGGGGTCCAGTATGGCCCGAGGAACACGATGCCACCGGCTTTGTTCATCTCGATGTACCGTGGAGTGTCGGATGGATCGCTTGGATTTTCGCCCGAGATGGTAATCCGCCCGGTAGGCTCTGAGCCCGCGAACTGCATCCCGGACCCCGTATGCCTTTCGATTTCATTATTGAAGAAGTAGTGATCCCACCCGTACCCTTCCACCCCCGCGTTGAACTGCGCATTATTGGGAAGCAGGCAGCCCGTCGCGAGATTGGGTCGTCCATTGCTGTAGTCAGGCCACAGATTCCCGTCAATTACGTTTCCAGTAACGGAGGCCGCCGAACTACTGGGGCCGACAAACAATTGCCCGCCCCCCGAGCCATCCGAAATCTCGTACCGGTTTTGATAGAGAAGGTTTCCGTACGCATATTGGTGCGAACCGAGCAGACTGATGGCAGCGGTTCCTGCGTACTTGATGTCGTTATACCAGGCGCCGTTATAACTGCCATTAATCCAAATTGCCGTGGAGCGGGTCGCCGACTCCGGCCCCGTCAACTGCCTCAAGGAGCCGTCCGGAGCATATCCATAGCCGCCTTTGCCGAAATTCGACAGCGAAACACTCGATCCATAGCCGTCCAAGAATAACGCCCAGCCGGGAGCGTTGATGAAGTCCGTCCACTGGACCGTGAACTTGCCGCCTGCGCCCAGATGGAGATCGTAGAATGAATCGTTACCGGGAGGGCATTGTAGGCCGAGCCCGGGCCCGTAACGGTTGCCGTCGAAGGTGAGGTTCTTGATCGCAACATTGGAGACCCATTCGTCGGCGATCATGATTTGACCGAGAGTTGCGCTGTTTCGATAGAGAGTGGTGTCGCCCGGTCCACCCGCACCCATCACGGTGATGCCAGAACGCTGGATGCGCAGAGGCGTGTTCACGGCGTGCCGGCCTTGCACCAGGACGCAGACCTGAGCGGTCCCCGCTAAACCGATACAGCTCTGGAGCTGGGCGGGGTCCGTGGCGTAAACAGTATCTGAGAAGTTCGCCATCACGGACGCGGGTCCAGCCATCGTAAGATTCTGTGGGTTTGCCGTTCCCGTCAAGCTGCCAGTAAAGCCAGTGAAGACATAGCCGGGGGAGGGTGTGGCAGTCACCGTCACGACCTGTCCTGCACTGTAAAGGCAGCCGCCGGAGCAATTCGGACCAATCGTGCCCCCACCTGATGGACTTACGCCCGTAGTGAGTTGGTACTGCGCAACAGTAGAGAAATTGGCGGTCACGCTTTTTTCCGCATCCATGGTCAGGAATTGAGGGTTAGCAGTGCCGCTCAATGCCCCTGTGAATCCGGTGAATTGGTAGCCCGCGGCGGGAGTGGCGGTGATTTGGACCTGGGAGCCGGCGGAGTAAGAGCAGCCGCTTTGACAGTTGGGAGTTATGCTGCCGCCGCCGGACGGGCTTACGTTAGTGGTGAGAGTGTAATTGATGGCAGTCGAGCTACCTGTCGGGCCTGCGCTGAAAGCGCCGCCTGCGAATGCGGAGCCATAGGCGGCCCAGCCTACGCCGGGCTGGTACCAGACGAGTTGGCCGGTGAGGTCGCGCGCGGCAACCGCCAGACTTGTGAGGACATTGGCGGCACTGGCGGAAGTGCCGGCCTGGCCCATGGATGACCACGGGCCCCAAACCGGATTGTTGTTGGTTACGTTGACGGCGCCGGAGACGATCTGGCCGGAACGGGCGGCCACCATGGTAACCACGTTGTTGACGTGGATGCCGGCGGGATCTGTGTCGATCTGATAGTTCGAGTTACCCCAGGTGCAGGTGGTACCCGAGATCACGCCCACCCAGGCGCTGTTCCAGGGGTCGCGGACGAGGAGGTGGACCGTGCCGTTGAGGCCGGCGACCAACGCGGGGTTGCCCTGGATAATGCCGCCGACCATAGTCCAGCCCAACGATACGCCATTCTGGGCACGAACCATATAGACGACGCCCGTGCTGCCTGAGCCGTCGCGGGCGACGATATGGGCGATGCCCGATGAGGAAATGGCGATGGCAGGGTCGCTGGTGACGGTTCCGCCGAGGCTGGTCCACGAACCAAACCCGCTATAAGTTAGAGACACCAGCCAAAGCGTGCCATAGGTAGAACGGGCGGCCACCCAGGCGACTCCGCCCGAGTCGACGACAATGGCGGGTGCGCCGGCCAGATAGGCGCCGCTTTGCCGCCAAGGCAGCCACTGGTGTGTCGCGGCGGAGAAGATTCTTGCATAAAGCCCACCCCATTGATCGAGCACCACCATGAAGGTGTCGCCGTTGGGCGCTTGCGCGGCGCGGGGTTGGGTGAGGTTGGCGCCCCCGGCCCAATAGACCAGAGGCGAGCCCGGTTCGGTGAGGGCTACGTCACCGCCGACAGTTCGGTACACGGCCGTGGGCGCGGCGTTCAGAATAGGTGGGAGAATTACCGCGGCAACCAGGACCGGGAAGAACCGGGCCAGGATTGCCCGCGGGCGGGACAGGATAGGTATAGCGTTCACGGCCAGGAACGGCCTCCTTTCGCCCGAGGCGATCGCCCGGGGATCCCGGGAAATGCACCAGTGCGATTATCGGCTATGTTTATCTGGAATACAAGAGGAATGTGCGAGATTTTTCGGAAATTTTTTGTCGTGCGAGTTTCGCTGCCGCAGGGCGTTCGTAAGACGACTCGGCCCACTCGTGCTGCCGATGTTACCCGCTAAGCTAAGTTGGCACCAGGTGAGCACCACCTGGCCCGGCCGAAACACCAGCTGATCCACTAACTGCACCTGGAGCCTGTTACTAAACACGGTCCGCCCGCCGCCCAGCACCACTGGGACGATCACGAACTGGTATTCATCCACTCATCCCACTTCGCCTGCCTGCGCCCCTACGCTCCCGCTACCGAGGACCGTAATATCCGGTCCGCACCGGTGGCCGGGCCAACCTGTGACTCTGGAGCACTCGCGCGAACCCCGGCCTGAGCCGCCGCTTTGCCAAGCGGCGGGTGCCCGCTAATCCGAGTCACACCCTTACCGCTACCTGCACCCTATTTCACCCTTCTCCCATTTTTCGCCTGCTCGGAAAAAGTCCATTCACAACTAATTGCGAAAGACTAGAAAAAAGTACAACCCCATCTGTATCTATAGTTTACAAGCACTCCTCACCCCTCGCGAACCCCTCCGCGACATCCGGTTGCGCCCCACCTCATGCTATTAGCAAGGCGTGAGCGATACCAAGGCTGACCCTGTGAATCTGACGGCGCCTCGCATAGAGTCCTCCCGATCGACGCCTCAATCTGTGCACCCGACCCCTGCCCGAACCCAACCCGACCCCACACTGGTGCCCGGAGCGTCAGGGAGTGAGAAAAAATCCGCTGAATGCGATTTAGCACCGCGTCCTGGGTCTGGTAAACCATTGCAAAGACGCACTGCTCCGGAAACAGAACCGCAACCGTCAGGGCGCGGGCCGCGTTTTTTCTCAATCCCGTCAGCGACAGGTTGCCGAATCGGCCACGCCAACCCCGTCCAGCCAGCACAATCAACACTTTGCGAAACGAACTCCCCACCCAAACAACGCGACGACCCCCACGAGTGCCCGAAGCGTCAGCGACAGGTTGCCGGACGGCCACGCCAACCCCGTCCAGCCCAGCAAAATCAATGCTTTGCGAGACGAATTCCCCACCCGAACAACGCGACGACTCCCACGGGTGCCCGGAGCGTCAGCGACAGGTTGCCGAATCGGCACGCCACCCCGTCCAGCCCAGCACAATCAACACTTTGCGAAACGAAGTCCCCACCCAAACAACGCGACGACCCCACACTGGTGCCCGGAGCGTCAGCGACAGGTTGCCGAATCGGCACGCCAACCCCGCCCAGCCCAGCACAATCAAAACTTTGCGAAACGAACTCCCCACCCAAACAACCGCGACGCCCCCACGGGTGCCCGGAGCGTCAGCGACAGGTTGCCGGACGGCCACGCCAACCCCGTCCAGCCCCGCACAATCAACACTTTGCGAAACGAACTCCCACCCAAACAACCGCGACGCCCCCCACGGGTGCCCGGAGCGTCAGCGACAGGTTGCCGAATCGCCCACGCCATCCCCATCCAACCCAGCACAATCAACACTTTGCGAAACGAACTCCCCACCCAATCAACGCGACGCCCCCACGGGTGCCCGGAGCGTCAGCGACGGGTTGCCGGACGGCCACGCCAACCCCGTTCAGCCCAGCACAATCAACATTTTGCGAAACGAACTCCCCACCCAAACAACGCGACGACTCCCACGAGTGCCCGGAGCGTCAGCGACGGGTTGCCGAATCGGCCACGCCAACCCCGTCCAGCCCAGCAAATCAACATTTTGCGAAACGAACTCCCCACCCAATCAACACGACGACCCCACGGGTGCCCGGAGCGTCAGCGACAGGTTGCCGAATCGCCCACGCCAACCCCGTCCAGCCCAGCAAAATCAACACTTTGCGAGACGAATTCCCCACCCCCCACGGGTGCCCGGAACGTCCGCGACAGGTTGCCGAATCGGCACGCCAACCCCGCCCAGCCCAGCAGAATCAACACTTTGCGAAACGAAATCCGCCGGCCTACAGGTGCAGTTTCAGGAACGCCATGATCTCACGCCGCATGTCCGTGGTCTCCTCGTGAGCCACGTCGTACCGCAGCAACTTCCAGTTTTCCGGTTTGCCGGCCTTCGCATAGACCGCCTTCATGTCCGCGTCAATCCGTTCCAGCCCCTTCACCGGAGTGAGCGCATCCCGATCGCCCGCCAAGCCAAGATGGGGCCGTGGGCAGATTAAGGCGTTGATCTCGGACGCGGTGAAGTGCTTCAACAGCGAGGGAACGTAGTAGTAGATGCCGTGGCCGCCGAGTCCGTTGGCCTCGATCAGAGACTGGAAGTCGGTGAGGCAGCAGATATCGATGCAGACCTTCATTCGCGTATCGAGCGCCGCCACCCACCACGCCATCGTGCTGCCCATCGACATGCCGAGGGTACCCATGCGCGTCTTGTCGACGTCTGGCCGGGTTTCCAGGTAATCGATCGCCTTGAGCGAATCGTAGACCATCATGCCCCACATCACCTGGCCCTTCCAGAGCATGTCCTGTGGTTTAACGAAATAGGCTGGTGCTTCCTCGATGCCGTTCAGGTCGAGGACCAGCCGCTCCAGTGTGTAGGCGCCCTTATCTACGGTGCGAACGGTGCGCGCCGTGACCTTCCGGTTTCGTGCCGGCAGGTCGCCCAACAGGCCGTAAAGTTGCTTCCGCCGCCCGGTCGCGCTCCCACTTCGCACCGTTGCAGCCACACCTGCCGTTTCGAGAAACTGCCGCCGCATCATGCCAGAATATCCTTCACCACGTTGCCATGCACATCGGTGAGGCGGAAATAGCGCCCCTGGAACCGGTAAGTCAGCTTCGTATGCTGCAACCCGAGGCAGTGCAGGATGGTCGCCTGCACGTCGTGTACGTGTACCGGATTCGATACCACGTTATAACCGTAGTCGTCGGTTTCGCCATACACGACGCCGGGCTTGATGCCGCCGCCCGCCATCCACATGCTGAAACACCGCGGATGATGGTCGCGGCCGTAATCGGTGGCAGTTAGCCGCCCCTGACAGTAGACGGTCCGTCCGAACTCGCCGCCCCAGACAACCAGCGTGTCGTCGAGCATGCCGCGGTTCTTCAGGTCTGTAATCAGCGCGGCGGAAGCCTGGTCCGTCTCCGCGCATCGCTTCGGCAACCCGTTCGGCAAGCCGCCGTGATGGTCCCAATCGCGGTGATAGAGCTGAATAAACCGGACGCCCCGCTCGGCCAGACGGCGGGCCAGCAGGCAATTGGAGGCGTATGTGCCCGGCCGTTTGGCGTCTTCGCCATACATCTTGAAAGTGCTTGCGGGTTCAGTCGAAACGCCGGTAAGTTCAGGCACCGAGGCCTGCATGCGGAAGGCTAACTCATATTGAGCGATCCGGGTTTGTATCTCGGGGTCGCCCATCTCGTCAGCCTCGATCTGGTTCAGTTCGCCTAAGTAGTTTAGGTACGACCGGCGATCGTCGCGGTTGAACCCGTCGGGATCGGTAAGATACAACACCGGGTCGCCCACGCTGCGAAACTTAACTCCCTGGTATCTCGTCGGTAGGAACCCGCTGCCCCACAGCCGGTCGTAAAGCGGCTGGCCGCCGCCGCCTTTCTGCGAAGAGATCAGCACGACAAAGGCCGGCAGGTCTTTCGTTTCGGCGCCCAATCCGTAGGAAACCCAGGCGCCCATGCTCGGCCGGCCGGCGATCTGGGCGCCGGTTTGCAGCAGCGTCACGGCGGGGTCGTGATTGATAGCTTGCGTATGGACCGAACGCACAATAGCCAGTTCATCAACCACCTGTGCCGTATGCGGCAGTAACTCGCTAAGCCACGCGCCCGATTGGCCACGCTGGGCAAAGCTGTATTTTGACGGCACCACCGGAAAGCTCGACTGCGTCGCCGACATCCCCGTCAAACGCTGCCCTCCGCGCACCGACTCGGGTAAGTCGGTGCCGGCAAACTCCTTCAGTCGCGGCTTGTAGTCGAATAACTCAAACTGCGACGGCCCGCCCGATTGGAACAGATAGATAACCCGCTTCGCCTTCGGAGCAAAGTGCGGCGCCATCGCCGGCCCTGTGTCGGCTTGCAGTAGCGAGGCGAGGGCCGGAATGCCCAGGCCCGTGGCCATCCGTCCGAAAAAGTGGCGTCTGGTCGGCGCATTCATTGCTTGGTCACCGCCTCATCGAGGTTCAACAGCATGCTGGCCACCGCTGTGTATGCGGCCAACTGCCGGTGGTCCAAATCGGTTGCCACAGGCGATTCGCCGGCGCTCGCAAACTGGATTGCGGCCTCTTTCTGGTCCGCATACCGACCGGTAAAGTCCTGCCGGGCCTTCTCGAGCACGCCTAACTCCCGTGAATTGGGCGGTCGTGTCAGCACCTCCCGGAATCCCCACCGCAACCGCTCCGCGTCCGTCGGTCCGCCTTCCCGCAGCATCCGCTCGGCGAGCTTACGGGCCGCCTCGACGTAGATCACATCGTTCATCAATGTAAGTGACTGAAGCGGTGTGTTGGTCCGCGACTCCCTCACGATACACGTCTCGCGAGTGGGCGAATCGAAGTTGATCATCGAAGGCGGCGCAATGGTCCGCCGCCAATAGGTGTAGAGACTTCGCCGGTAGAGACCTTCGCCCTTGTCGGGCTTGTATTCCGCGCCTCCAGCCAACTCGCGCCACAGCCCCGCCGGCTGATACGGCTTAACCGAGGGGCCGCCGGCCTTGTCGACCAGTAACCCGGAAACGGCCAGCGCCTGGTCGCGCACCATCTCGGCCGAAAGCCGTGTCCGCGGACCTCTTGCCAGCAAGCGGTTCTCCGGGTCGCGCTGCAGTAACTCAGGATTCACCTTCGACGATTGCCGATACGTCGAACTCATCACCACCGTCTTGAGAATCCCCTTCACGTCCCAACCGCTTTCCATGAACTCGACGGCCAGCCAGTCGAGCAGTTCCGCATGCACCGGCCACTCACCCTGCGATCCGAAGTCCTCAACCGTCTTCACCAGTCCCGTGCCGAACAGCATTTGCCAGAACCGGTTCACCGTGACACGAGCGGTGAGCGGATGTTCGCGAGATACAAGCCAACGCGCCAGCCCGAGGCGATCCGCTTTCATCCCTGCGGGAATCGCCGGCAGTGCCGCCGGAACCGCCGCCTGCACTTCATCGCCGTGCGCGTCGTAAGCGCCGCGCTTCAACAGATACGCCGGCCGTTGCGGACCTTCTACCATCACCATCACGGTCGGTATCCGATTCCAATACTTAGCCCGCGCTATCTCCGCTTCCTCAATCCTGGTCTTCGCCGCCTTTGCCTCGGGAGGAAGATACGCATCCAGGAACGCCAACCGCAGCTTCGCGCGTTGCGCCGGCGATCGCTGTTGAGCCGGCAGCCTGGCGATGCCGGCCAGACGGTCCTGAAGAGCCACGGCGGCAATTTCGTGCTCTCCTAACTCGCGCCGCCAGACCTTAACATCGTCCACTTCGCCGCGGAAGTTATACTCCTTGCCTCCGCCCGCGCCCACCCGGAACGGCGCCTTGTTCTCAACGGGCCACAGGTGTTGATCGAAAAGAACCTTCAGCTTTCTTGGTTTGCCGTCGACGTAGATGCGGGCGCCCGCCGCCTTCATGTTGCCGTCGTAAGTAACGGCCACATGATGCCACTCGTTCAACGACACAGGCTCTTCGGTTTCGACGCGCATCCCGAGGTCGGTCCAGCGGAAGACGAAGTGGAAGCGGATCTTACCGTCGATCAGATAGATCGCATATCCCGTGCCTTCAAAATAGTTATCCGTCCTCGACAGAATCGCGCCCTTGGAGGTTGCAGCTTTAAATCTGGCCGCCAGTGTCAGCGGGTCGCGATGGTTGAACTTACCGATATCCGTGCCAAAAGCGACCTCGGGTTTCTTGCCGTCGAACTTAGCCTTACGTCCCAGCTTTCGATCGAAGACAAGGCTCGCGGATGGTGTCCATTCCAGCTTCCTCTTGCCTCGAAGTTCCCGCTCCCACTTGGCTTCCGCCTTGCCGATGGCCGAATCTGCCGCCCAGTCGCTCAGCCGCCAGGAAGGCTTTCTGACGTCAGGCACGCGTCCCGCGGAGACGGCGTCGGTAAGTTCCTGCTGAGGGCCGGCACTCGCTAGACCAGCGAGCGTAGCCCAGTCCTGCCGGGCGGAATGCACGCGCGCGTCCAATTGCTTCAGCCGAGAACGTTGTTCATCGGTGGGCGCTTTGATAAAGGGCTCTTCGTTGCCGAAGTTATAGACGAAGCCTTTCTCCGGCATGTTGTTGAAGAACGCGAATAACTGGTAGAACTCCTTTTGCTTGAACGGATCGTACTTATGGTCGTGACAGCGCGTGCAGCCGAGCGTTAGTCCCAGCCAGACGGTAGAGGTGGTCTCCACACGGTCGGCCACATACTCCACGCGGAACTCTTCATCGACAATGCCGCCTTCCGCCGAGGTTCGGTGGTTGCGATGGAATCCCGTGGCAATTCGTTGCGACAGCGTCGGGGAAGGGAGCAGGTCGCCGGCGATCTGCTCCACCGTGAACTGGTCAAACGGCATGTTGCGATGGAACGCGCCGATCACCCAGTCGCGCCAGCGGTACATGTCGCGCACACCGTCGGATTGGTACCCGTTCGTATCGGCATACCGAGCCGCTTCGAGCCACCGAACGGCCATCCGCTCGGCATATCGTGGGGAGGCGAGCAACCGGTCGACCGCTTTTTCGTAAGCGCGGCCGGAGTTGTCGGCGAGGTAGTCGTCCAACTCTTTCTGCGTTGGAGGCAATCCGGTCAAGTCCAACGTGACGCGGCGCAACAAGGCCGATGGCGATGCCTCGGCCGAAGGGGTCAGACCTTCCCGCTCGAGCCGTGCCAGTACAAACCGATCAATCGCATTGCGCACCCAATCCGGCCGGCTCACAGCGGGTGAATCCGGCCGCTGGGGAGCAATGAAAGACCAGTGGGCCTGCCATTTCGCCCCTTGCTCGATCCATTGCCGAATCAGCGCGACTTCGCGTTCGCTAAGCGCATTGTGGCCCGCATACGCCGGGGGCATGCGCAGGGCCTTGTTGGTGGTGGCGATCCGGCGAAAGACTTCACTGTCGTCCGGCCGCCCCGCAACAATTGCCTGCTTACCCTTGCCCAGTTCGATCTTTGCCCCGGGCTCTATGTCGAGCCGCAGTTTGGTTTTCCGCGTACTGGCGTCCGGACCGTGGCAATGGAAGCACCGGTCCGACAGCACAGGGCGGATGTCGCGGTTAAACTGCACCGTTTCTCCATCGGCGCACGCCGCCAACACAACCACTGCAAACCCGGCCAGTCTCATGGGATCGTACCTAGTTTATATGGTGTTCCGCGTTCGATCGAAAGGACCGCCCAATACCGCAAGTTATGATGGCTACAGCGCATGCTCAGATTCGTGGCCCGGCTACTATTACGGATTTTCTGCGACTATGAGGTTCGCGGGCCCATCCCGTCCAAAGCGCCCGAAAAACTGCTGATCATCGGTAACCATCAGTCGTTTATCGATCCGCTGTTTGTGATGGCGTACTGCCCATTTGAAGTGACCTGGGTGACCCACGAGCAGATCGCCGCGAAGTGGTACTTCCGGCTGGTTCTGCGGCTGGTGCCGCACCTTGTGGTTGACGCGGCGAGCCCACATTCATTAAAGAAAGTGCTGGACACGGTGAACGCGGGCAAACCTGTTTGCCTGTTCCCCGAAGGCCGCCTAACGACCACCGGTGCGCTGATGAAGGTGTACGACGGCATCGCCTTCCTGCACACCAAGTCCGGCGCGCAACTGCTGCCGCTCAATATCGACGGCATGGTGTATTCGAGCATATTTACGCGCCACAAACCGCCGTTTCCGCGAAAGCTGCGGCCGAAAGTCCGGGTCACGTTTTTCCCGCTCACATCGTTACCCGAGCCGCAGGGCCGCAACGCCCGCGAGCGCCGCCGCAATGCCAGCAACGAATTGCGGCGCCTGTTGGAACTGAACTGGTTCCGCTCGCAGCCGCCGAAGACGGTGTTTGAGTCGTTCCTGGATGCGGTCGACCTGTTCGGGCGCGACTGGGAAATTATGGAGGACATCCGGTTCTCACCCGACACATTCGGTGGGGTGCTGCGCGGTTCGTTAGCCCTGGGACGTCTTGTGTCGCGCATCTCGGCGGACAAAGAAACGATAGGGGTGCTGATGCCGAACGCGACCCCGACGGTGATGCTTTTGATGGGCATGTTCGGCGCACGGAGAGTAGCCGCGATGCTGAACTATACGGCCGGCGTCGAAGGAATGCAGAGCGCGTGCGACACGGCCAGGATCAAGACCGTTCTCACGTCCAAATCTTTTCTTGAGAAAGCCAAGCTCACTGAGAAGGTGGCACAACTTAAGAATGTCAAAGTCATTCAGCTAGAAGACCTCCGGCCGCAGTTCACGATTGTCGATAAGCTCTGGCTCATTCTCTACGCGATGCGATTTCCGCGTCGCGTCATGAAGGCCTGCGACCCCGAAGATGCTGCGGTCGTTCTCTTCACATCCGGCTCTGAAGGCAAACCGAAGGGCGTCGTGCTGTCGCATCGCGCCATTATGGCGAACGTCGACCAGTGTAAGGCGGTGTTCGAATTTTCAAATAAGGACAAGTTCCTGGCGGCGTTGCCGATGTTCCACTCCATGGGACTTATTGTCGGTACGTTCATCCCGCTTACCTGCGGCGCAAGGGTGTTTCTGTATCCGTCGCCGCTCCATTACCGGATGATCCCGGAAATGGCATACGATCGGGACTGCACGATCATCTTCGGTACCGGAACATTTCTGGCGAAGTACGGCCAGTTTGCGCATCCTTACGATTTCTACAGTGTTCGCTTTGTCCTTTGTGGCGCGGAGAAACTGCCGGAACAAGTGAGGCAGCTTTGGATGAACAAGTTCGGCATCCGCATTCTGGAGGGTTATGGAGTAACTGAGATGTCGCCGGTGATCTCGATCAACTCCCCGGTCTCCAACCGCGTCGGCACCGTCGGCAAGGTGTTGCCGGACATACAGTATCATTTGGAGCCTGTCGCGGGTATCGAGAACGGCGGCATGCTGCACGTGCACGGGCCGAATCAGATGACCGGGTACATGCTGTACGACCGTCCTGGTGAAGTGCAGCCGCCCAAATCGAGTTATAAGCCGGGCTGGTACGAAACAGGCGACGTCGTCAACATCGACCAAGACGGCTACGTGTCTATTGTCGGCCGCGTGAAGCGGTTTGCGAAGGTTGCCGGCGAAATGGTTTCGCTCGAGACAGTGGAAGCGATCGCCAATGCCGCTTCGCCGCAGAAGGCCCATGCCGCGAGCGCCGTCTCAAGCGACCGGCGCGGTGAGGTGCTGGTGCTTTTTACGGAAGACAAGCAACTCCGGCGCGACCAGTTACAAGCAGCCGCCCGGCAACGCGGATTCGCCGAAGTGGCGATTCCACGCATCGTGGTCCCGATGGATAAGATCCCCCGGCTCGGATCCGGTAAGTTCGATTACGTAACTTTGAAACAAATGGCGGCCGAGCAATATAGCGAATCCACACCCGCGGCACAATCCTAATGGCCGACTATTCCGTCCGCGAGCAGCGCGCCTGGTATGTGTACGACTGGGCGAACTCGGCTTTCTACACCACCGTTGTCGCGGTGCTGCTGGGACCGTATCTGACCGCACTTGCCAAGCAGGCGGCGGGACCTGACGGGTTAGTCCGTCCGCTGGGTATTCCGCTCGCGGCTGAATCGATCTGGCCATACATGGTGTCGGTGTCTGTGCTGTTGCAGGTGATCGTGATGCCGATCACGGGGGCGGTGGCGGATTATGGCCGCCAGAAGCGCGAACTCCTGGGGTTGACAGCTTTCCTCGGCTCCGGCGCCACGATCGCGATGTATTTCCTGCATTCGGGCCGGTACCTGTTGGGGTGCGCCCTATTTCTGATCGCCAATGTCTCGTTCGGTGCGTCGATTGTTATCTATAACTCGTTTCTGCCGGAAATAGCCCCACCTGAGCGGCGCGACGACGTGTCGTCGAAAGGGTGGGGCATCGGCTATCTCGGCGGCGGTGTCCTGCTCGCGCTGAATCTGCTGCTCTACGCCAAGGCCGCCGTGTTGGGACTGTCGGAGGAACAGGCGGTTCGCGTGAGCCTGTTTTCCGCCGGACTCTGGTGGGCGCTGTTTACGATCTATCCGTTGCGCGTGCTGCGCAATCGCGGCCCACAGAAGCAGCGCGCGCCAGGACAGAGCGCGGTCGCAGCCGCTTTGGGCCAGTTAGCCCACACCTTGGCCGATGTTCGGCGCTATCCGCAGACACTGCTGTTTCTGGTGGCGTACCTCATCTATAACGACGGAATTCAAACCGTGATCACGATGGCTGTGCAGTTCGGCTCGGAAGAGATGAAGTTAGGCATGGAGACGCTCACCTCGGCCGTGCTGTTGGTCCAATTTGTGGCGTTCTTAGGAGCCCTGTTATTCGATCAGGTGGCCAAACGAATTGGTAATAAGCCTGCCGTCATGCTGGCGCTGCTGATCTGGACGTTCACGCTCACTTATATCTATGTCGCGGTCCATACGGCTACCGACTTCTATATCGCCGCCGGTATGATCGGGGCGGTGATGGGCGGCAGCCAGGCGCTCTCGCGATCGATCTTCAGCTTCATGATCCCCAAAGGACGCGAAGCCGAGTACTTCTCTGTTTACGAGATCTCGGACAAGGGTACATCGTGGCTGGGACCGCTGTTTTTCGGGCTTGCCGTGCAGTTGACGCACTCGTTCCGGGTGGCGATTCTGTCGCTGGTGGTGTTCTTCGCGATCGGGCTACTGCTGCTGTCGCGGGTGGATGTCAGGAAGGCCACGATAGAGGCGGGCAATACCCCGCCGGCTATTTAGACTGCCCACGCAGGGACTCCGGGGACGCTTCGCCGCGTCTTAAGATCGTCAGGTCCAGATTGCCGCGGCTATCGATAACGAGCTTCTTTATTCGTGGAAGGACCTGTTCCATCGTCTCGGCGTACAACCGGCGACCGTTCACATCGGATGCTTTGGCGTACTCGGCGGCCACCTGCGTGAACCTGGCCGCGTCGCCTTGCGCCCCGTTGATCTTTGTCATCCGATAAGCCTGTGCGGCCTCCAGCATTTGTTGCGCTTCGCCTCTTGCCCGGGGAACAATGTCGTTCGAATAGCCCTGCGCTTCGTTCACTACACGCGCCGCGTCGGCCCTGGCGCTGGCCACATCGTTGAAGGCGTCGCGCGTTTCG
Source organism: Bryobacterales bacterium (assembly GCA_020846745.1). Taxonomy (GTDB): domain Bacteria; phylum Acidobacteriota; class Terriglobia; order Bryobacterales; family Bryobacteraceae; genus JADLDI01. The sequence goes on along the minus strand of JADLDI010000015.1, from coordinate 12,382 downwards.
GCGGGCGGGGTGAGGCTTTCGATGTTCACGCCTGCCAGCACCACGCCGACGTCGTATGTGTCGATCAGCCGTTGAGCCGCTTCCCGCACTTGTTCCTGAATGGCCGCTTTTTCTGTGGTAAGAACCGCGTCGACGGCATGAGCGGCCACCCGGCGCGACATCTGAGCTTCCACAGAGGCGGCAACGACACGATGCACATCACCTGCAGTAAACAGGTATTTCGCGGGAGTGCTGACGGAATACTGTACAGCCACGCGCATCCGGATAATATTCTGGTCGCCTGTCAGGAACTGCACTGCGGGCTGTTCAAGGGCAACCTCCCCGAGCACCTGCCGTTGCAGTTGCTGCACCTTCAGCTTCCACACGCTATCGAGCGGCCAGGGCAGGGAATAGTGAATTCCCGGCCGCACACGATCGTCAACAATGCGGCCGAACCGTGTGACGACAGCTTGCTCGTCAGCGGCAACGATGTATATGCCAGACAAAATCCACAGTGCCACCACAGCCCACAGCCAACGCCGCCAACTGCCGCTTCTAATGGTCTGCAGTTGAGGAGGCGGGGATGGAAGTAGCGGCTCGGCTTGCGGCGACAGGTGCAACAGGCTCACGGAGCGTTCTCTCCGCGCATGAACACGCGCAATAACTCGGAGTCGGAGCTTAGAACGGCCGTTGTCTTGTCATCCAGTATCTTCTTATAAGATTCGAGTGTCCGGAGTAACTTATAAAAGCGCGGATTGCGCGAATAAGCGCCTGAGTAGATTCTTGTCGACTCGGCGTCGCCTTCGCCCTTGATCTTCTCCGCCTGCTTATAGGCGTTGGATAGGATCTCGTCGCGCTGCCGGTCAGCATCGGCGCGGATCGAGAGTGCCTGCTCTTCGCCCTCAGCGCGGTATTGGCGCGCGATGCGCTCGCGCTCGGCACGCATGCGCGCATAGACGCTCTGCTTATTCTGTTCCGGCAGATTCAAGCGCTTGATGCGGACATCGATCACGCGAACGCCATACTGCGCTAACGCGCGCCGGCCGGTTAACTCAGTCAACTGGTCTAGCATCGCGCCGGTTTTAACAGCCGTAGGGTTCACACCCAAGATCGCGTCCAGGTCGTGGCTGCCCAGCGTGGCCGCCAAGCCGCTCCAAACCACGTCGTGCAGACGCATCTCCGCCGCCACCGGGTCCCCTACGGACTCAACAAACCGTTTGGGATCGTCGATGCGCCAAGCCACATAGCTTTCGACGACAAGATTCTTCTTATCGCGAGTGAGAAACTCGCTTGGGCGCGGATTATAGACGCGCAGGCGACGGTCGAAGTAAGTGGCGCTCTGCCACGGCCACTTCGTCCACAGTCCCGCGGATCCGATAGTGTACAAGGGGTTGCCGAACTCAGTCACTAGCGCGAACTCGGTCTCGCGCACAGTGTAGAAAGACCGGAATAGCAGGAACAAGAGCAAGATGGCTGCAAAGATCAGGCGCCACGGGAGATGAAAATGGTGATGATGGCTGTGACCACCGTTATGCTCGTGCTCGTGATCGTGGCCATGATCGTGATGGTGGTGTTCGTGACGATGGTCGTGCATATGGCTCCCGCCGAGTAGTCCGAGATTCCCGTTTGTGGCAGCGGTTGGAGCCGGGCTCGCGGCGCTTGCCCACGGCCAGTGCATCCGGACGACGACCTTCATGGCGCGGGCTCCTGCTTGGGCGGCGCGGCCGGTGGAGGCGCGGGTGGCAGGTTCCAGATTGGCGGGGCGGCGGGACCCAACCCCAGCGCATCTTCCATCAGCACCAGACGCCGCGGGGCCCTGGTGCTGTCGACGATCATCTTGCGTTTTCCAGGCAGCACCTGTTCCATGGTCTCCAAGTAGAGCCGCGTGTCCATGGTGCCGGGCGACACACGATATGCCGCCTCCGTCTGTACAAACCGGGCAGCATCGCCTTCCGCACGATTTACACGGGTGGTCGAATAAGCGCCGGCAGAGCGCAAGCGGGCAGCCGCATTGCCGCGAGCCAGCGCCACCTGTTCGTTCCGATATCCCTCGGCGTCGTTGATGAGCCGGTTCTTCTCTTCAAACGCGCCGGATACATCACGAAACGCGTCGACTACCTCCACCGAAGGATGCACGTCCAGCAACTTCATCTGCAAAACTTCCACGCCGGCCCGGTAGGTATCTAACCGGCGCTGCAACTCGGTTTTAGTCCGCAGTTCCAGAGCGCGCCGATTTGCGGTAAGCGCATCGTCTAAGGCTGAAGTCGTCACCACGGATTGTAGGGCCGCTTCTGTCGCGGCGCGGACGGTCGCCTCGCCATCGGCATGGCGAAACAAGAAGTCGTCGGGGCGCGCTATCCGGTAATGCACCGTAGCCGTCAACTCCAACATGTTCTGATCGCCGGTAAGCATCAGCGACTCTTCCGGCTTCCTGACGAACCGCCCGGACCGGTGCTGCACGTTCCACTCATACGCGGCCGGCTCCGTGTCACCAGCCGCGCCGCGCTCCGTCCGGAACCCCACTTCCGCGACGCGTACCCGCCGCGCCGCGATCCGCGTCAGGCTCTCTACCGGCCACGGTAACTTGTAATGGAGGCCGGGTTCTTTGTACGGAATCAACTTCCTCCCAAAGCGTTCCACGACACCCACTTCATCCGGCTCCAGGACATAAAACCCGCTCATCACGAACACGGCCAGTGCGGCCAGCAGTGCCGGTCGCAGGAAGCGGGCGGGATGGTCCGTCAAGATGCGCCACCACTCGTGGGGATCGATACGCGAGCGCCACAATTTCACGGTCCAACACAGTTGATCAAGGGCCTTGGCAAAGCGCCCACGTGCCAGTGACGGCTCGCGCTCGACACGCAGCAGCCGCAGCGAATTCAGCATCACGAGAAACGAGGCAATCTGGTGGGTGAACGCCGCCCCCAAGGGACCCAACTTGCCTGTTGACGCCAGGCCGACGGTCGCCACATTCACCAGGAAGGCAAACACGAAGATGTTCTGCCAGGCCGTACTTACGGCGCGGCGTGAGACTTCGAATAACTTGGGCAGTTTCTCGAGCGACCGGCCCATGTACACGACATCCGCCGCCTCGGCCGTGATGTCGCTCGCTCCAGACACGGCGATGCCCACGGTGGCCGCCGCCAACGCGGGAGCGTCGTTCACGCCATCGCCGACCATCGCGACCGACCTACCCTGCGCCATCAACCGCTGGACACGCTCCAGTTTCTGCTCGGGCAGTAACTCGGCCTCGACCTCCGGGATCTCTAACTCGCGAGCGATCGCCTGCGCCGCTTTCTTGCGGTCGCCAGTTAGCAACACCTGATAACTGATATCCAGATGCTGCAACTCGTGGGCGGCGGCCTTAACGCCCGCGCGGATGCGGTCACGAAGCAGGATGCCGCCCCACAAGTGGTCGTCTTCGGCGACCAGCACAACGGTCGCGCCCAAACGGTCCGCCTCTTCGATCAATGCCGCAGCGCCGGCCTTCACGCCGGCGCCGGCGAGGAACGCCTCATTACCCGCTCGAATCACCTTGCCGTCGCGCGTCGCCTGTGCCCCACGGCCGGGAACAATGTGGGCTGATTCGACTTTCGGAACCGGCACGCCACGGTTACGTGCTTCCTCGACAATGACGCGGGCGAGCATATGGTCGGACCCGGACTCTGCCGCCGCTGCTAATGCGAGCACTTCGGCTTCCGTGCCCCCGTTCAGGGAAACGACGGCCAGCACCTCGAACCTACCTTCCGTGACCGTGCCCGTTTTATCGAACACGATCGCGTCGACCTTGGCCGCCTGCTGCAGCACGGTGCCGCCGCGGACGAGGATGCCGCGCCGGGCCAACCCACCGATTGCCGCCACCATTGCGGTGGGGGTAGCGAGTATCAGCGCGCACGGGCACCCGACAATCAGCACGGCCACGGTCCGCATCCAATCGCGCGTGAAGTAGTAGGTGCCCGCCCCCGCGAGCAGCAATGCCGGAACGAAGTATTTCGCGTATCGATCAGCCAGGCGTTCCACCGGAGCACGCCGCTCGCGAGCCTGCTCCACCAGTTTGATGACCCGGGCAAGCGTAGTTTCATCGCCCGCGCGCGTCACTCGGATGCGCAGCAGGCCGTGACCGTTCAGAGTCCCGGAGAATACCTCGTCGCCCGTCTGCTTGTCGCGAGGCATCGATTCGCCGGTGATGGTCGATTCGTCGACGGCGGACGCCCCGGTGAGCACCACGCCATCTGCCGCGATGCGTTCGCCTGCCCGCACCGCGATGACATCGCCGATCGCGAGCGCCGCGGCGTCTACTTCCACTTCTTCGTCGCCCAAGAGCTTGCGCGCCCGGCGCGGCATCTGTTCGACAAACCGCTGGATCGCGGTCGAGGTCCGCTTGGCGGCGTACCCTTCCAGGCCCTCGCCCACCAGCATGATGAACATCGCTTCCGCTGCGGCGAGGTATTCACCGATTGACAGAGCGGCGACGACGGCGATGGAGATGGCAAGATCGGCGGAGATAGTCCGGTCCAGCAAGCCGCGGATGGCGTTGTTGAACGTGCGATATCCGGCCACCAGCGTCAGGATGGCGGCGGTGTCGATCCCAAAAACCGTGCGGAAAACGCCCGTGAGGTTCAACAGCAGAAGGAACCCTACAGTGCCGGCAAAGCCGAAGTACCGGATGCGCTCCCAACGCTCCGCCCGCCGGTCCACCGTGGTGCTGATTTCCAGCCTGTGTTGGTGCATCTCGACTGCCGCCCAAGAGAGTAACAGAACATTATGACATCCGGCCTCTCTTGGGGCCTGCAGATTACCCGAATCAGGTCTTATGGATGAGCGACGGCTACAACGGTCGCATCACGAAACTCTCCCTCGACGGCAAGATTCTGGGCACCTTCGGCCAGGTGGGCCGGCTTCCGGGACAGTTCCTGTTCGTCCATCATCTTTCAATCGGCCCGGACAACAGCCTGTACACCGCCGAGATCCTGAACTGGCGTCCGCAGAAGTTCGTCTTACGCGATCCGGCCGCGAAGTAAGACCATTCTCGCTACGGATAAATGGCTACGACAGCCGGCGCTTCAATTCCGCGTCGATCGCTCCCATGAAGTCTTCCGTTGTGAGGTACGGTTGGTTCGCGTCGATCAGGATAGCCAAGTCCTTGGTCATCTTGCCGGATTCCACAACATCCACACACACCTTTTCGAGCGTGGTGGCAAAGTCCACCACATCGGGGGTGTTATCCATCTTGCCGCGATACTGTAGGCCCCGGGTCCAGGCGTAGATCGAGGCGATTGGGTTGGTAGAAGTTGGCTTGCCCTGCTGGTGCATCCGGTAGTGGCGGGTAACCGTTCCGTGCGCGGCTTCGGCCTCCACCGTATGTCCGTCAGGCGACATCAGCACCGACGTCATCAGGCCGAGCGAGCCGTAGCCCTGGGCCACGGTATCTGACTGGACGTCGCCGTCGTAGTTCTTGCAAGCCCACAAGTAACCGCCGGTCCACTTCAAATTGGCGGCCACCATGTCGTCGATCAGACGGTGCTCATAGCTGAGGCCCTGCGCCTCGAACTGCGCCTTGAATTCGCTGTCGAAGATCTGCTGGAAGATGTTTTTGAACCGACCGTCGTACGCCTTGAGAATTGTGTTCTTGCTCGACAAATAGACGGGGTAGTTGCGGCTGAGCGCGTAGTTGAAGCAAGCGCGCGCGAAACCGGTGATCGAGCTGTCCAGGTTGAACATGCCCAGCACAATACCGGCTCCCGGCGCTTTGATGATTTCGCGTTCGATCGGAGCGCCGCCATCGGCCGGAGTGTAGACGAGTTTGAGGGTGCCGGCGCCGGGAAAGGCAAAGTCCTGAGCGCGGTACTGGTCGCCAAAGCCGTGACGGGCGACGACCACCGGTTTATCCCAATGGCTCACAATGCGAGGGACGTTGCGGCAGATGATCGGTTCGCGGAAGATGGTGCCGTCGAGAATATTGCGGATGGTGCCGTTCGGGCTGCGCCACATCTGCTTAAGGCCGAACTCTTTCACTCGCGCTTCGTCCGGCGTGATGGTGGCGCACTTGACGGCGACGCCGTATTGCCTGGTCGCATTGGCGGAATCGATCGTGATCTGATCGTTCGTCTCGTCGCGCTTCTGGACGGACAAATCGTAGTACTTCAGATCGATATCCAGATAAGGCAGAATAAGGCGTTCGCGGATCCATTGCCAGATGATCCGTGTCATTTCATCGCCATCCATCTCAACGACGGGGTTCTTTACGGGGATTTTAGCCATGCGACCAATAAGCTCCAAAGTGGATTGATATCCGATTATCTCTCAATGTCCGCCCTTTCGCACGAGAAGACAAAAAACTATCCTGAGCCGGTGCGAACGGGACTTAGAAGACAAATGCATCACCAGCACCCCTTTAGAGGTGCGGCTCAGCAACCCTCAATTGTACAACCCGTCCCGTCCGGGCAGCTTCGTGCGCGGCCAGGGTCACCCGCAAGGTTTCGGCTCCGCCGCGCGCATCCAACACCGGATCGGCCACCCGGCGGGCGACATCGCAAAAATGCCTCATCTGATTGGTGAGCGGGTCGGGTGACTGTTCAGGCGTATCAACCCGCGACGACTGGATGGGGCTGAACCAGTGGCCCTCGTGCCCGTGATTCCATAACTCCAGCCGTGGAACCGATAGCGCGCCTGCCGTTCCGGTAATGAAATAGCACGATTGGTCAGTTTGCGGATAAGCTCGATTCTCGCCGGAAGTAAGTTCCCAACTCCACGGTCCCGCCGCGATGTCTGAGAAGGTGACCGTGCCGATCGCGCCGGTTCGGAACCCGAGTATTACCCCGCCGGTGTCTTCCACACCGAAACCACGAGCCTGGTTCGAGGTCTGGGCCTGCACCGTGTCGATCTCGCCGCAGAGGTTTCTCAAATCATCGATCGTATGGATCAGGTTAATCATCAACGGACCCCCTCCCGGCCGGCAGCGCCACGCATTCGAGCCCTCAAAGTAAGCCGCCGGTTTGAGCAGCCAGCACATCGCGTTCACGGCGGTAATCCGGCCCACGCAACCCGAAGCGATCATATCGGCGGCTCGCCGCATCAGCGGACTGTGCCGCCGATGATGCCCCACAAGCACGGGCACACCCGCCCTCTCTGCCGCAGCGGCGAGTTTGAGCGCTTCCTCGACTGTCTCGCAGACCGGCTTCTCCATCAACACCGCCACGCCGGCCCCGACCGCCGTCATCGCCGCCGCGAAGTGGACCTGATTCGGCAGCGCGATCACCACGCCGTCAGGCCGCGTGTCGCGTAGCATCTGCCCCAGATCGGAGCCGTACGGAACGCCCAGCGCCGCAGCCTGTTGGGCCGCCTTCATCGAAATATCCACTATGCCGGCGAGCCGCGCCTCCGGTTCCCGCAGAATCCGTTCAATGTGCGCCTGTCCTATCAGCCCCGCGCCCGCGACCGCTATGCGCACCGGCCCAGATCCCTGTTGCATCATTTGTTTACTGCCGGTGTTTACTGCCGGCCGGCAACTCAGGTGCGACGGCGATAGGCCGGACGCCCCACAAGAATTCGTTGCCAACCTGAATCTCGCGGCTTGCGCTGCCCGTCACCTGTACCAGTAACTTCGCCGTGGGCGGCACACGCGCGCCGCTGATGTATGCCGCCTTCCACATAACGAGATCCCATTCTAGAGTAGAGACATTTCGTAATAAAGATCCGCAGCACCTAAAATAGGAGGCGCGATGCGTGTGCCTTTTCTCCCTTTCCTCTTCATTCTGCTCGTTGCGGCATCCCCCGCCGCTACCTACCAAAGCGCCCGCATAGTGATTGGGACGAACGCCGGCGACATCGAGCGCAACGTCGCCGCGCTGCTGGCCGAGCGTATCCACGAGCCCTCGGGAATCGAGGCCCGCGTTTTGAACGAGGCGCCGCCTCCGGCAACGCGGGCCGCCGGCGAGTTGACCGTCCTGCTCGGCTTGCCGCAAAGCCACTCCAGGCTGCGCGCCATTATGGAAGCACACCGCATCCGCCCCCTTACCGCTCTTTCCCCTGGGCAAGAAGGCTTTCTGCTCCAAACCGTTACCGATGGTACCCAGCGCATCCTGATCGCCGCCGGCATCGATCCGCGCGGTGTCTTGTACGCAGCGGGCGAAATCCTCCGGCAGATGGTGATCCGTGAGTCCGCTTTCGACTTTCCAGACCGTTTGACTGTCCGCACTGCACCCGCCTTCGAAGTCCGCGGTACGCAGTTCGGCCAAAGCGGTGTAGCCAAAACCCGCGGCAAGGTGCGCCCCTGGACGGCAGACGAACTCCGCCGCAAGATCCTCGATTTCGCGCTCGCCGGGATGAACACCATCGAGGTCGGAGAAGGCGTCACTGCGGAAGACACTGTCTACCGCGTCGCGCGAGCCTTCGGCCTCAAAACGCTGATCCATTACGGTCCCAACGTCGGCGACGGTCCGCCGGAATGGCGAGCTTCGGAATCGATCGGCAGGCCGGGTTATCTCTGCCCTTCCGTAGCGGCCGCCCGAAAGGCTCTGCTCGAGAAATGTGAGCGCCGGTTCAGCACCGGTCCTCCGGTAGATTACGTGCGCTTCGTCGGCGGCGACGGGGGCGGCTGCGAGTGCGACCGCTGCCGCCCCTACGGCGCCGTCTACATCCGCCTCTGCGAAGACATGGCCGCGATCATCCGCCGCTATCACCCGAAGACAGAATTCTTCGCCACCAACCAGAAATTTGATAACGATAGCGACAACGCCATCTTTACTTACCTGCGCGAGAAACCGCGGCCATGGCTGCGGGCATTCGCGTATGGTCCCGGATCGGACGCGATGAGCTGGCAACCCGGCCATCGGCAGACCCATCGCATGGACCTGTTCCGCTACCCCGGCTTCGGTCCGCCCGCTCGCTACCCGCAGGAGATCATCCACCAGCTGCCTCCCGGACAAGACCTCGTCTTTTTCAACGAACTAACTCACTGGCGATACTCGCAAAACGGCTTCATCCAGATGTATCCCCGCGCGGACCGCAACGGCGACCAGCCCCCGCCCTGGAACCATTTCCTCTACGAACGGCATCCCGACCCCGCGCTGAACATGGTCTACGACCGACTCACGTTTTTCGCCTGGCCCCGCTACTATCACTGGTACTTCAATCAGGTGATGCGCTACGGCATCGGCGACGTCACCCATTCAAGCGGCACACAGGACCACTTCAACCAGTGGATGTGGCAGCGCCTGCTCTGGGCGCCGCAAACCAGCGTGGAAGCCGCGGTCGATGAGTACGCGCGCGTCTGGTTCGGTCCGGAGGCGGCGCCTGCGATGGCGAAAGCGATCTTCCAGTTGGAAGATAATCTGGCTGAGAAACCCGGCGTTTCAATCGCGCAGAAGGATGGGATCGACCGCTATTACCACCTCGTAACCGAGGCCGGCCGCAGGATGCCCGCGTTCCGGTTAAAGACCCACTGGCTATGGCGCGAGTACATGCAAAAGGCGGCGCTCGACAAACACATACAACTCACCGTGCGCCGGCAGCAAGCTGTCCAGAAGGAAGTGGAAGATCTTGTTCGCCGCGGACAATCCGACGGCCTTATTAGGCAAGCTCGCGCATCGTTAGAAGATATCCCCGCAACGCCTGAGATGACGAGCCTCCGCGCTGAAGCCGGCCGCCTCGGCGAAGAAAGCAACCAGTTGTTCGGAGTCCGCAGCGAAGGCTACTTCAATCTGGATCACGACTTTGTCGGGCTCGGCTGGCTGAAGCGCCAACTGGACCGGGCACTCACCGCCGCTCCAGCCGAACGCGCCGAGTTACTGCACATGATTACCGATTACGAAGACCCCGGCGAAGGCGGCTTCTATGACGATGGCGGCACGCTCGACCGCTGTCCCAACATCGTCAAAGGCTACCCATTCGACTTCGGCCAGCCGTTCGTCCCCGAAATGCTGTGGGAAAGCAATCGCCCCAGCCAGCGCACCATGCACTACACGCAGGACGAAGATCAGGGAGTGACGTTCCACTACAAAGGTCTCGACCCTAAAGCGCGTTACCGCATCCGATTCACGCTCGTCCGCCCGTGGTACCAGGAGCGCTACCGCGGACGGATGAACCAGAAATCAGAGACTATCTGGGCCGGCGACCAGGTGCTGGCTCGCGACCTGCAGGTTCCGGAACGCACCAGCGATTTCTTCACCTTCGACATTCCCGCCACCGCTATCCGCAACGGCGAATTAGTCGTAAGATTCGAGCGCGCCGCCGACGTAGCCCACGGTCATCGCGTCGAACGCGAACAGTGGCGCAACAGCGGCGGCTGGGGCACCATCGTGTCGGAAGCCTGGCTGATGAAGCGCTAAACGATTGCAAATACGCACGGCCGCAACCGAGCCGCGGCCGCACAAGGGAGCGGTGTGCAAAAATCCGGAACACCGCTCCCTTGCGGTCGCGGCTCGGTTAGATGCTGCTTGTTTCCAATGGTTTGCCGGAGCCAGAGGGCGCACTACACGCGCGCGGTATTCTGCATCTATGGGTCGCTTTATTCTTTTATCCTTACTCGCTCTTATGTGTACCAGTAATATCCAGGCCGAACGGCAACTTACTTCCTCTCCCATTTCAAAGGCCCTCGATAACAACGACAACTTCTCGCCTGACGGCCAGTACCTCGTTTACGACACTCGCGATACGGTAGGCCCCGGTCCAGCGAACTCCACCAGCATCATGAAGGTTTCCGTTGCTACCGGACAGGAATCTTACGTCTACAAACCTAAATCCGTAACCGGCGCCGACGCGGCTCCCGGGGTTCTCGCCGCGTCCTGGAGTCCGGTTGGGGACGAAGTCGTTTTCATCCACGGACCTCTGCTTGAAGAAACCGCGCGCCTCGGTTTCTACAGCCAGACCAACCGCCGCGGCGCGGTGGTCGACAGCAGCGGAACCGGTACGGTCCGCTTCCTCGATTGCCGCGATGTCGCCAGCCAGGTGACACCTGCGGGCGCGCATCGCGGCGGCACACACCGCCATGAGTACAGCCTGGACGGCAGGCGAATCGGCTTCACGTACGACGATCAACTTGTCCGCACCGCCGGCCGCAACCTCGGCATCCTGGTCCCGCATACGAAGGCCCCGTGCGGCGTATCTCACTATTTCGCCGTGCTGCTGCCCATCGTGCCCGCAGCCGATGCCAAACCGGGCGACCTCGTCCGCGCCGCCGACGATTCCTGGGTCGGCCAGAAGGGCTTAATGCGTGCCTTCATCGGCAATGCAAAAACACAGGATGGCGGCGCCGCGACGTCACTGTACGTAGTCGACATCCCCGAAAATACCGATTTCACCACCGCCGATTCCGGTACGGCCACCCGCTATCCTGCGCCTCCCAAGGGCCTGAAAATCCGTCGCCTCGCCCAGCACGCCGCCACACCAGGAATCGTGCGAGGCTCGCACGACGGCACACGGATCGCCTACTACGCCACAGACAGCAACGGCGTCCGCCAGATCTTCATCGTCGATTCTCAAGCTTCCGATCCGCACCCGACGCAGGTCACGAAACTCCCGTCCGGCGCGGCAAGCGGCCTCCGCTGGCACCCGTCGGGCAATTCCATCGCCGTCCTCAGCGAAAACGGCATCGCGGTTACGTGCGTCAAACCTGGTCCGCTATTCGGCAAGACGGTCTGGTTAACCCGCCACGGCGCCGGTGCTGCCCCAGCGGAAGCCCTGGTCTGGTCCCCCGACGGCAAACTCCTCGCCTTCAACCGCCGCGTGCCGGCTGTTGACGAGAAAGGCAAGCCTGCCCATGACGCCACCGGAAAAGACTTCAAGCAGATTGTCCTGGTCGACTTCCCCGACAGCAACGGAAACGGCATTCCCGATACCCTCGAGTAGCGGGTTTGATTAGGTTCTATCCCGCTAACTAACTCCTTCCGCCGATTGGGTGCGCGACACAGAAATGGCGGATTTGAGCGGGTGTGGTTTGTGGCCGGTTAAGCGGATTAACGTTTAACGCAATCGTAATTGGGTTCGTTCCGCACGGATGCTTCGAGGGCGGTCTGGTAGCCGATTTTGGCGTACTGGCTGATGAGGAAGTTGACGGAGATATCGAGATTGGCCGCGTCGTCGCGTATTTCGGCGGCTACGGACGGGGGGAAGTGGGTGAGGATGTCTTCCGATGGCGCGGCGCTCGCTGACGGTCGCGGGTCGGATGGCGCGGCGCTCCCTGACGGTCGCGGCTCCGTTACGGGGTGGGGAGTTCGTTTCGCAAAGCGTTGAATTTTAAGGGCGTCGGCCAGGGGGAGCGACGGACGGGGCGCTTCAGGGTTGGCTTCTATTAGCTGACAGATGCGGTTCGTTTGGGAATCTTTGAGTTGTTTGTAGGCGCGGTTGAACGAACCTTCGAAGCGGATGTAGTAGCGCGAGTAGAGTTCGGCTTCTTTTTGGGTGG
>JADLDI010000014.1 GCA_020846745.1 Bryobacterales bacterium | reverse complement strand
GATTCAGGTTCTAGTTCTCGCAAGGGAGTGGAGGTTCAAGTCCTCTCATCCGCACCACACAAAAGAGTCGTCCCCAGGACGGCTTCAGGACACTCCCAAAACCCACGAAGGTCTGACTCGCGTTTTAATTCCTATATGCGAGCGATCAGCCCCGCCACGCGAAGAACGTTTCTTGCCTCTATGACCGGGTTAGCCGCAGCGCCCATGTCCGCGACCGGCCAACGTCAAACCCATTCTTTCGCCGCCGAAACCGCCGGCAAGGAGCTTCGCGAAAGCCAGCTCTTTCTCGACGACACCTGGATTGAAGAGACTTATCGGATGGCATCGCGCGCGGACAGTCTGGCGGACCGAGTGCGACGACTTCCTGCGCTGGAGCAAGCCGCAATCGATCCTGCGTCCCGACCTGCAAGACGACCCAAATGTGGAACTCTAGGCTTGTCTTTCTGTTGAGGGACTCGCGGCTGTACTCGTTTCGCGCCAGCACCTGATTACGGCGGCACCCAGAGGGCGGATACGACCATTCCGGCGAAACGGGTCTGGCGGCAGGTTTCTCGCAAGCCTGCCCGGTGGAGCATCTGCTCGAACGGCGCAAGCTTCCGGGCTCGCAAGCCGGTTGTGACACGGAAGAAGCGATACATCGCAGCCACCCACAAGGCGGCCCACCAGTGGCGCCAACCACGGCGCGGGATGGTGAAGTCGCCGATCAGCCACATGCCCTTTGTGCGTAGCGCAGGTTTCAGGCGCGCGATCAGAGTTTGCACTTCAGCTTCCGTCAGGCAATCGAGGAAGAAATGGGTCACTACGGCGTCGTAAGTATGCGGCGGCCAGGACATCTCCATCACGTCCCGCTGATGGAAGCTGACACGAGGTGAACCGCGAGCCCTTCGGTTCGCCAGGCCGATCATGTTGGCACTCAATTCCACGACATCGAAACGCGCCTGGGGGCAGATCTTGAGCATATGCGCCAAGCCGCGGCCGTCGCCTTCGCCGAGCACGAGGATACGGTCCGCCGTCTTTAGCGCATCGTTGAAGGCGAATCGCGCTTTCTCGAGGGAGCGACCGAAGGCGGCGTACTCGATCCAGCGATACCAGTGTGCGATGGGGTCGACGTTCAGGGTTCACCAGCCGCGCAGCAAGAAGAGTGGAGTGAGGAGAGCGGCGTCTGAGAGCGCTTTCCGCAAGTCCTTCGAGAGAGCGTTGCCGAGCAGGCCGAGCGCACTCATCATGATGCTACTGGACGATACGGCCGCGTACCAAGGCGAACGGGCGGCGAGCAGGCAAAGCAACCCCAGACCGAGCAGGGAAACGCAAACGGGCAGCGTGTTCATGCGCCCTTCCCAGGCGGTATTCAGGGCGAGGTTGCCGAAACACAACCCAAAAAACGAGAGCGCCGGCCACAACAACCGTGCAAGCGGAACTTCGACGCCCGCGACGAGGAACACACCTACGGTGAAGATGAGGGCGGCCGCGAGACGTTTGGATAGCCCGCTCAGACCAGTGACGGCAAAGGCGCCCAGATAGCCGAGAACCGCAATGCCAGCGATTACCCCGCCGGCGAAAACCTGCCGCCGCAGGCCCGCGGCCGCGATGAATGCGCCGGCCATTACGATGGCCGCGAGCAGCCCCGTGACAATCCGGCGATGCTCGGAGTAGAACGAAGTACGGGGCGAAGCTGAGGCGCGAGTGCGGCGGCGCGCATCGATCAACCGGTCGAACAGATAGATGCCCCACACGGATAAGCCGAGCATCCAGCGGCCCGCCGGCAACAGCGTGGAAGGAAACGAGCGACAGACAAAGTCCTGCCAAACAAGCGCGACTAGAGGCGCATCCAGACTGAGAACGCTGGGCCACATCCAGACCGGTGTTTTAAGCGGGGCGGCCAACCAATTCAACTTAATATTATCCACACGGAGTGAGCGGACACGCCGATGGCGGCATAATGGGCGGTTTATACTGGCCCGATGAAGACAACACGCCGCCGGGCTCTTCAGATCGGCGCAATGGCCCCCGCAGCCGCCGCTGCCGCTCACAAACCGACTGGTTCCACGATCACCGCTACGACACCTTCGGCGCTTTACGCCGGCCTTGGTGTGAAGCCTGTCATCAACGCCGCGGGCGTGGTGACCGTTTTGGGCGGATCGATCATGCCGCCGGAAGTAATCAAAGCCATGGAAGAAGCCTCACGGTACTTCATCCCGTTGCCGGAGCTGGAGAAGAAAGTAGGGGCGCGGATTGCCGAACTGCTGAAGGCTCCGGCTTGCATGGTGACGTGCGGGGCGGCGTCGGCGATTGCGGTGGGAACGGCGGCGTGCCTGTCGGAGGGCGATTTGAAGAAGCTGCGGCAGTTGCCGCGGCGCGACGGGATCAAGTACGAAGTAATCCAGCAGAAGACGCACCACTCGGGTTACGAGCACCAGATGGAGCTATGCGGGGCGAAGATCGTGGTGGTGGAGACGCGCCAGGAGTTGGAAGCGGCGGTCAACGAGCGGACGGGGATGATGTTCTTTCTGAACAAGGCGGATCCGCTAGGCCAGGTGAAGCGCGAAGAGTTCATCAAGATCGCGAAGGAGCGCGGGATTCCGACCATGAACGACGCGGCCTCGGATGCAACGCCTAAAGAGAACCTGTTCAAATACACCGAGCAGGGTTTCGACCTGGTGATCTTTTCGGGCGGGAAGGCGCTACGGGGACCGCAGTCGAGTGGACTCCTGCTGGGGAGGAAGGACCTGATTGCTGCCGCGTACCCGGCGATGTCGCCGTTTGCGGGGATCGGGCGCGGGATGAAGGTGGGCAAGGAAGAGATGTGCGGTTTGCTGGCGGCGGTGGAACGGTATTTGAAGGTGGATCACAAGGCGGAGTGGCAGGAAATGGAAGACCGGGTGGCGTCGATCCGGGCGGCGTTGCGGGGCGTAAAGGGGATTAGGACGGAACGGCATATACCGGCGATCGCGAATGAAGTTCCGCATGTAACGGTGGAGTGGGACGAGTTGAGCAAGGGCTTAAGCTGGCGGCAGGTGTCGGAGAAGCTGCTGGGGGGCGATCCGCCGATCGATGTGAGGAGGCCGGCGAAGGGTAAGTTACTGGTTTCCGTGTGGATGATGCGAGGAGACGAGCACAAGATTGTTGGGCGGCGGTTGAAGGAGATCTTCTCAGCGTAGGGACACTCACGGGTGTTTTTCCGGAACTTGCAGGCTTACGCACCGCGGCGGCCCGCGGGTTGGCTTTCGAGAGCTTCGCGTGGGGAAACGGGTCGCTGACGAAAGACGGAACCGCGGGCTTAGAAGTTGGGTCAATGCGAAGAGGCCGACCGGGAGGTCGGGCCGCGAAGGGGGACGTTCGCGACGGGGAAGTCCGATCGGCTGGCGGGGTAGAAGCTTGCGCTAGTTCGATTCAGCGGCGCAGGGAAGCTCCGCGCCACAGTTGACGGAGGCCACCGATCAGCAGACCAGCACCGAGCAAAGTCCAGGTTGCAGGCTCCGGCGTAAATGTCACTTGTCCGGTAACGCGGAAACCGGTTCCGTCGCCATCGGAAAGGAATGTGCGTGTCGGACCGGTGACGCCGTCGCCGGAATTGTTTATTACGGCGGTGAGGGTGTTCATGCCTCCCACAATGAAGATACCCGCTCCGTTTCCCGAACCTGCAGAGTCGGCGCTATCGAATGTCCACGGCTCGTCGGCGCCAGATGCCGTCAGACGCATGAACCCATCCAGCGAGCCTCCCGGTGGGATGCGAATGCCGCCAGCTCCGATTGGAACATTGTTCAGTAAGAGGACTACGCGATCGTCGGCGAACAGGCCGGAAAAGCTGCCGAACAGACCGGTCGCGTCGGCTGGGATAAAAAACGAGAAATTCGCCGTCCAAAAGCCGTCAAAAGCGGCGAGGCTTGCGCCCGGCGCTAACGTGCCGGTGCGTTGAGTATTGTCTGTAAATGAAATGCCGTTGGCACCCACGATGAACGGGGTTGCGTTTGTGGCGCCCGCACCGGTGAATGTCCAGCCACCGGAGTTTGTGGAAAAGTCGATGACACCGCCTTGAGCGACCGCAATAAAAAGCAGGAACGGAGTTAAAGATAGGAAAACAATTCGCTTCAATGTAGATCCTCCCGAATCATGGACAGAATACAATTGAAATTACTTGCCGTCAAGCAAGACAGCCAGACAGGGATTTAGCGACCGGGAGGTCGGGCCGCGAACGTAGACGTTTGCCCCACATTGGGCGGTTTATCGACCGTGTGATGCGACGGCGTCGAGGTGGGTGTACCAGGCGCGGAGATAGATGGCTATCGGATTGCGATCGGGTGGGATATAGCCGGCGAAGTGGACTCTTCCGGCCAGGCGGGCGGTAACTGTGCTCCAGAATGCGGGCCAATTCAGGTGGCCGGACGAGAGCAAGTGGTTGTGGAGAGCGGTCAGGAGCGGGTCATTTATTCCCTGGGTGCCGATGCCTCTTGTTACGAGCACTTGGGCGTTGGGGGCGGCGTCAAGGACTTGGGGGACGTCGCGGAGGCCGCGGCAACTGCCTAGAAAAACTAGTTGATGGGTGGGGTTCATCAATTGGATGGAGTTTTCTACGTGGTAGGCGTGACCTCGGTGGACCAGGATGGAGGGCTTCAGCGTGAGGTGGCTTAGGTGGCGTTCTAAGTCAGCCCGGCGCCTGGCGGCTTCCGGCCGTTGGGTGGCGTTTTTAGGATCTAAGAGGTCGATGGGGATGTTGGCGTAGATCTCAATTGTTCGGCCGTTTTGGGATTTGGCGGCGTGGATCCAGCCGTTGTGGTCGGTGATGGTCCAGGATTTGAGTTCGGCACGAAAAGAGCCGTAGGATTCGACGCCGTCCTGATCGTCCCAGAAGAGGTGGCGCTCGACGATTGTGGGTCCAGGGAGGTTGAGTTGGGCGGCGGCGTCGCGGCGGACTTGCATGGCGGTGAGGAGTTGGTAGTGTTCGCCTTCATGCCGGGCTAGTTCTTGGGCGACGAGATGGGCGGGGGCGGCGGTTACGATTTCGGCGGCCAGGAGGGCTTGGTCGAGGGTTGTGACTCCGGTCAGGGCCAGCTTGAGGATGGCGGCGGGGGCGGGGCGGAGGAAGTCGTCGAAGCGGGATTCGGCGAGGGCGGTGGAGAGGAAGTGACGGAGGCGGAGGCCGCGGGTTTGGTCTAAGAGGTCCTGGCGGCGGACATTGATTAAGGTGGCGTCGTAGATGGCAGGGAAGAAGCGTTCGTACTCTTCGGGGCGGGCGTAGGCGAGTAATAAGAAGACGTCTCGGGGGGGCCAGCGGCGGAGGCCGGCGGGAGATTCCTGGCGGCAGAGTTCGGTGGCGCGGGATTCGAGGTAACGGTCGAGTGCGGCGGCGTACTCGCCATCGGCCTGGAGGCGGGCGTCGATGACTTGGGCGAAGTGGGCTTGGGAGGATTGAGCGGAGTGGCGGGCGGAAGCGAGGGTGAGGCGGCCGGCGGCGACTTCGCGGTGGAGGACGGCCAAGCGGGCACGGGCATCCAGGGATAGGGAATCGTCCTGGGAGCAATCGGCGAGGAGGCGGACTTCGGGAAATTGGCTTCGTTTCAGAAGTTGGCGCAGATCGCGGGCGGCGGGGGTGTTGCCGGAGGCGACGGTGCAAGCTTCATCGGGGGCTTGGCGGGCGGCTTCGGCGAAGATGTCGGGATCCTCAATGAGGGAGCGCAGGGCGGCGGAGGGGTGGCGGCGGACGGAGGCGATCAGGAGGCGATTACGGAGGGTGATTCTTTCCGGGGATGCCTGGCAACGGGAGTCCGTAGACCGGTCCGGGTTTGGAGAAGCAGTGGGCTTGATCACGCCGGACCAGGGGCTTGCGCACCCTGGTACGGTTGTCAGGAGTTCTGCCAAGGCTTGGGCATCGGCGAAGGGGACGTCGCCGATCCAGGGTTTGCCGATGACTTTGGGGAGGTAGGCCAAGGCGGCTGGGCGGTTGCCGGCAGCGGCCTCGAGGAAGGCGAGGCGTTCGGCCCGAGTTCGTTCCGCAAAGTGTTGGATTGATGGGACTTGATCGAGGGTGACCGCGAGGAGCGCCAGCGGCAGCATAGCTAAGCTCGTGCTTTGACAATCGATTCGGCTAGAAACTCCATGCGATCGATTAAGTAATCCGGTGGATCTTGCTCAAAGGTTTCGGGTTGGAATCCGAAGGTTACGCCAGCGCAGCGGACTCGGGCATTGCGAGCGGTCTTCACGTCGACGGCGCTATCGCCTACCATTAGGGTGGTTTCGCGGGGGGCGCCGACCTCCTGGCGGAGGGTGTCGATGCCGATCGGGTCGGGCTTTTTGCGATCGGGGAAGCTGTTGCCACCGTAGACGCGGCAGAAGTGGCTGCCGAGGCCGAGGCCGTCGACAATGGCTTGGGAGAAGCGGACGGGTTTGTTGGTCAAAACTGCCAAACGAACTTGAGCGTCGCGGAGGGTGTCGAGCGCCTGTTGGACACCGGGGTAGAGGCGGGTGTTGTCGAGCATGTGGTCGCGGTAGTAGGCGAGGAAGTAATCGAGGGCGCGCTGGAGGTCGTCATCAGACCTATCGGGGCCAATGGCTCGGCGGATGAGGACCGGGGCACCGTTGCCGACATAGGATGCAACGACGTGGGGGTCGAGTTCGGGCATACCGAGCCAGCGCCGGGTGGCGTTGACGGAGTGGACCAGGTCGAGTGCCGAGTCGATCAGGGTGCCGTCGAGGTCGAAGATGACGAGGTCCAGTTTGGGGAGGGAGAGAAGACCGCTCACCAGGACCCCGGGACCAGTTTGAGAGTATCGTGCCAGATCTTTTTCACCTTCTCGTAAGATGCCTGGAAGCCGTCTTTGAGTTCACGGGGTGCGATGAAGGAGACGACATTGGAGACTTCGATCACATAAGGGGCGAACTTGCTTTCGACGACGGATTGGGGCGGGGGGGACTTGGTGAAAGCGCAGAGAAGGAGGACGATACCGGTGGCGAACAAAGCGCCGCGGAGGAGGCCGGCGCCGGCTCCGAGGAGACGGTCGAGCCAGCCAAGGCCGATCCACTTGAACATACGGGCGAGGAGCCAGCCGAGCAATGCACCGGCGAGCATGACGAGTCCGAAGACGGCAATGAAGCCGAGGAAGTTGGCGACGGTGCGGTGGCTGACATAGTCGTTGACCATGGATCCGGCGGCGCCGTAGAACCAGATGGCGATGAGGACGGCGGCGATGGTGGTGAGGATGCCGACGACGGTGCGGGCGAAGCCGCGCCAGAAGCCGGAGATGACGGACGCGCCGACGATGATGATGAGGATGTAGTCGAGCCAGTTCACAGCGTGAGCCCGGTGATGAGGTGGAACGCTTCCTTATACTTTTCGGCGGTGCGGGCGGCGACGTTATCGGGGAGGGCGGGCGCAGGGGGCTGTTTGTTCCAGCCGATGGATTCGAGGTAGTCGCGGACGTACTGTTTGTCGAAGGACGGCTGGGGTCCGCCGGGACTGTAGTGGCCGGCGGGCCAGAAGCGGGAGGAGTCGGGGGTGAGGACCTCGTCGGCGAGGACGAGCTGATCGCCGACGAAGCCGAATTCGAACTTGGTGTCGGCGAGGATGAGGCCGCGGGTGGCGGCATATTCGGAGGCGCGGTTGTAGATGGCGAGGGTAAGGTGGCGGAGGCGGGCGGCGAGTTCGGGTCCGACGAGTTGGGTAACGCGGTCGAAGGAGATGTTCTCGTCATGGCCGGACTGGGCCTTGTTGGCGGGGGTGTAGATGGGTTGAGGAAGCTTGTCGGATTCGCGAAGGCCGGCCGGGAGCGGGATACCGCAGACGGACTGGGTGGCCTTGTACTCCTTCCAACCGGAGCCCGAGAGGTAGCCGCGGGCGACGCATTCGACATCGATCATGCGGGCGCGGTGGACGAGCATGGAGCGGCCGGCGAGCTGGTCGGCATAGCGGGGCAGCGGGGCAGGGTATTCGTCGACATTGGCGGTAATGAAGTGGGTGGGGACGAGATCTTTGAGGAACTGGAACCAGAAGATGGAAAGCTGGGTGAGGACGCAGCCTTTATCGGGGATGCCGGTGGCGAGGATGTAGTCGAACGCGGAGATACGGTCGGAGGCGACGATGAGGAGCTTGTCGCCGACGGAGTAGACGTCGCGGACCTTGCCGCGATTGATGAGTTCAGCGTCCGGAATAGAGCTGTGAATGATTAGAGACAAACTTGTACCGCCTTTTTTGCGATTTCCTGGCCGATGGAGTCGAGTTGGGGACGTGGCAGGTCGCGCTGGATTGCCGGGAAGAATTCGTTTTCTTCGCGCCGGATGTGGGTGCGCAGGAGCTGGGTGAAATGGGAGAGCAGTTCGGGTGAGGCGTTGGTGCGGAGCTGTCGGACGAGCGATTCGAGTTGGCGGTGCTCGGCGGTGAGTTGATCGACGAGGGGGCCGGGAGAGGTGGGGAAGAGAAGCTGCTCTTCGAGTTCGAAGTGGTTGATGAGTTCGATTTCGTAACGGTCGATGATGCGTTGGGCGAGTTGTTGGACGGAGGCGGGGGTGGAGTCGGCGGCGAGGGCACGGTCGGTTAGAACGCAGAGGGCCAAGCCGTTATGGTGCTGGTGCGACAGGGGAATAAGACTGGGGTCGCGCCGCACATTATTCTGTTTAGCACAGTGGGGGGAGGAGAGTTGGTATTTCTCGCAAAGACGGGAGAGTAGGAGAGAGGGCGAACTCCCGTGTACGCTTCCGCTACTGCCGGTTCCGCTCCACCCCATGCCATTGCCCGGTGCGGGAGTTCGTTTCGCAAAGTGTTGATTTCAAAGAACGTAGTCAGGAGACAGGAGACAGGAGCCAGAAGACAGGAGCAAGAAGTCAGGAGACAGAAGGTGACGACTACGCGGCGTTGTTGAGGATGGGGGGAGCATTGACGCCGCAGCAGCGCTTGTATTTCTGGCCGGAGCCGCAGGGGCAGGGGGAGTTGCGGCCGATTTTGGGTTGCGGGGCGGATTTCGTCTCGCAAGTTGTTGATTTGGTTTGGGTTGTGGCGGCGGCCTGGGCGGATTTGACGTAGCGGTGGCCGGAGACGGGCACGACGCCTTTTTCGCGGATTTGACTTTCGAGGGTGAGGATGGCGTTTTGGGTCGAGAGGGCGTGACGGATGTTGTCGTCAAGGGTCGCCGGCGCCTTGGCAATTCGTCTCGCAAAGTGATCAATCTTTAACACATCCGCGAGCGGGGGGACATCCGCGAGCGGGGCGAACTCGTCGGGCGGGTTTCCGATGGAGATCTGCTGGATGGCGCGGTCGGTCTGGAGCATGCGGATCTCGCGGAGGGCGGACTTGTAGGAGCCTTCCCAGCGAAGGTAGTAGCGGTGGATCTTTTCGAGATCGGCTTCGTTTAAATGGGGGGATTCGAGGGCGCGGAGGGCGGCTTCGCGTTGGCGGCAGCGTTCGATTTGCCAGTTGGCG
>JADLDI010000013.1 GCA_020846745.1 Bryobacterales bacterium | reverse complement strand
CGGGCCGCCCACGCCTCGGCGTCCAGTGCGCCTGAACTAACACCGATCCGACTGACTGAAACAGAACACCCGTCCAAACACACCCTGCCCGCGTGTCGCGCAGAAATGCCGGCATTCCTGCCGTCCGATCCTTATTCACCCAGGCCACCATCGAAAACGACCGCGGATCTACAATCGCCTTCGGCAGCCCCTCTAATCGAGGATGCTGAGGCGCACGCGGAACGCTGAGACCACGTCTAAGGTGAAAGTCGCTGAATCGGGGCCTGTCCCCGGGACAAGCGCTATCGGGAACTCAGAACAATCGGGAACAATCGGGGACAGACCCCGATTTCAATCGGGGACAGACCCCGATTTCACCCCCCGCCGGTCTCAACCACTCCAAGGGAGCATTCAATCATGACGACCGTTTTTGCGAAACGAAATCCCCCTCCACCCCTGACGCCGGGAAACTACGCCTATCTTCACTACGGCTTACTCAAGTCCTACAATCAGAAGAAGGTCGCCAATGCTTCGCCACTTGCCACTTATCGTGAAGAACAGTGTGCGCAACCGGCGGCGCACGATTCTTACGATTCTCTCAATCGCCGCCTCACTCTGCTTATTGGGCGTGCTGGCGGGGATTTATTACGTCTTCTATCATTCGGAACCGACCGAGGACCAGGCTTTGCGGCTGATTGTGCGGAACCGTATCTCACTCGCCAATCCGCTGCCGATCTCTTATATGCCTAAAATCGCAGCTATCAACGGTGTTCGCGAGGTAATGATCTTTCAGTGGTACGGCGGCACTTATAAGGATTCGCGCGATACGGCTAACTTCTTTGCGCGGTTTGGGGTTGAGGCGGAAAAGTTGGCGGTTGTTTATCCGGAATACAAGCTGCCGGAGGACCAAAGGAAAGCCTTTCTTGACGAGCGGACGGCTTGTGTGGTGGGTCGGAAGACGGCTGTGCGGCTTGGGATGAAGATAGGGGAAAAGGTGCAGTTGAAGGGCGATATCTTCCCCGTCGATCTCGACCTCACCATCCGCGGCATTTACGACGCGCAGAAAGACAACGAGAACCTGCTCTTCCATTACAAGTACCTGAACGAAGCCATTCCGGTGCAGCGGCGCGACATGGTGGCGAACTTTGTGATTCGGATGAACCGGCCGGAGGATGCGGCCAATATCGCGAACGCGGTGGACGACATGTTCCGCAACGCGACCAACCAGACCAAAACGGAAACCGAAGAAGCGTTCACGCTCAGCTTTCTGGCGTTTTTGGGCAACGTAAAGGCATTTCTGCTCGCGATTTCGGCGGCGGTGACGTTCACGATTCTGCTTGTCAGCGGCAACACGATGTCGATGTCGGTGCGCGAGCGCACGCGCGAGGTCGGCATCTTGAAAACCATCGGGTTCACGCCGGGCGCGGTGCTGTTTGTGATGATCGGCGAGGCCGTGATCATCTCGCTCATCGGCGGTGTGCTCGGCTTGTTGCTGGCGTACGGCATTTGCCGCGTGATCCGCAATGCGCCTTCGACGTTTGCGGACTTCAGCGCGATCACGCTGCCGCCGGAGATGGTTGTGTTGTGTTTGACGCTGGCGGCGACGATTGGCGTGGTGAGTTCGTTTATTCCGGCGTGGAGCGCGTCGCGGCGGTCGATTGTGGATGCGTTAAAGGAGACCGATTGAGATGGCCGCCATCCCGCTTTCGTACAATCTGCGGAACCTGACGGCGCGTAAGACCACGACGTTGATGACGGCGCTGGGCATCGGGCTGACGGTGGCGGTGCTGCTGAGCATCCTGGCTCTCGTGCACGGTTTGCAGACCTCGCTGGCGTCGACTGGCGAGCCGCTGAACCTCCTGGTGATGCGCAAGGGAGCGACGGCGGAGTTGAACTCAGTGGTGACGCCGGAGCAGTTTCAGACTGTGAAGTTCAAGCCCGGAATCCGGCGCGATGCCAATGGCCAACCGATGGCAGGGATGGAGATGATCACGATTCTGGTGCTCGAAAGTCCAGAGAATCCGGGCGGCGCGAACGTGAACATCCGCGGAGTGTCGCCGCAGAGTGTCGCGTTACGCGAGACCGTGCGCATTGCGGAAGGCCGCATGTTTCACCCTGGCCGGCGCGAGGCCGTGGTGGGCAAGAGTCTGGCGAAGCGGTATCCGACCGCGCGCATCGGCGAAAAGCTGCGGTTCGGGCGCGGCGAGTGGGAAATCGTTGGTGTGCTGGACGGCGGCCGTTCGGCGGTGAACAGCGAAGTTTGGGTGGATATCAACCAGATCGCGCAGGACCAGAACCGCGCCAGCGCGTTGAGCACCATCCTCGTCCGCGCGACGGACGAGGTGGCCGAGCAGGCCCTCATCAACGACCTCGCGACGGAGCGGCGGCTGAACGTGGATGCGATTACCGAGCGCGCTTACTACGCGCAGCAAACCAATTCCGCGGCGCCTATCCAGTATTTAGGGTTCTTCGTGTCGGCGATCATGGCGATCGGTTCGAGCTTTGCGGCGATGAATACGATGTACGCCGCGGTGGCGCGGCGCAGCGCGGAGATCGGCACGCTGCGTGTGCTGGGCTTTTCCAAAGCCGGCATTCTGCTCAGTTTCTTTATCGAATCGCTGCTGCTGAGCCTCGTCGGCGGCATTGTTGGATGCCTGCTGGTATTGCCCTTAAACAACATCAGCACCGGCGTGGGCAGCTTCATCACCTTCAGCGAAATCACTTTTGAGTTCACCGTGTCACCCGAAATCATGGTGTTCGGTTTGGGCTTTGCCCTGCTCATGGGCGCCATCGGCGGTCTGTTTCCGGCCAGTTCTGCCGCGCGGCGTGAGATTCTGGCTGCCCTGCGGCAGGTATAGGCGATCAAATCCTACATGGGTACCACACAAGATCTGAACAGCCTGCGCATCGACCGGTCGATGAAGAACACACCCCGCGAATCGCGCTGGGCGCGGCGTTGGATCGTTATCGGCATTCTGCTGTTCCTGTTGTTGGGGGCCGTGCGGACGATCTACTCGTATTTGAACAAAGAGATCCCGGTCACGGTGGTACGGGTGACCAATGCGGCCACCGCCGGCGCGGCGGGCGCATCGGCAGGCAGTGTGACGCTGAACGCGACGGGGTACATCATCGCGCACCACAAGATTCAGGTTGCGTCGAAAGTTGTGGGCAAGGTCGCCTGGATCGGGGTGGAAAAGGGCGATCGCGTGAAGCAGGGTCAGGTGATCGTGCGGCTGGAAGACGACGAGTATCGCGCCCAACTGCAACAGGCTAAGGGACAACTGCTGTCGCTGGAGGCGCGGTTGCAGGAATTGCTGAACGGGTCGCGTCCGGAAGAGGTGGCGGTGGCAAAGGCCAACCTGGCGCAAGCGCAGGCCGACCTGGCGAATGCGAAGGTGAACCTCAATCGAACCCGGCAACTGGCCGACGCGAAGGTGTTCTCGTCGCAAGCGTTGGACGACGCCCAGGCGCGGTATGACGCGGCGGCCGCGCGGGTGGCTTCTTTGGAACGGTCGTTTGAGCTGGTGCGGATCGGTCCGCGGCAGGAAGTAATTGAGCAGGTGCGCGGGCAGATCGAGCAGGCGAAAGGGCAGGTGGCGTTCTCACAAACGCAGTTGGCGAACACCGTGATCCGCGCGCCCAGCACCGGGACGATTCTCGAACGGATTGTCGAGAAAGGCGAGTTTGTGACCACCAGCTTTGTCGGCGAGAAGGGCGCCAAAGGCTACGTAGTTTCGATGGCCGACCTCAACGACCTGCAGGTGGAACTCGATATCAACCAGAACGACTTCGCCAAGCTCGGTCCGAAGCAAAAGGGCATCGTCACGGCGGACGCGTATCCCGATCGGAAGTACGACGGGTTTATTGAAGAGATCTCGCCGGAAGCCAATCGCCAGAAAGCAACCGTGCAGGTGAAGGTAAAGGTCGCGAATCCGGACGAATACCTGCGGCCGGAGATGAACGCGAGCGTAGCGTTTCTGTCGGAAGACAAGCCGTCCGGGCAGGGTCCGCTGACCGCGGCGCGGCCCGTGATCTTTGTGCCCGCGACAGCAGTGCGCGGCGGGGCCGTGTTTGTGTACCTGAACGGCAGGGCGGTGAAGAAGACGGTAAGGGTCGGCGGGTCGACACAGCAGGGATTGCGGATTGAGGACGGTTTGATCGGCGGTGAAGACTTGATTGTGAACCCGCCGGCCGAGTTGCAGGACGGTGCCAAGGTGAAACGGCAATGAACGACATTGTGATCGAAACCAGGGGATTGACCAAGGAATACGTCCGCGACGAGTTTAAGGTGCTGGCGCTGAACGATGCGAGCATCCGGATTGAGCGCGGCGATTTTGTTGCGCTGATGGGGCCATCGGGGTCCGGGAAATCGACGCTGCTGCACCTGATCGCCGCGATGGACCGTCCGACCGGGGGCGACATTCGGGTACTCGGAGAAGACTTGCGCGCGCTGTCGGACGCGGAGATTGCGCGGTGGCGCAACGCGCACATCGGGTTCGTGTTCCAATCGTTCAACCTCATTCCGGTGTTAACGGCACTGGAGAACGTCGAACTGCCGCTAAAGCTGACACGGCTCGATAAGCGCAAGCGCATGGAGCATGCCACGCGGGCGCTCGAACTGGTTGGTTTAGGCGACCGGCTGGGGCACACGCCGCGCCAACTCTCGGGCGGGCAGGAACAACGCGTGGCCATCGCCCGGGCCATCGTGACAGACCCGGACCTGCTGCTCGCCGACGAGCCCACCGGCAACCTGGACGCGACTTCGGCGCGCGACGTGCTCACCCTACTCGGCCGCCTGAACAAGGAGTTCGGGAAGACGATCGTGATGGTCACGCACGATCCGCATGCGGCGCGGGCGGCGTCGCGCATCCAGTACCTCGAAAAAGGCCAGTTGCTGCCCGCAGGGCAGAAGCCGGAGGACTGGCAGTAGGGAGGGTCCTGGTCCACACCACTTTCAGGTGGTTACGGCGTAGGATTAATGAATCGTATGGGAGCCGCGACGCGTCCGGTAAAATGAAGGAAAGCCTCCACATGCCCGTTGCTGTTTCCATCCAAGAAGAGATACTCGCCCTGAAGCGAGAGCGCAACGCGATGATTCTGGCGCATCACTACCAGGAACCTGAAATTCAGGAACTGGCGGATGCGATCGGCGACAGCCTGGAACTCGCGCGCAAAGCTCAGCAATATGCCGGCGATGTGATCGCCTTTTGCGGTGTGTGGTTTATGGCGGAAACGGCGAAGGTGCTGAATCCGCATCGGACCGTGGTGGTGCCCGATCGCGAGGCGGGTTGCAGCCTCGTGGATGCCTGTCCGGCAGACCAATTGCGGGCGGTAAAGCGGCGCCATCCGGATCACGCGGTGGTGTCGTACATCAACACGTCGGTGGATGTGAAGGCGGAATCGGATATCATTTGCACATCGCGCAATGCCGTGGCCGTGGTGAACTCGATTCCGGCGGATAAGCCGATCCTGTTCCTGCCCGACGTGAACCTGGGCAACTGGGTGCAAAAACAGACAGGCCGGCAGAACATGAAGATCTGGCAGGGCGCCTGCATCGTCCACGCGACCTTCGCGGGTCGGAAGCTGGCGGAAGCGAAAGCGAAGTTTCCGGATGCGCTGGTGGCCGCCCATCCCGAGTGCCCGCCGGAAGTGCTAAGGCAGGCGGACTACATCGGGTCCACCTCGGGCATTATTCAGTGGTGCGCCACCGCTCCGGCAGACGACATTATCGTCATGACGGAAAGCGGCGTGTCGCATTCGCTGCAGCGCGTCGCGCCCGGCAAGCGGTTCCACTTCGTGCCGAACGAGAACTGCAACTGCAGCGAGTGTCCTTATATGAAGCGGAACTCGCTCGAGAAGCTGGCCGGTTGCCTGCGGACGCTCGAACCGCGGGTGGAGCTTTCCCCCGAAACGATCGAACGCGCACGGCTGCCCATTGAGCGGATGCTCGCAGTAAAGTAGTTCTTACATGCCGTTGCTCGATACGTTCGGACGGCTGCACGACAATCTGCGCATCAGCGTGACGGACCGTTGCAACATACGGTGCTTCTACTGCATGCCGGAGCACGACGTGCGGTTCGTACCCCGGGCGGAAATTCTCCATTTCGAGGAAGTCGAGCGGTTCGTGAGAATCGCCGTGCAACTCGGCGTGAAGAAGCTGCGGATCACCGGCGGCGAGCCGCTGGTGCGGAAAGACCTGCCGGTGCTGGTGCGCAAGCTGTCCGGGATCGAGGGCATTCAGGACATCGCGTTAACGACAAATGGCGTGTTGCTGGCCGATCAGGCACAAGCGCTCTATGACGCGGGCCTGCAGCGTATCAATGTTCACCTGGATACGCTCGACCGCGAGCGTTTCAAACAGATCACCCGGCGCGACGATTTCGATCGTGTGATGGCGGGCATTGAGGCGTGCCTGCGCATCGGCTACAAGACGATCAAGATCAATGCCGTTGCCGTTAAGGACCTGGTAGAACCGGACATCGTGCCGCTGGCGCGTTTCGGGCGCGAACACGGCATTGAGATCCGGTACATCGAGTTCATGCCGCTCGATGCGCAAGGCTTGTGGCTGCGCGATAAGGTGCTGCTGGCGGACCG
Organism: Bryobacterales bacterium; assembly: GCA_020846745.1. GTDB lineage: Bacteria > Acidobacteriota > Terriglobia > Bryobacterales > Bryobacteraceae > JADLDI01. Next base: position 71,130 of record JADLDI010000013.1, on the reverse strand, counting down.
GATGTTAGAGATGCTTTCCACCGAGATCTGCCCGCTGGAGCCGATTCCCGATCCGGACCCGCGCGCTCCGGCGACGGAATACCGGTTCACCGACGGCATCGGGACGGTCGGGTTCATCGCGTCGGTCTCAAAACCGTTTTGTTTGAACTGCAATCGCATCCGCCTGACGGCCGACGGTAAGTTGCGGTATTGCCTGTTTGCGGTGGACGAGACCGATGTGAAAACCGCCCTGCGCGATGGATCGACGGATGAGGAGATTATCCAAATCATCCGCGAGACGGTGCGGCAAAAGTGGATCGGGCACGAGATCAACACGGCGAAGTTCGTGCCGCCGCCCCGGCCGATGTACGCGATCGGCGGGTAGAGAGCGGCAAGCGCTACAGGGACGCCAGTCTAAGCCAGAATCTCGTCAATCACCTTCCCGCCTACGTCCGTTAACCGGAAGTCGCGGCCGCTGTACCGGTAGGTGAGCCGTGTGTGATCGAGGCCTAACAGGTGGAGCGTGGTGGCTTGCAGGTCGTGCGGGTGTACCTTCTTCTCCACTGCCCGCAGGCCGAAATCTTCTGTCGCACCGTAGGTCATGCCGCCCTTGATGCCGCCTCCGGCTAGCAGGGTGGTGAAGCCGTGGACATTGTGGTCGCGCCCTTGGTTGACCTTTAACTGGCCCGCGCTTTGGATCATCGGCGTACGGCCGAATTCGCTGCCGACAACGATGAGGGTTTCCTTGAACAGGCCGCGCTCCTTGAGGTCGTCCACCAGCGACGCGATGGCCGGGTCGGCCTGGCGGGCGAGGCCCTTGTGCGACCGGATATCTTCGTGGCTATCCCACGGCTGCGAATTGCCGAAGTAGACCTGCACCATGCGCACGCCGCGCTCGACCAAGCGGCGGGCGAGCAGGCAGCCGCGGCCGAATTCGGAATCGCCGTAGCGCGACCGCGTTGCTTCCTTCTCTTTGTCGATATCGAACGCTTCGGGCGCCTGCATTTGCATGCGGAACGCGACTTCCATGGCCTCGACGCCGGCCGCGAGTTTGGGCTGACCCGGCGAGCGGGCGAGATACAACTGATTCAGCCGGTCCATCAGACTGAGTTGCCGTTGCTGTTCGTCGATCGTCAGGCTCTGGTTGCGGATGTTGAGCAACAGCTTGTCGACCGTGCGCTCGTTATTGGGGACGTAGGTGCCTTGGTAGATGTTGGGCAGGAAGCCGGATGACCAAAGGCGCGGTCCCATCACGGGATAGCCTGGACACAGCGCCACGAAACCCGGCAGGTTCTGATTCTCGGTCCCCAGGCCGTACGTAATCCACGAGCCCATCGATGGGCGGCCTGCTAGCTGATGGCCCGTGTTCATCAGCATCAGCGATGGGCCGTGGTTGCCGTTGTCGGCGAAGCAGGAGCGGATGACGCAGAAGTCGTCGATTCGCTCGCCGACTTTGGGGAAGATTTCGCTGACCTCGATGCCGCTCTGGCCGTACTTGCGGAACTGGAACGGCGACGCCATCAGGTTGCCGGTGGCGCTATCGGTCTTCACCTTGGGTCCGGGCAGAGGTTTGCCGTCGTTGCGCGTCAGTTCAGGCTTAGGGTCGAACGTGTCCACCTGCGACAGGCCGCCGTTCAGGAACAGGAAGATGACATGTTTCGCCTTGGGCGCAAAGTGCGGCGCCTTCACCGCCAGCGGACCACTCTCGCCCGCCGTGGCCGCGGTGGCCGCCATTGCCGTGGACCCGAAACCGCATCCGGCCATCTGCATCCATTCGCGTCGTGTCATATCCGTCTGCTCCTATTCGACTGCGCTGAACTCGGCGGTCGCGAAGATCGCCTGCACGTAGTTGGTCCACGCCTGCTTGCTGTCGCCATGGGCGACGAATTCGAGGCCGGCTTGTAATTCATCCGGTGTCGGCTTGCGTCCGAAAACGATTTGATAGGTCCGTTCGATGCGTGCCTGATCCTCTGTCGCTTCGGCGGTAAGCCGCGCGGCGAGGTGTTTCGCCTGCGCAGCCACAAAACCGCTGTTCATAAAGAAGAGCCGCTGCATGGGACCAACGGTCACCATGCGCTGTTCCGACGTGGCATTGGGATCGGGGAAATCGAACATCGCCATCGTACGGTCGGGGTTGCCGCGGCTGACCTTGCCGTATATCGTGCGGCGGTGAAAGTCGTCAGTAAACGCGCTGGCGGGACCGCCGGCTGAGCGGTCGAGCGTGCCCGAAACCGCGAGCAGCGAATCGCGTAGGGCCTCGGCATCCAGGCGCTCGCGAACGTTGGCGCGCCAGAGGAGCTTGTTGTCCGGGTCCTGCTTGACGGCTTCTTCGCGGCCCGCTTCGGACGAGCTCATCTGGTAAGTGGCCGACAGCATGATCTGCTTATGGAGCTTCTTGAGGCTCCAGCCCTGTCGGACCAAGCGGTCAGCCAGGTAGTCGAGCAACTCGGGATGGGTGGGCCGGTCGCCCAGTTGGCCGAAATTGCTGGTGGACCGGACGATGCCCTCGCCGAAGTGGTGCTTCCACACGCGGTTGACGATTACACGGGCCGTGAGCGGATTCGCGTCGGCGGCGATGGCTTCCGCGAGTTCGAGACGGCCGCTACCTTTTGAGAACGGCTTCGGTGCGCCATCGCAGAGCGCTGTCAGGAAGTGGCTGGGCACCTCTTCGCCGAGATTGGACATGTTGCCGCGAATGGCTACGCGCGGCGGTTTCATCTTTTCCGCTTCTTCGAGGACGTGCCAGAACGGGTACGCCACGGGAATCGTCTTTTCGAGGCTCTTCGATTCGGCGCGGAGACGTTCCAGGTAGCCTTTTGCATGCGTGCTCAGGAAGCGCTCGACATCCTTTGCGCTGTAGTAGTAGACGCCGCCGGCGAAGTTCAGATCCTCGACCTTGTAGGGGCGAGAGGCGAGGTCGCGCCAGAAGTAATACTTCTGAATGGGCAGCGCATCGACAAGGGTCGCGATCACCTTGCCCTCGTCCTTCATGCCTTCAATGCCGCCGAGTTTGACGTAGTTACGATCCTCGATGGCTTTCTTTTCGGCAAACAGGTCATGAATGGATTCGTGGAGCTTACGCGCTGCCGCACGGGCTTCGTCATCGGTGCCGCCGCCGCGTTTCATCAGCGCGTCCCACTCGTTCATGAACGGATGGTCGCGCTCGGTTAGCTTCATGTACTTCACCCAACGCTCGAGCGTTTGCTTGTCCAGAGCGGCGTCATCGGCCGGCTTGCCGAGGATGATGGCGCGTGCGGCCATCAGGTGCTGTTCGGTCTGGGAGGCCAGGATGTCGACCACTTCGAGCACCTGCTTGTCGAGGAATAGCTTCATTTCGGCTTGCTTGTCGGCCAGTTTCTTCTTGGCCAGCTTGAACTGCTCCACCTGCTCCTTCGGCACCAGCGGATGTTCCGTCGCTTTGCTGTTCTGGAACACGCCGAGCAGCGAGTAGTAGTCTTTGGTCGGAATCGGATCGTACTTGTGGTCGTGACACTGTGCGCAGCCAACCGTCAGGCCCAGGAACACGCGGGTGGTGACGTCGAGCCGGTCCTGATTGCTTTCGCCGATGGTCTGGAAGCCCAAGCCCGCGAGCAGCGACTCGTCGCCCATCTGGTCGGCCGCGATCTGCGCTTTGACGAACGTGCTGTACGGCATGTCGTCGTTCAGCGCCTTCACTACCCAATCGCGATAGCGGAAGGCGTTCGGATAGGGCGTGTCCTCGCGGGCGGCCTGTTGGCCGTCGGAGTACCGCGCGAGGTCCAGCCAGTGGCGCCCCCAACGCTCGCCATAGTGCGGCGAGGCCAGCAGGCGGTCGATCACCTTTTCCCAGGCGTTCGCGGCATGGTCATTCACGAACGCGTCCACTTCTTCCGGCGTCGGCGGCAATCCGATAAGGTCGAAGGAAGCGCGGCGGATCAGGGTGCGGCGATCGGCGGCAGGGTTGGGGCGAAGCTTGCTGCTGTTGAGTCGCGCAAGGATGAAACGGTCAATGTCGTTGTGTGCCCAAGTATCGGTCAACGTGGGAGCAGTGAGGTTGCGGACGGGGAGAAAAGACCAGTGCTTGCGCGAACTGTCAGCAGGCTTCGGAGCGGGCCACGCTAAGCCGTTATCGATCCACTCGCGGAGCGCGGCAACCTGATCCATGGTGAGCTTTCCCTGCGGCGGCATCTTCAGTTTCGGGTGGCGTTGCTCGACCGCCTGCACCAGAAGGCTGTCCTGCGCCTTACCGGCAATAGCCGCCGGACCGGACTTGCCGCCCTTGAGCAAGCCTTCGCGCGAATCCAGGCGCAAGCCGCCCATGGCGGTCTTGGTGTGACAGGCGTAGCAGTGATCGGCCAGGACAGGGCGTACGCGGGATTCGAAGAAGTCGTCGCCGGAGGCAGCCCAAGCGGAACAAAACACGAAGAGAAAGGTCGCCCAGCGCCGCATGGTGTATACAGATTGTATCGCGACCCTAAGCGCAAATCAGGGAACGTTTTGCGGTCCGGTGGACAAGTGCAACGCCTTGCAATTGCTACCCTACGCTTGTATGAAGCTCGGGGTTATCGCGGAACGGTTGGGGTGTGCGCTCGAAGGCGACGCTGAGACGGAGATCACCGGTGTTGCCGGGATGGAGCACGCTTCAGAGACGCAACTGACATTTCTGGCCAATCCGAAGTATGCGCACAAGGTACGCCATTCCAAAGCGGGCGCCATTTTGGCGGCGCAACCGCTTGCGCTGCCGACGCTGGTTTCGAAGAATCCGTATCTGGACTTTGCGCGGGCATTGGAGCTTTTCTATCAACCGCCACGGCCGGTAGCAGGCGTGCATCCGACGGCATCGATCGCTCCGACGGCTCGCATTGGGGAAGGCGCATCCATTGGACCCTATGCAGTGATCGGCAATCGCGTAACGATCGGCCGCAATGCGGTCATCCATCCACACGTGGTGATCTATGACGGCGTGACGGTTGGAGACGACTTCCTGGCCCATTCACATGCCGTGGTGCGCGAGCATTGCCGGATTGGCAATCGTGTGGTGTTGCAGAATCACGTCGTCATCGGAGCCGATGGCTATGGCTTCGCGAAACGTGCCGACGGGTCGCACTACAAGATCGTGCAATCGGGGCCCACGATTCTTGAGGACGACGTGGAAGTGCAGTCGCTCACGAACGTCGATCGAGCCACCGTTGGGGAGACACGCATCAAGCGCGGCGCAAAGATCGATTCGCTGGTGCAGATCGGGCATGCGTGTACCGTGGGCGAGGATAACATCATCTGCTCGCAAACAGGGCTGGCGGGCAGCAGCATTCTGGGCAAGAGCGTGTTGCTGGCCGGACAAGTGGGTGTTTCGGGCCACCTCACGATCAACGACAACGCCATTATCTATGCGCAGAGCGGCGTGGGCCACGATGTCGAACCGGGAGCGGTGATGTCTGGTTCGCCGTGCTTTGACGCAGCTACGTGGCGCAGGTCGATCGCGGCATTTCCCAAACTGGGTGACCTGCTGAAGGCGATGCGACAATTGGAGAGGCGGCTGGAAACCCTGGAAAACAATGGCCAACAGCAATCCGTTTGACGACGGCGCCACCTGTAACCCGGTGGCTTACAAGAATGCGAAGTTTCTCGATTCGCGGAGCGGACGGGCCATCAGGATCCTGTCGGAATACCTGCAGCCGCTGGCGCACTTCCGCAATGAGCGTGTACAGGATACGGTGGTCTTTTTCGGGTCGGCACGCATTCAGGAGACGGGTCCACTGTCGAAGTACTATCACGAAGCGCGGGAGTTGGCGCGGTTGGTGACCGAGTGGTCCGACCGGTTGGAGCGCACCAAAAAGCGATTCGTCGTCACCACCGGCGGCGGGCCGGGGATCATGGAAGCGGCCAATCGCGGCGCTCATGACGCCGGTGGCAAGACCATCGGATTGAATATCGGATTGCCGTTCGAGCAGCGCCCGAACCCCTACATCACCTCGGAGCTATGCTTCGAATTCCATTACTTCTTCATGCGGAAGTTCTGGTTTGCGTACCTCGCGAAGGCGCTGGTCGTGTTTCCAGGCGGCTTCGGAACATTGGACGAACTGATGGAAGTGCTGACGCTGACCCAAACCCGGAAGCTTGAAAAGAAGATGGTGACAGTGCTCTACGGGCGTGAGTTCTGGCAGGAAATCCTCAATTTCGAAGCGCTGGCGAAATATGGGTTGATCAGTCCGGAAGATCTCGACCTGTTCCAGTTCGCCGACTCACCGGAGCAAGCGTTTACGATTTTGCGCGAAGGGTTGTCGCGGTTGTATCTCGCGCCGGCGCCCTCGCGGCCGGGTCCGGAAGAAGATACCCCGGAAATCGCAAAATCGAGGGTGTAGGCGGACGTCGGTCTTTCGTATACTTCGAACGGTTAAACGATGCTCGCCAAGCGACGCCTGGAACTGATCACTGCCGTACTGGGTGTGGCGTTCGTGTGGTCGTGGTGGTTTGGTCCGGTGCTGGTGCAGTTTCTGCTCGGGGTATCGGTCACGATATTGGCGGCGGTATTGGCCACGCGCTGGGGGCGTGCGCTGCTGAAGCAGGTGATCTGGCGGTTGCGCAACCGGCTGATGGTCGCCTACCTGTTCATCGCGGTTATCCCGGTGCTGCTCGTGGTTTTGCTGACGTTGCAAACCGCCAGGTTTCTCGGCGGGCAACTGGCCGTCCACCTGGTAAGTTCGGAGATGGACCGGCGTGCCGGCGCCTTACTCGGGGCCGCGCGGACAATCGCACGCGCACCTGCCGACAGGCGCGAAGTGATTCTTCAGCGCGTCGAAGCGGTGTTTCGCGAGCGGTTCCCCGGCCTGCAGATCGTGGTGGAAGAGCCGCTGCCCCCGGGCGAAAGTGAAACGTCCGGCGTAGTGATCAAAGACCGGTACCTGTTTCTCTGGGCGCGGTCGCAATTCCAGAACCGGCGTGTGGCATTACTGACGCCCGTCAGCCGTAGGTGGCTTGGCGAGTTGTCGCCCGGATTGGGCGGCGTGTCGATTCTGCCGGGTCCGGCCACGCCGCGCGGATCGTTGCGGCTGCATGAATCGGAGGATAAAGAGGACGAGTCGCCATCGGCGGTTCCACGCGCGTCGAACGGGCTGGACATGGAACTGCTCTGGTTCTCGCAGATTCCCGTGTCGGTGTGGGGCGACGATGGACGGACCGAGATTGCGACGCTCGGTGTACATTCCCGGCTCTCGGCCGTGCTGAACGTGGTGCTGGCGCAGAAGATCGAGTCGAAGCTGCCGATCGTGCTCTACTTTATCGTCGCGGTGTTCCTGTTCGTGGAAGTGATCTCTATCTACATCGGAGTCTCTCTGACACGAACGATTACCGGCGCCGTGAACGACCTGTACGAAGGTACGCAGCGCGTAATGAAAGGCGACTTCTCGCATCGCATCGCCGTCAAGGGCGACGATCAGATTGCCGAGCTGTCGACTTCGTTCAACCGCATGACGGAGAACGTCGAGCGGCTGCTGCGCATCGCGAAAGAAAACGAGCGTATCCAGGCGGACCTGGAGATTGCGCGCCAGGTACAGGGCCAATTGTTTCCACGCACTCTGCCGAAGCTGAAATGCCTGGAACTGCGGGCGGTGTGCAATCCGGCGCGGACCGTTTCGGGCGATTACTACGACTACCAAATGCTGCCCGATGGAAGGCTGGCGCTCGCCTTGGGCGACGTGGCGGGTAAGGGAATTTCGGCCGCCCTCTTGATGGCTTCGCTCCAAGCCTCGTTGCGGATGCAATTGCGGCAGGAGGGGTTGGCGCCATCGAAGCTCGTATCGCGCATCAATCAGCATCTGCATGCCAACACTGCGCCGGAGAAGTACGCCACATTCTGCTTTGCGCTGTTTGACGACCGGTCCGGCGAGCTGACTTACACCAACGCCGGACACCTGCCGCCGCTTCTATTCCGCGACAGAAAGGTAATTCCCCTGGAGGTGAACGGGATGGTGGTAGGTGCGTTTCCGTTTGCGAAGTACAACGAAAGCCAGGTGACGCTGCTGCCCGGCGACCTGCTGGTGGGGTACACGGACGGGATTACAGAGCCGGAGAACGAATACGGAGAGATGTTCGGAGAAGAGCGGCTGATTGAAATCGTGAGCAAGGTGGCGCATCAGGACCACGACAAGATTATTCAGACCGTCATCGAAGCGGTGCAGCAGTTTACCGGGTCGCCTGAACTGCAAGACGACATGACGCTGATCGTCGCGCGGCGTATTTAGTTTGTCTTGTCAAAAACTATACAACGGAGGCGCGCATGCCGATAAAAGGTATCAGGGCCGTCAGGCCCCGCGCGAGGAACGGCATGCTCAGCGGAAAAACGGTCTTTGTTTCAACGGCACTGGCGTGTGCGGCGGTGATCACGGGGGTGTTGATTGCGCAGGAGCGCTGGCTGGGTGAAGCGCCAATCGCGCCGGAGTTCGGGCAAATACCGGCGGCTGTTGGAAAGAATTACAGCCTGGCCGCTACCGGCAATTGGTATGACACAGCAAACCGGGATCAGGTCCGGCAGTCGTACCTGACGGCTATTCAAGCGACAGCGAATACAGCGATCGCCTGGACGGGTAATCAGGCGAATTGCATACCCGGCGACACGGCACAGGCGTATAAAGATGCGGTGATCGCGCGAGTGAACTGGTTCCGAGGCATGGCGGGCGTGCCTGCGGGGGTTACTCTGGACGCAAGCTTGAACCAGCAGGCGCAACAGGCGGCGCTGATCATGAGCGCGAACCGGAGCCTAAGCCATACCCCTCCATCGAACTGGAACTGTTACACGTCGGTTGGCGGCGCCGCCGCGGGTAAATCGAATCTTTGCTATCTGTCGGGCTACACGGATGTTGGCTGCATTACGGGCTACATGCGGGATGACGGTGGTTCGAACTACATGGTGGGCCACCGGCGGTGGATCCTCTATCCGCAAACAACGGCGATGGGAACGGGCGATGTGGCACAAAGCGGTACGTATCCATACACAAACGCGCTGTGGGTGATACCGACCACTTTTGCTGCGCGCCCAACTACGAGAGATACCTTTGTCGCGTGGCCCCCGCGCGGGTACGTGCCATACCAGTTCATCTTTCCGCGATGGTCGTTCTCCTATCCACAGGCGAATTTCAGCCAAGCGACGGTAACCGTGAAGCGCGAAGGTGTCAATCTGCCGGTGACGCTCGAAACGCAGGCGCAGGGTTACGGCGAGAACACGCTGGTATGGGTTGTCTCGAGCCCGAACGTGGGTCCGGGAAACGATGTGCGGTTCCAGGTGAGCGTCAACAACGTGCAGACTTCACAGGGGTTGCAGTCGTTCCAATATGAAGCGATCGCGATGGACCCGAGCGTGGCCGGCGGCTCCACACCTCCGCCCGTCGCAAGCGCCGCCCAAGCGGTGTTCCTGGATGCGAATGGGGCGTTGCGGCTGACTTCGTATGGAGAGTCGACTGCTGCTGCAACCGGAGGCGGGTTCATCAACACCCCGGCATCGGCTCGAATGAGCAACGGAGACATTGTGGCGGTGGTGATCGACAACTACGGCGAGCTTTGGCTGAACCGGTTTTCAAATGGAGCCTGGATTGGATGGACAGGCCTTGGAGGCATCTTTCGCGGAAATCCGGATATTGCCGTTGGAAGCGATGATGTAGTGACGGTTGTTGCGCGTGACCAATGGAGTTCGTATTGGGTACGGCGCCACAATGTCGGTACCGGGTCGGGCGCGTGGGTGTATCTCGGCGGCGTATTTGGTTCCGATCCGGTGGTAGCGGCTGGTCCGCAAGGCCGCGTATTCGTTGTTGGCCGCGATCCATGGGGCGGCATCTGGTCGAATGCATATACGGGGACGTATAACGGCTGGCAACGAGGCGGAGGCGTTTTCCGGGGAACTCCCACGGTGGTTGTCGGGGGCGATTCCACCGCTTACATAGCCGCAAAAGATACCTGGAGCGGAGTTTGGGTGTCCCGGGCGGATATAAACGGGTGGTTGGTGGATTGGAAATACCAAGGCGGCATCACAAACTCCGACCCCAGTATCGCGACGGCGGGAAGCGGAACCGTTCGGCTGCTCGAGCGCGATCCCTATGGTTCGCCATTCTACAAGGACCTGGCGGAGGGCACTCTGAACATGGTGCAGGATTGGGTGAATGCCGGCGGTCTCTTCCGCGATGTCCGGCTGTTGACGATCGGCGGCGAATCGTACATGACCGGACGGGATCTTGGCAATGGAGTCTGGTGGCGGCGTATTCTCACCGGCGAATGGTCGCGTGTTACGGACACCATTACCGCAAACTCGCCGGTCCGATAGGGCGGTAGCGATAAAATGACGGTGACATGACAGATCGCCGGGATTTTCTGAAAGCGGGTGCGCTTGCGTTTCCCGCGGTGCTCACCGGAGCGCCTGATGCCAAACCGATCAAGATTGGCCTCGTTGGCTGCGGCGGACGCGGCAGTGGCGCTGCTTCGCAGGCGCTGAAAGCCGACGACTACGCAGAGTTGCACGCCGTCGCCGACATTTATCAGGACCGCGTCGACAACTGCCTGGAGCGCTTGAAAAAAGCGGCGGGTCCGAAGGTGAAGGTCGCCTCGGACAAACAGTTCTTGGGCTTGGATGGTTTCCAAAAGGTGATCGATTCCGGTGTGGATGTCGTGCTGCTCGCGACGCCGCCGGGGTTCCGGCCGACCCACCTGCGCGCCTGCATTGACGCGGGCAAGCACGTGTTCTGCGAAAAACCCGTCGCCGTGGACGCGCCCGGCATCCGGTCGGTCCTTGAGACGGCAAAACTGGCGAAGCAGAAGAATGTGTCGCTCGTCACCGGGTTCTGTTGGCGTTACTCCAACTACATCCGCGCGACATTCGACCAGATTCAAAAAGGCTCGATCGGCGATATCGTCAGCTACTATGCCACCTATTACACCAGTCCGGTAAAGCCGATGCCGCCCGCTTCCGACCGTCCGTCCGGCATGAGCGACGTCGAATGGATGATCAAGAACTGGTACAACTTCACGTGGCTGTGCGGCGACGGCCTGGTGGAGCAGGCCGTCCACTCGGTAGATAAAGTCGCGTGGGCGATGAAGGATCAACCGCCGATTTCGTGCGTCGCGGTCGGCGGACGCCAGATTCCGGCGCATGGCGGGAACATCTTCGACCACTTCGAAGTGAACTACCTCTACCCCAACAATGTGCGGGCCTTCGTGGCGTGCCGGCAGATCGAGAACTGCTACAACGAAAACTCCGACTACATCATGGGTACGAAGGGCGTCTGCACCATCGGCCGCGGACCCATGCCGCGCATCGTCGGCGAAACCAAGTGGACGTTCGAAGGCCAGAAGAACGACATGTATCAGGCCGAGCACGATGCGCTGTTCGCGTCCATTCGCCAGGGCAAGCCGATCAACGACGGCGAGTGGATGGCGACCTCTTCGATGCTCGCCATCATGGGCCGCATGGCCGCTTATACCGGCCAGCAGATCACCTGGGAACAGGCGCTCAACTCCGAGGAGCGGCTCTTCCCCGAGAAGCTCGACTGGAACGGCACGGTGGCGATTCCTGAACTGGCGCGCCCGGGGATCACGAAGTTTCTGTGATCGGGGCGGTCCTACTTCTAGCGGCAATCGATTTCGCGTCACAGGTGCAGCCGGTGTTGGAATCGGCCTGCTTGGGGTGTCACGGTCCCGCCCGGTCCTACGGCGGGTTGCGGGTCGACACACCGGAAGGGATCGCGAAATCGGTTGTGGCGGGTCAGCCCGGCCAAAGTAAGCTCTACACCACCACCCTCATACCGCCCGGTAAGGCGGGCGCCATGCCGCCCGGTGGTCCGCCGCTCACGAGGCCGCAGACTGAGGCGTTGCGCGCGTGGATCGCTGCGGGCGCGAAATGGCCGGCCGGCTTGAAGCTGGGCGTAAAGGCCAGGACCGCCGACGATCGAGCGCTGGTCGATAAGATCCGCGTGAAGATCCTCGCCACACAGGCCGCGGAGTTCAAGGCCTACAAGAACGGCATCCCAGGATCGGACGTGAGCTATGAGATGGCGCCGATCCCGGCCGGCGAGTTCACGATGGGTACGCCGGCGAATGAGGAAGGTCACAAGAAAGACGAATCTCCGCAACACAGGGTGGCGGTGGATGCGTTCTGGATGGGTAAGTACGAGGTCACCTGGGACGAGTACCGTCTGTTCATGTTCGCGAAAGAGACGGGCGAAGCGGCCGTGGATGCCGTGTCGCATCCGACGCGTCCGTATGTCGAGATGAGTTTCGGCATGGGGATTAACGGCTATCCCGCCATTTCGATGACGCAACACGCCGCCAATAAGTACGCGCAGTGGCTGAGCGCAAAGACGGGTCATTTCTATCGGCTGCCAACCGAAGCGGAGTGGGAGTACGCCTGCCGGGCGGGATCGACGACAGCGTATTCCTTCGGCGATGATGCGTCAAAGCTCGGTGAGTATGCCTGGTTTGTCGATAATTCTAACGGCAAGTACCAGAAGGTTGGGACCAAAAAGCCGAACCCCTGGGGACTATACGACATGCACGGCAACGTGACCGAGTGGACGCTCGACCAGTACCTGCCGGACGCATATGCGAAGGGTCATCTGCCATTTGTTTCGTCTACCAGGCCGTATCCCCACACGGTTCGCGGCGGCGGTTGGACCGATGATGCGGACCGCCTCAGGTGCGGCGCCCGGGCAGCGTCCGACCCGTCGTGGAAAATGCAGGACCCGCAACTGCCGAAGTCGATCTGGTATCACACGGACGCGCAATGGCTGGGCTTCCGGCTGGTTCGCCCGGTGAAAGCGCCAAGCGCGGACGAGATGTTCAAGATCTGGAACAACGGAGTGGAATACGATCAGTAGCGCGCTGGCGCTGTGGCTGCTGGCGCCTGCTCCGCTGGTGCGATACGAGGCCGCCGAGCCATGCATGGGGACGCTGTTCCGCGTAACTGTCTACGCGGAATCGCGAGCGGCGGCTCAAAGTGCGATGACGGCGGCGTTTGCGCGCGCGCATGAGCTGGACGCCATCCTGTCCGATTACAAACCCGATTCCGAGTTGAACCTTTTGACAAGACGGCCCCGGGGCAGCGCGGAACCGGTCGGCGCAGATCTGCTTCGTGTGTTGGAAGTAGCGCAGAAGATAGCGCGCGCGTCCAATGGAGCATTTGACGTCACACTCGGCCCGGTCATCCAACTCTGGCGTCAGGCAAAGCGGACCGGCCTGCTTCCCAGCCCCAGTGAACGCACGCGGGCTTTGCGCCGCAGCGGTTGGCGTCACCTTCACGTCGATACACGACAGAGCACCCTGCGATTGGACAGGCAAGGTATGCAACTCGACTTGGGTGGAATCGCAAAAGGCTATGCCGCCGACGAGATGCTGACGGCCCTCAGAAACCGCGGCATCGGGCGGGCGCTAGTGGCTGCCGGCGGGGATCTGCGCATCGGCGAAGCACCACCCGGTGAGAACGGCTGGCGGGTAAAGCTCGATTGGACGAACGAACAGTTGATCCTGGCGGATTGCGCCGTTTCCACCTCGGGAGACACGGAACAATGGGTAGAGATCGGCGGCGAACGTTACTCGCATATCGTCGACCCTAAAACCGGACTTGGCTTGAAAAGAAGCTCGCCAGTGACCGTAATTGCCCCAACGGGATTAATAGCCGATCCGCTGGCGACGGCGCTATCGGTCATGTCGCGCGGCCGCGGGAATAAGTTAGCCGCCAACTTCGGTGCGGCGGTGCGCCGTCCGTAAGCCGCGCCTATTGCACAATGGTCACCTTTATCGTTCCCCTCGCTTTCGCTGAGCTGAAGTTCACGAGAGAGATGGCGTAGGCGCCGGCACGTAGCGGCGGGCTTGACTCGCGTGTGACAACCACGTGTTCGTTTCCCGTTAAGGTGGTTCCCGCGTATTCGGCCTGAAAAACCCGGCCTTTGTAGATCAGCCGGCGGTTGCGGGCCGCGAAAACGTCAATGTCGGCATTGGCAGTCTCGGTCGTCACTTCCACTTCGAGGCGAGTAGCGTCGGCCGGAACCGCGATCCAGTAAGATGAATTGTCGTTGAACAGGTTCTGAGCGGCAGAAGCGTCGATCTCGAACCCTTCCGCAACGCCAGACTGGACTTCCTTTCCGGGCAGCGTTGGTGTGAGGATCATAGACACGCCCGCTTTGATGGAAATCGTTGACGCCAACCCAAAGCCCACGTAGTAGGTGCCCGGCTTAATGCCGCCGTCTGGCGCAATCGTGATCCGACGGAAGTTGCCGGCGGCAGTGGATGTGTAATCGGCCTGGACGCCCGTGTCGCTGAAATCGACGGGCTCGCCTTGGCGAACGTACATTTCCGTGACCGCTACCGCCGCCGCCGGTTCCGGTGCGAACTGCAGCTCGACGCGGGCAGTTGCTTCCGGGACGACAAATCGCAAGCCGGGATTCGTGGAGTAGAGGGTGGGCTGATTTGCCCCGGGCAGGATAACCGTGGCCGGCGAGTCCTGTGAGATCAACGTGCCCGGTTCCTCAACGGTTTTTGACACGGTAGCCGTCAGCGTTCCGGTCGTTGCTCCTCCGGAAGACCAGCGGGCGACTGCCACGTAATAGCTGCCTGCGCGGATGGCGGGCCGCGAGATTAACGACACGACAATCTCTTCGTTCGAGTCCCCGAGTTCGGAGCTGAAGTCGGTGATCAGGGTACCCGTACTCGTCGAGATGTCGATCGGCGATCCGTAGCGGACGTGTAGATCGAGATCGAGCGTCGGGTCGGAACTGGTAAGCGTCACACGCAGTTGCGCCGAACCTTCGGGAACGTCGATCCGGAACTGATCCCCAACTAGAACCGGATCGGTCGTAGCGGCCGGAACATTCACCGTCGCAGGTGTACCCGGCACGAGATCGATAATATTCGGATTCACTACTGCGCCGAGCTTGCGAGGCTTGGCTTTCGCCGCCCACAGCGGCGCCGCGGCAATGGCGAAACTGAGGAGAATGGCTCCAATTCGAGGTGACACGTGTTAGTCTAGCCTACTCTAGGGCGGGGATGGATTCGGCGGTGAGACCGTGCTTTTTGGCATTTTGGGAGGTTTGAGGGTTGCCTCCCAACGCGCCTAAGCTGCCGCGCTCAACCCGTTCTTATTGAGCAATCCGGTGTTGACGTACCCGTCCCGAACGTCGAACACGCCGGGGAACCGCTTGTCCCAGCCCTTGTTCGCCACCGGGACATACTGCCGCGAATTGCACTCGATGGCCGCCACCGTCGGCACATGCGCCGCCAGGCCCGCGGAATGGATCAGCGACGCGCCCGGGCACGTCAGGTCCTGCACGCACAGAAACATCTTGTACTTCTGCGCGGCTGCGCCCATCAGCACCGCCTGCGACTGTCCCTTGCACGCCTTCAGCGCCACACCGGTGTAGCCGATCTCGCGCGACAGCAGCAGCGCCTCTAAGTCGGTAAGCGACTCGTCGATAACTACTGGCCGTACCTTCGCCGCTTCCTGCATCTTGTTTTGCCGGTTGGCCCGCAAATCGCGCGCGGTCGGCTGCTCGATGTACTGAATCCTGTCGAACGCCGCCGGAGCCTTCTCTTTCACCTGCCGCATGAACCCGAGCAGGTATTGGACATTCGGGCACTTCTCATTGAAGTCGAGCGAGTAGACCCACTTCGAAACCCCGCGCTTAGCCTGTGCTTCCGCCGCCGCACGCTCCACGGCCAGCACGCGATTCACATCCCACAGGATGTCTTCGCCGTTCAGCTTGATCTTCAAATGTGACAGCCCGCTGTAGTTGATCCACTCGGGCAGCGTCTCGGGCAACCCGTCGCCCACGCGTTTGTTGATATCGCTCGCCGTAATCGGATCGACGGCGCCCACCAGGTGATACAGCGGCATCTTCGGCTTGGGCGCCTTTAGCACGTACCTGTCGAGCGTCTCCCCCTTGAAGTCGGCATTCAGATAGTGCGACAAATCGTTCGACATCAGGTCCGGACCGTAGGTCTGGTAGGCGCTGCGACCCAGCATCTTCCCGAACCCGTCGTGCACCGCCGCATCAAACGGACTGGCCGTCACCAGCGTGCAGAGCTTCGGTATCGGCTGCTGCAGCTTCAGCGCTTTGTTCACCTTGTCCGCGGCCTTCAGATACTCAGGCTCCAGCGCATGATTCAGGTCGATCGGATGGCCCGGCTCTTTGTAGGCCGCCGTGATCTGGTGGATCTCCGTGGCCAGCGCCTTCATCGCCTCCAACGTCTGCTCGTACTTCAGCACCTTCGACGGGAACGACCAGACGTTGCCCAGCGGCATCGATCCGAAGCCTTTCGCCGTCTTCCCGGCGTTCGACTCCAGCACCACGTTCACATTCAGCAGCGTTACCTTATCGACGACCGATCCGCCAAACTTGATCGGCGTCCGGTACGAGTAATCCTCATAGCCGTAGCTGATATCTTTGATCTTTACGTCAGTGGATTTCTTGGCCCGCAGAATAGCGGGAAAAGCGACAGCTGTAGCGAGAAATGAACGGCGTTTCATTGCGGCAACGGCTATTCTACCGCTACCGCTCGCGCCCCTTTGATCCTGATCGCGATGTATAACCCGACAAACAGGGCCACGGCGATTGTTGTCAGGTGCAGGGTATGTGCCTTCAACCATGGCAGCGAGTTCTCGCCCAACTCCATACCCAGATATGCCAGACCGAGATATCGTGGAATTCGCCCTGCCAGAACGGTCAGGAGAAAAGAACGGGGGCGCACACCAAGTGCGCCCGCCGAGAGCACAAAAACCTTCACCGGTAATGGTATAGGAACCAGCACCGGTATGAAAACCGTCAACAGCCCGTAGCGGTCGAACCACCGGCGGAACCGCATGGCGCGAGGTGAGTGGGCATGCCGCTCCAAGTACACCCGCCCGCCCTTACGAGCGATGAAGAATAAGATCATACACCCAATTGCGGATCCAAAGATAGCTAGTGCCGCCGATTGCCAGCCTAGTCGTGGGTTGGTAATGGCGGTCAGGATCAGCATCAGGTCCACGCCGGTCGGCAGCGGAATGCCTGCCGAATCGAGCACCGCCAGCAGGAACACCCCTGCCGGACCCAGCGTCTTCAGCCACGCCGCCACGCTACTCACCAGCCGCTTCTCCCAAGCCGGTCGCCGCAGGGTCTGCTCCTACGAGCCGCCGCAGCTCCTGCTCGTCGATTACCGGTATGCCCAACGTCCGCGCCTTCTCCAATTTCGATCCTGCCTTGTCGCCCGCCACCACGTAGCTGGTCTTCTTACTCACAGAGCCGCCGGCCTTGCCGCCCGCGCGTTCAATCATCGCATGCGCCTCTTCGCGGCTCAGCGCCGGCAGCGTCCCTGTCACCACCACCGTTTTCCCCGTCAGCGGACCACCGGCCTTCTTCTCCACGGCATGCGTGAACTGCAACCCTGCGGCGCGCAGCCGTTCCACCAGTTCCCGGTTGTGCGCGCCATCGAAGAACAACCGGATGGATTGTGCCACCTTGGGCCCTACTTCGTTGGCATTCTGCAACGTTTCCACATCGGCCGCCATCAGTGCGTCCATACTGCCGAATTCGCTCGCCAGCAATTGCGCGGTCCGCTCACCCACAAATGGGATCCCAAGCCCCGTCAGCACCCGCGGCAGCGGCTTCTTTTTCGATTCTTCAATCCCCCGCAGAATGCGCGCCGCGCTTTTCGCGCCCATCCGTTCCAGCCCCGCCAACACCTCCGCGGTCAACTGGTACAGGTCCGCCACCGACCGTAGTATCCCGCGGTCGACCAGTTGCTCCACCAGCGCATCGCCCATCCCATCGATATCCATCACGCCCCGCGACGCAAAGTGCAGAATGGTCTCTTTCAGCTTCGCGGGACAATCCGGATTGATGCAGCGGCTCGCCACTTCGCCTTCCGCCCGCGCCACCTGCTCGCCGCACACCGGACAGTTCGCAGGCATGTGGAACGGCCGGCGATGTTCGCCCGGCGTCACGACGCGAACCACTTTCGGGATCACATCGCCCGACCGCAGCACCTCCACCTCATCGCCGATCGCCAAACCCAGCCGCTCGATCTCATCTTCGTTGTGCAGCGTCGCGCGCGACACCGTTACGCCGCTCACCGTCACCGGCCGCAGATGCGCCACTGGCGTCAGCGTACCCGTCCGCCCCACCTGCACCTCGATGTTTTCAAGCAACGTGACAGCGGACCGCGCCGGGTACTTAAAGGCGATCGCCCAGCGCGGAGCCTTTGCGGTCCACCCCAACTGAACCTGCTGCGCGATCGAATCCACCTTCGCCACAATCCCGTCGATCTCATAGGGCAGCGTGTCGCGGCCTTCTTCCCACTTCTGTATAAACCCGAGTAAGCCGTCCAGGCTGTCGCACAATATCCGTTCGGGATTCACGCGGAATCCCATTGCCTTCAGCCGTTCCAGCGATCCCCAATGGCTCGCCTCCACCAGCTCGCCTTTCGACATCAGCAGGTACGCGAAGAAGTCCAACTGGCGCGACGCAGTCACTCCGGGGTCCAACACGCGAATCGAACCCGCCGCCGAGTTCCGTGGATTGGCATACCGTGGCAAACCCAGTTGGTCGCGCTGCGTATTTAACCGCTCGAAAGCGCGCGACGTCATGATCACTTCTCCGCGCACCTCAAACTCGTCCAGCCCGTTCTCCACACGTAACGGTAGTGACCGGATGGTTCGCGCATTCTCCGTCACGTCTTCACCCACGCGGCCGTCGCCTCGCGTAACCGCTTCCACCATCACCCCATCGCGATACCTTACCGCGAGCGATAGTCCGTCGAGCTTCAACTCCGCCGTGTACCTGTATGGCGCATCGCGCAGCAACTCGCGCACACGCCGGTCGAAGTCGCGTAGTTCCCCTTCGTTCAGCGCGTTGTCCAGGCTCAGCATCGGGGCCGAATGCGCCACCTGCCGGAAACCTTCGCGCGGCGCGCCGCCCACACGCCGGCTCGGCGAGTCGGGCGTCGCCAGTTCCGGATGCTCCTGCTCCAGCGCCATCAACCGGCGCATCAGCGCGTCGTATTCCTGGTCTGAAATCTCGGGCGCATCCAGCACGTAGTACTGGTGTTCGTGGCGCCGCAACTCGCGGCGTAGCTGTTCTATCTGCTGTCTGACCCCGCTCGAGGTCCCCTCGCGAGACATCAACCCCTCAGCTTACACTGTAGGTACTGCGTTTCTCGCGACCCCACCTGATCTTTAATCCGCGCGCGGGCCGGCTTGTCCGTAAGCCCATCCTGCGCGACAGCATGGTCGCGTTCCTTCAATCCCACTACCCCGGCCTGGTTCTCTGCCCTACCGAACGCCCCGAGCACGCCACCCAACTTGCCACCGAAGCCATCCGCAATGGCGCGGACCTCATCCTGGCCGCCGGCGGCGACGGCACTGTCAATGAGGTTGCGAATGGCCTCGTCGGCCGCACCGTCCCGCTCGGCGTGCTCCCCGCCGGCACCGCCAATGTCCTTGCGTGCGAAGTCGGCCTTCCGCGCAACCCGCTCGATGCCGCCGCGCTCCTGCCGGAACTCGTGCCGCAAACCATCGCCGTCGGGCGCCTTACCGTGGCGGACGGCTCCGAACGCCACTTCATCCTCATGGCCGGCGTCGGCCTCGACGCGCAGGTACTTACCAAGGTGAGCCAGCGCATCAAGAACGTCACCGGAAAACTTGCCTACTACATCGCCGGCTTTTCGTTGCTCGGCGGGACGACATCGCGCGTTCAAATAGACATCGGGGGCCGCCGCGTCACCACTCTGTTCGCACTCGTATCGCGTGTGCGGAACTACGGCGGCGACCTCGCTATCGCCTCGGAAGCTTCCCTGCTGAACGATACCTTCCAGGTGGTGACCTTCGCCGGCAGCACGTGGGCGTATCCGTTCTACCTCACCGGCGCCCTCGCCGGCAAAGCAACCAGCCTCCCCGGCGTAACCAGCGTCCACACCGACCGCCTCACCGTCCAACCCAGCCACCCCGATACGCCCGCCTTCACTCAAGTCGATGGCGAGCTGTCCGGCATGGCTCCCGCTACGCTTGAAATCGTCCCCAACGCCCTCACGCTGCTGCTGCCGGCGCCTTATCTGGAACGGCGGGGTAAGTAAGCCGCCGCCACACCCACTCTAATGGATAACCTGACCCACCTGCTTACCGGACTGATGCTCAGCCGCGCGGGTCTGAATCGTCTCACCGCCCGCGCCGGGGTGCTGACGATCATCGCCGCCAATGCGCCGGACGCCGACGTCATCTCCGCCATCGGCGGCACCCCTGCTTACCTCGATTGGCATCGCGGACCCACGCACAGCCTGCTGCTGCTCCCGGTCACCGCCGCCGTGGTCACCCTGGTTGTCGGCGCATTCCGACGTCCCGCCGGCTGGCGATGGCTCAATGCCTGGTTCGCTGCATGCATCGCCGTTCTCAGCCACCTACTCCTTGACTGGACCAATATCTACGGCATCCGCTTTCTGTCGCCGTGGTCACAACAATGGTTCCGCCTCGATTGCGTCAACGTCGTCGACCCCATCATCTGGGCCATTCTGCTGCTCGCCGTCTTCTGGCCCTGGCTCGCGAAACTGGTAAGTTCGGAAATCGGCGCCGCCCGCGCCTCCCATGGCAGCGGCATCGCCCGGTTCGCCTTAATCGCGCTGTTTGCCTACGACTTCACCCGCTGGACCCTCCACGGGCGCGCCGTCGAAACCATGAGCGCTTACCTCTACGACAACCGCACCCCAGTCCGTATCCTCGCCATGCCCGACACGTTGAATCCGTTTCTGTGGCGCGGCCTCATCGACCTCCGCGACGCCTGGCAGGTCCACACCATCCACGTGCTCAAACCCTACGACCCCGCCGGCGGCCGCACATTCTACATGGCCACCCAATCGCCCGAAATCGCCTCCGCCCGCCGCTCCCGCGCGTTCCAGGCGATTGAGCGCTTCTCGCAAACCCTCCACTGGCGTCAGCTCCCCACGGCCGAACCCGGCGGCGCGGAAGTAGTCGCAACAGACGTGCGCTTCGCGAACCCTGGTGAAATGCGCTTCGCCGCCCAAGCTATCGTCGATCGGTCGGGAAAAGTGCTCGAATCCGGCTTCCAGTTCACGCCCAAAGGTGAACTACCCAAGCCCAGGTGAGTAAGCGTTGGCCCTCACTCCGAATCTTGTTTGTTCGCTTGCCACCAACTGAACGCTTTCACCTCCGGATCGTTTTCGCCATGGAGCAGAGCCTGGCTAACCTCAATCCGGCGCTTGGTCGTCATCAGAAGCTCGCTGGCCTCACACAACCCTAATGTGCAGTGCACCAGCGCTGACTGACAACGCTTCAGTAAGTCGTAACTTCCCCGCAGTTTCTCGTCAATAATTGAGTCTCGGATATCGTCCATCTGGCCTCCTTTCGCTCGCTCCGGCGGTGCAAGGAAAGAGGGGCCAGCCGGGCTAAGCGGTTTAGACGGCTCTTTGAGTGCGCTTTCACTGTATCACACCAAAGTGTGTCCACCCCCGCCGATCTCCAGCCTGTTTTCAACAGTTTGCGAAACGAACTCCCACTCCCAGTGCCGACACTCTTAAAATCCAACACTTTGCGAAACGAACTCCCCCACCACGCACCTCCCCCGAAACGGAACCGCAACCGTCAGGGCGCGGGCCCAATCTCTCCCCAGACTCGCAAGAAAGCGCCGCGCCATCCGTAGCCGCCGAAATCCGCGACGACGCTACCAGACCGCCCTCGAAGAATCCGTGCGGAACGAACCCAATTTGCGACCCCACAATGGGAAGCGGCGGCTCGGGTCGGGGTTCGCGCGAGTGTCTTGGATACGGGAGTCGCGGGGTAGGGCCTACGCCCCTACGCGGCCGTGCTCTGCTCCGCTTTCCGCGTCGCGCGCTCACGCAGTTTCTTGAATTCTTCTTCCAGCTTGCTCAATTCCTCGTCCGTGCAATTCTCAAGATCGAGCAACGTGTTCCGCGCCGCGTGGACCGCGCGGATCAACTCATCCAGTTTCAGGTGAATCGCCTTCGAGTCCCGGTTCTGCGTGCTCTGGATCAGAAACACCATCAGGAACGTGATGATCGTAGTTCCGGTATTGATCACCAATTGCCACGTATCCGAGAAGTGAAATAGCGGGCCCGTCAACGCCCAGAGAATCACCACCAGCAGGCCCGAAAGAAAAGCCCAGGGGGTTCCCACAACATCGGCCACCCAGTGCGCGAGCGTACGAAAAGCGTTGGTCACCATTCCTCCCTCGATCCTCGTAAGCGGCGCCTGCTGCATTCCCCTGTGCCGCCACCCGTCTGATAGAGCACATATCGGCGTAAACTGTTTCGGAATGTACGTATCGCGGAGCTACCATCCGGGCAGCCACTCGTAGCAATCTCCGAATGAATTACGGCCGCGACAACAGCGCACAAATGAATGGTGATTTTTTGGTGAGCCGGGCGGGACTCGAACCCGCGACCCTTTGATTAAAAGTCAAATGCTCTACCTACTGAGCTACCGGCCCCTGCTTGTTTCAGGTGGGATCCTTCTCAGGGTAACATAGGGATGGCGCTAAACGGCGCCCGTAGCCAACGCCGCGCCTTCTGTAGTATAGTAGGTACTTTGGCGCTCGCCCTCGGCGAGCGTCTTGTCGGCTCCCCGCGAGTCAGCCTTCCAAAGTTCTTCGTTTTCAACGAGGTAGTGATAATGTACGCAGTGCTTCAGTCCGGTGGTAAGCAGTTCCGCGTCGCCCCGGGCGATACCATCCATGTCGAAAAGCTGGCCGGCGAGCCCGGTGCCGCCATTGAACTCGCCAGCGTTCTTGCCGTTGTGAACGACGGTTCTTTGACCGCCGGCGCCGATACCGCCAATGCCCGCATTAAGGCCACCATTGTTTCCCACGGCCGCGGTGACAAGGTCATCGTCTTCAAGTTCAAGCGCAAAAAGCAATACAAGAAAACCATCGGCCACCGCCAGGATTACACCGCGGTGAGGATCGACGAAATCGTCGCCTGAATAGGCCCTACGAAGGAGATCTCAGCATGGCACATAAAAAAGGTTTAGGCAGTTCTAAAAACGGCCGTGACTCCAACGCGCAGCGGCTCGGCGTGAAGCGGTTCGCCGGTGAAACGGTAACCGGCGGTTCTATCCTTGTCCGCCAGCGCGGCACCCGCTACTACCCCGGCGAGAACGTCGGCATCGGCAAAGACGACACGCTCTTCGCGAAAGTCCCCGGCGTGGTCGAATTTCGCGATCGCGGCCGTTTTGGCAAGTTCATCAGCGTCCGCGTTGAAGGCTAAGATTTTTAACCGCCTCTCTGCACCACTACTCATGAGGAGGCCTCCGGTTTCTCCGACCGGGGGCCTCCTCACTTTTTTGGAGCACAATATTCCACAGCAGCTGGAGGACGACTCAGGATGTTTATTGATGAAGTGAAAATCCGGGTCAAAGCGGGCGATGGCGGCAACGGTTGCCTCGCCTTCCGCCGCGAAAAGTTTGTCCCGCGTGGTGGACCCTCCGGGGGGGACGGCGGCCGTGGCGGCGACATCGAACTGGTCGCGAACCAGCACTACAACACACTCCTCCATTTCCGCTACAACCCCGAACATCGCGCCGAACGCGGCCGCCACGGCGAAGGCAGTCAGCGCACGGGCCGTAACGGCGACAACGTCGAACTGCCCGTCCCCGTCGGCACCATCGTCTACGATGCCGAAACCGGCGAACTCCTGCACGACTTTACTGAGCACGGCCAGCGCTTCACCATCGCCAAGGGCGGTCGCGGCGGCCGCGGCAACATGAACTTCGCCACCCCGTGGCACCAGGCTCCCACCGAACACGAACCTGGCTTTCCCGGCGAAGAGAAACACCTCCGCCTCGAACTCAAACTCCTCGCCGATGTCGGCCTGGTCGGCTTCCCCAACGCCGGCAAATCCACGCTCATTTCCCGTATCTCCGCCGCGCGCCCCAAAATCGCCGACTATCCCTTTACGACCCTCGAACCGAATCTCGGCGTCGTCTCTGTCGATGACGACCGCACCTTCGTCGTCGCCGACATCCCCGGCCTGATCGAAGGCGCCCACGAAGGCGCCGGACTCGGCATTCGCTTCCTCCGCCACGTCGAACGCACCCGTCTCCTCGTCCACTTGGTCGATGTCTCCGAATACACTGGACGCAAGCCCGTCGACGATTTCAAAATCGTCATGGAGGAACTCGAAGGTTTTTCTGAGGAACTGGTCGCCAAACCCATGATCGTCGTCGCCAGCAAGATCGACGTCGCTCAAGACCCCAAACGGCTCGACTCCCTTCGCCGCCTTGCCAAGCGCCGCAACTTACCTTTCTTCGCTATCTCCGCTGTTACGGGCCAGGGGCTGCCTGAGTTACTTCGGGCCATGGCGAATGCCGTATTTGCGCCACAGCCCGAAGAAGCAACCGAACAAAGCTAACTGCTCATTTACTTTATAACCCGTAGCGGGCCAACCCGCCGCTCAGGGTGTGACAATTCATAAGACAACCTCGGCGCGCCCTCGCGGTTTACCATCACAGGTGTGCTGCTCGCCGGGTCGGCAGAGCCGCAGCAGTCGCCCACATCCCAAATTCAGTTCAGGAGAACTCGTGACTTCTACCACGTACGTAGATCTAGTGTTTGAAGCCGTCAAGAAGCGCAACCCCGCGGAACCGGAGTTCCTGCAGGCCGTCGCTGAGGTCTTCAAATCGATTATCCCGGTGCTCGAACGCCATCCCGAATACCACGAAGCTCGTATTCTTGAGCGCATCGTCGAACCAGAACGCGTAGTCATGTTCCGCATCCCATGGCAGGACGACCAGGGCAACGCTCAGGTGAACCGTGGCTTCCGCATCCAGTTTTCGAGCGCCATCGGCCCCTATAAAGGCGGCCTGCGCTTCCACCCCACCGTCTATCTCGGAATCCTCAAGTTCCTCGCTTTCGAGCAGGTCTTCAAGAACTCGCTTACTACGCTCCCCATGGGCGGCGGCAAGGGCGGCTCGGACTTCGACCCCAAAGGCAAGTCCGACGCCGAAGTGATGCGGTTCTGCCAAAGCTTCATGACCGAGTTGTCCCGCCACGTCGGGTCCGATACCGACGTACCCGCCGGCGACATCGGTGTGGGCGGCCGCGAAATCGGCTACATGTTCGGCCAATTCAAGCGTCTACGCAACGAGTTCACAGGCGTGCTCACCGGTAAAGGACTCGCCTGGGGCGGCTCGCTCATACGGCCCGAAGCCACGGGCTACGGCTGCGTCTACTTCTGCGAGGAGATGCTCAAGACCCGCGGCGAGGACCTCGCCGGCAAGACCTGCCTCGTCTCCGGCTCCGGCAACGTTGCCCAGTTCACCGTCGAGAAGCTGAACGAGTACGGAGCCAAAGCTATCACCCTCTCCGATTCCGAAGGCACCATCTACGACAAAGACGGCATCGACTCGGAAAAGCTCGCCTGGGTGATGGACCTTAAGAACACGCGCCGCGGCCGCATCCGCGAGTACGCCGATAAGTTCAAAGGCGCGCAATACCTGCCCGGCAGCAAGCCCTGGAACATCCCCGCGCAATGCGCTTTCCCGAGCGCCACGCAGAACGAGATCAGCGGCGAAGACGCCAAACAGCTATTGAAGAACGGCTGCTATGTCGTCGGCGAAGGCGCCAACATGCCCACCATGCCCGAAGGCGTCGAACACTTCCGCGCAGCCAAAATCCTCTACGGTCCCGGTAAAGCCGCCAATGCCGGCGGCGTCGCCACCTCAGGCCTCGAAATGGCCCAGAATTCCATGCGCATCACCTGGAGCCGCCAGGAAGTCGACAACCGCCTGAAGATGATCATGACGTCGATCCACGAGGCGGCTTACGAAACGTCAAAGGAATACGGCACGCCCGGCGACTACGTCAACGGCGCCAACATCGCCGGCTTCGTCAAAGTTGCCGACGCCATGCTCGCCCAAGGCCTGGTTTAAGAAGCGGCATGGCTCCATGCTGATCGCTGGTGGGGCGGACGTCTTCGTTCGCGGCCGACCTCCCGGTCGGCCTCCGCACCTCCCATCTGACCCGCCGGTTCTTTCTCCCCCATGACTCTACCCGACCTCCGCGACCAGCTCCGCTACGCCTACGACCCGCAAATCCGCGGCCTCCATCGCCTTATGGCCCGCCGTGTTCGAACGATCCTCATGGTCTCGAACCCCTATGAGAGTTTCAGCATCTCGCGCGACTACTCACTCACTCAAGACATCTACGGCGCGTCGCAAATCCTCCACCTCCAAAACGTGCCCCAAGTCGTCTCCGCGCTCTCGGCCGCTGAGGCTCTCACCATGCTTGAGCGCGATCACTTCGACCTCGTCCTCGTTTCCGGCAACCTCCCCGACATGGACACGCCCTCGTTTGCGCGCCAGGTCAAAGCTCTCGAACCCGGCC
This sequence comes from Bryobacterales bacterium, assembly GCA_020846745.1. Lineage (GTDB taxonomy): Bacteria > Acidobacteriota > Terriglobia > Bryobacterales > Bryobacteraceae > JADLDI01. Next base: position 44,818 of record JADLDI010000013.1, on the reverse strand, counting down.
TGCCCGTCGCCATGCTGGTTTTCGATTGGTCGTGGCTAGCCCAGACGTGGCTCCACTCAACTACAACCGCCGCCATCGATTGGGTGTTCGCCTGGCGCGGCACCGCCGACGTGCTCCTTTCCATCATCAAGCTGGTGGAAGACAGCCACAATGTCGATCGCGACCTCGCCATCGCCTCCATCGGCACCATCCTTGTCATTGAAGACGCCATCGAGCACTACTCGCTCCTGCTGCCGCACCTCTACACGATGCTCATGCAGCGCACGTTTAAGCTCGTGCCCGAAGGCATTAACGAGAGCGAACGCCAGATCCGGACTCGCGTGCGCCCCAAAGTTTTGCTTGCCCGCACGTTCGGCGAAGCCGAAAAGCTGTTCAATAAGTATGAAACGTCGTTGCTCGGCATCATCTCAGACCTACATACCGCCGAAGACGACCGCGTCGATCCCGACACCGGTCCACGCTTCCTCCGCTCCATCGTCGATCGCGCTCCCGGTGTGCCCATCCTCGTCCACTCTTCTGAACCGAATGCCGCGGAGATCGCAAGAACGGTCGGCGCCAGCGCCCTTGCCAAGCGCGGATCCAACATGCGCGCCGGTATCGAACAGTTCGTGCTCGAAGACATTGGCTTCGGCGATTTCGACTTCCGCCTGCCCGATGGCTCTGTCGTCAAAAGCGTTAGCAACATGTGGGAGATGGAGCACGCACTCGAGGTAATTCCCCACGAATCGTTCCTTTTCCACGCCCGCCGGAACGACCTGTCACGCTGGTTCCGCGCCCGCGGCGAACTCACCCTCGCCTCCGTCCTTCGCCCGCTAAAAGTCACCGATTCCGATAGCGTCGACGAATTGCGGCGCTATGTCATCGATGCGATATCGATCGCCCGCCGCGAGAAGTATCGCGGCGCCGTGGCGGACTTCCGGCCCCCGGAGTTCGACCCCGCTTATCCGTTTCTCGTTCTTGGCCGCGGCTCGCTCGGCGGTAAAGGGCGCGGCCTCGCGTTCGTCTTCAAACAACTCAGCCATTGGGCCAAAGACGACCGTATCGCCGGCGCTCGTGTCCGCCTTCCACGAACCCTGGTCATCGGAGCCGACGAGTCGCACGCCTTCATGCAGCACAACGGCCTGGATATCGCCTCGTTCTATGAACTAACCGACGATGCCGTCCAGAAGCGCTTCGCCCACGGCCGCCTCGAACGCAAGCTCCGCGATGCCCTGGAGTTCTACGTCATGCGTGTGCGCGTGCCTCTGGCCGTGCGCTCTTCCGGGTTGCTCGAAGATTCGCACCGCCAACCCTCCGCCGGCCTCTACGCCACTTACATGCTGCCGAATAACGACCCCAACCTTGAGGTGCGGCTCAATCAGTTAATGACGGCGGTCAAGTTAGTCTACGCTTCTGCTTTCCTTGAACGTCCCAGAAAGTATCTCGAAGCCATTGGGCAGGATCTGAACGAAGCCAAGATGGCAGTTATTATTCAGGAAGTCGCCGGCCGCGAATACGGGCGCTATTACTATCCCGCTATCTCCGGTGTTGCCCAGTCTTATAATTTCTATCCCGTATTTCAGATGAAACCCGACGATGGCGTCGCCACCATTGCGCTTGGACTCGGCAAACAGGTCGTCGAAGGCGGCGACGCCCTCCGCTTCTGTCCCCGCTATCCGCAAGCTCTGCCTCAGTTCCGCTCGCCCGGCGAAGTCATGAAGGTCGCCCAACGCGAGTTCTTCGCGCTCGATCTTGACAGCAGCGAGGTCGATCTCATGCGCGGCACCGATGCCACTCTCGCCCGCCTGCCCCTGGCTCAGGCTGAATCCGACGGCACCCTCGCCATCGCCGGCAGCGTGGTCGACACGGTCGAAGACCGAATGTTCGATGGCATCGCCCGCCGGGGCAGCCGCGTCGTCACCTTTGCCCGCATTCTCAAGCACAACGTCTTTCCGCTTTCGGGCATTCTCAATCACCTCTTCGAAGCCTGCCGCAAAGATCTCGGCTTCCCCGTCGAAATCGAATTCGCCGTCAACATCGACGCCTCCACAGATTCCGATGAGCCCGAGTTCTATTTCCTCCAAATGCGTCCCCTCGTCGCCAGCCGCGAACGGTGCGAAGTCGACGCTGGTTCCATCCCTCCCCATAAATTGCTGTGCCGCTCCGAACGCGTTCTCGGCAACGGAGCCATCGACACCCTTCGCGACCTCGTCTACATCGATCCGTCGCGGTTCTCTCGCGCCCAGAGCACCGCCGTCGCGTCGGTAATCGCTGAGGTGAACGAGCGCTTGTCGCGCGAAAATCGTCCGTACGCTCTGATCGGCCCCGGCCGCTGGGGCTCCTTCGACCCCTGGATCGGCATTCCCGTCACCTGGCACCAGATCTCCGCCGCCCGCGTCATCGTTGAAGTGCCGGCCGCGGACCTCCCCATCGAGCCTTCCCAAGGCACCCACTTCTTCCACAACATGACCTCCGCCGGCATCGGCTATTTCTCCCTAACCAGCGCCACCGGCGACGAATTCGTGCGTTGGGATCTCCTCAACCAATTACCCGGCCAGGACTTCCCCCTGGGCGTCCGCCATGTTCGCCTGAAGAAACCATTTTCCGTGCGCATGGACGGCCTAACTCAACACGGCTTGATAACTCTCTAACGATGCGCTTGAGTTGGTAGGTCCGTGCCACTTAGAACCCGCCGCTTTAGAGCGGCGGCTCGGGTCGAGGTTTGCCGAGTGCTCCAGAGTTACAGGTCAGAACGTGAAGCCGACCAGGAACTGCGCCTGGTTCTGTCCGCCGATCACCGTGTTGACGAGCGACTGTGTCCAACTGCCGGCGTTCCACCGCGTGTAGCGCAGCTCCGGCGTGATCTGCATGCCGCCGATCCGGAACTGCACGCCGGCGCCGGCGACAAAGCCAACCGAATTCGCATCGGTTCGGCCCGTCAGAATGTAAGTCGGCACGCTGCCGAAGTTTGAGATGTGCTGGACGCTGACGCCGGCGCCGAACATCGGCGCGATGGGTCCATGCCCCGGCGTGAATTTGACCATCACGGGGAACTCCCACCAGTCGGAATTCGTGCTCACTCCAAAACTGCCGAGGCCAAGGCCGAGGCTGCGGCGGTTGTACAGCGCGTCACCCTGCACAGAAAAGCCGAGCGGCAACTTCACGCCCAGCGTGGGCCCTACGGTGTAGTTATGACCGATGCTGCTGCTGCCGAACGAATTGAACGCGTTGCCGGTGGGATCTGTCAGCGCGGTACCCGCACGTCCGCCGATTATCAAAGGACCCGCCGCAAACGAGCTTGCAGCCAACACGAGCGCACACACGATTAGCTTCATCTGCCTTCTCCACCCCAGTTTCAGTACCAGCGATTAATGTGACGTAGCGCTGCTTCTTGGGTTTCATGGCTCGCGTTACCATAAAAGATCCACTCATTTCGGCATATCTAATGGCACTGCGTTTCTACAACACGCTCACACAGCAGCTTGAGGTTTTCACTCCGCTGGAGGGCAACAACGTTCGCATGTACACTTGTGGGCCCACCGTTTATCACTACGTCCACATCGGCAACCTTCGCACTTTCACGTTTCAGGACATCCTGCGCCGCTGGCTGCGCTATCGCGGCTACCAGTTGAATCACGTGATGAACATCACGGACGTGGAAGACAAGATCATCCGGAACGCGATGGAGCAGGGCAAGCCGATCAACGAGTACACGGCGGTGTATGAGAAGGCGTTCCTGGAAGACATCGAGACGCTGCGCCTGCAACGGCCGGAGCGCATCGTGCGCGCCACCGAACACATCCCGGAAATGGCGTCAGCGATTCAGACGCTAACCGACAAGGGCTTCACCTACGACTCCGACGGCTCGGTCTATTACCGCATCGCATCGTTCCCGCAGTACGGCAAGCTCTCGCATATCTCGCTTGAGGGCAATCGGGCCGGCGCGCGCGTGGATGTTGACGAATACGAAAAGGACGATGCCCGCGATTTTGTGCTGTGGAAAGCGCGCCGCGGCGAGGAACCTTTCTGGGAGACACCGCTCGGCCCCGGGCGCCCGGGCTGGCATATCGAGTGTTCCGTGATGTCGATGAAGTACTTGGGCGAGACGCTCGATATCCACACCGGCGGGGTGGACCTCACGTTTCCGCATCATGAGAACGAAATCGCGCAGTCGGAAGCGATCACCGGCAAGCCGTTCGTGCGTTACTGGCTGCATGCCGAACACCTGATGGTGGAAGGCCAGAAAATGTCGAAGAGCCTCGGCAACTTCTACACTCTTCGCGATTTGCTCGCGCAGGGTCAGCAGCCCGAGAATATTCGGTACCTGCTCGCATCGGTGTCGTACCGCAAGAAACTCAACTTCACCTTCGACGGCCTCAAAGCCGCGCAAACGGCGCTCGACCGTTTGCGGAACTATCAGCTTCGCCTCGACACGACCAAGTTTGCCGACGGAATGAACGAGTCGATTCTGGAGCTGACCGCGAAGGCTCGGCAGTCGTTCGAAGAGTCGCTCGACGACGATCTGAACACGGCTGAAGCGCTAGGCCATATCTTCGAGTTTGTGCGCGTGACCAACACGGCGATGGACTCGGGCGAGTTCAAGACCGGCAACGTTGCGGCGGTCCGCGAGTTGTTCGATATCTTCGACTCGATCTTCGACGTCTTAAAGCCGACCGTGCAATCGGGCGCGATGTCCGATGCGGAGATCGATTCCCTGATTGCCGAACGGACGGCCGCCAAGAAAACCAAGAACTTCAAGCGCGCCGACGAGATTCGTAATTCCCTGGCGGAAGCCGGTGTGATTCTCGAAGACACGAAAGACGGCGTTCGCTGGAAACGGAAATAACTGTCGAAATGAAGTTACACACGAAAGCGGTCCACGCGGGGGACCGCCGCAAACTCTCACCGGCTACACCCGTCACCACGCCCATTTTTACGGCGACCAGCTTTTTCTATGACGATGTCGAAACGCTGGACCGCGTGTTTGCGGACGAAGAGCAGGGTTATTGCTATTCGCGCTACGACAATCCGACTAACAGCGCTCTGGAAGAGTTGCTGACGTCGCTTGAATCGGGGGCGGGCGCGCTTGCGACTTCATCGGGTATGGGCGCGATCCACGTCGCGTTAATGACGGCGTTGAACGACCGGCGGCGCTCTGTGGTGGCTTCATCGGCGTTATACGGCGCCACGATCAAGCTGTTGATGAACGTGCTGGAACCGTCGGGCGTTGAAGTGCGCTGGGTGGACATCACGGACCTTGCCGCTGTCGAGAAGGCTGTTACTGAAGCGAAAGCCGGTTGCATCCTCACCGAGACAATTTCGAATCCTTTGCTGCGCGTCGCTCCGCTCGACAAACTGGCTGAAATCGCCAACCGCGCGGGCGCCGCGCTGGTCGTCGATAACACCTTCGCCACTCCGCTGATGTGCCGTCCGCTGGAGATAGGAGCGCACCTGTCCGTGCACTCCGTAACGAAGTACCTCGCGGGGCACGGAGACGTGCTGGGCGGGGCGATTATTTCAGACGCGGCTCATCTTGCGACGCTGCGCACGCTGGCCAAAACCTGCGGTCCAAATCTCGGGCCCTTTGAAGCGTATCTCACCATGCGCGGCATCAAGACATTCCCGCTGCGCATGGAACGCCAGTGCGCCAACGCCTGCCGCGTTGCGTCGTGGCTGGCCACGCACCCGCGCGTTTCGTCGGTCTATTTTCCGGCCGCGCCGCAGCATGCCGACGCCGCGACAACGGCTCGCCTGTTCCCGCAGGGCTTGTTCGGCGCCATGGTCTCGTTCGACATTAAAGACGGCGCACGCGGCCAGGTCTTCCAGTTCATCAACGGGTTGCGGATGATCGTCCGCGCCACCTCGCTAGGCGATGTCCACACGATGGTTCTCTATCCGGCCATGAGTTCGCACCGCGACATCTCTCCGGCGCAGCGCCGGCGGTTGGGTATCGGCGATAATCTGCTCCGGTTGTCGATTGGGATTGAGCATCCCGACGACATCATCGCCGACCTCGATCAGGCGCTGAATAAAACAAATTAGACCGGCCACGTTCGCGTTCGGCCTCAGTTTAGCCGACAATAGGGCCATGCGGGTATTGTCCTGTTCGGTACTACTGGCTTTGTCGTGCCTGGCCCAGACGTTGCCCCCTCCGGAGATCACCTCGCTCAGTCCCGCGACGGTTACCGCCGGTTCCCCAAGCTTTACGCTCGTTGTTAACGGGTCCCGGTTTTCCCAGGATTCAAGGGTCGTCTGGCGATACGGCTTTTTCAACGCGACCAACCTCGATACGCGGTTTATCTCGGAAACCCGTCTTGAGGCGACTGTTCCTGCCACTGTGCTGCAGCAGGGCGGCACCGTGCCGGTCGCGGTGGTCCAGGGCAGCCTGGTGTCGAACCTTTTCGACCTGTTTGTGGCGTCCCAGGTACAAATCACCACAGCATGCCCCCTGCCCAGCGCCATTCCTGGCCGGACTTACAACTACACGCTTGGCCTGACTGGCGGAGCGCCCCCCTATACGTGGAGCCTCAGCGCCGGCACGCTTCCTTCGGATTTGATCCTGTTACCGGATGGCAGTATCTCCGGAACACCGGCGGTTTCGGGCACTTATAACTTCTCTCTGCGCCTGACAGATAGTCAGCAGAATACCGCGAGCCGCGACTGTAGCATGCGCGTGCTTGTCGCACAGCAAGGACAAACCCTGTTTGTAACCTCGTTGAGCCCGCCCAACGTCCTGGCCGGATCGCCTGATCTTACTTTGACTATCAAGGGCAGCGGCTTCGCGCCCGGTGTCGTCGCTCAATGGGGCAGCAATACGGACCTCGTAACAACTTATATCGACCCGGCAACCATTACCGCCGTTGTACCCGCCCGATTGCTGACTAACTCCGGAACATTTCCGGTTTCAGTACGCCGCGTGGTGCTCACTGCTCGCGAGGTATCCAATTCGGAAGACTTCCTGGTGATCGGAAGCCCAGAGATCTCTTCCGCGTGCCCGTTGCCCGATGCGTCGCTCCATCAGGCTTATTCCCAGACACTTACCGCCACGTCCGGCATTCCGCCCTATACTTGGCGCCTGTCGCAGGGCGTGCTGCCGCTAGGCCTGAATCTGGCGGCCGGCGGCGGGTTGACGGGAAGCCCCACGCAAGCGGGCACCTTCCCCTTCACGCTAGAGGTAACGGATGCACGGTCGAATACCGGTACGCGAACCTGCTCTCTTCGCGTGCTGGGGCCGCTGAGTCCTTCGCCTTCCTCAATAACCTTCACGCTCGATGCCGGCGGCGAGGAACCACCGCCGCAATTCCTTAGCATTGTTACCGGCGCCGCCGATGTGCCCCTGTCGTTCCAGATTTCTGCGCCGTGGCTTAGGTCCGTACTTACTCCCGGCGTTACGCCCGCTCAACTCGAACTACGCCTTCGCGACTACGCTAACTTTGCTCCGGGCACTTATGCGGGCCAGATCACCGTGCGAACGGACGTGACATCAAATGTAGCTACGGTTCCTGTGACTCTGATCGTCCGGCCGGCACGGTCCGCCACACTAATTTCATCACCCCCGGCAGTCGCATTTGCCTCACCGCGCGATTCCTCACGCATCGTCACGCGCTTGGTGACGATAACTAATCCGAGTTCCGTCAGCATGCCGGTGACAGTCAGTTCCACGGCCTCATGGCTAAGCGTCACGGCTTCCGCTAACTCAGTCTCAGCCAATTCGCCGCTGCGGCTGCGGCTACGGGCGTCACCAATCAACCTCGACCCGGGAACTTACCGTGCCCGTGTCATTGTAGGCTCCACCGGCCTGTTTACGCCTTTAGCGATTCCGGTGACACTTTCTGTAGCCGGCAGTGGTGAACTGTTGACGTCGGCCCCTACGGGGATCGGAGTCTCAGTTGTTCAGGGCGGACCTGCACCGGCCGTCTCGCGCCTGTCGATTGCCGGCCAGGCTAACTCAAACCTGTTCTGGGAAGCGGTGGCATCCACCGTATTGGGCGATAACTGGCTTTCGGTAACTCCGCCGAGCGACGCGGCCCGCCCCGATAACCCAAGCACCGCGGAAGTAAGGATCGATGCATCCGCCCTTGCGCCCGAAATCTACTTCGGCGAAGTGGCCGTATCCTCGCCGTCGGCGGATAACTCCCCACGCCTGACGAGTGTCGCCTTGCAAGTATTGCCGCCTACGGCTCCGCTGATCTCGATCGAACCTTCCGCCCTGATCTTCACCGGGCCGGCCTCGCGCCAATCGGTTGCGATTCGTAATCTATCCACCACCTCCGTAGCGATTGACTTCTCCGTAGCCGGCGAACTGCGTGTATTCTCGATTACGCCGCAAGGCTCACGCATTCTGCAGCCCGGTGAAGTACGCACGGTAGATGTTGACGGCAGCCCGCAAGGCATGCCCTCCGGTAGTTACCGCGGTTCGCTCTTTGTCCACGCTTCGAACGACAGCCGTGTTCGGGCCGTGGACTTGCTGTACGTCGTCCGGCCTAATCTGGTTTGTACCCCTACTCGCCTCTATCCGGTTGTTACTTCCCAATCGATCCCTTACGTGGTTCCCGCCGGCTTGCCGCTTACTCTGGAAACGCGCATTGTCGATAGCTGTGGCGACGCCTTAACCTCGGGTATTGTCGTTGCCGGAGGCACTCCGTTGCAACAAACGCGGCCCGGCATTTGGGTGGGCAGTTACACGCCCGAGCCGGCCATCGGCCCTTCGACATTCACGATCTACGCCGACGATGCCGGCCGGAACTTGCAAGGATCGATCCAGGTTTCAGGCGAGATTGTGCCGTCGGTTGCTATTCCTTTCCTGAGCGACGGCGGCGTGACGAGTGCGGCGGCGCTCCAGCCCGGTGGTCCGCTGGCGCTTGGCAGCCTTTTTACCGCCTATGGCCGGGGACTGGCCGAAGGCGAACAACGCGGCCCGGCGCCGCCGTGGCCGAATGTGCTTAACCGCGCTTCTCTGTTTGTGGGCGCCAAGCCCGCGCCGTTGTTCTATGCCGCTAACTTCCCGGTATTCTCGCAACTGAACGCTCAGTTGCCCTATGATCTTCGCCCCAACACGGTGCAGCAGGTCACGTCGCAGTTTGGCGCCAAGCGGTCGCAGTATGTCGATGCTCCGGTCGCGACGGCTCAGCCTTCCATATTCACGCTTAGCCAGACCGGCGAGGGACAGGGAATCGTAGTCGACGCCGGCCGCCCAACCGTGATTGCGGATCCGGCAAATCCGACCACACGGGGCGCCGCGATCGTCCTTTATGTCGAAGGTCTCGGTGCGGTCAATCAGTCACTACCGGCCGGCCAACCGGCGCCGGTAAACCCATTGGCGCGCAGCGTCGTCCCGGTGACCGTTACAGTGGGCGGACTTCCGGCCGAGGTCCTGTTTGCCGGGCTGACACCGGGCCTTGCGGGCCTTTATCAGATCAATTTAGTGGTGCCCATGGGTGTGACCGCGGGCGATGCGGTTCCGGTGATCGTAACCGCCAACGGCCAATCGTCTAACGCGGCTACTATTGCAATCCGGTAAATCACCGCACCATCTGGTTCACAATCAGGTCGGCCGTGGCCGGGGCCATCAGGATGCCGTTGCGGTAGTGCCCGTAGGCTAGCCATAAGGGCTGGCCCGATATCTGCCCCAACACTGGCTCCAGCCCTTCCGCTGCCGGGCGGAAACCGGTCCACGTTTCCGACGGCTGATCTTTCACCAATCCTGGTATCAGCGCCTCCGCGCGCGACCGTATATCTGCTTCCGTGGCGGGATCGACCGTGCGGTTGAAGCCCACATCCTCCTGCGACGTACCCGCGATTAGCGGCCCGTTGGTCCTCTGCAGTAGATAGGTGTGGTGGTGGCGCAGAATCGGTTGGAGCGTGTCCGGGGCGGCAGCGTACTTCGTGAGGTGCCCACGCACAGGATAGGACCGTGTCAACGCCAGCGGTTCGCCTGCCACACTCACCCGGATGCCGCTTGCCCACGCTCCGGCGGCCAGCACCGCGTCGGTTGCCCGCATGTGCACCTCGGGCGACCGAACTTCAACAACACCGGCGTTGATAGCGATCGATTCCACCGCAGATTTCTCTATCAACTTGACTCCGAGTTTCTGAAGCGCGACCCGCAGCGCGGCCATGATGTGCCTTGGGTCCACCACCGCATCATCCGGATACCACAGTGCTCCCTTCAACGCCCGAGTATCGAGCGCCGTAATGCGTTCCCGGGTAGCTTCCGCGGACAAAGCTTCCGAGGGAATTCCAAAGAATGTTTGCCGCTCGGAACGTTCGCGAAGCCCCGTCCACTCCTCTTCGGTCAGCGCCAACTCAATCGCTCCAAAGCGCCGGTAATCGATCGCTACGCCCGACTGTTCTGTCAACTGAGCGACATAATCGGCGTAGCCCCGCAGGCTCTCGAGCGCTAATGCCTGCCAGATCGACACGTCGGTTATTTCCGCTCCCGGAGCCAGCATCCCGGCTCCCGCCGAACTGGCTTCCCCGCCTAACTCTCCCGCGTCGATCACGGTGACTTCGACGCCGCGTTCGGCCAACCGCCAGGCAATGCTGGCCCCAATGATACCCCCCCCAATCACGGCTACGCTTCTGCTCATAAGTTCTTATCGTAGCGGGCCACTCCGAAGGGGGTCCGTTAGAATAATGACATGCACCATCATCTCCTCCACAACGGGCAAATCGTGCCCACTTCCGCGCGAACTGTTTCCGCGGGACAGGTGGGGTTTTTGAATGGTTGGGGAGTTTTTTCCACCATTCGTGTCTTCGATGGGGTGCTTTTCGCGTATGAGCGCCATTGGGCACGAATGCAGCGCGACGCCAAGCTTCTTCGCGTGCCGATGCCCGACGATGCGATGGAGTTTCAGCGCGACCTGCTCCGGCTTGTGGACGCCAACAACGGCTTCAATTCCACCCTGCGGGTGGCAATTGTCCGCAACCGCGGCGGCCTGTTCGAAGGCGAAGGCATTGCGCGCGACTTCGATATCGTGGCCTTCACCGCCGACGTTCATAACTGGGGACGCGGCGTCCACCTCGGCCTTCAGGAGCAGGGCCGGCACTCCGGGTCGATCTTCGCCGGAACGAAGGTGACGTCGTGGTGTTATAACTTGACCTTTCTCGAGATAGCCAAATCAAACGGTTACGACGAAGTCGTGTTGCTTGACGACAAGGGCCGGGTTAGCGAGTGTACGTCGGCAAATATCTTCGCCGTGACCGAGCGTGGTGTCCTGACGCCGCCTCTCGAATCGGGCTGTTTGCCCGGTATTACCCGCGAGATCCTGTTGAATGATGTACGTGTTCCCGGGACTAACGTCCGGGAAGGGCATCTCATGCCGAATGATCTCTTTTCCGCTCATGGCGTGTTCATAACCTCAACAACCCGTGAGTTGCTCCCCGTGTTTTCTGTCGCGGGCAAGCAGTTAAGCCAGGAACATTCGGTTCGCAACGCCCTTCAGGAAGCTTTCTCCGCATTTTGCGATCGCTATGTGGAGACTGCTCAACAAACCACCATCTATCGGACGGCTGCTGGGGCAATAGAACCCAAGTAGGTCTTCCACTCAGGCGTGCAGTTCCGTAGTATGAAGAATACCCGGTATGATGTCGGTCTGCCCGAATTGCGGCTCGGAGCGCGTGCATGTCTCGCGTGGGCGCTCCCTGTTTGGGCGTCTGGCTTACTGTCTGGGGCTATCGACGGTGTACTGCAAGAACTGCCATCACCGCCTGAGCGAAATGGACAACTGGTGGGACAACGTGCGGTGGGCTCGATGCCCGATCTGCTATCGCAGAGATTTAACGGACTGGGCGGAGAAATACCTTTATCCACGGAGTTGGGAGCGATTCCAGGTGCTAATTGGTGCGCGAAAACACCGGTGCCGATACTGCCGGCTCAACTTCGTCAGCTTCCTGCCGCGCTGTCCACACGCTCGCCGCAGGTCTGCCGGGTCCGCCGGAACTCCGGAGACGGTGGCGGCCCGCAACGAAGCCGACTAGCGTGCGTCTGCTAATCCGTGCCACCAATTGGGTGGGCGATGCCGTGATGTCCTTGCCTGCGTTGCGGGCTGTGCGTTCGAAGTTTCCCGATGCGCATATCGCGGTGCTCGCCTTGCCGTGGGTTTCGGATCTGTACGCGCGCGAACGGTGGCCCGACCGTGTGATTCCCTACCGCGCACCTCGCGGCGCTCGCGGGTGGATTGCGAAATGGGCCGCAGCCCGCGAGTTGCAGGCCGAATCGTACGATACGGCGCTGATTCTTCCGAACTCCTTCGATTCCGCCCTTACCCCCTGGCTGGCCCGCATTCCGCGACGGATCGGCTTTGCCCGCGATGCTCGCAAATGGCTGCTGACCGATCCGATCAGGCCCGTGCTGCGCGGCTCCATCCCGTCGCACGAGAGCTACTACTACCTTGAACTCCTGCGCCGTGCCGGCTGGATCGGCCAACTCCCGCCCGACGTTATGATCCGCCTGGAGGGCGCGGCGGAGGCGCGTGCCGAAGGACTCGCAGACTTTGGCCGGTGGCAACTTGCCGCGCCTCTGATCGGCATCAGTCCCGGCGCCGCCTACGGCACTGCGAAACGGTGGCTTCCCGAGCGGTTTGCCAAGGCGGCTATTCGACTGTCGCAGCCGGGCACGGGGTCGGTGGCGCTGTTTGGCACGGCTTCGGAACGCGAACTGTGTGAGCAGGTTCGCCGTGCGATTGAAACAGCCGGCGTTCATGCCGTGAACCTTGCCGGCGCAACGTCTCTGCGCGAATTCATCCAACTGGCCGCCGCCTGCCGCGTATTTCTGACGAATGATTCGGGATCGATGCACATCGCCTCGGCCCTGAACGTCCCCACTGTCGCTATTTTCGGGGCAACCGATCATATCGGCACGGGCCCTACTGGCGACCGGGCGCGCGTCGTCCGCGAACATGTCGACTGCAGCCCCTGTCTGCTCCGCAATTGCCCCATCGATCATCGCTGCATGACGGCCGTTACTGCCGATCGTGTAGCGCTCACCGCCCTGGAACTGTTGAAATAAAGAGTTGGACACTCGCCAGAAGATCATCACCGCGGAAGAAATCCAGCGCGTCATCAGCGGTACCGTCGTCATTGGCTTCTTCGATCCGCTGCTTGCTGAACATGCCGAGCGCTTGGCTGCATTGCCCGCTCCCGTCGTTATCCTGTTGGCCGATCCGCCCGATCCCCTGCTCTCCGCCCGGTCGCGAGCGGAACTCCTGGCCGGACTCGCAGCGGTCAGTCAGGTCGTAATGCCGCTTGCCGATGGGAGTCCGTGCCTTGCGGCCTCCACGGCGGAGGTGGTGGACGAGCGTCCGGCTGACTTGATTCGCCGCCAGGGTCTTATCGCGCACGTTCACCGGCGGCATCAATGAAGCGCGTGCTGGTGCTGCGGTTGGGCGCTATGGGCGACATCATTCATGCGCTGCCCGCCGTATCTTCCATCCGTCAAAGCTTCCCCGGCGCGAGCGTCTGTTGGCTGGTTGAGCGGCGCTGGCGGCCGCTCGTCGACGGCAATCCGTTTGTGGACGAAGTGCTTGTGTTGGAGCGTGGATCGTTCCGGGGGATTGCACGGTCGATTCAGAGTCTGCGCCAGCGCAAGTTCGACCTCGCAATCGACTTTCAGGGCCTGCTCAAATCCGCCTTGGCCGGGGTCTGTGGCCACCCCGAGAAATTCTATGGGTATCACGCCTCACAAGTTCGCGAACGCCTGGCCGCGTTCTGCTACTCTCATGCGATAAAGGTGTCCAGCACACACATCGTAGACCGCCATCTGGAACTAGCCGCCGCCGCCGGCGCAACTGCCCGCTCCCGGACTTTTCCGATCCCTCCGGGTTCACCGGAAGGCGACCTGCCCCGCGGTCCGTTCGTCCTCGCGTCACCGTTCGCGGGGTGGCCTTCCAAGCAATGGCCGCTCGAGTATTATGGCGACCTCGCGGGCCGTTTGGCGGCAATCGGCCTGCCGCTGGTGTGGAACGTGTCTCTCGATCAAAGCCGTGAGTTGCGCGTTCCGTCCGGCGTCCAACTCCATGTGTCGGGGATCGCCGGACTGATTGACGCGACACGGCGCGCCCGCGCGGTAGTCGGCGTCGATAGTGGTCCCATGCATCTCGCGGCCGCTCTCGATAAGCCTGGAGTTGCGTTGTTTGGCCCCACCGATCCGGCGCGGAACGGGCCATACGGAACAACCATGCGCGTCCTGCGCAGCCCCGGCGCGACGACAACTTATAAGCGAGGAGAGTTTATTGACGACTCCATGCGCTCCCTTTCGCCGCAACAGGTTTTTGAAGCAGTTGCGGAGCAGGTGCGATGAGCAGGCCGCGCCGGTACTTCTTCCCCAAACACTACGCTGACGTCGTCCAACGTCTTCGGGTGCCGCTGGGTTTTGCACTGGTGGCGGCTTTCGCACTCTTGGCCGCACCGACCAGGGTGTCGCTCATGGTCGGGCTGCCGGTTGCATTCGCAGGTATCCTGATTCGCGCCTGGGCGGCAGGTCATCTGGTGAAGAATCAGCAACTTGCAATGAGCGGTCCCTACGCGTTCGTCCGAAACCCGCTCTATATCGGAACCCTCATCGCCGCGGCCGGTTTTGTGATCGCGACCCATGAACCGTGGCTCGCGCTGCTGTTCGGCGCGGCCTTTGCGCTGATTTACCTGCCGGCCATCGAACTCGAGGAGCAGCACCTCAGAAAACTATTCCAGGAGTATGAGTGGTATGCGGAACAGGTTCCTATGCTCTGTCCGCGCATCCCACCGCTGAAAGTTCCGGGTAAGTTTCAAACGTCGATCTATCTGCGCAATCAGGAATACCAGGCAATGATCGGTTTTATCGCCGGTGCCGCATTTTTGTGGTGGCGCACATACACCGGTAACTACGGCTTGAACTTGTAGACAGCGTATGGTTCGGTTCGGGTGCTCTTGCCAATAATTAGTGGTTATGCCGGGGAATGCTGGCCCCGACATTTTGATACTTAACCGCAAATTCCAACACGCCGCCCGCAGATAATTGGCCGACGTGCATCCGGAACAACTCCTGCCACGGCGTCTGGTTGGGTGGCAGCTTGATCTCGAGTTTCGCCTTCCTCGCCGCGAGTTCTTCGTCGGAAATGAGAACGTCCACCCGCCGCGTATTCAGGTCGATGCGAATCTGATCGCCGGTCTCGAGGATCGCCAGATTGCCGCCCACCGCCGCCTCAGGCGACGCGTTCAAAATGGACGGACTGGCCGAAGTTCCCGATTGGCGGCCGTCCCCGATACAGGGCAATTCATTAATCCCCTGCTTTACCAGCGCATCGGGCGGCAGCATGTTCACCACCTCCGCCGCACCCGGATAGCCCACCGGGCCGACATGCCGGATCACCAGAATGCAATGCGCGTCCGGCTTCAATGCCGGATCGTTGATCCGCTCGTGATAATCTTCCGGCCCTTCAAACACCAGCGCGCGGCCGGTGAAGACATTCTCATGCCCCGGCTCGGACAGGAACCGTTCCTTGAACTCTTTATTAATGACCGAAGTCTTCACCAGCGCCGAATCAAACAGGTTGCCGCCCACCACCAGGAAGCCCGCGTCTTTCATCAGCGGCTGGCCGTAGCTCTTGATCACCTTCGCATCAAGCGACCGCTTGCCCTTCAGGTTTTCGCCCATGCGCTTACCGGTCACCGTCATGGCGCCGCCGCGGATCTTGCCCGCCGCCATCAGTTCGCCCATCACCGCCGGAACGCCGCCCGCCAGATGATAGCTTTCGCCCAGGTATTCGCCCGCGGGTTGGCAGTTCACCAGCAGCGGAATCTCGTGTCCGATGGTCTCCCAATCTTTAATGTCCAGTTCGACCCCGATGTGCCGCGCGATCGCATTGATGTGCGGCGGCGCGTTCGTGGAACCGCCGATGGCCGAACAGACGACAATCGCGTTCTCAAACGCTTCGCGGGTCAGGATATCCGATGGGCGCAGGTTTTCCTTCACCATCTCGACGATCCGTTGCCCGGTGACGTAACCCATCTGGCCGCGCTCGCGATACGGACCGGGAATCGATGCGCACCCAGTCAGCGACATGCCCAGGGCTTCGGCCAGCGAATTCATCGTCAGCGCCGTACCCATCGTGTTGCAATGGCCCACCGACGGTGCCGAAGCGCACACCATCTCCAGGAACTCGTCGTAGTCGATTTCGCCCGCGGCGTGCAGCCGCCGTGCTTCCCAAACCGCCATGCCCGACCCGGCAAGCTGTCCCTTGTAATAGCTGTTCACCATCGGCCCGCCCGAATACACGATGGCGGGGATGTTCACCGTAGCCGCGGCCATAATACAGGCCGGCGTAGTCTTATCGCAGCCCGTGGTCAGAATCACACCGTCAAACGGGTTGCCGTGCAGAATCTCAACCAGTCCAAGATATAAGAGGTTACGGTCGATCGCCGCCGTCGGGCGCCGGCAGCTTTCCTGAATCGGATGCGTGGGGACGACAAACGGAATTCCGCCGGCGTCGCGAATGCCGTCGCGGAGGCGGGAAGCCAGGTCCATGTGGTGACGATTACAAGGGGAAAGGTCCGATCCGGTCTGCGCGATACAAATGATCGGCTTGCCGGATTGCAGTTCTTCGCGCGTCAACCCGTAGTTGGCGAACCGTTCCAGGTAGATCGAGGTCATACCCGGGTTGTGCGGATTGTCGAACCAGGCACGGCTACGTAACCGCCCTTCGACTTCTTTGTTAGCGTCCATAAGCGCACTAGTTTAGCGCGGGTTCGTGGTACGCTGAAGGTTTAAAGCGGCTGCGGAAAATGTCCGCCACGTCGAGCGAAGCGTTCATTTTGCGGACTTATCCGCTCCGAGAAGCAGACCTGATAGTCAGTTTTTTCACGCGCGATCAAGGTAAGCTGCGCGGAGTGGCTCGTCGCGCCAGAAAGCCGGGCAACCGGTTCGGCAGCACGCTCCAGCGGCTCTCTTACGTCAAAGTGTTCTACTTCCACCGCGAGAACCGGGATCTCGGCTCCATCGACAGCGCTGAGCTGTTACGCTCGCATTTCTCCCTGGCCGGCGACTACTCGCTCACCGTCGGCCTCGATTATCTCGCCGAAGTTTCTGAACAGTTACTCCCCCCGCACGAACCCAACGAACGCTTCTTTCGCCTCCTGCTGGCCGTTACAGGCTGGTTACTCGAAACCGGCGCCGCCGGCTTGTGGCCCGCCGTGAATTACTTCACCCTATGGGCCGTGCGCCTGTCGGGTTTTCTCGCTCCTTTGGAGATCTCCCCAGCCGATCGCGAACTGGCCGAAGAGATCCTCCGCACACCAATCGCGCAACTTTCGCCCCGCGATTGGAACCGCCAAACCGGCATCGGGTTGCGGCGCCACCTCATCCGGCTGATGGAAGATCACACCGAGCGACGCTTTATCACCCCTCAATATCTGGAAACCTTGTAAGGACGCATATGGACGATTTCCAAACATTAGTAGCCAAGTTAAAGAGCTACTGGTCTGCCCGCGGCGCGATCATTCAAGAGCCGTACGACGTAGAGGTGGGCGCCGGTACCATGTGCCCTGAAACGTTTTTGCGCGTTCTCGGTCCTAAACCGTATCGCGTGGCTTACGTGCAACCTTCACGCCGCCCGGCAGACGGCCGCTATGGCGAAAATCCGAACCGTCTTTATAAGCACCAGCAGTTGCAGGTGATCCTCAAGCCGACCCCCACCGACGTCATCGACCAGTATCTCGGCTCGCTCGAAGCCATCGGCATCGACCTCGCCAAGCACGACATCAAGTTTGAAGAAGATAACTGGGAATCGCCCACCCTCGGCGCCTGGGGCATCGGTTGGCAGGTCATGCTCGACGGCCTCGAAATCACTCAGTTCACCTACTTCCAGCAGTGCGGCGGCGTCGACCTCGAACTGGTCCCGGCCGAACTCACCTACGGCCTTGAACGCATCGCCGCCTTCCTGCAGGGCCGCGAATCGATTTATGAAATCCAGTGGGCCCCGGGCTTCACCTACCGCGATGTCCGCTTCGCCGACGAGCAACAGTTCTCTGTGTACAACTTCGAACTGGCCGACGTGCCCACCCTTTGGCAGCTATTCGAATTGCACGAAAAGGAATGCCGGCGGCTGCTCGCCCTTTACGAAAAGTACGAACAGAAAGATCGGTTCCCGGTGCTTTCCACTTATGACCATGTCCTGAAATGCTCCAACCTCTTCAACCTTCTCGATAGCCGCGGCGCCATCTCCGTCACCGAACGCGTCGGCGTCATCGGCCGCGTGCGCAAGCTCGCCGTCGGCACTGCGCAACTCTGGGTAGCGCAGCAGCAACTGGGGCAGGAGGCGGTGGCCTGATGGCGGACACATTGCGATTCCTGCTCGAAATCGGCGCTGAAGAGATTCCCGATTGGATGATCGTGCCGGCGCTCGAATACCTGCGCGCCGGGTTTGAAAAGCTGATTGCCGAAAACCGTCTGTCCGGACGCGTGGCCTGTGTGGATGCAACACCCCGGCGCCTGGTGCTGATCGCCTCAGGGCTGCCGGCAGGGCAAGCCGATTCCGAAGAACTGGTGAGCGGTCCCCCGAAATCCGCCGGACAAGGCGCTGCGCAAGGCTTCGCCCGCAAAAACGGCGCGACTGTCGATCAGCTCGAAATCATCGCCACCCCCAAAGGCGAGTACTTCGGCATTCGCAAGAAGATCGCCGGGCGCCGGACCGCGGCCCTGCTCAGTGAACAGTTGCCCTCCCTCATTCTCGGCATCCCATGGCCCAAAACCATGTACTGGGGCCCGAAAGGAACCGCGCGCTTCATTCGCCCCATCCGCTGGATTGTCGCCCTTTTGGGTGACTCCGTGTTGCCCTTGGAAGTGGCCGGAATCTCCGCCGGCAACCTCACCCAAGGCCATCGCACCGCCGGCGGCCGCGAACTCGGCCGGCGCCAAATTGAGGTCACCATCGACACTTACGAGCCGCAGCTCGAACAGGCGTTCGTCATCGTGCGCGCGGCCGAACGCCGCCGCCGCATCGAATCGGGCATCGCCCAGTTAGTCGAAGGCAAAGGCCTGCGCCCGAAAACGGATGAGGCCCTGCTCGACACGCTCACCTATCTCACAGAATGGCCCACGCCCATCCTCGGCTCCTTCAAAGAGGAGTATCTGGCCCTGCCCGCTGAGGTGCTGGTCACCGTCATGCGCCATCACCAGAAGAACTTCTCCGTCGAGCGTGTAGACGGCACGTTAGCGCCCAACTTCATCGCGGTGATGAACGTCGGGTCCGACCCCGAAGGCTGGATCGTATCAGGCAACGAGCGCGTGTTGCGTGCCCGCTTCAACGATGCGCGTTTCTTCTGGGATGTCGACCAGCAGAAGCCCTTGCGCGATCGCGTCGAGAGCCTCGCCAACGTCACCTTCCAGGCCAAGTTAGGTTCGTATCTCGATAAGACCCATCGTGTCGTATCTCTGGTCCGTGAGTTAGGCGGCAATGCCGATGCGGAACGTGCCGCGCTGCTCGCCAAGACTGACCTGACCACCGACATGGTGAAAGAGTTTACCGAGTTGCAAGGCGTAGTCGGTGGGCTATACGCGCGCCATCAGGGTGAGCCCGAAGCCGTTGCCCTCGCCATCTACGACCATTACAAGCCCGTGTCGATGGAAGATTCCATTCCACGCACGGCCACCGGGCAAATCGTCGCCCTCGCCGACAAGCTCGACACGCTCCGCGAGTGCTTCCGCATTGGCATGATCCCCTCCGGTTCGCGCGACCCCTTCGCCCTCCGCCGCGCCGCCCAGGGTGTCGTCAAAATCCTGATCGAAGGCGAAGTTACTGCCGGTCTCAAAGCTCTGGTTGCTGGTAACCAGCAGTTAGACGAGTTTTTTGAAGATCGTATTCGCTATTACTTCCGCGAGATTCGCGGTTACGCCTACGACGAACTAAATGCCGCCATGGCGTGCGGCTGGGCCGACCTGAAAGACCTCGCCAAGCGGTTGGAAGCCATCAAAGCCGTGCGGCCGACGGAAAACTTCGAGCCGCTTGCCGCCGCTTTCAAACGAATTCGCAACATCTTAAAGCAGGCCGGTGCGCCTGCCGGCCCCGAGGTTCGCGCGGACCTGTTAGAGGACGGTCCGGAGCGCGGCCTGTGGGCCGATTTTGGACGCGTCCGTGAGGACGTGCGCCAGGCCGTCGGTTATACGGCTGCACTGGCGGCCATTGCCGGGCTGCGGCCGGCCGTGGATCGCTTCTTCGACAAAGTACTGGTGAACGCAGACGACGCGGCTGTCCGCGCCAACCGGCTGGCGCTGCTCGATGCGATCCTCCGCGAGTTCTCCTCTATCGCGGATTTTTCCGAAATTGTGACTAGTTAGACAAGGAGACAAGGGAAACGAAATGAAGAAATACGTCTACGCGTTTGGCGGCGGAACTGCCGATGGCGACGGGACGATGAAGGATGTGCTGGGCGGTAAGGGCGCCGGCCTCGCGGAAATGTCGCGTGCCGGCGTGCCTGTCCCTCCCGGATTCACCATCTCAACCGAAGTTTGTAACATCTTCTTCGAGAACAACCGGACCGTCCCTCAGGAAATCGACGACCAGATGTGGAAGGCCCTCGAAAAGCTCGAAAAGCAGATGGGCCAGAAACTGGGCGATCCTGCCAATCCGCTGCTGCTTAGCGTGCGGTCGGGCGCGAAGTTCTCCATGCCGGGCATGATGAACACCATCCTCAACCTCGGCATGAACGACGAAACGGTAGAGGGCCTTGCGAAGAAGACCGGCAATCCCCGGTTTGCCTACGACTGCTACCGCCGCTTCATCCAGATGTTCGGCGAAGTCGCCCTCAACATCGAGATGGAAAAGTTCGACCATATCTTCGATTCGCGCAAAGCCAAGGCGAAGGTTAAGCTCGACACGGAACTGACGGCCGACGATCTCAAAGCGATCATCAAAGAGTATCTCGCCCTGGTGAAGAAGGAAATGAAAAAACCCTTCCCGCAGGATGCTCGCGAGCAGTTAGTCCTCGCCCGTAACGCGGTCTTTAACTCCTGGTGGAACCCTAAGGCCAGTTACTACCGCAAGATGGAAAAGATCTCCGATTCCATCGGCACCGCCGCCAACGTCCAGACCATGGTCTTCGGCAACATGGGCGAAGGCTCCGGCACCGGCGTCGGTTTCACCCGCGACCCCGGCAGCGGCGAAAAGGTCTTCTACGGCGAATACCTGATCAACGCCCAGGGCGAAGACGTCGTGGCCGGTATCCGCACTCCCGAGCCCATTTCGCACCTCAAAGACCAGATGCCCGAAGCGTACGACAAGCTGGTGGAGATCACCACCATGCTTGAGAACCACTACAAGGACATGCAGGACTTTGAGTTCACCATTCAGGAAGGCACGCTCTTCATGCTGCAGACCCGGAATGGTAAGCGCACCGGTCCGGCCGCAGTCCGCGTCGCGGTCGAGATGACCAAAGAAGGGTTAATCGATAAGAAGACCGCCGTTCTCCGTGTATCTCCTTCGCAGTTAGACCAGTTACTTCACCCCGTCTTCGATGGCCCGTCGCTCAAGAAGCTGACTAAGCTCACCACCGGTATCGCCGCCTCACCCGGCGCGGCCGTTGGCCGGGTGTCGTTCACAGCCGATGATGCCGTTGCTCACGGCGCGAAGGGTCCCGTCATCCTGGTCCGCAAAGAAACCACGCCCGACGACATTCACGGTATGGACGTGGCGAAGGGCATCTTAACCGCAATCGGCGGTAAGAGTTCGCACGCTGCCGTCGTCGCTCGCGGCATGGGCCGTCCCTGCATCGTCGGCGCCAGCGCTGTCGTGATCAACGAGCATGCCAAGTCGGCTACGGTCGCCGTCGGCGGCAAAAAGCTCACCGTCAAAGAAGGCGAGTGGATCTCCATCGACGGTACCACCGGCGATGTCTACCTCGGCCAGGCTGTCACCAGGGAACCCGACCTGAAACACGGTTGGCTTTCCACCTTTATGGAATGGGCCGACGAGTTCCGTGGCGAATTCGGCGTTCGCGCCAACGCGGATATCCCGCGCGACGCCAAGGTCGCCCGCGGTTTCGGAGCCGAGGGCATCGGGCTGTGCCGTACCGAGCACATGTTCTTTGCCGAAGACCGTCTGCCCCACGTTCAGGCCATGATTCTCGCTCGCGAAGAGAAGGCTCGTAAGGCAGCGCTCAAGAAGCTGTTGCCGATGCAGCGGGCCGACTTCGCCGGTCTCTTCAAGGCCATGGACGGCTTCCCGGTCGTCATCCGTACCCTCGACCCCCCGCTCCATGAGTTCCTGCCCAAACGCGAGAACCTCATGGTCGACATCGCCAAGCTCCCCAACGCCGATGCCAAAGCCAAGAAGGAAATGGCCGGCCGCTACGGCTGCTCCGTCGCCGAACTGAAGAAGAAGTTGCCCGAACTGCTCGAGCGCGTCGAAGAACTCCATGAGTTCAACCCCATGCTCGGCCATCGCGGCTGCCGTCTCGGTATCACCTATCCCGAGATCACCGAAATGCAGGCGCGCGCCATCTTCGAAGCCGTCGTTCAGGTGCATAAGAAGGGCGTGAAGGTCATTCCGGAAGTCATGATTCCGCTGATCGGTTCGGCTGCCGAATTGGCCCATCAGAAGGACATCGTGGTCAAGGTTGCCGAGGAAGTTCTGGGCAACGCCGGTGTGAAGGACGAAGTCAAGTACATGGTCGGCACCATGATCGAAATCCCGCGTGCCGCGCTCACTGCCGACAAGGTGGCCGAGCAGGCCGAGTTCTTCAGCTTCGGCACCAACGACCTGACGCAAACCGCCATGGGCCTCTCCCGCGACGACTATACGAAGTTCTCCAAGCAGTACGAAGACCTTAAAATCTTCAAGGCCGATCCCTTCGGCGTGCTCGACCAGGAAGGCGTCGGCAAGCTCATCAAGCTGGCCGTCGACCTCGGCCGGTCCACCCGCAAAGACCTCGAAGTAGGCATCTGCGGCGAACACGGCGGCGAACCCTCGTCGGTCGAGTTCTGCTACAAGGTCGGCATGAACTACGTATCGTGCTCCCCCTACCGTGTACCGATCGCCCGCTTGGCCGCCGCCCAGGCCGCCATCGCCGGCGACGGCGCGGAACGCTCCCGCACAGCGTAAGTTAGTAACTCAAGGTAATAACTCAAACGGGCGCAAGGCTTCGGCCAAGCGCCCGTTCGGCATTTCTGGCCCACTAACGCACATACCCCACTAACCCCCCACCCCCGACTACCGCACCGCCTCGAGACGGAGCCCAAGCGTGAGGGCGTGAGAAAAGATCCGCTGAAATGCGATTTAGCACCGCGTCCCGGGTCCGGTAAACCATTGCAAACACGCACTACTCTGGAAACGGAACCGCAACCGTAAGGGCGCGGGCCGCGTTTTTTCTCAATCCCGTGAGCGATGGGTCTCGTCCCACATCAACCGCACGAAGCCACTACTAACGTTGCGTCGCACCGCACCATCTCACCCGCCAAAACACCAACTACTACGCTGTGGGGCGAACGTCCTCGTTCGCGGCCCGGCCTCCTGCGCGGCCTCTTCGGCTGGATTGCACGATTTCGGGCCACATGCCGTGACGTCTTGCCCCGAAACATTACGAAACAATATTAATTCGTGCTATCGTCAAAAGAATGCGGAGTCGTTCCCACAGCCTTAGCGACCACAGCGCATTTCACCTTGCGCTTATCGCTTTCGTCTGTGTTGTGATAGGTCTCCTTAGCGGCACCTCTCCGGCTCGCTTGGCTGCGGCTGATTGGCCTGCTCGACAGGTTGACCATCGCGTCGAGCAAATCGAATCGCCCGGCGATACCGCGGTGCCGAGGGTCTCCCTCGATAGCCGTTTTGCGAAGGCTCTCCACCAGGAGTTGGCCGAACCCACGGAGGACGACGAGACCGAACGCTGCCTCGTGCGGTTAGACGGAGTCCTACCACTACACGTACCGGCCTTGGCAGGCCCAACGGGTCTTTACGAATCGTCGGCCGACCGGGCAGCACTAACCCCGTTTCGACTGCGTGCGTTTTCCACCCGCGGATCCCCTTCAGCCTAGTTCACCCGATCTCCAACTGTCGCTGCCGGACTGACGGCAGCTAGATGATTCCGCATTGCGCTTTCCCCCGCTCGATGTCGATGGGAATGGCGTGATGTCCTGATTGCCGAACCACCGGGCCGGCGGCGGCGCGGTCGTCCCTCGGCCGATCAGGACCGCGGATGGACAAAGGGTTTCAAGCCAAGGCAAGACAATGAACGGAATTTTGGAAACAAAGCCCGGAGCTAAGGCCGGGTGGGTAGGGCGCGCGCTCACCGCAACGCTGGTTGCTTTAGTTGCCACGATGGCGACCGGTTGCATTCCAAAGCCCCCCAAGAGAATCGCCCACGTCCCGAACCGTGTCGTGCCCGACACTTTTGCCGGGCTGAGCGATACGCGAAGTGCCGGTCTGATCCCGTGGCGCGACTTCTTCAAGGACGCCCACTTGGTCGCGCTCATCGAGGCGGCGCTCAAGCAGAATCAGGAACTCAACCTCGCGATTCAGGAGACAGTGGTCGCCAGCGCGGAGATCATGGCCCGGCGTGGTGAGTACCTGCCTAAGGTGGGCTTCGGCGCCGCAACCGGGGTCGAGCGCGTTGGAGCGTTCACCAGCCAGGGGAAAGCGGATGAGCGGTCCGAAATCGGACCGAACCTCCAGAAATACGAGTTCGGGCTCTACTCGTCGTGGGAAATCGATGTATGGGGCAGGCTCCGAAACCTCGCCAAAGCCGCGTCCCAGCGATACCTCGCGAGCATCGAAGGCCGGAACTTCATGGTGACGCGTCTCGTCGCGGAGATTGCCGGTAAGTACTACGAGTTATTGGCGCTCGACCGGCAACTGAAGGTCGTAACCGATAACATCGCCCTCCAGGAGCAGTCACTCGAGCTCGCGCGGGCGCAGTTCCAGGCCGGGCGCGCCACCTCTGCGGCCCCGGCACGCTTTGAGGCCAACCTCCGGGCGATGCAGAGTTCACTTTATACAATCCAGCAACGGATCGTCGAGACCGAGAACGAGCTGAACTTCCTCGCCGGCCGCTTCCCACAGCGGATCGATCGCGCGAAGACCAACTTCCTCGACAGTCAACCCGCCGCCATGGCAGTGGGCGTCCCCGCTGAGCTTCTGGCGAATCGTCCCGACGTCCGCCAGGCGGAACTCGAGCTTGCGGCCGCGGGGCTCGATGTCGACGCGGCCAGAAAAGCCTTCTATCCGTCTCTCGGGATCGAATCCCTGGTCGGCTACCAGTCATTCGACGCGACCAAGCTGATCAATACGCCCGACTCGCTGCTGTTCGGCATCCTCGGCAAAGCGTTTCAGCCCTTGCTCAATCGGAAGGGAATCATGGCGGACTACATCTCGGCGGACTCTCGTGAGATGCAGGCGGTGATCCACTACGAGCGAGCCGTGCTGACCGCTTTCGTCGAGGTAAGCAACCGTGTGAGCCTCACACGAAATCTCAGCCAGGGCTTTCAGTTGAAACAGCAACAGGTCGACCGCCTCGCCCAGTCGGTCAACATCTCGACCGAACTCTTCAATTTGAATCGAGCCGAATACCTGGAAGTACTGACAGCCCGGCGTGAATTGCTCGAAGCACAGCAGGAACTCGTTGAAATGAAGCAACGGCAGATGGTTGCCACCGTGACGCTCTATCAGGCCCTTGGGGGCGGCTGGCGCGGAACCGGTCTGGAGCCTGCCGACGCAACAGCCGCCGATCAAAAACTCACGCAGGGAGTGAAGAACTAATGAAGCTGCCGCAGCATCTACGAACGACGCTCATCGTAACCGGCCTGGGCCTTCTTGCCGGCGCCGCTTGCTCAAAAAAGAAGCACGCAGACGCTGGCCACCATGAAGAAGAGGCGCCGCAGCCTGTCGTACTCACCAATCCCAGCATCATGAACGTGCCCACTACGCAGGCCTACGTCTGCCGGTTGCAATCCCGGCGTCACATCGAGATCCGCGCCTTAAATGAGGGGTACCTCGAAGAAATCCCCGTGCAAGAGGGCCAGGCCGTGCGCGCCGGCGATCGTCTCTATGAGCTCTATCCTGTCCTCTATCGGACCAAGCTCGAGGCCGAAAAGGCCGACCTGCGCCTCGCTGAGATTAATCTGCAGAACACGGAAAAGCTCGCGGGGCGCGGCTTCGTGTCACCCCCGGAGTTGGCCCGGGCCACGGCCGAGCGGGACAAAGCGAAAGCCAACTTCGACCGCGCCACTGCCGAAGCTGGCTTTACACGCATCTTCGCTCCGTTCGACGGCATCGTGGGCCGTCAACTCATGCAGCATGGAAGCCTGATCGAAGCGGGGGACACCCTCACCACCCTATCGGATAACGCTGTGATGTGGGCGTACTTCAATGTCCCCGAAGCCGACTACCTGCGATTCAAGTCCTTACGGCGGGCAGGCAATACCGACTCGCCCCGGAACCTCGATCTTCCGGGCGCCACCATCCAGCTTCGGCTTGCGAACGGGCAGATCTTCGATAAGAACGCCGCGACGACGCTGACCATCGAATCGGAGTTCAACCGGGAAACAGGAAACATCGAGTTCCGCGCTGACTTTCCCAATCCCAACGGCCTTCTGCGACACGGCCAGACCGGCACGCTGCTGATTAACCAGAGGCTCTCCGGAGCCTTGGTCATCCCGCAGCAGGCCACCTTCGAGATCCTCGACCGGCGCTACGTCTTCGTCGTCGACGAGCAGGCCGTCGCGCACCAGCGCGAAATCAAGGTCGCCCGTGAGTTGGAAGACATCTACGTCATCCAAAGCGGCCTAAAGGCTGGCGAGAAGTTCGTGCTCGAGGGAGTTCGCCAGGTCCGCGATGGCAAGCACCTGGAGCACACAGAGACCCGTGCTTCCGGGGAAGCGGTCAACAACCTGAAGTTCAAGGCCGAATAGGGACGATCAAGCAGCAGCATGTTCACACAGATCCTCCACCGCCCCGCCCTGGCCATCGTCCTCTCCGTCCTCATTCTGCTTCTCGGAGGCCTCGGAATCGTGAGCCTTCCCATCGCGCAGTTTCCCGACATCGCGCCGCCCACCGTCTACGTTTCCATTGCGTATCCCGGCGCCAGCGCCAAGGTCCTCACCGATTCCGTTCTCATTCCTCTCGAGCAATCGATCAATGGCGTCCAGGGCATGCGCTACATCGTCTCCGACGCGACCAGCGCCGGTGAGGCGACCATTCGCATCTTCTTCGAGCCGGGCACAGATCCCAACATCAACGTGGTGAACGTACAGAACCGCGTCAACATCATGACCAGCCGGCTACCCGAACTGGTGGTGCGCGAAGGTATTCTCGTCAGCCAGGTCGTGCCCAGCATGTTGATGTACCTCAATCTGTACAGCACAGACCCCAACACCGATCAGAAAGACCTCTTCAATTACGCCAACGTCTACATCATGCCCGTGCTCAAGCGCATTAAGGGTATGGGTATCCCGGTCAACCTGGGCAATCGTACTTTTGCGATGCGCATTTGGCTGAACCCGGAGCGCATGCGCGCCTACGACATATCGGTCGAAGACGTCATGAAGGCCTTGGCCCAGCAGAGCATCATCGGATCGCCGGGCCGGCTCGGTCAGGCGACGGGCATGACCTCTCAATCGAAAGAGTACGTGCTCACCTACATCGGCCGCTTCAATGAGCCCGAGCAGTATGCCAATATCATCCTGAAGGCGACCCCAGACGGCGAGATTCTCCGGCTCAAAGACGTCTGCGTGCCACCCTCCAGCGACACCAAGGCCGCCGTGGAAGTAGCCCGTACCAATCACGCCAGTATCGAGCTTGGCTCCGAGTTCTTCGACATCTATTCCGACGTCAACGGTCATCCCGCCGCATCCATCGTCTTGAAACAGGCGCCAGGCTCCAACGCCGCCCAGGTCATCGCGGAAGTGAAAAAGACGCTCGAGGAGTTGAAGGGGTCGTTTCCTCCCGGGATGAACTACGAGATTGCGTACGACGTGTCCCGGTTCGTTGAGGCCTCCACTGAGCAGGTGCTCCACACACTGCTCGAAGCGTTCATCCTGGTCTCCCTGGTCGTCTTCCTGTTCCTCGGTGACGTGCGCTCCACCATCATCCCGGCGCTCGCCGTGCCGGTATCGCTGGTCGGCAGCTTCTTCGTGCTGCAACTGATGGGCTTCTCCATCAACCTGATCACGCTGTTCTCGATGGTCTTGGCCATCGGTATCGTCGTCGACAATGCCATCGTCGTGGTCGAGGCCGTGCACGCCAAAATGGCCGGCACGCACTTATCACCCTATCGGGCCACCATTGAAGTCCTCAAGGAGATCAGCGGCGCGATCATCGCCATCACACTGGTCATGAGCGCCGTGTTTGTCCCGGTGACCTTTATCCCCGGGCCGGTCGGCGTGTTCTACCGCCAGTTTGGCGTCACCATGGCTTCGACCATCGTCCTCTCCGGCGTCGTTGCGTTGACGCTCACCCCAGTCCTGTGCGCCATGGTCCTGCAGCCTCATTCCCACGATCCCGCGGGCGTCGAGGAGAGCAAGACCCTTCGCGAAAGACTTCGCGGGATCAGCGTCAAGACACTGCTCGGCTACGCGTTCGTGGGGCTCCCGCTGCTTGCCGGTATCACCTATCTCGCCTATGAGCTTTGGGGACGTTTCGGGCTCCTGCTGCTCCTCGTGCCCTTGATACAAAGGCCTTTCAGTCTCCTCATCGACAAAATCACTAGTCTGTACGCGTGGCGCCTGCTACGGCCAATTGTCACGCTCCGGGTGGTAACCATGGTGGTCCTCGGGGGATTTGCTTACGGCATCGTCACCACCAGCAAAGCGCTCCCGACTGGCTTCATCCCCGGTGAGGACCAGGGCATGATCTACGCCGTCCTGCAGACCCCACCCGGGTCGACTCTGGAATATACCAACGCCAAGTCGCAAGAGCTGGAACGGCTCGCCAAGGAAATCAAGGGCGTTCGCAGCGTCACATCCATTGCGGGATACGAAGTGCTGACCGAGGGCCGTGGCTCCAACGCAGGCACGGCGATCATCAACCTCGACGATTGGTCCACACGCCCACAAACATCGTCCGAGATCATCGAACACCTCAAAGAAAAAACCAGCAAAATGACGAACGTCAAACTCGAGTTCTTCGAGCCGCCTGCGATTCCCGGCTTCGGCGCGGCCGGCGGTATCGCCATGCGCGTGCTCGATCAAACACAATCGAGTACCGCCGACTATAAGCTCCTCGGAGAGATCAACGAGCGGTTCATCGCCGCGCTCGAGAAGCGTAAAGAAGTCGGCAGTGTGTTCACCTTCTATGCGGCCGACTATCCGCAATACGAAGTGGTCATCAACAACGATGTGGCCATGCAGAAGGGCGTGTCGATTCAGGATGCGTTGAACAACCTCAACATCCTCATCGGCAGCACCTACGAGCAGGGCTTTGTTCGCTTCAACCAGTTCTACAAGGTGTACGTGCAGGCCTGGCCGCAGTTCCGCCGGATGCCCAAGGATTTAGACGACCTCTTTGTCCGAAACGAAAAGGGCGAAATGGTCCCCTACTCGTCCTTCATGACGCTCAAAAAATCGCAGGGGCTGAACGAGATCACCCGCTACAACCTGTATCCCTCGGCCGCCATTCAGCTCGTTCCCGCTGCGGGCTACTCCACCGGTCAGGCCATTCAGGCCGTGCAGGAGGTTGCCGCCGCCAGCTTGCCGCGCGGCTATGGCCTCGGCTGGGAAGGACTGTCGTGGGACGAGTCGCAGAAGGGTAACGCGGCGCTCTACATCTTCATGATCGTCGTGGTGTTCGTCTACCTCGTGCTGGTTGCCCAGTATGAGAGCTTCCTGATCCCTCTGGCTGTGGTCCTGTCCCTGCCGGTCGGCATCTTCGGCTCTTTCTGGTTCCTCTCTGCCATGGGATTGTCGAACGACGTTTGGGCTCAGCTCGGCATGATCATGTTGGTCGGCCTCTTGGGCAAGAACGCGATCCTCATCGTCGAGTTTGCCGTGCAGCGCCGCAACGAGGGTGCCTCGCTCAAAGACGCCGCCATCGAGGGCGGAAAACTACGCTTCCGCGCCATCCAGATGACCTCCTTCGCTTTCATTGCCGGTCTCCTTCCGCTAGTGGTTGCCCATGGCGCTGGCGCGATTGCCAATCGGACCATCGGGGTCACGGGCGTCGGCGGCATGCTCCTGGGCACCGTGCTCGGTGTGCTCGTCATCCCTGGACTCTACTACCTGTTCGCTCGCATTTCGGATGGACGTGAACTCCTGCGCGGCGAAACCCATGTTCCATTCAGTGAAGGTGAAGACCAACTGTCACACGGAGTTGAATCATGACCAACCAACAAAAGCCGGTCGTCGTAGCATTGCCCCTCGACCATCAAACCGATGAGCTGTTGGCTACAGCGCTGGACTTCGGCCGGCGCCTCGAGTGCCCTTTTGTCGTAGTGCATGCGCTCGGCAAGCGCCGCCTCGAAAGCGAACCGGGTATCGCCGGCCGCATCGCCAAAGCAAAGCAGACGCTCGGTCTGCGGCTGCAATCGCTCTGGAATGCGGGGCTGAATGTCCGCGAGGAGGTGGAGGTTGGCACTCCCGCCGAACTCGCCATCAACACGGCCCTACGCATCGGCGCGCAGCTCATCATCACCGGCGGCGGCCGCCCGGCGACTATCCGGCGATGGCTCGTCGGCTCAGCGGTTGAGGCCATCGTCCACCGCGCCGTGGTCCCCGTCTGGGTCGTGCGCGGGGAGCCGCAGGCCGTCAGGCGGCGGCCCGTGCTCTGCCCCATCCACCTCAGCTCGCCATCCGAGCTCGGGCTCGCCTCCGCCGCCCGTATGGCTCGCCTGTTCGAAGTGCCTCTCCGCGTCATGACTGTCCTACCGGACAGCTCATCGGTCGGCGAGAGGGGGCCATTGGTCGAGGAGGCACGCCGGGACTTGGAGCACATGCTTTCCCAGCACGCGGGAAACGGGCTCGACGTCGCCATCGACGTGATGACCGGAAGTCCGGCCGAACGAATCATCGACGCCGCGGACGACGCAGGCATGCTCGTCATCGGCAGCCGCGGCTTCAATCCCCTCGTTCCCAAATCCCTCGATCCCGTCACCGCGCGCGCCCTTCGCCACAGCCGGTGCAGCATCCTCGCCGTACGAGAGGTACACGTGGATCTCGAAGCCAACGAAGCCGAAATAGCCAGGCTCGCAGATGCTTGCCGTGTAACCTGGCAGTTAATCGAAGACAATCGGGCCGCCGAAGCGCTTCCCTTAATAGAGCGGGCAGCCCACCGCGCTCCCCTCAATGCCAGGATTCAGGAGACTTACGCCATCGTCCTTGAAAAGGTTGGTCGAGAGGTGGAAGCCCGATCCCGCCACGAACTAGCCCAAATGATCCGCGCCCGCATCGACCGGAGTTGACCGCACTGCGACGCCTTGAACCGTATCAATGGTGTGCGCGCAGGGCGAGAACTTTCAAGGCCGGTCCCTTCGGCGTGCTCGACCAGGAAGGTGTCGGAAGCCCATCAAGCTCGCCGTCGACCTCGGCCGGTCCACTCGTGCTCCCCCTACCGTGTACCGATCGCCCGCTCGGCCGCCGCCCAGACCGCCATCGCCCGGCGACGGCGCGGAACGTTCACGCACAGCGTAACTCAAAATAAGTCAGTTAGTAACCCAAACGGGCGCAAGGCTTAACCCAAGCGCCCGTTCGGCTTTTTCTAACTGATCGATAACCAACGTCACCGCACATTCCCAGTTATCGGGGCGGTCATTACTTCGCCAGATGATGAATACGCGCCACATATCTCGCCACGCGTTTCAATCCCCTTCTGATTGAAGCCATCGTTACTACCTAGCTCGGTCGCTTTAGCTCGATTGCGAACGAGATCTCAATCCCCTTCTGATCGGGGCCATCATTACTACCCCCGCTTGATGTCCTGCAAGGGGTCTGGCGTTTCCCAGTTTCAATCCCCTTCTGATCGGGGCCGTCATTACTACGAGCGTTCTCGCTCGGCTGGCACGGCTACTGTGCGGGTTTCAATCCCCTTCTGATCGGGGCCGTCATTACTACGCGACGGAGACAATACGTCTTCCGCCCCAGTGATTTTGTTTCAATCCCCTTCTGATCGGGGCCGTCATTACTACTCGCGAACCTCTCCGTTCGGCGCTTTCCAGTTCTGAAGTTTCAATCCCCTTCTGATCGGGGCCGTCATTACTACGGATGGATCGCGCTCGGCGCAAAGGCGACCGGCGGTTTCAATCCCCTTCTGATCGGGGCCGTCATTACTACTTCCACGAGAACCAGCGCGGCGAGATCACTATCAAGTTTCAATCCCCTTCTGATCGGGGCCGTCATTACTACGCCGCGCGGCTTGTCATCGGGCACCATCTCGTTATCGGTTTCAATCCCCTTCTGATCGGGGCCGTCATTACTACAACGCAACCGCCTCGGCGTGCTCCGGCTCGCCCAGGTTTCAATCCCCTTCTGATCGGGGCCGTCATTACTACGCTTCCGTCGCCTGCCGCAACTGCCGCTGGTGCTCGGTTTCAATCCCCTTCTGATCGGGGCCGTCATTACTACGGCAACCACGGTGCGAGGTATCGCACGTGCATTGCGGTTTCAATCCCCTTCTGATCGGGGCC
Organism: Bryobacterales bacterium; assembly: GCA_020846745.1. Lineage (GTDB taxonomy): Bacteria > Acidobacteriota > Terriglobia > Bryobacterales > Bryobacteraceae > JADLDI01. Next base: position 12,268 of record JADLDI010000013.1, on the reverse strand, counting down.
GTCATTACTACCAGGTCGCCAAGGTGCAGGGATTGCGCACTGAGTTAGGTTTCAATCCCCTTCTGATCGGGGCCGTCATTACTACCGCCAGCGGATCTGCTCGCCGGGTTTCTGGTTTAGCGTTTCAATCCCCTTCTGATCGGGGCCGTCATTACTACACACGACAGCAGGCCGGAGCCATACCTTTCTTCGTGTTTCAATCCCCTTCTGATCGGGGCCGTCATTACTACCACGCCACCCATCGCCAGCCATGTAGATTTGGCACGTTTCAATCCCCTTCTGATCGGGGCCGTCATTACTACAACTCCGCTCACCAGGTTCGCGAGATAGGTGCACCAAGTTTCAATCCCCTTCTGATCGGGGCCGTCATTACTACACCGGGCGGCAGTTCCTCTCGCAGACGGGCGACGGCGGTTTCAATCCCCTTCTGATCGGGGCCGTCATTACTACCCGCAGGCGTCGAGGTGGGCGACGTGCTTGTCATTGTTTCAATCCCCTTCTGATCGGGGCCGTCATTACTACTCGGCCATCTCCAGCGCCAGCCGAATCATGTGTGGTTGTTTCAATCCCCTTCTGATCGGGGCCATCATTACTACGCCGTGATAACTGATCCATTCGTGCCAGTCTACTGGTTTCAATCCCCTTCTGATCGGGGCCATCATTACTACCACGCGCACTTTGCTTCGAGCTAAGGAGCGCATCGGTGTTTCAATCCCCTTCTGATCGGGGCCATCATTACTACCGGCTGCGGAGCGGCATCGTTCTGGACTAGAAATGCGTTTCAATCCCCTTCTGATCGGGGCCATCATTACTACCACGGCATCAACTTGCTGGCGTGTGGCCTGTACATGTTTCAATCCCCTTCTGATCGGGGCCATCATTACTACATCCTTATGGTCACGTTGCAGGAAGAAGTTCTGTAGTTTCAATCCCCTTCTGATCGGGGCCATCATTACTACTGTGCCCGTTCCACAAAGAGCGGAGCGCCAGTTTCAGTTTCAATCCCCTTCTGATCGGGGCCATCATTACTACCGTATCTGTACCGGCCTGCCCGAAGATTGCTTCCAGAATGTTTCAATCCCCTTCTGATCGGGGCCATCATTACTACTGCAATCGACTGCGCGCCGACGCTTTCCGCAATCATTTGTTTCAATCCCCTTCTGATCGGGGCCATCATTACTACTGTACTCGAACAGTGCCGGAACGAAGTGATTGAAGTTTCAATCCCCTTCTGATCGGGGCCATCATTACTACCGCCCTCGGCGCGGGGCAACTCGCCGGGAACATGTTGTTTCAATCCCCTTCTGATCGGGGCCATCATTACTACTATCGGCGACACACCGAACCTGCTGACTCTCCACGTTTCAATCCCCTTCTGATCGGGGCCATCATTACTACTGCTCCCTAACTTCCTCATTTTACGCGAGTTGTGCCGTCGATTGCTCCCTTCCTTTTCGCACATCCCATTTTCGCGCCAGAATCCGGCCAATCTGCGAACATCCGCCCTACCACACGTCCCCGCAAAAGTTGGCGTACTCGCATTCTTCGCAGCGGTTTCTGACGGGTGTTGGCTCCGGAAGCACTCCGTCCCTGGTCACTTCCCTCATCCCTTCCAACGTCCGCCGGACCTCAGTGCGCAACTCGTCCTCAATCGCAACCGCGAACACACGCCCATCCGGTATTCGATACACGAAGCCCCGCTTCACCGTTTTCCCGGTTTCTGCCTCCACCAATAGCGAGTAGCCTCCGAGTTGCAGCCGGTGATTGTGCATGACTTCGCCGGACGTCAACTTGAACTCCACCACCGCAGCCTCGGCGGGCATCTCCAAGAGCAAATCCAGTTTGCCGCCCAGACCCAGTGCCTCATTCTCAAACCAGACGCCGAATCTGCGTACCGCGCCCTCCAGCCCATACTCCTTCAGCGTTCGTCTCATCTCAAGCTGCTCGATCATGTCCTGAGCGGTCTTGCCTTCTCCCATCTTGTAGGTCTGCTTGCCCGCCCCTGGCATACGCCGCTGATAGAAGAACACGCGCGGGCAATAGCCCCACTGCTTCAGATCCGTGACGCGCAGTATCATTAATCGTCTGCCGCCCCCAACACTTTCAGCCGCGGCCTCGCAGCCGGCCCGTCTCCTGCTTTCTCTTTCAGTTCATCTGCGTCCCGCCGATACTGATCCAGCACCCACATATCTTTCAAATCCTGCTCGCAGACGGGGATGATCCGCACCCGGCCCGACTCCGCGCCCAGCTCATTCTGAAGCTTCAGCGCCAGTTCTTGGCGCCGGTTCCGATTCAGCTTCCCGAAAAACGCGCTGAACTGAATCCGCTCCAAACCATAGTCCAGGCAAACGTTGGCGATGCGTGTCCGCAGCCGGTCTTCTTCTATGTCGTAGATCAATACCAACGACACCTCTGGCGCGCCTCTCCCGAGCGCCAAGGGTTTCAGAACACCTGTGTACTGGTTCTTCCGCGCCACTGTTCACCACTTGAACGAAAACGACCGGTACGCCCGCAAACCCCGTACCGCGCTCGTCGCCAACCGCGCCTGCATTTGTATGATCGATCGCACTTGATGCCGCTTTCCGCGGTGCTGCTCCTCGGCTGTCAGGCGCATCAGCACGCGCGACGCTACCTGCTCTTTCGATGCGCCGTCCAGCATTCCTTTCTGCAGGCTCAACTGCCCTCCCTTGTTCAGCCACGACAAGATCGGGCGGTCCACTACCGGTTGCCGGAACTCCTCCATCAGGTCCAACACCAGCGACGGCTTTCCGCTGCGGTCCACGTGCAGAAAACCTCCAAATGGCTCCAGCCCGGCGTTCATCACAGCACCCCACACATGCGCCGTCAACATCCCATAACCGTAATTCAGCGCCGCATTCACAACATCGCTCGCCCCCTGGTGCGTGCGCCCCCCAAATCCTAGCCCCTCCGGCAGCATGTTGCCAATCTGCTTCCAGTACAGCCGTCCGCCGGTCCCCTCCAACCCCATCAGCGCCGGCCGTACCATGTCCGGTGTCGTGCCCTCCACCCCAAGAGCCGACCGCCGTAACCGCCGCAACGCCGTCGCGCAGTCCTCCAGCGCCCCCTTTCGGTTCCCGTCCCGGCTCTTCGCGAAGTAGCGGAGTAGCTTCTCCTGATTGTGCAGCTTGCCCGCCACAATCCAACGGCACAACTCCGCGCCTCTCTCGTTCTCCCCCGCCGCCAGTTGCGCCCGCCGCGTCTCTACTGTCGCCGTCAGCATCGGCGATGTAACCAGCGCCGTCGGCCTGCCGCTCGAACTCAGAAACCCGATCCGGATTCCGCGTTCGCATAAATCTTCGATAAGGTCTGACGAAAGACTCACCCCTTTTGAGGCAATGATGATCTCCTGTAATCGCAGAAATGGCACCTGCGCGCATACCGACTTCCCTTGCCGCACCACCACCCGCTCGCTCTTCTTCCCAATAAACAGCCCAAACCCCGCCACGAACAGTTGCGACCCGTTTTCCGTGGCCAACAGGCTGACCGTCCCATCCTCCGGCAGCACTACGTCGTCCACCTGAGGCAAATCCAGCCCCATCTGCTCTGGAATTACCTCCACTTCGCCCGTAATCCAGTTGTACTGCCCCACCGACACCGGCGGCTTCCGCGGGAAAGGTGAATGTAGCGGGGTTATCAGCAAGCTCGACATGGGGCGATCTCTGGCTAATAGCGTACTGTTATTCAGGCATTCCGCGCCACATCACTATTCACTCGACTTGTACACGGGACAACGGCACTGGCCTTGCCGGTTAAAACAGAATAATTTATCATTATTTTATCCGTTTGGGTGTCTCCTCGCGCGACACGCCGGAGGCGGCCAAAGACTTGACGTATTCCAATCAGTTCATTGAGCTTACTGGCAAGAAGCCGCGCGATTATCAACTCTGCGTCGCAGATACCCTGGTCGCCAGGCGCCACGTCCTGCTGCGCGCCCCGACAGGCGCCGGCAAGACCTTCGCGGTACTTGTGCCCTTTCTTCTGGATCAGGCTCGGATTGGCGCCCGGCGGTTGATCTACACTCTCCCACTGCGATCGTTAGGCCAAAGCATCCACGCCGACGCCGCTAGTTACGCCCGGCAGGTGAACAAAACCGCTACTATCCAGACGGGCTCGCAACCGGACGACCCTTTCCTCGACCAGGGCGACATCATCGTCAGCACCTATGATCAACTGCTGTCCGGTTACCTTTGCGGTCCGTATAGCCTTCCCGCTCGCTTACACAACATCAACGCGGCCGCCGTCGCGGGCAATCTTGTCGTGTTTGATGAGTTTCATCTCATGGACCCTGGCCGGGCCTTCCTGACCGGAATCCATTCTCTGAAAACCTTCGGCGGCGCCGCACTTTCTGTTTGGATGACCGCCACGGCAACTACACCCCTCTGCGAGTACCTCAAAGCTGAGTTAAATGCCGTTGAAATTACGCTCGACTCATCGGAGCTACGCACGGTCTATCATGGTCGAAACATCCGCCGCTCAATTTATAAAGCCGCGCGGCCCCTCGCAGCCAGTGACATCCTCGCCCATCCCTCACAGCGAGTGCTGGCCGTCGTCAATCGCGTTGCCCGCGCCCAGGAGCTATACCGCCAAGTCCGCGCCGCTGGGTGCGACGCGATCCTGCTTCACTCGCGGTTTTTCGCCGCCGACCGGAACCGCCAGCGGGAGTATCTGCAAACGGCCTTCGGTCAGGGTGCCGCCGAGCCCGCCGTCGCCATCGCAACCCAAGTGGTCGAAGCCGGGCTTGACCTCTCAGCCGACGTCCTTCTTACCGAGCTTTGCCCCATGAATGCTCTGGTTCAGCGCGCCGGCCGTTGCGCCCGCTTCGACAATCAACACGGAACGGTCACCGTTTTCCTCGTTGATTCCTGTCGGCCTTACGAGCAAGCACAACTCAGCGATACGTGGGCGGCCATCGAAGATGGCGCCGACCTCGACCCCGCCACCGCCGCAACTTGGGTTGAGCAGGTGCATGGCAAATCCGACCGCCATCTGATCGACATCTCTCGCGGCGGAATGGCGAAACGCCGCGACGTTATCGCGACAGGTATTCAACGTACCCGCAACAGCGGTGTCAGCGAACTGATTCGGGAGAGTTCCGACACGGTCAGCGTTCTCATCAGCCGCAACCCTGCAAACATCCTTCCACGCCAACTCGAGGTGATCTCCGTTTGGCGAACCCAACTCCGGAAATTGCAATCGGGTTGGACCTACGATCCCGATACCCCTGGGTTTTGGCGGCCATTCTCCAATTCAAACAACATCGGTTTCATCGCTGCCCTGCATCCCTCATACGCCCGCTACACGCAAGCGGAAGGCCTTACTCTCTATGAAGCGGGCGACCGTGAGAGTCCGCCCGCTTCACGGCCGGAGCGCCACATCTCCTACCGTTACCGTCGCGAACCGTGGTGCGACCATACAGATCGCGTGATAACCCGCACCGCCGAACTGATCTCAAACGAGATACCGGCAGGTGGTCTGCTGGACTCCGCCATCGGGCTTCCCGCCATTCAACGCTGTGCATCCCTCGCAGCCGAGTATCACGACCTCGGAAAACTGCAAGTAAGGTGGGACCGCTGGGCGGAGCAATACCAGAAAATCAAAGATCCGTCCTATGTCCACGCTGTCCCGCTTGCGCATACCGACTTCGACCCTGCAAATCCGCACGATCGTAGCGCTCAAGCCGCGGCTGGACCGCGACCTCCCCATTCCGCTGCATCGGCTTTCTTCGCGGCTTCCTTACTCCGGACCGCTGACGTTTCTCTCCATGAGCAAGTTCCGATTCTCGCCGCCATCGTTGCCCATCACGGCGGTTGGTTCCAGGCCCAGCAACCCATCGACGCGCTGTTGCCACCTTATCAATTCGCCCCCCCAGACCCCAACAAACGACAAAGATTTGGTAACTTAGTGGAACGGCTATTAGACGAATTTGAAATCTACTGGCCGCTGGCCGCTCTACTTACCCGCCTCTTGCGGCGTGCCGACCAGAAGGCCACGGAGGATTTTCAGACGGAATGACCGTGTTTCCCATTCCAAAGATTACAGGTACGCATGCCGATGTGCTGGCCGCGATCGGCTTGGCCGATCTGCTCGAAGCCGCTGATATTCGCGCTACCTTGTCAGATAACCAATCGGAGTTTATAGTAAGCAGCGGTAGTCCCGTTACTGTAACTCAGTTGCGCCGCATTGGGTTGAATCCAGGTTATGAGTATCTCGCGCCTAACGAGAAGGAGAAAGCCAAGGTTCCCGCCGTCGTCGGCGACCGCTTCTTCGATTACCCCATCGAAAAGCAGAAGGCAGATCGTTGGCGAGAGGCGCAGAAGGCTGCCAAAACCGCCGGCGCCGATGTACAGGAACAAATTGCTACCCAAGCGCCTCACCCGGACTTCAGACATTACATGATCCTGAATGTGCTGCAGGGGGATGGTCCCCTGAATAAATCGGTTACCTGGGTCTATTCGAGTCAGCCGGACCAATGGTCTGACCTGCTTGCCTCTGCTCTGCAGAGCTTGGCTGCTAGGAGCGACTTCGACATGGGATTTGAACCCGAGCTGGTTCAACTCTTTAACCCACAAGCGGCCAAAGGCTACGCTCGGCTGAAGCCGGATTCAACCTCCCGCAACGATTCCACGAAGGACGCCTGGGCGCAACCTGTACTCGAATGGCTTCGCTTCCGAGGCTACTTCCGCGGAACCATCCCCATTATCGTCGGCGATGACGTCCGCCTCTTTTCCGTTGAGCCGCGTCGGATTAGCTTCCGCCGGTTCCTCGCCGCTATGGCCCGGTTACGTCAGGACTCACTTTACGGCGCTGCGCCGAAAGTAGACTGTCTGGGCGCCCTGGCGGTCGCCAGAGCGTTGGTGAATTCCTTCGAGGACTTCCCAGACGAGTTTGGCCAACCTGCCGATCTGTTGAGCGGGCTTATGGTCACGCACTATAAGTCGCTCGGCCAGGCCAAGGCTGTTACTGGGATCTCCCGCCTGGCCATCCCTGGATGGTTCACGCTCGATGCGGCAGACGACGTCGCTAGATGGACCCGTGCCCTTGACGAGTACCAACTACGCCTTCGGCGTCTCGATGACACCGTTTCTGATGAAATTCAGCTCCTCCTGCTGTTCCGTAAGTATCTGGAACACCGTGGGCCGGACACTCTGCTCCGGCTTGCTGAATTTCATGAAGCCTACGGTATCTATCTTATTCGCAAGCGCGGTCAGGACGACTGGCGCTTTCCTCAGTTCTCACTCGACCTCGTGGAGGAAATCTTGAGCCAACAAATGCCTTACTCCGGCATCATTCAGAATCCCGGATTTCAAGCGATCGCCAAGGCGCTCCGAAGTGCCACTGTTACCGCCCAGACCCGCAAGCGAAACAAACTCGAATTTCGCGAGATTCGCTACGATATTCTTCCGGAACTGCGTCGCAAACGCAGCTTGCCCTCCCCCGCGGCGTTCCTCGATACCCTAGCTGACTTCATTTCCGCTTACAACGCCGAATCCGCCAAACGACTGGAGCAAGGTAAAACCAACGGCATCGCTCGCGTTTCCGAAGCCGATTTCGCTGAATTTGTATCTCTGTACGACAGCTGTCAGAATCCCTCATTAATCGGCTCACTGCTGTGCGCTTCCGCAACCTGCAAGACCTCAGGTCCCGGCACGGCGTCCGAAGAGCCACAAACTCCAGAAACTGATGAGTAAATTACATGTCTAACATTCAATCCCTCTCTCTGTGCGCACGCATCACACTCGACCTGCACAATCTAAACAGCGAAGGCACCGAAGGCAACCAGCAGCAAACTCGCATGGTCCATGTGGTCACGCCGGACGGCAATCATGCCAGCGTCAACGCCGTTTCCGGCGACATGTTCAAGCACATATTTGTTGGACATCTCACCCCTCTCCTTGAACAATTCGGCGAGCCCCTGTCGGAAGGTGCGCGTGTCTTCAACCCTGACCGGATTAACGTTGATCCGGCCTTCGTCAGCGCGGTTAAAGACATCAAGTCCGGACTTGACGTACAGGACGAAATCCTCAAACGCTGTGCCGTTACCGATATTGCCGGCACACTCGTCACCGAAGGCGGCAAATCAGTCGCCCGGAAAAGCTGCGCCGAATTCGGCTGGGTGGTTGGCATCCCGGAAATGACACATACGGAACAATACTTTCACGTTAAATACTCCCCCGACACCCGCGAGAAATCTGCCGGACAGAGCGACTCTGTTGCCGGCAGACAAGCCATTTTTCACCGCCCCGCGAATTCCGGCATCTACGCCTTCATCTGCCAGTTGGAATTGGCGCGCATCGGCCTGAACGACCTCTCTCGCACTTCTGTCATCTCCGATGCTTCGCGCAGAAACCGCACTCGGGCCGCTATCCACGCGCTGCTCGCCACCCTTGTCCGACCCGCAGGCGCCCAGCGCAATACGCAGAACCCTCACATCCTTGGCTGTGAGGGTATTGTAGCCACGTCATCCTCATACCTCCCCGCGCCCACCCTCAGCCCGCTTACTGAAGGCTACGCCGACCAGGTGGAGAAATTGGCCGCCACTTTCAATAAGATGCATGACAAGGCGGTAGCTACCTACCGATTCAGCGATCTAGCCGGTGCCGCCGACGTTCTGCATAGATGCTCCGAGGAGGTTTGACGAGTGCCACCCCGTTCCAAACGGGCCGACGCGGCCGCACCAGTCCTGCTCACCGGCGAGCAGTGTTCGTCCGCCGAACCGATCGCCGATATACCCGGACCAGGCCGCTGGATGGTTTTCGATTTCGCCCCCGTCGCGCTGTTTTCTCTCAAAGCCAGCCAGGCAACCTCTACCGTCGGCCGTACATTGTTGGTACCGACACCCTATGTCATCAAGATGGCTGTTGTCGACGCTTGCCTCCGCGCAGGTTGGCTCATCAACGGTCCCGAAGCCGACAAGCTGGTCCGCGATCTAGCAGCTTGTGAACTCCGCATCGGTGTCCCTGACCGTGCGCTCGTCACTCACACCATCGTCAAAGTGCGCCAGGAACCCAAAGCGCGCAAACCTGGCGTGCCTTACATCTCGAACGTCGCTTACCGGGAGTTCGTCCACTATAAGGGCCCGTTCCGCATTGCCATCAACCTGACCACCTGCACCCAAACCGTCGCCGACCTTCTGCCGCGCGCCATGCCTGCCGTTACCTATCTCGGAAAACGCGGGTGTTTCGTTCAGTTCTTGCAGGCCCAGCGCACCGATCAGTTGTCCATCCGCTTTACACAGCCCCTCGGCGACGGTATGGCTATTCCGATTGGCGTGCATCTTGCCTGGCTCGACGACTTCGGCCCCGAAGCTAACTTCGATGCGCTCAATTCCTATAGCGACACACCCATAAAGCGAAACAAACACCGCAAATTTGTTCAGACACTCGTGCCCCTCGGGCGAGTTCGCTCTGGGCCGGGATTCACTGAATACGAGTACCAGGCTGAGGCATTGACACCTGAATAGGCGAGCCTATTTCACCACCGCAATCTCCCCCTTACCCCACACCGTCTGCCGACCAACACCCACCCACTTCCCCAGCGCCAAGTACGGCAGAAATTCGCCAAGATCGCCCTCATACTCAACTTCCCCCACGAACCCGGCCAAGGTATGCCGCTGCCCGGTCCGCGACGAATAGCGCTCCGCCTCTATCCTTTTCAGTTCACACCGCGCCATCCTCACCGCCCCCGCTCGTTCCCCCATCGCGCGGAAATCAATCTCCAACACCCCTGCCCCATACAGCATGCGCAGCGTGCTAATCCGGTCGCGCAGCCGCCCGAATAAAACCCGAAACTCGGGCCGGTCCGTCACCTCACGCCCGTCCTTCAACTCCGTCGGCGTTACGAACCGGACCCGCACCCGCTCAACCGCCCCATCCGGCTTTCCTAAATCCACTGCAATCGGTGCCGCTAGTTCTCCCATTCGGAAACGTCCTCCGTCGAACACCCGCGTCTCTATCCTGTGCCCTAGGCTTAACTGGTCCACCGCCACTAACTCCGCCCGCCCTCTCCCCGGCCCCAACCCCTCCCGCGCCAGTTGCGCAAACGCCAGCACGAAATACTCGAGCGCTGGATCGGCTATCTCGAACAAATGTACGTCAAAATGGAAAGACTCTCCTGGCTCTAGCGTCCTTCCGTCCAGGTGTGCCGCCCGGAACACAAACGGCCGCGGCCAGTCAGCCAATCCGCTTGGACCCTCCGCGTGCGCCGCCTGCGGTTCAAACACACGCGCGAACGGACAACTCCCCCGTATTTCGCACAACTTCGCATCATGGCAGTCCGGAGTACAGACCAGTTTGCGGAAGATGCTGCCAAACGCGCCTCGGATGATATTCCCTGATTTATATGGCGCGAAATACAGCTTTCCGCCCGATCGAAATTGGAAGCGAAAACGGTGAAACTCGAAAGTCAACGCCGCCAGCATAACACCCGCCATTCCCTTGCAACAACAGCGAATTTATCAGCCGACCCGGCTGACGGCACGCATTGCAGGCAGGGCTAGCCAGTGAGGTGGAGCGTAACCTACAACCGCTGCTCACCACTATCTGCGTTCATCTGTGGCTAATTCACTTCCTTTCGGCTCCCACAAAGGGTGCCGGACCGGGCACAAGCATTACCCACCGACAACAGCACTCCGAACGCGCTCTCACAGAGTCCCGCTTTGCGAGCTCTGCGCCTTCGCGAGCGATTATCGTGGCAACCGAATCAGAACCAACCCGTCATTCGGTTCAGTTCTTGTCACGCTGCACACGAACCGGCATCGGCTGGGGGCAATCCACCCCAGATCACAACGTCCGGGCACAAGTCGGCGCCGCTCGGCCATACCAGCGTTCCACCCTCCACCCGCACTTGGCGGAACTGTTCTCCATCGGTACGAATTAGGTCGAACACTGGACCCTTGAGCAGTCCTTCGAGGTCTCGGTGCACTATCTCCCCTGTTGTTAATTGCAGCTCCACTACGCATCCTTCCAGGGGCTTTGCGGCCGCTATTCGGACTAACGCGTTTGCCATATTCCGTTCACTTTCAGTCTAGTGGAGCGATAGCGGCGGTGGGCTCACCGGCTCGGGCAGGTTGCCAGTTATGTCGCAGTTCGTCCCGGTGTAGTGACGCCCATTCCAGCACCAGCGCCAAAGAAAGCCCGCCGCGGCAACTCGCCACGAAGCATCGCCAGAGTGCCGATTTCAATCAATGCCTCGTGCTCGCCGTAAGCTGCGTGAAAGTGTGCTGGCTCATGGTCGTTATAGTAGAACCGAATTGAAATTCCAAAGAACCTCGACACTTCCGGCATCTGCTACCAATTCTATTCGCTGGGCCAGCCCGAGACAGCCGATAGGTCCGGAACGGACAGCCTCGCAACGCCCGCCTCGTCCGACCCGGGCCTCCCGTTCCACATCACCCAACGCGGCAACCGGCACGCCAATGTTTTCATCACCCCGGAAGACCGCACCGTCTGCCTTACCTCGACCTGATGCGCCAGCAACTCGCTGCCCCCCGAGATGTCAGTCTTGGCGTTTTGCCTGATGACGAACCCTGTCCATGGGCTCATAGTGCCCAACCGCACACACTCTCGCCGAGCTCTACGCCGTATTGACTCGCGCGCCATTTACTCCTCCCGCGCCGCGCCATCTCCTGTTGGCGTACATATCCAATGACGCGCGCTCGCCAGATCCAACCCTCCGACATGAGGCCGGATGTTCGGCAACCCATCCAATGACTTTCGTCGATTGCTAAAAAGGCCTCGCCAATGTTCAATCGCCTTCCTGGAGCCATGCTGACTATGCGGCATTCGCACGAATGAAGTAAGGGCCTTAACTGCGACCGATGTCCTCTTGCACCATACCGCCGCGCACCACCCGAGTCACATCCTGCTCAATCCGGTTCGCACCGGCGGGAGGGCTATTCTGTGACTCTTTCGTCGGAACAACTCCCCGCGATTTTGCGCCGCCTTCCGACTCCGGCAAACGATTGCAAACAAGCACGATCCACGTCGCCGAGCCGCGATCCGTTTGACTCCAAACGCGCACGCCTACCTCCACCATCGCTTCCAACCGCTGCCGCCCGAAACGGAAACGGGAGCGTCAGCGACCCGGCCGGCGCATCCAACCGCCCGAAGCGCAATCTTGATTAACGTTTAACGCAATCGTAATTGGGTTCGTTCCGCACGGATTCTTGCAGGGCGGTCTGGTAGCCGATTTTGGCGTACTGGCTGATGAGGAAGTTGACGGAGATATCGAGGTTGGCAGCGTCGTCGCG
>JADLDI010000012.1 GCA_020846745.1 Bryobacterales bacterium | reverse complement strand
TGGGGTCTCGCAAAGGCGCTAAGCCGCAAAGGTAGGCGGGAGGGGCTCCCTGAGGGTCTCAGAAATTGTCGACCACGGGCTAACGCACCGTGGTCCGGTTACGACGGGGTAGTGGAGCAGCGGGGGTCAACGCGGAGTGAGGCCGATCGGACGGGGGCAGGGACTCAACTTATGGGGTCTCGCAAAGGCGCTAAAGCTCGCAAAGGTTGGCGGGAGGGGCTCCCTGAGGGTCTCAGAAATTGTCGACCACGGGCTAACGCACCGTGGTTCGGTTACGACGGGTAGTGGAGCAGCGGGGGTCAACGCGGAGTGAGGCCGATCGGACGGGGGCAGGGGTGCAACTTTTGGGGTCTCGCAAAGGCGCTAAGCCGCAAAGGTAGGCGGGAGGGGCTCCCTGAGGGTCTCAGAAATTGTCGACCACGGGCTAACGCACCGTGGTCCGGTTACGACGGGTAGTGGAGCAGCGGGGGTCAACGCGGAGTGAGGCCGATCGGACGGGGACAGGGGTGCAAACTTTTGGGGTCTCGCAAAGGCGCTAAGCCGCAAAGGTTGGTGGGAGGCGCTCCCTTGGTCGAACGGAGCGGGGGAGATACTAAGATTTGGATGGGAGGAAGCGCGGGAGGGAGTAAAGGAAGGAAAACAATATCGGCCACGCCGATTGTGTAGATGGGCGCCGTTTCGGGGGTATTGCGACCAGGTGGGCCTCAGGCGGCCCGGGCTGGGTAGCGATGGGCATGAGAACATCGCCGCTTGATGGTGGTGTGGGGAGGGAAATGGCAAGAGACTGCCTGAGGGCGTGGCTCCGTTGAGGCTCGTGCGTGTTTTGAGAAGGGTGCCGACCGGTAAGTCAGCTATCTATAGATGACGCATCCACTAACTCCCTCAAGCGCCGGGCATCTCGCACCGCGTACGCCGCTTCGTCGTTATCGAAGTAGCAATACACATCGATGCCGTTATCGAGCCACTCGCGCATGCGGCCTGCCCATGCGCTTAGCGCTTTGTCGCTGTAGCTGCCGCGGTACCTTGCTCCCGGACCGTGCAGGCGGACGTACATGAAATCGCCGGTTATTATTATGGGCGATTGGCGGTAGTCGAAGTCGTAGGCGCACACGGCGGCGTTGTGGCGTTCGAGCAGGTCATAGACGTCCTGACGGAGCCAGCTTTCTTCGCGGAACTCGAAGGCGTAGCGGTTGCCCTTGGGTAATGCTTCCAGGAACTCGTAGAGACGCTCTATGTTGACCGTCCATTTGGGTGGTAATTGGAACAGGACCGGGCCTAGTTTGGCGCCCAATAACTCCATGCCGTCGAAGAACTTTTGGATCGACTTTTCGGGATCAGAGAGCTTCTTCATATGGGTGATGAAGCGGCTGGCTTTTACGGCGAACAGGAAGCCATCGGGCGAACCTTCGCGCCAGCCTTCCAGGGCCTTGTCGGTGGGCATGCGGTAGAAGGGGTTGTTCAGTTCCACCGTGTGGAACCGTTCGGCGTAATAGCGGAGGAACTGGGGCGGGCGCATGCCGGGAGGGTAGAACGTGCCCATCCAGTGTTTGTAGTGGAACCCCGAGGTCCCGATCCAGGCTTGGCCTCGGCGGGGCATTTTTGCGCGCTCTCTACGCCGCCGTTTCGCGAACCACCTCGCGCGGAGCTTTATCTTCGCGGATGCCGAGGAATTTTGAGTGGCGCAAATGGTTGGCTTTGGTCCACTCGGCGTATCCCACCTGGACCACCAGTTCCGGCCGCAGCCAGCGGTGCTTCTTCATTGCTTCCGCTGTCAGCGCCTCGCCGCGGCGCGCGCCGGCCGGTTCGGGCAGGTTGGCGAAGGGACACTCATTCGTCTCTAGCGCCTTGAACTTCGCAGCGATCTCCTGGCGTTTGGAGGGGACGAAGCCGTTCCTCAGCTTGCCCGCGAATAGCAGGCGGCCTTTGTCGTAGTAGCCGACCAGCAGGTCCTCAAACCCATGCGAGCCGGGCTTGTAACCGCCTACGACCATCTCTTGCGATTGGACGGTCTTGTACTTCACCCACGCGCCGCTCCGGCGGCCCGTCTCATACGCGGTGCCGGCACGCTTGGCGACCAGACCTTCCAGGCCTTGCTGTGCGGCAGCCTCTACGAGTTGATCGACCGCGGCGCGCAACACGGGCGACACACGCAACGGATCGCGCTTGGCTGCCAGCGCATATCGTTCTAACCACTCGCGCCGCCGGCGCAGCGGCAGCCCACGGACGTCTTTGCCGTTCAGCGCCAGCAGGTCAAACACGTAGTAGAACAACGGTAACCGGGTGGATGCCCGGTTCTGCAATTCGTTGAACACCGGCCGGCCCTGCTTATCGAGCGCCACGATTTCGCCATCAACCATCGTGCCTGCGGGCAATAACCGCAGCGCTTCGGCGATGGCGGGAAAGTCGGCGTTCAACACGTTGCCGCGGCGGGAATATAGATTCTCTCCTTCGGCCGTGCGCACGCCCAGGGCACGATACCCATCGAGCTTGGCTTCGTACTGCCAGTCTTCGCCTTCGGGAAGACGGTCCACGAGTTTCGCTAGCATCGGCTCGACGAACTCGAGGTTCGAGTCCGGTAGGCCACTCAAATCCGGCAGATCCCGATTGGAATGCCAGACGGCATCCTGCGCGGTGCGGATCTGCTCCATGGTTCGCCCGGATAGCGCCGACTCGTCGTCCTGCTTCGCCGTCAGCGGCTTCATCTGGTCATCACCGGTCTTGAGCAGGTACCAGCTACGGCCATCCGCCTCGCGGCCGCGCACCAGGGTCCACTCGCCTTTCAGCTTCTTACCTTGTAGATAGAAGTTGAGTTTGCCCTTATGGTAGTTACCGTCGATTAGCTGGTAAGTCCCGATGTCCCACACCATCACGGTGCCGCCGCCGTACTGGCCTTTGGGAATCGTGCCTTCGAAATCGAGATAGCCGAGGGGATGGTCTTCGGTAGCCATCGCCAGCCGGCGCACACCTTTCTCGTACGGCGGACCTTTCGGCACCGCCCACGACTTGAGGACGTCTTCCATTTCGAGGCGGAAGTCGTAATGCAGATGGCTGGCGGCATGCTTCTGGATGACGAAGCGCCGCATGCTGCCTTGGCTGCTGCGCCGCGGCAGCTTCGCGACGGGAGCGGGTGCGGGTTCGGCTGTCTTTGAGAAGTCGCGTTTTTCCTCGTATTTCTTGAGCGACTCCGGGGCTTTCTTCTTAAGAGCCTTCGCCGCGGCCGGCTTCTCAGGTTCGGCACTGGCCGGCAGTTTCTGTTTCAAAGACAGGACGGGAGCAAACAGGTCGCCGACACGTTCCAACCGCTCCAACGCCTTGCCCGGAGTGAACGTCAACGACTCGACGTCTTTCGATTCGAGCGCTGTTTCCAACTCCTGCCATGCGACCGGTAGCGACACGGTGGGCAGGGCGCCTTTCGCCCGCAACGAGTAAGGCGCGACGGTAGTTTTGAAGTCGGAGTTCTGGCTCCAGTCGATAAACACCTTGCCGCGGCGCAGGTGTTTCGCCATTTCCGAAACCACAAGGTCCGGATGGCGCTGGGCCATCAGTTTGGCGAGTGCATTGGCGAAGCCGCGCGTCTGTTCATAAGTCACCTTCGTGTGCAGCGGGACATAGAGATGAATGCCGCGCGAGCCCGATACTTTGGGGAAGCACTGGAGCCCTAAGCCGGCCATCGCCTGGCGCACCAGCAGCGCCACCTTGATGGATGCCAGTATGTCCAATCCTTCGCCGGGGTCGAAATCGAACACCACAGCATCCGGTTGGCCGAGCTTCCTCGCCCGGTGCATGAAGGTGTGCAATTCAAGCGACGCGAGGTTTGCGAGCCACACGAGCGTGGGTAAGCCGTTCACCACGATGTATTGGATCGGGTCGCCGCCGTTCTTTCTTGGTACGGGCGTGCGCTCCACCCATTCCGGCGTAAATGCCGGAGCGTCTTTTTCGAAGAAGAACTCGCCTTTTACGCCGTCGGGATACCGCTTCAGCGTCACCGGCCGATCTTTCAAATGCGGCAGCAGAAAGGGCGAGACGCGGATGTAATAGTCGATTACTTCGCCCTTGGTGTACTTACCAGCCGGATAGAGCACCTTGTCCGCATTCGAGATGGCGACCTTGCGGCCGTCTACCTCGAGCGTGCTGGTCTTCTTGGCGGCCATACTTTAAGCCGACTTCCGAATAGCCTCGATCAGCTTGGGCTTCGACATGGCGGTGCGCCCCGGTATGTCTAACGCCTTCGCGCGTTCGAGTAACTCCTGCTTCGACCTACTTTCGAGATCTTCGCCGAGCGGCTTTGCCGACGCCGGCGGCTTGCGCGCCTCTTTGGTCTGGCTGAGGCTGCGCTTCAGCTCTTCGAGAATATCCACCACCTCGGCCGCCGATTCTTCGGCCGCCGTGTGGATGACCGCGGCTTCGTCCTTACGCTTCTTTTCTACGAGCTTCAGCAAACGCTGCGCATTCTCGTTGCGCATCTCCTTTTCGTCGAGCTTGTCTTTGGCGCGATCGCGAACGAAGTTCTCCATCGCCTGCACTGTCTTGGCGTCCGGTTCCACACGCGAGGGCAGCCCGACATCCTCCACGGTCCGCAACTCATCGGCGAACCGGAGCGTCTCCGCCCGCAGGATGCCGTGCTCGGCGAAGATGGCCACCAGGTATTCTTTGGCGCGCATGACGAAGGTGGCGATGGCCGCCCGCTTCATTTCTTCCATGGTGGCGGCCAGCAACCGGTAGGCCCGATTGGAAGGACCGGTGGGAGCGAGGAAGTACGACCGGTCAAAGAACCGGGGCGGAATCGCATTTTCTTCGACAAACCGCTGCAGGGCGATGTCGCGCGTCTTTTCGGGGGCGAGCCGTTCTAACTCCTCGTCGGTCACTTCCACATAAGTCCCTGGCGTAACCTCGTAGCCGCGCACCATCTGCTCGGGCGCCAGTTGTTTCTCATTCGACTGCGAGTAATAGCGCCGGGTGAGCGGAGTTCCATTCGGGCCGAGCATGCGTAGGGACACACGGCTGCTGCGGTAGGCGGCAAACAAGTTCACCGGGATGCTCACCAGGCCGAAGCTGATGGTGCCGGACCAGAACGGCCGGGTGGATACCTGGTCTTCCTGCCCATCTTCGGCTAATAGATCCTGTTCGTCAGGCAACGGCCGCCCTCCCTTTCGCCTTCGGCTTGGCGTCCGGCTGACCCTTCGCCGGTGCCTTCAATGCCTTGAGGCTCGCTTCCAGCGCGCTGGTTAGCTGGTCAGTAACTTCCTTCTTTGGAATTACCGCCAACTTAGGCTTCTTACCCTGGGCTTTCTCCTCGACAAACTTCAGCACCCGCTCACGGTATTCGTCGTGGTACTCTTCGGGCGCGAATGCGCCTTCGAGCACCGAGATCAACTGCCGCGCCATGGCGAGTTCTTTGGCGTCGAGCGCCTTGCCTTCCGGCTTCGGCAACTCCTGCGCGGCCAGCACCTCTTCGGCATAGTGGAGGGTGAACAGCATCAGGTACCCGCGTTCCGCTTTCACGGCCCCGAGATACTGCTTCTTCCGCATCACCCAACGCATGAGCCCGACTCGGTTCTGATTGTCGAGCGCATCGACGAACGCGAAGTAGGAGGCCGGGTCGTCGTCCGGACCGAGATAATACGGCCGGTCGAACCAGGCATGCCCCAGGACATCGGGCGGCACAAAGCGGAGAGGTTCAATGTCGCGCGACGCGGGGGGCTCCAATTGCGTCAACTCGTCGGTGCTCAGCGGAACGTAGACACCCTTTTCGACCTCGTACGCCCGTTGGATCTGCTCTTTGGGGACTTCCTCGTTGGTTTCCGGGTTGACCATTTCCTGCTTGATGCGGACATCCTGCTTCTGTTCGAGGATGTGGAAATGCACGGAGCGGTCCTGGACGGCGGAATAGAGTTTTACGGGAACGCTGACGCGCCCTAGCTGGATGACGCCTTTCCACATGGCTCGGGCGGGCATGGTTTAGGGCTCCAAAGTGGTGTACGATCGGGGCCACCGAACACTGCTCGCTTGGGGCGTATGCAAAAATCCGGAACACCGCTCCCTGGCGGTCGCGGCTCGGTTAGATGCTGCTTGTTTCCAATGGTTTTTCACACGCCCTTGGGGCCGCGGCTCGGCTACGGATAGCGCGCGCTTCGAATGGTTGGTAATCCCGTCAGGCGTTGCCGGCACGGTATCGCTCCTGCCAGGAAGACACTACGGAGCGGCTGTGTGTTTCAGTCCCGCCGGGTGGCGCGCTCCAAAGCGCCCAGCAGGATGAGCGCCTCGGCCTGTGAGCGGCCGCAGATTTCGAGATCGGCCCGCAGCGAGTTACACACCGCCGGACGGGACGGATGGCCGTAGATCAGGCATAGATTGTCGCCGCTGAGCTGAAGACAGCGCACGCCCGCGGGTTTGCCGTTCGGCATCCCCGGAATGGCCGATGAAATGGACGGTGCAATACAGCAGGCGCCGCAGCCGGCGCGGCACTCCATTGATGTCATTTGGTGTGTGCGGGCCCGTACAGCACCCGGCCCGCCAGTGTGCCCGTCATCTTCGCATCGCGCAACTCGAACTGCCCGTTCACCAATACGTGCGTGAACCCTTCCGCGTACTGGTGCGGATTGCCGAACTCCGCCTTGTCGCGCACCGTGGCCGGATCGAACACCGCGATATCGGCCTTCATCCCCGGCCGCAACAGCCCGCGATCCATGAGGCCAAACCGCGCTGCCGGGAAGCCGGACATTTTGTAGATCGCCTCTTCCAAGGTGATGGCGTTCCGCTCGCGCACATACCGGCTCAGGACCCGGGCGAAGGCTCCATAATTCCGTGGATGCGGAACGCCATCTCCAAATTTTGGAATTCCGCCGTCGGAAGCGACCATCGTGTAAGGCGACCGCAGGATGCGCTCGACATCCTCTTCATTGATGGCGTGATACACCGCCGAACACGATCCTTTCTCGATCAGGGCAATGGCGATGTCGGCCGCGTTTTCGGGGGTGGGCGCCTGCCCGCGCTCCTTGGCCAGGTCCGCCAGCGTCTTCCCGGCCAGCGACGCATCGAATCCGCACGACGCAATTTGGATGTTCTTCGGATCGCCCGCGCCACGGTCGAACTTGATTTTGTCGACGATTACAGCATGGATCCGCGCGCGCGTCTCCGGCGCCGCCAAGCGTTCGAGCAGCGCCTTGCGGCCGCCCGCCTGCGACCATTGCGGCAGCAGGGCGGCAATGCCGGTGGAGGAAGCAGTATAAGGATACTGGTCGATGGTGGCGTCCACGCCGCGCTCGCGTGCTTCCGCGATCAGCCGCAGCGTCTCTTTCGACTTGCCCCAGTTCGGTCTGCCGACGATTTTGTGGTGCGTCACCTGTGTGGGCAAACCGCCTTCTTCGCCGATCCGGATCGTCTCGCGAACCGAGTCGAGCACCTGTGCGGCTTCGTCACGCATGTGCGACGTATACACACCGCCCAAAGCGCCGACCACCTTCGCGAGTTCGATCACTTCTTCAGTGGGCGCGTAATTTCCGGGTACGTAGAAAAGTCCCGTGGACATTCCAAACGCCCCGTCCAGCATGGCCTGGCGCGCCAGCGCGCGCATGCGGTCGAGCTCGTCGGGGCGGGCTTTGCGGTTCTCCGTTCCCATCACCGCGGACCGGATGGACCCGTGGCCCGCCAGCGTGCCGAAGTTGATCCCAATCCGGCGCGACGCCACATCGTTCAGGAAAGGTTTGAGCGGGATGGCCGAACCGCCGTCAGGCCCTTCGATCACGGTCGTGACTCCCTGGCGGACGCAGTTTTCCGCGGCAGGCGACTCGAACAATCCGCCCCGTGCGTGCGAGTGTGTGTCGACGTAGCCCGGCGACACGGCCAAGCCGTGCAAGTCGATTGTGACTTTGCCGGTTGCGCCGTCCAAATGGCCGACCGCGGCGATCGTATCGCCGCGAATGCCGACGTCCGCTATAAACCAGGGACCGCCTGTGCCGTCATAAACGCGACCGTGTCGCAACAGCACATCGTATGTGGAACTCTGCCCCCAAACCGCCGTCACTGCCGCCAGCCATACCAGAATGCGCATCCGCACCATTGTACGCGCCGGCCGCTACCCGCACCTGCCCGACCAGTCCTTAAAACCTCCGAAAGTTCAGGACTTGGGACTGGATGAAACCATCGTGAAGAACAGGCCCAGGATGACGAAACACGCCACCAGAACCGAGACGGTAACCAAAGTGACCTCCATAGCTCGCCTACATAGTGCAATTAAACGGCCAGACGTATCACCCGATTTCCGGGTTGCCCGAAAAGTGTTACGGTGAACGTGATGCAAGTGGATTTCGCTTTCGGCAAAACCGGCCTTTCCCTCGACCTGCCGGAGGGGTTCGACTACCAACTTCTTGAAGCGCGCTCGGCCGCGCCGCTACCCGATTGGAGCGCCGCTCTGGAAGCAGCGCTTGACGCGCCGATCGGCGCCCTGCCTTTGAGCGAACTGGCCCGCGGCAAGAAGACAGCCGCAATCTCGGTGTGCGACATCACGCGCCCTACGCCGAACAAACTCACGCTGCCGCCGATTCTCAAGCGCCTGCACGCCGCGGGCATCGCTGCCGAGGACATCACGATCCTGATCGCCACGGGACTGCACCGCCCCGCGACCGATGCCGAGATCCGCGAAATCGTGGGCGAAGAGATCGCGGCCCGCTACCGGGTGGCCAACCATCATGCCCGCGAACTCCACGAACACACCCACCTGGGCACGACGTCGACTGGTACGCCCGCATACGTCGATTCGCGCTTCGTTTCCGCCGATATCCGCCTGACCTTAGGGTTTATCGAGCCGCACCTGATGTTGGGCTATTCCGGCGGACGCAAACTGGTCGCGCCCGGCCTGGCGGCGCAGGAGACCATCAAGGTGCTGCACAGCCCCAGGTTTATGCGCGACCCGCGCACCCACGAAGGCTCGATCGAAGACAATCCGCTGCATCGCGAACTGCTCGAGATCGCGCGCATGGCCGGACAGAACTTCATGCTCGACGTGGCCCTTACGCGCGACCGGCAGATCGCCGGTGTTTTCGCGGGCGACCCTGTCGAGGCGCACAAGGCCGGCGTCCAATTCGTCTCGCGCGTGATGCTCGAACAACTCAGCACCTCGGTGGACGCAGTCGTCACCACCGCTGCCGGGTATCCCTTGGACCTCACCTTCTACCAGGCGGTAAAGGGCGTCACCGCGGCGCAGCACATCCTCAAACCCGGCGGCCGCATACTGCTGATCGCGGCGTGTGAGGAAGGTCCGGGCGCGCCCGAGTTTCGCGACATGCTGAAAACGGCCCCCGCCGCCGGCGACTTCCTGCGACATATCGAAGGCGCCGAAGTGATCGTCGACCAGTGGCAGTTAGAAAAGCTGGCGATGGTCACGCGGAAGGCCGACTTGCTCTATTACGTCCCAGGCTTGCCCGCCGACTTCTACCCGTCGCTCTGGGGCCACGCTTACAACTCGATCAACGACGCCGTACAGGCATTGACCGAAGGTCTGCCGGCGAATGCCCGCATCGCGGTGATCCCGGAAGGTCCGTACGTGCTGGCCAAGGCGCTGGCGGCGGTTAACGCTTAGCAGGGAGGAATGCGACAAGCGCTCCCGCCAGAACATCGAACGACAGGCAGAAACCCGGCCAATACACGGGAACACCCGGATTGGCAATCAAGAGGCGATGGACGAGGTCGAACACACCGTGGCCGGCAAGTCCGGCCGCGACGATCCACATACTCCTCTTGAATCCTGCCACCGCCAGCGCGACAAACACGCCCGCGGCGACTGACTCAACGACGATCGCCCGGGCAGAACCCGCCATCACCGCGAACAGGATGTAGTAGTGGGCCACAACTACCAGCACGGTCGCATAGAAGGCGCGATCGCGATCAAATCGAGTTAGGCGCGCGAACCCGTAGACCAACACCGCCACCACCAGACCCACCAGGTATTCCATAGGTCCCTTCCGTCAATCAGAGCCACCGCCGCACTTTGGCCCGGTACCGGGGAAACTCGTGCGGAAATAGTTTGTCGAGCACGCGTTCTTCGGGTTCGATCTGGAACCGGTTCAGGTATAGGATAAACAGCGGGATGCCGGCGAGCGCCGCGAAGTTAGACAGGAACGCGGCCCACCCGAGCAACGCGAACACCATTCCGACATACATCGGGTTACGCGTGTATTTGTAAGGCCCCGAGACGATCAGTGACGAAGCCCTTTCCGGTTTCATTGGATTAACGGTCGTCTTCGCGACGCGGAAAGAAACGATCCCCGCAGCGGCTATCACCGCGCCCACGAGCGCCAGGCCGGCCACGAAGATGGTTTTCGCCGGAAGAAAGAAGTGGAGCTCCGGAAGCGCCCACGCGACCAGCCACATGAGCGCCGCCACAAGGGCGGTGAGCGGACCAGGCGGAATCTTCACGTCAAGCGCGCTCTGCCGCTGTTGTTGCGCTTGCGCCGGCGTCTCGATACGATGTTGTTTCAAAGCGCCACTCAGCCTATCACGTTCAATAGCCGCGCTGAAGCTATGCCGGCACGCTGAGATCGCGCTGAAGGTCTATCGGATTGCGCAGGAGGCGCTACGCAACGCGATCCGGCCGGCGCCCCTGAAGCCGACCAGCCCTCAACTGGCGAGACCCTTTTGCCAATTGCTATCCTGACATTCACTCAATGATTCCAGAGAACATCCCTGAAGGTCTCACGTTTGACGATGTTCTGCTGGTACCGGCGCGAAGCGAAGTGCTTCCCTCGGACGCCGATACCAGGACGCTGTTTACCCGGAAGATTCCGCTGAACATCCCGATCACCAGCTCGGCGATGGACACCGTGACTGAATCGCACCTCGCCATTGCTCTCGCGCGCGAAGGCGGCATCGGCATAGTTCACCGGAACATGCCGGTGGACCGCCAGGCCGAAGAAGTCGACCGCGTGAAACGCTCGGAAAGCGGCATGATTGTCGACCCGGTCACGATTCGACCGGAACAGTCGATTGCGGAAGCGCTGGAAGTGATGCAGCGCTATCGCATTTCCGGCGTCCCCGTGATATCCCCGAACGGCCGCCTGGTCGGCATTCTGACCAATCGCGATTTGCGGTTTGAAACCCGCTTCGATCAGCCGATTGAGAACGTGATGACGAAGAACAACCTCATCACGGTACCCGTGGGGACCACGCTCGAAGATGCGGAAAAAATCCTCCATCAGCACCGTGTGGAGAAGCTTCTCGTCGTGGACGAGAACTACATGCTGAAGGGGCTGATCACGGTTAAAGATATTCAGAAGAAGGTTAAGTATCCGTACGCGGCGAAAGACGAGCAGGGGCGCCTCCGTGTCGGCGCCGCCATCGGCGCTACCGGCGACTTCCTCGAGCGCGCCCAGGAGCTGGTTCGCAAGAAAGTGGACGTGCTTGTGATCGACACTGCGCATGGACACTCCGAACGCGTGCTGGAAGCCGTGGTCGCGGTGAAGCGCGCGTTGCCCGATATCCAACTGGTGGCCGGAAACGTCGCCACATACGAGGGCGCCCGGGACTTGATCGGCCTGGGTGTCGATGGCATCAAGGTAGGCATCGGCCCCGGGTCGATTTGCACCACGCGTGTGGTGAGCGGGTCGGGCGTTCCGCAGATCACTGCCATTGCGGAAGCGGCCAAGGCCGCGCGGCCCGCCGGTGTGCCTCTTATCGCCGACGGCGGCATCAAGTACTCGGGCGATGTCACCAAGGCGATCGCCGCGGGCGCCGAATGCGTCATGATCGGGAGCCTGTTCGCCGGTACGGAAGAAAGCCCGGGTGAAACCATCCTTTATCAAGGCCGTACCTTCAAGGCCTACCGTGGAATGGGTTCGATGGCCGCCATGTCGACTGGTACGTCGGCTGACCGCTATTCCCAGGAAGGCGCCAGGAAACTCGTACCGGAAGGCATCGAAGGCCGCGTGCCTTACAAAGGCGTACTCGCCGATCTGGTTTACCAGCTTGTCGGCGGGCTGAAGGCCGGCATGGGCTATTGCGGCAGCAAGACAATTCCGGAGTTGCAGGAGTGTGCCCGCTTCCTGCGCGTGTCGGTCGCCGGCTTGCGGGAAAGCCATGTTCACGACGTGATCATTACGAAGGAAGCGCCCAACTACCGGGTGGAGTAACAGACGATTGGATCGTCAACTCACTACGCAGGGATCCGCAGCACCGTTGAGCTAGCGGCTGTAGTAGCATCGCTCAATGCAGGTGTCAGCAGAGATTCGCTGGTTCTGGCGGGAAGAGCCCGCGGCCGTAGTCGAGTGGTTTCACGATCGAAGGCTTCATCCGGTCAGCGCTGGACGGGAGGACGAGCGTGTCGATTGCTACCTGCACGATGTCAATCAGGATGAACTCGGCCTGAAAGTCCGCGGCAACAAGCCTGGCATCGAGTGCAAAGGACTGGTGGAGCGGACTGCGAAGGGCGTGGCGGCGGGGCCTTTCACCGGTGACCTCGAAATCTGGTGTAAGTGGTCATCCACGTCGCTGAACATTCCTGCGCACCAACTGGTGTGCGTATCCAAACGCCGCGCCATTCGGAAATTCGATACAGCGAACGGCGCGGTTGAGGTTGAATCCGACCAGCGGCCCGGCTCGGGTTGCAATGTGGAACTTACGGAACTCACGCTGCCGAACGGCGCACGATGGTGGTCGCTCGGTTTCGAGGCGTTCGGCGGATTGGAAACGGTGGGACAAAGCCTGATCCGCGCGGCTGGGGAATTAGCGTCCCGAAGCGCGCCCGCGCTGCCGGAAGGGGTTGAGGCAAGCTACCCGGCGTGGCTGAAATCGCAGACCTCGGGCGAAGACTAATTTATACCGCTGCCGCCCGCGTTGAAGCCGCCCGAAACGCCATTCCGCGGCCGTTCAGCGATTCGAGCATCTTTTCGTGAATCACGGGATCGAGCAGGTAGTACACACGCTCGCCGTCCCGCTCCGTCACGGCCAATCCCTTATTCACGAGCAGCATGCACAATTGCTGTTCGCCGGCCGAGAGGTCGTCTGCATTCACCCGCGGCATTCCCTGCCGCCCGGGTTGGAGTTTGCGCAACAGCGTACCGACAAAAACCTGGTCGTCCGTTGCATCGAGCGCCGCCGCGGCCGAGTACCAGCGCTGCTCGGGGTCGCCATAGAAGTACGGTCCCGCGGAAAACGCCAGCAGGAACACAATGACGTCGATAAACGCCGCCAAGCCGAACGAGAGCGCGTGGCGCGACGTCGGCGCGGTAAAGAGTTCCTGGAACGCGCGCATCAGGTCTTCCTGGCCGCTGCCCGAGCGCTCCACATAGTTTGCATAAGCCGGTGCTGCCGGACGTTCGAGCTTCGAATTGCTCAGCAGTTGCTCCGCGCTCGCCCACGGAATGGAATCGTACGCTTCGTGGAAGCGGCGCAATTGCTGCTCCGTCGGCATGTCGGGCTTCAGGGCCGAGCGCTGCCGCTCCAAATTGTGGCGCGCGACGCTCAGTTCTTCCACCATTTGGCGGGTCAACTTCGCGTGCCGGTCGAACGCTGTGTACCGCACCCCCTCACCCGCCCCCTCGCGGTAATTGCCACGATAGGTCTGTGCTTCGCGCGACACCTTCTCGCGAATGTTGTCCAGGTACGGCTCGCCATCGCGCGCCCGTGAGATTTGCCCGTGCGACTTCTCGGCTGCTGTCATTTCCTCGAGCGCCAGTGTGTATCGCCTGCCGTTGGCGATCGCTTCCGAGAGCACCTGGTCAGCCTTGGCGGCCACTCCGGTTAATTCGTCGTACAGCGTCCGCTGCATGACCGCCGGGCGCTCGCGCGCCGCGAACCACGTGTACAAACTCACGTAGGAGAATGCCACTGAGACGATGGCGGTCATCGCGTACACCGCAATCAGCAGTGCCTTCCCTTTCCTGGTGAACCCGATCAGCCATGCCACCAGCACCAGCGATAACTGGATGCCGAGAGCAGCCACAATCGAAAACCAGGATGACAAGTACAAAGCCATTCCCTGCTGTGTCGTGTAAAACGATACTACCGACAGCAGACAACTCGCCCAAAACAACGCCTGCACGATCGGTTTGGCAAATCCGTCACGCAACGTGGCGGCCGACGACACCAAAGGCATTCATCCTCCTTACCTGAGGTGATACGGAACCCGCCATTCAGGAGTTCCACGGAATACGATAGAGTGATGAGCCGCGCCTACCCGATTGGCCGCTTTGAACCGCCTGCGCACACGACATCCGCCGATCGTGAAGCCTGGATCCGCGATATTGAGCAATTGCCGGCTCAACTCCGCCAGGCCTATGAAGAACTACCGCCCGGTGGGCTGGACCTTCAGTATCGCGAAGGCGGCTGGACGGCCCGCCAGGTGATTCACCACGTTGCCGACAGCCACATCAACAGCTACGTCCGGTTCCGCCTGGCGCTCACCGAAGAGGCGCCGATTATCAAGCCCTATGACGAAGGCGCCTGGGCCACGCTTGCGGATGCGCGTACCGCGAATGCCGAGGTGTCGCTGCAACTGGTGGAAGCACTGCACGCGCGCTGGGCCATGCTGCTGCGATCGCTCGGTGAAGATCAATGGTCACGAAAGTTCGTTCACCCGGAAATGGGGGACCGCACCCTGGCCGCGACGCTCGCCCTCTACTCGTGGCACGGCCGGCATCACGTCGGCCATCTGGCTCTCATTGCCTCGGGACAACAGGGCTGACCGCCCGGCGGCGTCGTTGGCGCGGAAGAGGTGACGGAATCGCCTTACCGCCAACGCCGTTAAATATAGCCCACCGATCCGTCTGCCCGGAATTCGAAGCCCCGCCGCCATGCCCGTGCCGGCATCCGCTGTACCGCCTCTTCGTTCAGTTCTATGCCTAATCCTGGCTTAGTGGGAAGCGGGATATAGCCGTCCTTCACCATCAACGGCTCCTTCAGCACATCCTTGCGAGCGCCCGAATCGTCCGGGTGATACTCAAGAATAAAGAAGTTCGGCGTAGATGCCGCGAAATGCACGTTGACTGTCGTCGCGACGGGACCCATCGGATTGTGCGGAGCTACCCGTACGTAATGCGCATCAGCCATCGCCGCGATCTTCTTCATCTCGAGCAGCCCGCCGCACACGCAGATGTCCGGCTGCACAATATCCAGGCACTGCGCCGCCAGAATCGCGCGAAAGTCGTGCTTCATGTAGTTACACTCGCCCGATGCCAGCGGTATATCCACGTGCTCTGATAGCTTGCGCATCGCGTCCACGTTCTCCGGCCGGACCGGCTCTTCCAGCCACATCGGGTTATACGGTTCGATCTCTTTCGCCATGCGGATCGCGCGGTTTACCTCGAAAAACTTCGCGTGGATATCAACCCCGATATCCACATCCGGACCCACCGCTTCGCGCACCGCGCGCACGCGCTGCCCCGCCATGCGCGTCACGTAGTTCACCGGCTTCGCGTTGGTCTGTGGCATATGCGGCGACATCTTGACTGCCGTATATCCGTACTTTTCGATCAGCCGTTTGGCGCTTTCGCCGCACTGCGCCGGCTCCACACCGCCAATCGACTGGTAGACGCGCACCTTGTCCCGGCACTTACCGCCCAGCAGCATATATACCGGCAACCCGGCGGCTTTGCCTGAGATATCCCACAGCGCATGCTCGATGCCGCTCAACGCCGCGTTGACGACGCTGCCGCCGGGAAACCGCGTGAAGTTATACATCAGGTTCCACAGGTACTCGATGTTACGCGGGTCCTGGCCGATCAACCACGACTTGAAGTCTTCGATCACCTTTACGGTGGCTTCATCCGGTCCGCACGAATAGGCCTCGCCGATGCCGTGAATGCCCTGATCGGTCATCACCTTCACGAAGCACCAGTTCCGTCCTCCCGCGCCGCAGAGGAATGTCTTGATGTCGGTGATCTTGATGGCCGGCTTTGTCCCCACCGCACCCGCCTGCATCAGCGGCGCCGCCCCGGTGGTCTGCAAGAAGTCTCTGCGTTTCATCCCAATAGCTCCTTCACTGCCGCTTCGTCATAGCCGAATACGATCTCGTTGCCCTTGATAAACAGCGGGCGCTTGATCAGATTCGGGTTGGCCGCCATCAGCTTGATCGCTTCGTCCCGTGGCGGCGGGTTCGACTTCATGTCGCGCTCCCGGTATAACTCGTTCCGGGAGTTCAGAAAGTCGCGGTAATCCCGCTTTCCTATTAATTGATCGAGATCCGCTTCCGATAATCCTTTATTCAGATCGACTTCTTCAAACGCCACATCGCGATCGCGCAGGAAACTCCGCGCCTTTCGGCACGAGGTTCAAGTCGGCTTCAAATACAAAGTAAGTTTCGACATTCGTTAATACCTTGCTACCGCAGGGTCCACCTGCAGGCTCCACGCATCGATTCCGCCCGCCATGCTTTGGCACGCTTCAATCCCCTGGCCGCGCAGCCAGTTCACGACGTTTAGACTGCGCATCCCGTGATGGCAAAACACGATCAGCGTCGCCTCGTCCGCCTTTCCTTCCAGATACTGGAATCGCTGCGGCACCGTGTTCATCGGAATCAGTTCCGCCCCTTCGATGTGCGTGATGGCGTGCTCGCCGGGTTCCCGCACGTCGATCAACACCACCGCATCGCCGGCATCGAGTTGCGCCTTCACCTCCGGCGCCGTGATCTCCATTGGCAGACTCATGAAGGGCCGATTTTATCACTGTCCGGCAAAGCCGCGATCCCTCAAAAACGCAAGCACCGTTGCCGCGTTCTGCTCCGCCGTCACGCCCGTCGTCGTGAGCGTGATCTCCGCGTTGGTTGGCTCTTCATACGGATCGTCAACGCCGGTCATGCCTTGCATCGCGCCCGCCCGCGCTTTCTTGTAGAACCCCTTCACATCCCGCTCTTCGCAGACTTCCGCGGGCGTCGCCACGTGGACGAGGATGAAGTTATCGCCCACCATCCGCCGCGCCTCATCGCGGCTGCTTTGATAGGGGCTGACCGCCGCGCAAATGGCCACCCCGTGATGCTTCACAATCTCGCCCGCCACAAACCCGATCCGTTGAATGTTTGTATCCCGGTCTTCGCGCGTGAAGCCCAAGCCCTTCGACAGGTGCATGCGGACCACATCGCCGTCGAGCATTGAAACCTGCCGCCCGCGCTCCCGCAGCAAAATCGATAACTGCTTCGCCACGGTCGACTTCCCCGATGACGGCAACCCAGTGAACCACACACAGAACCCTTGCTTCTCTTTCGGCGGGATGTACTCATCCATGATGGCCTTCACGGCCGGCGAGTAGGTATCGCCGAGCGCGCCCAGCATCTGCCGCGCACCGAATCCGCGCATCGCATCCACCACTGTGGTGAAATCGGTCGGCGCCAGCGGCAGTATGTTGATGCTGGTGCACGCCGGGTCCACCGCCGCCATGGCCGCACGCACCCGCGCGAAATGGTCGATCGGCGCGTACTGAACGACATGCAACACCGACGGCGCATACTTCTTGAGCGCCCGTTCGCTTTCTTCGGTCAGGAACCCGGAGATCGCCATGGCCGCGTGAGCACGAAAATCCCCCGCTTTATGCCGTAGTTCCTTGAAATCCGGATGCGTGGGTGCTTCCGTTGCTTCGATTTCCGGAAACGGGTCCCCCGGCCGGTAAATGGCGATCTGCTTGTTTTCCGGATCGCGCAGTATCAGCGGTTCATCGGTCTCGATCGTAAATTCCGGCAAAACGCCGGCCAGGTGAAGTTCCAGTTTCCCGAGTGAGATCGGGTCAAGTTGCAACGAGCGCACTTCTCTATAATGAGGGATTCCATGGGGGTCGACTGGTTTCCTCTCTGGCTGAGTCTGCGCGTTGCCACGCTTTCGACACTGCTGGCCGCGACGGGCGGGGTCGCGCTGGCCTACCTGCTCGCGAACAAGAACTTCCGCGGTAAAGAAGCGCTCGACGCCGTGCTCACTCTGCCGCTGGTTCTGCCCCCCACCGTGCTTGGCTACTACCTGCTGGTCGTGATGGGCCGTGGGTCCGTCTTCGGCCACATCTACGAATCGATGTTCGGCCAACCCCTTGTGTTCACCTGGCAGGCCGCCGTCGTCGCGGCGCTACTGCACTCGGCTCCCTTGCTCATCAAGTCCGCGCGCGCGGCCCTCGAAAGCGTCGACCATTCCTATGAACGCGCCGCCCGCACACTGGGCGCGAGCGAATGGCGCGTGTTCCTGCAGGTCACCTTGCCGCTTGCGCAGCGGTCGATTCTCGCCGCCACTGCCCTGGCCTTCGCCCGCGCCCTCGGCGACTTCGGTGTGACCATCATGGTCGCCGGCAACATTCCCGGGCGTACCCAAACCGTCGCCGTCGCCATCTACGACGCCGTCGAGTCCGGGAATGGGTCGCTTGCGCGCATCCTGGTAATCGTCACCAGCTTGATCGCGCTCGCCGTCCTCTGGATCGCCAACCGCCTCAGTCCGAAACTGGTGCTGCGATGATCGACGTACGCCTTCGCCAGCACTTCCACGCCAGCGCGGACTCCGTCCCGTTCGACCTCGACATCGAGTTTTCGAGCGCCGCTGGGGTCACCGTCCTGTTCGGCCCTTCGGGCGCCGGCAAAACCCTCACCCTCGACTCCATTGCCGGCTTTTTCTGTCCCCGCGAAGGCCGTGTCGAGGTCGCGGGTACAGTCCTCTATGACGCTGCCCGCAACGTCAATCTCTCGCCCCAGAAGCGCCAGTGCGGCTACGTTTTCCAGAACTACGCCCTGTTCCCCAATCGCACCCTGCGCGATAACATCGCGTTCGCCGCCGAACGCCTGCCCCGTCTTGAACGCCACCGCCGTGTCAACGAGATGCTCGAACGCTTCCGCCTCACGGAATTCGCTGGACGCAAGCCGCACGAGCTTTCCGGCGGCCAGAAGCAGCGCTGCTCCATCGCCCGCGCCCTGCTCGCCGCGCCTCGTGTTCTACTCCTCGACGAACCCGCCCGCGGCCTCGACATCCCGCTCCGCCAGGAGTTCTACGCAGTCCTTCGCCAGGTACGCGCCGAGTTCGCCACCCCGGTCCTGCTGGTCACACACGACCTCGACGAGTGCTTCGAACTGGGCGACGAAATGCTCGTCTTCCGCGAGGGCCACATCGTGCAGAATGGTCCGCCGCGCAAGGTCATCGATCAGCCCGCCAACCTCGACGTCGCACGCCTGCTCGGCCTCTATAATGTTCTTCCCGTCGAGATCAAAACGCTCGACCCGTCCCGCAACTCGAGCGTGCTCCGCTTCGGCGAATGGGAACTCGAAGGGCCCTACTTCCCCGGCCGCTTCCGTGGCGACCGCGTCAGCCTGATCGTTCGCCCCGAGTACCTGCGAGCCTATCCGCTCGACGGACGCCCGGGCCGCAACCAGGTCTCCGTCTCGCTGCTCCGCGCCCGCGAACGTCCCGAATCCACCCGCCTCGAATTCTCCGAATCTATCACCGTGGTCCTGCCACGGGCCGACTATGAGCGCTACAAGCATAATAAGGAATGGGTGGTGGAATTCCCCAGCCCCTTTCTGCGCATCTTGTAGCACTTATGCCCCTTCAGCCGTTTGATCACTACGTCGCCTTGGCCGAACAGGCGCATGGCCACATTTGCGCCGGCCAAATCCTCGGCCTGCGCCTCGCGATGCATGGCCTCGAGTTGCTCGGCTTCGACGATCCATTAGGCATTCACCGCAAACGCCTGGTGACGTATGTCGAAATCGACCGCTGCGCCACCGACGCGGTCACGGTCGTCACCGGTTGCCGCATGGGCAAGCGCGCCCTCAAGTTCCGCGACTTCGGCAAGGTGGCCGCCACGTTCTGCGACCTACACGACCAGCGCGCCGTACGTGTTGTCGCGCTCGACTCGTCGAAACAAAAAGCTCAAGAAATGTTCCCCGACATCGCCAACCGCAACGAGCAGCAGATGAAGGCGTATCGGCTTATGCGGCCGGAGGACCTGTTCTCTCACCAGTGGGTCCGGGTCGAAATCGGACCCGAAGACCTGCCGGGTTATAAAGGACCCAAAGTCAGTTGCGCCCACTGCGGCGAGGGCATTAACTTCGGCCGCGAAATCGTTCGCGACGACGGCTCTACGCTCTGCCGCGCCTGCGCCGGCGACCGCTACTACGAGCCCTTGTGATCCGCTACTACATCACCGACCGCACTGCCCTGGGCGGCCTCGATCCGCTCTGCAACATCATCGCCGCGCGCCTTCGCGACGGCATCGAGATGATCCAGATCCGCGAAAAGGACCTCTCCGCGCGCGACCTCTACGATTTCACCCGCCGTGTCATGGCGCTCCCGAATCCCCACGCCTCGCGCATCCTGGTCAACGGCCGCACCGACATCGCCATCGCCGCCGGCGCCGACGGCGTCCATCTCCCCGCCGATTCCATCGCTCCCGCCCGGATCCGCGAGATCGCTCCGCCCGGTTTCCTGATCGGTGTTTCCTGCCACAGCGTGTCCGAAGTGGAGCGCGCCGAATCCGAAGGCGCGGACTTTGTAGTCTTCAGCCCCATTTTCTTCAGCTCATCCAAGCAAATCGACCAGCCCAAAGGCTTAGATAAACTCCGCGAGGCCGCCACGGCAGTCAACATCCCGGTCCTGGCTCTGGGCGGAGTGACTCTCAAGAACGCTTTAGCCTGCATCGACGCCGGCGCCACGGGCGTGGCGGGCATTTCGATGTTCCAGGTGTAGGTAGAAGTCAGGAGACAGGAGTCGGAAGTCGGGAGCCGGACGTCAGGAGTCACGCGGGCGCTCAGGCGGCCTGGTTGTAGATGGGAGCGGCGTTGGGTCCGCAGCAGCGCTTGTACTTGTTGCCGGAGCCGCAGGGGCAGGGGGAGTTGCGGCCGACTTGCGGAGGCTGTGGGGATTTCGTCTCGCAAGTTGTTGATTGGGTTTGGGTTGTGGCTGCGGATTGGGCGGTTTTGACGTAGTGGTGGCCGGAGACGGGCACGACGCCTTTTTCGCGGATTTGACTTTCGAGGGTGAGGATGGCGTTTTGGGTCGAGAGGGCGTGACGGATGTTGTCGTCGATGGTCAGCGGCGCCTTGGCAATTCGTCTCGCAAAGCTATCAATCTTAGGCACATCCGCGAGCGGGGCGAACTCGTCGGGCGGGGTGCCGTTGGAGATTTGCTGGATGCCACGGTCGGTCTGGAGCATGCGAATCTCGCGCAGGGCGGACTTGTAGGACCCTTCCCAGCGGAGGTAGTAGCGGTGGACCTTTTCCAAGTTGGCTTCGTTTCGTTCAGTTGATTCGAGGGCGCGGCGGGCGGCTTCGCGTTGGCGGCAGCGTTCGATTTGCCAGTTGGCGGTGATGAGGCGCTGGAAGGCGA
>JADLDI010000011.1 GCA_020846745.1 Bryobacterales bacterium | reverse complement strand
TAGCCGCCGAAATACGCGACGACGCTGCCAACCTCGATATCTCCGTCAACTTCCTCATCAGCCAGTACGCCAAAATCGGCTACCAGACCGCCCTCGAACAATCCGTGCGGAACGAACCCAATTACGATTGCGTTAAGCGTTAATATGGCTAAACGTTAATCCAGATAAGCGGCCACAAACCACCCATGCTCAAATTCTCCACTTCTGTGTCGAAAACCCTTAGATCCCACCTCTGTTGATTAACGGGTTCTTCATTTGATATAACTGCTCCCAACACCCAGAGGTTGTTTCGTCCATGCGATCTATCCAATCTGCAGGCCTAGTGTGCCTTTCCGTCTTCACCCTCTTTGCGCAGAGCGAGCGCGGCAACATTGCGGGACGAGTTAGCGACCCGACGGGCGCCGTTGTCGCCGGCGCCGAACTTACCGTCACAAATCGGGACACGAACGCCGTAGCGACGGCGGTGAGTACGCAGGCCGGCGAGTTCAACGTGCCTAACCTGCTGCCGGGGACTTATCGCCTCGAAATAACGGCTCAGGGTTTTAAGCGGTACGTCCAGCAGAACATCACCGTTGCCGCTGCGACCACCATCCGTACCGACGTCCAACTGCAACTTGGTCAGGTCTCCGAGCAGGTGGAAGTTTCGGCAGCGGCCGCGGCGATCCAGACCGAGAATGCCAAGGTTTCGACGCAGGTCCAGAACAAGCTGGTAGACGAATTGCCCCTGATTGTGGCGGGCTCGATGCGCAGTCCGTTCAACCTCGTGGCTGTAGCCGCTGAGGCGCGTGGAGATGGCAACCGCCTGTCGATCGGCGGTGGACAGGCGGCCGCATGGGACGCCACGCTCGACGGCCATTCCGTGGGCACCAATCGCTCTGCGGATACCGCTGAGGCCGCATTGAACACGCCCTCGGTCGAAGCACTGACAGAGTTCACGCTCGACACCAACGGCTTCAAAGCTGAGTACGGGCAAGCAGGCGGCGGCATCATGACCTTCGCTTCGAAGTCGGGCACCAATCAGTTTCACGGCACAGTCTACGACTTCCTGCGGAACGACGCGATGGATGCGCGCGGGTTCTTTGCGGCCAAACGCTCGGTGTACCGGCAGAACGACTTCGGCGTCATGGCCTCCGGTCCGATCTGGATTCCGAAAATCTATAACGGCCGCAACCGCAGTTTCTTCGTCGTGACCTACGAGGGTTTCCGAAATCGCGTGGGCGCCAACGACGTGATCATGTCGGTGCCGACGCCCGAGATGTATGGCGGCGATTTCAGCAAGTGGGTAGACCAGTCGAACCGGCTGATCACTGTGTACGATCCCGGAACAACGCGGGCGAATCCCAACGGATCGGGCTCCATCCGCGACGCATTTCCGAATAACCAGATTCCGACGACGCGCTTTTCCACGACGGCAAGCGCGATCGCCAAGTTCGGACAGGCCGTGTTGCCCAATCGTGGCGGCGTGCCCGGAACATCGGCCTACGTGCGAAACAACTACATCGTGACCGGCGGCACCGAGATTACGCCTACCGACAAGTGGAGCGTAAAGGGCGACCAGTTATTCGGCCAGAAGCACCGTGTCGGCTTTCTTTGGAACACGACGCAGTTCAACCGCAAGCCCGGTCCGCTAGGAGCGCCCGGATTGCCGCAACCGCTGTGGAGCGGGCAGGTGCAGGACTGGTTTACCGATGCCTATCGGCTCACGTACGACTGGACCATTTCGCCCACGATGGTGAACCACCTCTCGTTTGCCAAGAATTCTTTTATCAAGAACAGCTACTCGGCCAACGTCGACAAGAACTGGAAAGACAAGGTTTGCATGAAGAACGTGATCGACTGCAACCAGAACTTCCCGACCATCAATTTCACGGAGTACAACACGTGGGGATCGGCCTCCTACAACGGCACCGAACAGCCCGGCTGGGGATTCAAAGACGATTTGTCGTACATCCGCGGCTCGCACACATTCAAGTTCGGCTTCCAGTATCAGGACCAGAACGCGAACGGATTCGGCCAGCAGGACATCGCCGGCCGTGCCGATTTCAATTTCCTGAACACCAGCATTCCGGGCGCAACGTCCTTCCCCGCATCCGGCGGTAGCTCGTTCGCTTCGTTCCTGCTGGGTGATGCCTACCTGGGCCGGACCGAAACTATTCGATACGTAGCGCAGCGCTACCCTTATTTCGGCGGCTACATTCAGGATGACTGGCGGATCACCCGCAAGCTGGTGCTGAACCTCGGCTTGCGGTATGACGCCACGCTGCCGCCCACGAACAAGAAAGACGAATATTCCGACTTTAATCCCACCCGCCCCAATCCGGGCGCTGATGGTTACCCGGGTGCGCTATGGTTTGCCGGCTTCGGTCCCGGTCGTGAGAACGCGCGGAGCCTGGTTCCTGGTTGGTACGGCGGCATCGGCCCGCGCATCGGATTGGCGTACAGTCCCGATCAGAAGACGACCATTCGAAGTGCATTTGGACGGTCGTTCTCGCGGGTGACGGCGGTTTCGGGCAGTGGACACTTCGCGGGATTCATCGGGCAGTACCAGTTTGAGAACGCGAGCCAGGGGGTTCAGCCGACCTTTAGGCTCGATGAAGGGCTGCCGGCGTACGCGCTGCCGCCATCGATCGATCCGGCCTTCTCCAACGGCAACACGGTGGATTGGTGGCAAGGCCAGGAGATGACTCGCGCCCCGGAAAACCTGTTCTGGACACTGACGACCCAGCGCCAAATCTCCGCTAATCTGGTCCTCGAAGTCGGGTACAACGCCAACGTCGGCACGCATCTTCAAACTGGCGTGCTCAACTTCAACCAGGTGCCGACATCCGTGTACAACGACCTGATCAACCGGTTCGGTCCGACACAGGCGTTGAACATCCTCCGCGCCGACATCACGTCGAGCCTGGCGCAGCAGGCCGGAATCCGCGCCCCTTATCCGTCGTTCGTCAACCAGCGCCTGCGAACCGTAGCGCAGGCCTTGCGTCCGTTCCCGCAATACCAGACCATCTCCACCGCAGGCCAGAATGGAGACAAGAGCGGCCACTCTAGTTATCATGCGTTCATCCTGAAAGCGGACCGGCGCCTGTCGCGCGGACTGACCTTCCAATGGAATTACGTCTTGTCGAAACTGTTGACCGATTCCGACACCTACTTCGCCAGCAACGCGGCGGCACAGGACCACTACAATCGGCGCCTGGAAAAGTCGATCGGACAAAATGACCAGACGCACATCCTGAAGTTCTCGACCTTGTGGGACCTGCCGTTCGGCAAAGGCCGCCGCTGGATTCAAAGCGGATTCCTGAACCAGGTGATCGGCGGTTGGCGCTTGGCCGGTATTCAGGTCTACTCGTCCGGCTTCCCGATCGCCTTGCAGCGTAACAACCCGCTACCGATCTTCAACGGACAGACCCGCCCCGTGATCGACACGTACGAAGATTGGCGCGCACCGATTGCGGGCAGCAAATTCGACCCGAACGTCGACCGCTTTCTCAAGCCCGCCAGCCAGTTCCCGGCTCAACCCGCCTATCTGATGGGCAACGCTACCCGGTACAACCCCAAGGTGCGGTCGCCGTGGGGATTGAGTGAGAACGTGTCGCTGGCAAAGACCTTCCAGATCACGGAGTCGATGCGGATCGACCTGCGCGGTGAAGCGTTCAACCTGCTAAACCGGACAATCTTCGGGACCGGCAGCACGAACCTGAATGCCGGCACCTTCGGCATCGTGCAGGACCAGGCGAACACACCCCGGCAGATGCAGGTGGGGTTAAAGGTTTACTGGTAGAACGAGTTCAGTGCACGGTCCGGACCGCTGGCAAAAATTGCCAATCGATTTGCTACACTGTGGGCAGGGATCCGAAAGAAGATGCCGA
Organism: Bryobacterales bacterium; assembly: GCA_020846745.1. Taxonomy (GTDB): domain Bacteria; phylum Acidobacteriota; class Terriglobia; order Bryobacterales; family Bryobacteraceae; genus JADLDI01. The sequence goes on along the minus strand of JADLDI010000011.1, from coordinate 4,880 downwards.
CTCGCAATGTCAACCTCACGGAACATCTTGACTCATTTGTTAAAGAACGAATTGCGTCGGGCCGGTTTAGCAACGCAAGCGAGGTATTCAGGGAAGGCCTGCGCTTACTTGAACAGCGCCATCGCGAAGACGAGTTGAAGCTACAATGGCTCCGTGCCGCTGTCCAGGAAGGCATCGATGACCTCGAACGCGGGGACTACATCGAGGTTGACTCGACGGACGAACTGAATAGTTTGATGGACGACATACGTAATCAGGCCGTCCGGCGAGCTGCAAATCAAAGAGATGGCAAGAAGATCGAAGCTGCGCGTAAAGTTCAGTCGCGCCGCTCTGCGTGACATCGAAGATATTTTGGTTTGGAGTGCAACCGAATTCGGTCCTGCAGCCGCACAACGATACGACCTCTTGATTTGACAAGCGGTTCGAGACCTCGAAGCAGATCCTGAGCGCCTGGGAACCAGGAAATGTCCGGACCTTGAAGCGGACGTCCTCACATACCACCTTCGATTTAGTCAGGAACGCGCGAGATCGCCGCTCGGAATCGTTAAATCACCGCGGCACTTTGTTCTTTACCGGAAAGACGACAGACTGCTCGTTCTTCGAATTCTCCACGATGCGCGGGATTTGAAGCGTCATCTCGGTGACGACTCCGACGGGTCAGACTAAACATATCGAAACGCGATAACCTGCTAAGAACATGAAGATACGGGATATCCGGGCCTATGGCCTGCGCGGGCGCACGCCGGAAGGCGGTTGGTCGAATGAACTGCAACCCGACGATTGCGTCCATACGGTGATCGCAGTCCTCACCGACGAAGGTCCCGTCGGGTGGGGCTCCGTGTTCACAAGCGAAGAACTGGTCAAAGCATCGCTTTCCGTGCTGCGGCCGCTCTACACCGGCGAAAGCGCGATCGAGCCTGAGCGCGTTTCCGAAAAGCTGCACCAGAACACGTTCTGGTTGGGGCGCGGCGGGGCCATCACACACACCATCTCCGGTATCGATATCGCCCTGTGGGACCTGCTCGGCAAGGCATCCGGACAGCCGGTCGGTCGACTGTTGGGCGGGCGCTACAAGGATCACGTCCGCCCCTACGCTTCCTTGTTGATGCGGGAGCCGGAGCGTATGGCCGACGAACTGTTACCTGTCAAAGCCCAGGGATTCCGCGCGTTCAAGATCGGCTGGGGACCCTTCGGCCGCCGCAACACACAGACCGATGAGGCGATCGTTAAGGCCGCGCGCAAAGCGATCGGCGCCGACGCTCTCCTGATGGTAGACGCGGGCGGCAGCGATGCCTACTGGCCCGGCAACTTCAAGTGGGCGGTGCGCACGGCGGAGATGCTAGCGGACTACGACGTCTTCTGGTTCGAAGAGGCGCTCGATCCCGATGCCCTTGAAGACTTCGTCGCGCTGCGGCGCGTTTCCAAAATCCCAATCTCGGGCGGTGAAGTGTTGACACGCCGCCAGGCGTTCGAACCGTGGCTGCGCGCCGGGGCGTTCGATATCGTTCAGCCGGATGTCACCAAATGTGGCGGCATCTCGGAGGAGCGGCAGATCGCACGCACAGCCCGCGAATGCGGTGTGCGGTTCATTCCCCATGGTTGGAACACCGCGCTAGGCCTAGCAGCCGACCTGCAACTGGCATCCGCCTTCGCCGATACCGACCTGGTCGAGTACCTTACCGGTTCGCCCTTCATTGACGAATTGGCCGCCGGAGGCTGGAAGCTGGACGCCGAGGGCATGCTCGAAATCCCGTCCCGGCCCGGCTTGGGCGTCGAAGTGAATCTGGACGCTCTGGCGGAATTCTCCGGATCGAAAGAGGTTCTCGCACTCGTCTGATAATAAGGGAATGCGATTTCTCGTACTGCTCGCCGCGGCGTGGACTGCCTTGGCGGCGTCGAAGCTTCCACCCATCAAGTTCAGCGATACGAAACTGGATAACGGCCTGCGCGTGATCGTTTCCGAAGATCACGCAGCCCCGGTGTTTGCGATCTGCGTGGCATACAGCGTCGGCTCGAAAGACGAGCGCCCCGGCCGCACCGGCTTTGCGCATCTGTTCGAGCACATGATGTTCAAGGGATCGGAGAATGTCGGCTCCGGCGAACACTTCTACCTGATCTTCAACAACGGCGGCTCGATGAACGGGACTACAAACAAAGACCGTACGAACTACTTCGAGACGCTGCCGAAGAATCAACTGGACCTGGCGTTGTTCCTCGAATCCGACCGTATGCGCTCGCTCGCCATCACGAAGGAGAACCTCGAAAACCAGCGCCAAGCCGTAAAAGAGGAACGCCGCATGCGCGTCGACAACCAGCCCTATGGCCAGACATTCGAGCGTGGCGACGAGATGCTGTACACCAACTTCGCCTACAAGCATTCCGTCATCGGCTCAATGGCTGATCTCGATGCAGCTACCGTGGACGATGTTCGCGACTTTTTCAAAACCTACTACGCGCCCAACAATGCCACGGTTGTGCTTGTCGGCGATCTGGATACGAAGACCACTCTTGAAAAGGTGAAGAAGTACTTCGGCGACATCCCAAGGCAGGAAGCGCCCAAGCCCGTCGATCTTTCGGACCCGCCACAAAAGGAAGCACAGCGAGACACCATTAACGACCGGTTCGCGCGGCTGCCGCGCATTGACCTGATGTACAAGATCCCGCCGGCCTCTGAGGACGACTTCTATGCGCTCTACATGCTGGGCAGCATTCTCGGCCGTGGCGAGAGTTCGCGCCTCTACCAGACATTGGTGAAAGATAAGGAAGCGGCTGTGCAGGTGGCCTCATTCGCGCGGCCCGCTAAAGGTCCAGGCATCTTCTCGGTGATTGCATTGACCCGTCCCGGCAAGCGGCCTGAAGAAGTGGATGGCCTGCTCTCTGAAGAGATCTCGCGCCTGATGTCAGCCCCCGTGGCAGCGCAGGAACTCGAACGCGCCCGCGCGCGCATGCGCCGCGACGCCATCGAAACACGTCTCTCCGTGCAGCGTCGAGCCAACGAAATCGCCGACAATGTCGCTCTCTTTGGCGACCCCAACCTGATCAATACCGAACTCGACAAACTACTCGCCGTCACGCCGGAGCAGATGCAGAAAGCCGCTCAAAAATATCTGGTGAGCAGTGCCAAAGTGGTGATCACAACCACGCCGGCAGCCCCGGCGCAACGGAAGAAGAAGCAGTAACCGGGGAGACCGCCATGAAGATCGCGATTTCGTTTCTTGCGTTAGCCGTAGCCGCCACGGCACAGAGTCCCGGTGGGCAGGAACCCGCCCCTTCCCTTAAAGGCGTGACCCTCAAAGGGAAAGCTCCCGTTTCGAACGAAGTGCTGCGGTTCAAGCTGCCAAAATCGTACGAAACCAAGCTCAAGAACGGCCTGGCGGTGCTGATGGTCGAAGACCATCGTGTGCCGCGGTTCGTGCTGGAGTTGAACATTCCGGTATCGCCGTTTGACGATCCAAACGACCTGCCCGGCCTCGCTGAAGCCACTGCCGACAACATGCGTCTCGGCACCAAAACCCGCACCGCCAAGCAGATCTCCGATACCCTGGCCGAAATCGGCGCATCCGTGAATGTATCGACCTCCTACGGTTCGCGTTACACCCGCGTAACCGCGTCCGGGCTGACCGACAACGTCGATACGGTGCTCGACGTGCTCACCGACGTCCTCCTCAACCCCAGCTTCCCCGACGACGAGTTCAAGAAGTACAAGCAGCGCGAAATCAGCGCGCTCGAGCAGGCGCGCACCCAGCCACAATTCCTCGGTACCGAGAAGATTCTCCAACTGCTCTACCCGAACGACAAGCGCTCGCTCCATTCCTCGTCCCGGCAGACGCTCGAAAAGATGACGCGCGACGACATGGTGCGGTTCTATCAAACGCACTTGCATCCGGGCAGCGCAATTCTCGGCGTCGCGGGCGATGTAAAGCCCAAGGACTTCACCGCAAAACTGGAAAAACGCCTCGCCGCGTGGACCGGTAAGCCGCGCGAAAAGCTCGATCTGGCCATTCAGCCGCCCATCCCACAACGCAAGGTCGTCCTGCTCAACCGGCCAAACTCGGTTCAGTCATACATCGTCGTCGCCAACCGCGCCATTACACGTACCGATCCCGACTACATCTCGACAGTCGTCATGAACCGTGTCCTTGGCCAAGGCCCCGCGGCGCGCCTGTTCCGGAACATCCGCGAAGAGAAGGGGTACACCTATGGCATCTACTCCAGCCTCAACGCCACTGAGTACATGAACTATGTGTCAACCGGCACCTCGGTGCGGACTGAGGTGACGGCGCCGGCTTTGGAAGAGATCCTAAAGGAGTTCCGCACGATTCGCGAACAGAAGATTCCCGCTGACGAACTCGGCGGCGCACGCCGCGCCATCGTCGCGAGCTTCGCCCTCCGTTTGGAAGACCCGGCCGATGTCCTGTCGCAGATCCTCCTGCTACGCACCTACCACTTGCCCGCCAACTACTGGGAAACGTATCCCGAGAAGGTGATGGCCGTAACCGCCGAAGAAGCCCAGCGTGTCGCGCAAAAATACATCCCAGCCGACAATGCGCAGATTGTGGTTGTGGGCGATGCGCCGAAGCTGCGTGAAGTGCTCGCGAAGTTTGGAACCGTTGAGGTGGTGGAGAACCCGTAAACCTTTCGCGAAAGGTGCTCAGGTCTAACCTAAGTACTCCTATTCGTAAATACGGTGACGTATTTTAGGTCTCGATACGGTGACGTAATCTGATACGCTGGCATCAGAGGTTGGTTGCCACTGATGCCGCGAAATAGCCCATTTATCATGAATCTTTCCAGCGAGGAGCGCCAGGCGCTGGAATCAATGGCTCGAAAATATACGTCACCGTATTGTGACGTGATCCGCGCCAAAATCATTCTCCTTG
>JADLDI010000010.1 GCA_020846745.1 Bryobacterales bacterium | reverse complement strand
TCAAACAGCTCCAATTTGGCTCTCCTTTCCATCTCCGGCAGGATGGCAAACCGCCATCCCCCCGGGCTGTCCAGGTGGGGCCAATTCAGACCATCAAATGGGGCCAATTGAGAGCATCGAACTCAACAACCTTTGCCGAGCCCTTTAGCGCGTCGGTCCCGAAGAAAATGGTTGCACTGAAGACCCGCTCGAAGGCGCCGACCAGGCGTCGGTATTCCTTGCCGCCGGTCTGCATGCCGAAGGTCTCAAGCATCTCGGCCGCGGTACGGAAGCGGATCGTTTGGCTTTTCTGTTGGACGGCAAGCGTCGCCAGGAAGATCGGCACTAGGCGGTCCTGGCCGAATGGCACCCCGTACTCTGGGTGTCCGGTCACCTGAAGAACGAATCGACCGTTTCGCCGCTCGTATAGCAACTGGTCTTTGGGCAGGCGGCGGACAGGGAGACCGCACAGGACGAACGGCCGTGAATTGAAGCAGAGCGTCTGGGTCGCCTGCTCCCGGTTCTGCCGGACCAACTGAATCCGCTCGGCCTGTTTGAGCTTCTGTTTCGATACGATCAGGTCTGGGCAGGTTCCGCGGAGTATGGCTCCAGCGGGCTGAAGACCCGAGTGGTGGAATTGCGACAAAACGATCACCTCGTGACGCGCTCCGGGCGCGTGGTCAAGGCGAGTTTTGGAGGGTCAAAATGAGGGTGCTAAACGCAGGAGCCGGGGTTTACTACCATTACTACCTTAAGCGGCTTTTTCTCGGAACTTGTTGAAACTCGGTGGCCTTGAGTGGTCTGGATGAGCGCCATAAACGCATAAGTTGTTTATTTTCAAGGTCGCTCTATTTTCCCAAGCTGGACGTCGCGGGTTCGAGTCCCGTCTCCCGCTCCATAAAATCAATAACTTAGGAAGACCACCGAGTCTCAAGTTTACTCCAATTACTACGTTTAGCTCCCGATCACCTCGCGGAGCCGCCTGGAGGGCGCTGCAACGCCCTCTGGCCAAACACCTCCAAATACCTCGCTAGCCTCTGGTTTGAAGAGCCTCTCACTCCGAGGACTCCCCGTTGTCTTTCACTTTGACTGTCAGCGCCGCGGCCTCCAACTTCCGAACCGCCTCCCGGCGCGTCTTGAAATCGCTGACCGCATATTCATTTTCATTCACATCGACGGTATTGCCCATCTGAGCCGACCGGGTGTGGGCGTCCACCCCGGCTTCTTTGGACCGGCTCGCTTGTGTCCGGCGCATGACCTGAAACGTCGCCCAGTCCAGGCCGATTGGTTTCAGGAACGGGAGCATCCTCTTCGTCCAGATGAAGTCCCGCGTCAAAGGCCGTTTGGAATTCTCGGTTGAGAAAACCCAGGCTAGTTCGTCGGTACGGATCATCCAATCAAACCACTTCTTCAGCAGTTCCACCGTTCCTTCCGAAAGCGCAACCTGTCTTGTTGAACGGTCGCTCTTAGGCGAATCGACGTCCGTTTTGTAAACGCGACGCCGAACCCAGAGGCATTCTTCCGCGAAGTCCACATCACCCCGTTGAAGACCGAGAACCTCGCCAGGCCGCATTCCTTCGAATGTTGCCAGACGGAGAATGATCTGTTCCCGGAAATCGAGTGCTTTGGTCATCGCATCCAGGTCCTCAGGCGTGAGCACCCGCTTTGTACGACCGGCCTTGCAGAACTTCGGCGTATAGAGAGTGCTGGCGGGGTTTCGCTGCACCGCTCCCTCGCTGACCGCCAGATCGAAGACTGACCGAAGCCGAAACCGGAGATGTGTCACGACGCTCTCCGATAGCGCCTTGGCCTTCCTGTCGAGCAACTTCTGTAGCTCGTCCCGCGTAATCGCCGACATCACACGTTCCCCGAGTGAGCCGACGAGATGATGATTGAGCCGGTCGAGCTCCGTCATCGCCGTGGACACCTTCCACTTGCCTTTGTAGACAGGGATGTAGACGCGTTCCACAAACTGACCGAACGTGTGGTTCACGAACGGGCTCTCCTTCATCCCCACCGATTGGTTTATGCTGAAGGATCTCCGCGAGGATCGCATTCGCCTGGCCTCTGGTCATCATTGAGCAGAGACCAAGTTCCTTGGACCTCTTGATACCGTCTTCCCTCCACTGCGCGTACCAGTAGAGTTTTCCACTTCGTTTGCGAGGCGTGATACCACCTCGTTGAAATTGCCTTCGACGCAATTCGATTCTCCGTTTCCGCGTCAATGGCGTACATCCAGACCATGGGCGATGCTACCACTGTTGCTTGTTTTGCTCCATCCAGGTATCGAGCCATTCGCGCCGGACCAGCTTGCGGCGGCCTAGCGAAAAATGAGTCAGCTTCGGTAAGCCTTCGACGCGCCCGCGCAGCACGTTGCTGACGTGCGCCTTCGAGCATCGAAGGACCTCGGCGACTTCACGAATAGTCAGAATCTCGGACTTGATCATTGCTTCTTGCACGTTTAGACCTCACTTGTTTTCAGCGATTAAAAGAGGCAGCGCGAACAGTCGGGACCAGACCATCAGAGAGGCCCTTTGCGCTGCAGGAATGGTTGTTTCGCGAACCCAATACTGGTTTGCCATGCCCACGATCAGGGTTGGGTGGTCGATTGCCGATAGCAGGACGGGAAGGACCAGCAGTTGCTCGTAGCAGATCAGGAAGGCGACCCGCTGGCCGGCGACTTCGATGGTGCCTGGCCCATTGAGGTGAAGCGGCACGCTGGGACCTGTTCCGAATGGACGCCACATGCCGACCGGAACGGGAATGCGCTGGAAGAACGGTTGCGGTTTATCGCCGCCGATAATGAGCGCGGCGTTTCTGTATGCCGGCGAGTTCGGGATCGGCACGCCCGCACCGACTACCGCTAGGCGGTGTTGCCGGCGCAATTCCTCGAGAGTGGGTTCCCAGAACGCGTCCGTCGCTTCTGTCCAACGGCTAATGACCGTCTCCGGCAGAACAGCCACCGCTGCCCTTGAGTCGGAGACGATTCTCTGGACGGTCTCGGAAGCGACCAACTCGTCGGCGCCCTCGAACCTGCGTCCTGGAGCAAGGTTCGTTTTGACCGCCGCCCACGCTGCTGGCGGTGGGACCGGTTTTGAGAAGCAGAAGGAGAGAACGGATGCTGCGGCGAGAGCCATCCAGATTCGCGGTCTTCCCAGGAGAATGAGCCCCGGCGCGGTGATCACAGAGGCGACGCCGAGCCAAGCCGTTCCGGGGAAAAGCACTCCTGCAGAGGTGACGGGAGACGCCCAACCGACGAGCCCAACCGGTGGTAGAACGCCCGCGGCCAACGCCATCGGTATTCTCCACGCGGCAGCGGTGCGATTCTGAGTCCAGGCCACAGTCAGCGGCAGCGAAAGGAGAAGAACGGCGATCATCCACGCCAACGCACCCGAAATGATGCTGGCTTCCGCGAACGCTGCGTATGCGCGGGCCAGGGGCCAGGACGCCGCCCCGAAATAAGCCGTAGCGACAGCGAGCGCCGACGCTCTTCGCGATTGAAGCCCTACGATGATTGGCACCGCGAAGGCGAACCCGATGGACCACCAGGTCCGCCAGCCAAATGCGCCGACCAGACCTGCGGCCAACGTGCTTATGAGTGCAGTAGCCACAATGGCCTGAGCCTCCCTCGGATCGACTTCTCTTCAACCGGACCGATGTACCGCGAATCATAGCTGCCGCGGCCGTAGGTCGAGGCAACCCAAACAGTCCCCGGACGGACTCGATAGGTCCCGCTGGGCCAAGCCCGAAGAGGGCGGTTTGCAGCGTCAAGTCGAAGCGGCGCGGTGTTCGGTAGTAGCCGACCATTAACCGCGATGCCATAGAACGGAGAGACCGCGCTTTGAGCGCTGCTGGATTCGAGGTCCTCAGACTTCAGATTCTGCCGGACGCCTGACGTCGAATGCGAGGTGGCGGGCATTTCCGGAATGAGGTAAATTAGGCCCCAAGGGAGTTCGGGAGTTGGGTACCGAACGACAAGCATCCGGTCCGATTCCTTGGGTTATTTCCCAACTCGGCCAGTTTCTGGGCGACGGCTACGGGGAAATCACATCGCTCCTTTCTGCAAATACCCCAAACAAAGTGAAAACCACCGCCTGGAAGGCGGTGGCTCTGGTAACGGGCTGTAAGCCCTGTTCCGGCCAAAGGCCGGCAAGATGGCTCCCGCACCAAGCGGGCTTCAAGAAGTAGACGGACTCAACCGTCTACTTGAAAGTCCTCGTCCCGCCCCTCATTCACATTTTGGTTGGCGATGTACTCCGCCACCATCTCGTCGGTCACGTTTCCCGAACTGCAGCAGAAGTATCCTCGCGCCCACAGGTGCCGGCCCCAGAACTGCTTCTTCAGGTGCGGGAATTCCGCCAACAGATGGTGCGCCGTCTTGCCTTTCAGCCACTGCAGCAAGCGACTGATCGTCACCTCCGGTGGGATCGACACGAACAGGTGCACATGGTCCTTCGATACATGCCCCTTCACTATCTTCACCTCGTGCTGCCCACACACATCCCGGATCAGATCCCGCACCCGCGTCGCCACCTCCCCTTTCAACGCCCCTCGTCGGTACTTCGTGATCCACACCACATGCAGATGAATATCGAATACGGTGTGCGCGCCGCGCCGGTATTCTGCCATCCCTCCACACTAACTCGCGTCGCGCGCGCTGAAGCCGTCGCCTGTAAGGCGAGGGTTTTGACCCTCCCAGACTGAGACAATAAAGAGGCTTTTCAGCGGCAGCCTGGTGGCGCTCGTCTTAGCGTTGCTGGCAGTTGCGTTTATCGCATGGCAGATACACCCGGTCGTGGTTGTGCTGGCGGTCGCGTGTGTGCTGCTGATCGTGTATGGACGGTCCCTCCTTCAGCGGTTTGCGCTGTTTGCGGGGTACTTCCTCTGCGGATTCATACTCTTCATCGGCGCTGGATTGATTCTGGTGGTCCCTGTCGAAAAAGAGTACCCGCTGGTTGCGAAAGTGATCGCGGTTCTTCTGTTTGTGGTCTTGTGCCTGTTAGTGCCAGGGCTTCTGGCCATGAGGCCGCGGCGCGCGATCATGGCTAGCTAGCCCAGGATCTCGGGACGCGGCTTCCGACTGAAGTCCTTCCAGAAAACGTTCTCGTTCGCACGGTCGAAACGATCGCATGGTGGACGCCAGGAATGGTTCGAACCATGTTCTTTGCGCCTCACGACGCGGACGCAAACAAGCTGAACGGCAAACGGTTTCCCCAGCCGCCGCTGGTTTGGAAAGTGAATGGGAAGGACCTGTGGGTCCGGGCACTGCAGGAGAATCGCCGGCCGGCCGCAGCGACGGAGTTGATGGTCGCCCCCTACTGGAATGTGGACGGTGACACCGGATGGACATGTCAGGGTAGCATGCGGTCGCCCGACGACTTGGGGGTTGACACACTTGCCTTGTGGGAACGGGCGTTTTTCCAAAGCGAGTTCACCCACCACACGGGATCGAAACGGTTGACGAGCCACGCTGACGGATTCCTGGGCCTTTGGCGGAGCTTCGACGGACGTCCCCAGTTCCAAGTCAAGCATCTGGTCCCTGCGAAAGAAACGCTTCGAGAGTTCATCACAAGGAGCTCGAATTGATGCACACGCTCAATCCCGAATTGCTTCGGCGGACCATTCGCGTCCTGGTTGTAGGATGCGGCGGTACAGGTTCGGCGATTGCCAACGGCCTTCCGTACCTTCATCAGGCCATGATCGTCGCAGGCCACCCTGGGGGACTTCACGTGACGATCCTCGATGGCGACATTATCTCCGCTACCAATTGCGTGCGCCAGCCGTTCTGTTCCGCCGAAATTGGCTTGGCCAAGGCAGTAGTGACGGTGAGTCGGTTAAACCTGTTCTGGGGGCTGAACTGGGCGGCAGCGGCCGAGCACGTGACCGCAGAGACCGACGTCTCCAACTTCGATGTCGTGATTGGCTGCGTTGACACGCGGGCCGCTCGGCAGTTGATTGCCAGCAAGGTCCAGGGCTGGCGGAGCCGGGTCGCATACTGGTTCGATCTCGGGAACTCGGCGGACAGCGGTCAGCTTGTACTTGGCCAACCTCTGAACGGGCGGAATCGGCGGACGGCGGACCGACTCCGCACGGCCGCGGAACTATTCCCGGAGATCGTACAGGAATCGCTGGACGATGGAGCTCCAAGTTGCAGCGCAATCGAAGCGCTTGAGCGACAGGAGCCGTTCGTGAATCAAGTGCTGGCTTACCACGCACTGGCTCTGCTGACGCGGCTGTTTCGCTATGGGCGCATCGACCATCACGGCGCATTCGTGAATGCCTGCCAAAACCGGGTCCAACCGATCCCAATCAATCCAGAACTATGGCGGCGAATGCGCCAGCGGGGACGGCGGGTGACAGCGACGATGGTTGCTTAGTGGTCACCGCCGTCCCGGTTCTCACCGAGGCCGGCAAAAATTGGACGTCACGAGGGTCTTTCTATCCGGCGCCGGTTCGCGCTGAGGCCGTCGTTGTCATGCGAGACGTTGGGATCGATACTCAGCACAACGATCGAAACCCGTATCGGACTTCGAAGGTCAGCAATTAGAGTTCGTGATCACCGTCTGCAACAAGGCACGCGTAGAATGCCCTGTTGCCGAACTCCTTCACTGGCCGTTCCAGGATCACGCCACTTTCACAGAAACCGGAGAGGCGCAGTTCGATGCATTTCGGAAGCTTCGAGATCGCATTCATACACGCGTGATGGTCATCTTCGGAGAAGGAACCTACGGGAGCCACGAACGTGGTTAGGCTGGTGCCCAGCCGGGTCGTCATGCCTATTTGTCCCGTTCACCGGGTCTTGAGAGAATAGAGAACAGCATGGACATCACCGAGATGCTGTCTGAACTCCACACCGAAAGAGCAACGATTGACGAGGCGATCCTTACGCTCGAACGCCTAGCCCGCGGGAGTGGCAGACGTCGTGGGCGGCCACCGAAGTGGATGTCTGACGCTCGATCGCAGGAGCCTTCTAAAGCAAGCGCCGGGACGCGCAGGAAGCGAGTCGTTAGTCCCGAAGCGCGAGCACGAATGGCGGCAGCGCAACGGAAACGATGGGCAGCGAGACGAGAGGAAACGGGACGGTGACGCATTCAGTTCACCGTCTAGGGAGTGGGCGGCAACACCGGATCGGAGCCCCGCTCAGGGGATGGCTGCGGCGAGGCAGCAAGGCTAGGACAACGCTCCTCGCTGTGATCGACGGAGCAAACCCTTCGATCAGCAATTTCCGAGGCGCTTAGTTTGCCACCCGCCCAAACTCCTCAGCCATTGGAGGATGCGAATCGTCGTCAATAGCCCAGGTCGGCGAACGGTATATTAGGAAGCTTAAGAGTGTTGGCGCCTCACTCCGATCGATTTGGCTTATCAGAGGCTCAGGCTGTCGCCCGCGCCAGAGGCGGCATATGTGTCTCCTCAATCGCTCACAATCAACAATCCCGGCTCGAATGGCAATGTTCCGAGGGGCATCGGTGGACGGCGAAGCTTGTAAAGGTCAAGCGAGGAAACTGGTGTCCGCAGTGCGCCGGCAAAGGTCCGGTCACGATCCTGCACATGCGACAGATCGCGGCCGAGCGAGGCGGCAAGTGCCTCTCAAAGGAATACCGGAACAATCACACGCCTCTTCAATGGCGCTGTGGTGAAGGGCATGAGTGGTGGGCGAGACCACAGGACATCCGGCGGACTTGGTGTCCCTATTGTGCCAGGACGGTCAGGCTAGAAATCAAGGATCTGCGCAAGATTGCCCGCAGCCGTGGTGGGAAGCTCCTCACAACGCTCTACATCAACGGGAAGACGCCGCTTTTGTGGCGCTGTCACGACGGTCACGTTTGGAAGGCCCCCGCATCTTCAGTCAAGCCGAACGGCTTTCATCCCGGAACTTGGTGTCCACTATGCTCGCGCCGGATGAAGGGCAAGCCCGCTCGGCTATCGATCGAGGAGATGCAGGAGATCGCCAAGCAACGTGGAGGCAAGTGCCTGTCGACGAAGTACGTTAATGCGAACACCGCTCTGAAATGGCGTTGCTCCGAGGGGCATGAGTGGGAAGCCAAGCCGGCATACGTAAAGCACGGGACTTGGTGTCCGGCCTGCTCGGGCAGGCAGAAGTTGACTTTGGAAGGGCTGAGAGAGGAAGCGATCCGGCGCGGTGGAAGACTGCTTTCTACTGAGTACGTCGACGCGCATTCTCTGCTGCGGTGGGAATGCTCGGCCGGTCATCAGTGGGAGGCGACCGCTGCCAAGATCCGTTACGGCACGTGGTGCCCGCACTGTGCGCACAAAGCGTCCCTGACCATCGAAGCGATGCGCGAGCTGGCGAAGTCGTACGGTGGCGAGTGTCTTTCGAAGCGTTACGTCAACTTGACGACTCCGCTGAAGTGGCGATGCGCGGAGGGCCATGTTTGGAAGGCGGCACCCGGGATGGTCAAGCCGTCGGGATACCAGCAGCGCGGGACTTGGTGCGCGGAATGCGCCAACGCTCCTCGGTACGGCATTGGTGATATGCGGGAACTCGCGGTTTCCCGAGGCGGGATATGCTTGTCATCCGTATATGTCAACAACGAAACGCCGCTCGAATGGAGTTGCGCGAAAGGGCATCGCTGGCATGCGACGCCGAACAGCATTCGCCCGTACAGTCAAAAAGCTCGTGGCACGTGGTGTCCAGTTTGCGCCGTTGAGAACCGCAAGCTCACGATTGAACTGATGCGGGAGATTGCTCAGGAGCGCGGGGGAGAGTGTCTCTCGACACACTACGTAAACAGCCGAACGCCGTTAGAGTGGCGCTGCGCGCAAAGGCACACCTGGTGGGCGCGGCCCAATCACGTTAAGCCCTACGGTCCTCAGAAGCGTGGAACGTGGTGCCCGCAGTGCGAATAGATTCATTTCGCAAGCTTCGGATCGGATCTACGCCCGGGTGATGGGTGTCCTTAGTGAAGGTAGCCTCTAGCGGGAGTTTACTCGTAAGCTAGATGGGATAGTTGTAAATGATGTTGTTGTTGGGGTTTAGCGCGGGGTCGAAGTATTACCTACGTTGGGTACTACAGAGTTGGTCGAGACCGAGGGAATGAGCGAGGGCTTGCTGTACAAGAGTCTGTTTGGATAGAACAGTGGCGATGCGATGGGGGCCTTTGTCGCCGAGCGGAGGATAGAGTAAAGTGAACTGCTGCATCGGAGCGAGTTGTTCCAGCAGTTGTTCCACGGTGAGATGGGGCCAGGCGCTTTGGGACTGGCGGTGAACAGAATGGAGCAGCGAGATGCCCAACATGCAATAGAAAGCATGCACGCGGATCTTGCTGTCGGTCCAGTGATACATCGGTCCCCAGCCCAGCCAGTCGCCGTCCTTTAATCCGCGGAATACACGTTCGATCTGTTGCTGGCCGGAGTAACCGGACACGACCTGTTCGGCGGTCCAGTCCATGCGGTTGGTGAGTAGCACGGTGCGGCCCAGGCGGTGCGACCACAGTTGCTGGAGCGCCTTGTTGTCGACCTCGAATGTCAGCTGCCAGCGATTGTCGCGCTGTTCCAGTCCATAGTGGAGCACTTCGCGGACGAACGGGTCCAACAGCCACCGCTGGATCTTGTTTCGAATGCCTGGTTCGGTAAAGCGCGCCTGCGGTGTGGAGAGTTCGGTGGCCAGCCGCCGCAGTTTCTGAGTCACTCTGGTGAGCGCCGCGGTAGTGCTGTTGAGTTGCTCGCTGGCAAAGCAAGCCGAGTATTTGAGCACACAGAGATACTCCTTGCCGTGAACGAACAGCTTCTCCGCCGCCGCCCTGACGCCGGGCTGGGAACTGCCGCAGGCAGGCAACTGTTCCACGCTCCGGTCCCGGAGTTCCGCGGGCGCCTGGTTCCAGGGCAAAGCCGAGATCCAGCCTACTCCCGCCTTCTCTAACGCCAGCGTGTTGGCCAGCGCTGCGGAACCCTTGTCGAGCACCAGCGTGACCGAGTCGCGGGCAATCTGATGGCGGTCCAGCAAAGCCCCGATGCGCGACAGAGCCTCGGGCAGTTCCTCGGCATCGGCCCGGTTGCCGGGATAGACATGATGGCAAAGACTAAGGCCGTTGTCACCGTCCATCACATAGCTCAGTCCTACTTGCCGCAGGTTATGGCGGCCTTGCTTGTTGTGCCCGCGCTGGGCGAGTTGGTTTCTCGTATTGGTGCTGGCCACATACGTATAGAAGTTGGTCGTATCGTAAGCCAGCAGGCGGCGGCTGACCATCTGCTTTTCCTTCCACACACCGAGGAGACGCAGCTGGGCCTGTTCCAGTTCTTCCTCCTGGATACGGTCGAAGCAATCCCAGAACTCCTGCGAGCTGAATCGCTCCGGAGGCAGGTCCCAAAGCGAACGCAGAATGGTGCGGTCATACCAGCCAGCTACTTCGGTTTTGGGACCGGGCTGACAGATCCGATGGATCGCCGCCAGCAGCAGATAATGCGCCGGCGATGGGCCCGAGCGGGGCGCTGGCCACAGAGCCTGGAGTAACTCAAAAACACCGGTCCGTTGAGCGGCGAGCCACAGTACTCCCGGCAGACCCACATCGACAGCCGTGGCTTCCAACGGCACCGGAGCGGTACGATCCCTGACCAGCGCCGCGACCTTCTCGGCGGTGCCGAGGTAGGTCTGGTGAACGATCCGTGGCTTGCCGTCCACGCGTGCGCTTTCGACGACATAGTAGTAGAGTTTGTTCGCCTTCTTCTTGGCGATGAGGGACGCCATATGGGGTAATACCAATATACAGACTATCCCTGTTTGGGTCAACAAGAAAACGCACAATTAACAATAGAAATGTTCTATATGGGGTAATACCAAAACGAATGGAGAGCGGCGGACTAAGCGCCACGTTCAGAACAACTTGCGATCTTCCACCCCGACCGCCACTGCGGTTTACGAGTAAACTCCCGCTAG
>JADLDI010000009.1 GCA_020846745.1 Bryobacterales bacterium | reverse complement strand
TCAAAGATTAGGAGATCAAGACCATGGCATCCGATGCCCAAATCAGAGCAAACCGCGAAAACGCGAAAAAGTCCACCGGACCCCGCACCCCCGAAGGCAAGCGCATCTCTTCCTGCAACGCCACCCGGCACGGCGCCTGGGCCACCTACTCCACCCTCCACCAAATCGAGGGCGGCCAGGACCTCGCCAAACTCCACGACACCCTCCGCCGCGACATCCGCCCCCACGGCGCCTCCCAGGAACTCCTCGTCGAACAGCTCGCCTCCATCCACCACCGCATCCGCCGCTACCAGATGGTCGAAGCCCGCGTCACCGCCCAGCACATGATCGACGGCGGCAACTGGGCACTCGCCATGGCCCGCGACTACAACGTCTCCCACGACTCCATCCCCAAAATGGCCGCCATCATCGCCCGCCTCCACCGCGAGTTCCGCCAAACCCTCAAAGCCATTCGGGAAGAACAACAAAACGAACCCGATTGGCTCGTCGAAAGCTACGTAGAACGCGAAGCAGCCGGAGAATTCAAAACGAACCCAATTCCACCGCGGCCGGAAAACCGTCCACCGCAATCTTCGCCCAATGTTCCCCCACAAACCAGCCCCGAGGCGGCTCCGACCCCGCCTGAATCTGTAGAAAACACCATCAAATAACCCTCGAACCCATTCCGCCCACCAACTGCCACGCCCGTAGTGTCCCTAAGCCAGCCCGTAACTCGAGCGTTGATTGGCCCGCCCCGATACAGCCCGTCACCGCCTTTGTCTCGCCCCGCCCTGCCCCTATGCCGCAACGGATATGTGGACTCGTGTGCTTGCTCTATCCCTCATCGGCTTTACATGCGACGCCGAACCGGCTCACCGCATCGAAGTCGTCGTCGTTAACCTGCCACAACTCTGTCCACGCGACCTCTCTACCTCCCTCAACGCCGCCGCCCTTCTCTATCGCGGCACGCCCGTCCACCCTCAGTGGACCACTCAGAGCACCCCCTACTCCAAGGCCCTCCCCGGCAATGTCCCCAAGCGCCTGATCATCCTCCTCGACCAGCCGTCTCAGTCTAAGTTCACCGTTCGCGAACAAACTCTGGGAATTGCTTTAACCGATCGTGCCTTCATCTTCCTGCCAAAAATCCAGCAGCTAGCCGCCGCCAAACAGGTCCCGCTGTCGGCCATCCTGAGCGTCGTCATCGCCCACGAGCTAGGCCATCTCCTCCTCGGACCCGGGCACAGTCCCGCCGGCGTTATGCGCCCCACCTGCGGTAACTCCGAATTCGACCTCGCCCAGCGCGGCCAACCAGGCTTCACCCGCCACCAGGCCCGCCAGATGCGGGCCCGCCTCGGCCTCCTCCGCTAGCCTTCGCCCGCGCGCTCACTTCTCCACGTGTACCCACAACTTGGTGTGCGCGTTCTCCCGCTGTACACTCACCAGGTAATCTCCTGGCTTCGTATACGAATGCTTCAGCACCGCATAACCATCCTTCGCGTGCATCTTCACGTTTCCGTCCGACTGTGACGAAGCCCGCGACCCATCGCCGAAGTCCCACGACTCCTCACCCTTCGTCGTCCCGAACGTCCGCACCTTGAAGGTAAGTTCCTGCCCGGCGCGCACATCGAGCGACGGCCACACCACCGCATGAATAGTCACCGGATCGTTCTCCGGGTGCCCCTTCTCCAGCACGTTCACGGTCGCGAAGTCATAAGCCGCCGCGCCCGTCTTACCGGTTACTTTCAATATCTCGCTATAAGTTCCTGGGGCCGTGTAACTCTTCCTCATCCGTACCCCCGGCTTACCATTCCACTCATACTTAGCGCCGCCCATCGACTTAGACCCGTCAAACTCCACTACCTCACCCGCCACTGCGAACTTATGCGGCCGCGCCACCGCCACCACCTCCTGCGGATGCTCCCGCTGATATGCCTCCCACAGGAACGCATATCCTTCCTGCGTCCCCCACTTACCCGACGGCTGCCGGCTCACGATTTCAAAGTGTAAGTGCGACCATCCTCCGCTCCCGCCTTCTTTCCCCAGCAATCCCATCCGCTGCCCCTTCTTCACCCTCCCGCCTAACTGCACCCCATCGTCAAAAGAAAACAAGTGGCTATAACGGTAATACCAACCACGGCTGTCCAGCAGATAGATCACGTCATACCGTTTCGCGACCGGTGTCCCGGCAGCATGCTCCGCCATCACCTTGTCCCCCACCGACACCACTAAGCCATCGGTAGCCGCCACAACCTCCGTCAGTGCCTCCGCCCCGCCTATGTCCAGTCCGCTGTGATAATAGATCTTCTTGCGCGACGTCCGCTCGCCCCGATCTACATAAGTCGGCTCATTAGCCATCTGCGTCTGCGTCACAAACCAGCGCTGCTTAGCCGGATACCCGAACTCGCCCGGCTCCATCCACGGCGACCCTTTCTTCCAGGCCCGTAGCCGCGCATCCTTATCTAAGCCCCAATGATTAGTTGTCGTGTTCGCGTTATACCCACGCGTCACCGTGCAGTCCAGTTGTATGTTGCCGACCGTCTTCGGCAGGTTATAGTTCGCGCACCCAACCGTCGCCCCCTTCCCGTCAACCTCCACCCTCACGCTCGCCTGCCGGATCGCTCCCGTGATCTCGTCCGTCCGCTCATCCACGCCCACCAGCTTCACCGCCGCGCCTTGCAGCCGTGCCGTCTCACCTGTCGAAACGTCCGCAACCTCAAACAAAACCATCGCGAACAATGCCCAAGCCATTGCTACAGTATAAGGTTTATGTCAGCGCCTCCTCGTCGTTATCGGTCGCAGGATTGGTTCGATTCGCTCGAATATTACTCTTTCGCGCGCCGCGCCTACTTAAGGTCCGAAGGCCTCACTCGCGAGGCCTTCCACGGCAAGCCCGTCATCGGTATCTGCAACTCGTGGAGCGAACTCAACCACTGCAACTTGAACCTCCGCACCGTCGCCGAAGCGGTTAAACGCGGCGTCTGGCAGGCCGGCGGCGTCCCCCTCGAATTCCCCACCATCTCGCTGGGCGAAGTCTTCATGAAGCCCACCACCATGCTCTTCCGCAACCTCATGGCCATGGATGTCGAAGAGTCCATCCGCGCCAACCCCCTCGACGGCGTCGTCCTGCTGTGTGGCTGCGACAAAACCACCCCCGCCCAGCTCATGGGCGCCGCCTCGGCTGACCTGCCCGCCATGGTCGTCTCCACCGGACCCATGCTCTCCGGCCAGTACCGCGGCAACGAAATCGGCTCCGGCACCGACATGCGCAAGCTCTTCGACCAGTACCGTACCGGCGAGCTCTCCGAAGAAGGTCTCTGCGAAGTCGAAAGCTGCGCCGCCCGGTCGCATGGCCACTGCATGGTCATGGGCACCGCCTCCACCATGACCTCTCTTGCCGAAGCCCTCGGCATGACCCTCACCGGTTCCGCCGCCATCCCCGCTCCCGACTCGCGCCGCCTCGCCATCGCTGAACAGACCGGCAAGCGCATCGTGGAACTCGTCAACCAAGACCTAAAACCTTCCCAAATCCTTACCCTCAAGGCCTTTGAAAACGCGATCACCGTCCTCATGGCCCTCGGCGGCTCCACCAACGCTGTCGTCCACTTACCCGCCATCGCCGGAAGGCTCGGCATCGAGATAACACTCGAGGATTTCCAACGTATCTCCGCCCAAACACCCTTTATCGCCAACATTCGCCCTTCCGGTGACTACTTAATGGAAGACTTTTACTATGCCGGCGGCCTCCCCGCCGTCATGCGCGAGTTACTGCCGCTCCTCCATAAAGACTGCATCACTGTAACCGGCAAAACGATCGGCGAGAACGTTGCCCAAGCCGAATGTTTTAAACGAGATGTTATCCGCACGCTAGACCAGCCTTTGAACAAAGAAGGCGGAACCCTCATCCTCTACGGCAACCTCGCCCCGCAAGGTGCAGTCATAAAGCACACGGCATCCACCCCCGAACTCCTCCAGCACCGCGGTCCCGCATTCGTCTTCGACAACTACTACAAGATGCTCGAATTGCTCAACTCCGATGACCTCCCGGTATCCGAAAACCACGTCCTCGTCCTCAAGAACGGCGGACCCATCGGCGGTCCCGGCTTCCCCGAATGGGGCCACATTCCCATGCCCAAGGTCCTGCTGAAGAAAGGGATAAAGGACATGGTCCGCATCTCCGACGCACGCATGTCCGGCACCTCCTTCGGCACCGTCGTCCTCCACATCGCCCCGGAATCGGCCGTCGGCGGTCCTCTCGCCATCGTTCAGAACGGCGACGAGATCGTACTCGACGCCGCCAACCGCCGCATCGACATCAACCTGCCGCCAGAGGAAATCGATCGCCGCCTCAGGAACTTCGTCAAACCTGAACCGCACTACAAACGCGGTTACGGCAAGATGTTCCTGGAACATGTCACCCAAGCCCCGCTCGGCTGTGACTTCGACTTTCTACGTGCGGTCTAAGTGACGCGCCCCACTCGTCAACGCCTGATCTTCGTCCTCGTAATAGCGCTCTGCGCCGTGCTCTTCTTCGTCGCCAACCGCGGCGCCTACGAAGGTTTCTTCTCCGACGATGACATCGATAACATCGCCTGGACCCGCGTCACCGAACCCTCCGTCTACCTCTGGGGCATCCTCGCCCCCAAGTACTACGCCCATCACTTCCGTCCCGTCGGCCACGCCACCTTCCATGTAATCGGCGAGTTAGCCGGCCTCAACTTCAAGCCCTACGTCGGCCTGGTCCACTTACTGCACCTGGCCAACACCATCCTAGTCTTCCTGCTACTCCGCCGCTTCAGCCTCACTCCGTGGCCCGCCGCCGCCGGCGCACTCCTCTTCCTCTTCCCCATGCAGGTCTTCGACGCCCTCTGGAAGCCGATGTACCTGTTCGACGTCTGGTGTGCCTTCTTCTCCCTCGCCTGCCTCCTCTCCTGGACGACCCGCCGCTACATCCTTGCCTTCATCTGCTTCTGGTTCGCCTTCAAATCCAAAGAGCACGCCGTCATGCTGCCCTTCGTCCTCGCCGCCTACGAATACTACCTCGGCGGCCGCCGCTGGAAGCCGCTCCTGCCCTTCTTCGGCTTGTCCGCTTTGTTCGCCTTCCAGGGCTTCTTCTTCAATAAGCAACAAGGCAACGACTATCGCATCCACCTCTCCCCCTGGGTGTTAGTCAAAACCAGTTCCTTCTACCTCTCGCGCGTCCTCCTCTATCCCTGGCTCGGCTTGGCCCTCTTAGCCCTCCCCCGCCTGACTCGCGACCGCCGCGTCTACTTCGCCCTAACTGCCGCGGTCCTGCTCCTGCTGCCGATGTTGGTCCTCCCCAACCGCCTCTTCGCCGCCTACCTATATGTCTCGGTAGCGTTCGTCGCGATGGCGCTGGCGTTCGCATTCACAAAACCCCACTGGGGCATCGTCGCCGCCCTCCTGATCATCTGGCTCCCGATCAACTACGCCCATCTGAAGTCCCAGCGCAAAGCCGCGCTAACCTACGCCCAGGAAAATCGAGCCTACGTCTCCCAAATACTTGCCCTCAAAAACACCCATCCCGACGTCCGCCGCTTTGTAATCGATGGCAACCCGCCGGAGTTCCGCTGGTGGGGCATCCAGGGCGCCCTCCGCTGGACGTACCGAACCTTCGATGTCGAGCTCATCTCCGTCGAAGACAAGAACCTCAGCGAAGTCTTCTCCACAGGCGGTGTCGCCCTGCTGAGTTGGGAACCGCCCACCCGCCGCTTGGTCGTTACCTCCCGCCAACCCCACCAGCAGGACGCATCCTATCTTAAGATGGGCCGCTACATGCCCCTCTGGCAGTTAGAAAAAGGTTGGTACCAGGCCGAGGGCCGCTACCGCTGGACCGCCCCCACGGCCTCCGCCCGCCTTTATCGCCCAGCCGGTGCCAAACAGTTCCAAATCGAGGTCAACGTCGGCCCGCAGTACATTGAGATGGTGAAGGCGGCGCACATCCGCGTCTTGATCGACGGCCGGCTGATCGGCGAAACCACCTTCACTCACCACGGCTGGCAAGCCGTCCAGTTCCCCATCAAACCCGCACCGGCCGCCACCGTCCACGTCACCTTCGAAGTCGACCCGCCGCTGCGGCCCAATCCCGATGAGCCGCGTGTTCTCGGCGTTCCTATGGGAACATTCGGATTCCTGCCATGATCAAAATCCCGAGAATCGCCTGGGTCATCGCCTTCCTCCTGTTCGCCGCCACCCTCATCAACTACGCGGACCGCTCCGCCATCGGCGTCGTCTCCGTCGAGATACGCAAAGAGTTCACGCTCGACGATCAGGACTACGGCTTCATCGTTGCCGCGTTCATGTTCGCCTATGCGATCGGCTATTCGCTCTCCGGCTACTTCATCGATCGTCTGGGCACCCGCCGCGGCTTCGCCATCTTCATCTCCGGCTGGTCCATCGCCCAGTTACTCCATGCCTTTGCGGTCGGCAAGTGGTCTCTCACCGGCTTTCGCTTCTTACTAGGACTCTTCGAACCCGGCAACTTCCCCGCCGCCGCCAAAGCCGTCGCCGAATGGTTCCCCGCCACCCGCCGCGCTTTCGCGGTCGGCATCTTCAACGCCGGATCGACCATGGGCTCGATGATCGCCCCGCCGCTCGTCGCCTGGCTCACCTACCTCTACGGCTGGCGCGGAGCCTTCATCGCCACCGGCAGCCTCGGCTTTATCTGGCTAATCGGCTGGCTTCTGCTCTATCAACCGCCCCACAAGAACCGCTGGGTATCGAAGCCGGAATACGAGGAACTCAAACCTCACGTCCGCCCACCCGAAGAAGCCGTCGCCGCCTCCGCCGGCCGCGTCAGTTGGCGCCATGTCATCTCCCTCCGCGGTTGCTACACCCTCATCCTGGTCCGCTTCTTCACCGACCCCGTCATCTACTTCATCGTCTTCTGGATGCCCGCCTACCTCCGCAAAGAACGCGGCTTCGACCTCGCCATGGTCGGCAAATACGCCTGGATCCCCTATGTCTTCGGCGATATCGGCTACCTGCTCGGCGGCTGGCTCTCCGGCAAACTCATGGAACGCGGCTACTCGATGGCCAAAGCCCGCAAAACCCTCCTCCTTATGGGAGCCTCCGTCATGCCCATCGGCATTCTCGCCCCCATGGTCCCCTCCGGCGAAATGGCCATCGCCGTCACCTGCTTCGTCACCTTCGGCCACGCCCTCTGGATCTCCAACTTGCTAACGATCCCCACCGACATCTTCAAAGGCAACGAAGTCGGCACCGCCACCGGTTTCTCCGGCGCCGGCGGCGCCCTAGGCGGCGTAGTCGCCAACCTCGGCACCGGCTACCTCGTCCAGCACTTCTCCTACTCCCCTGTCTTCTGGATCGCCGGACTCATGCACCCCATGTCCTACCTCATCCTCCGGACTCTGCTGAAAGACCGCTACTTTCAGGAAGGCCGATAAAATCCCGTCCGCAGAGTACGATGAAGTTCTGCATCGGTGCAAACATCGATTCCGGCCGCATGTAGAAACTCTCGGGCCGGTGGTTCATAGAAGTCCTGATCGGTCGTGCACAGCACGTCTGCTCCTCCCACGAGAGCAGTCTGCATCACCACGATGTCGTTTGCATCGCGGATGGGCACCACTAACACCGGATCCAGTCGAACCATTGTTGCGGCCGAACTTAACAACATCGTGTATTCATAAATAGCCGCGTCCGACATCCCGTGCCGCTTGCGCAACCTCGGATAGCGAAGTACCCGGGATGTCTCCGCGAGTATCTCATTGGACAACACCAGCTCATGACTTTCGGCGAGCACAATCTGCAGCAACGGCCGCGCCGACTCGCTGCTTGCATCGAACGCCCGCACAAGTATGGTGGAATCGAGCGTGATCCTCACGGCTTCAGACGGAAGCCCGGACGACTACTGCGCATGGCCTCAGAAAAGACGTCCTGAGCCTCCTCTGCCTTGTCACGACCCAGGTTACGGTCAACCTGAGCGAATAGCTCCTCTAACCGCGATTTCACCTCCCGCCGCTGCTCAGCGGGAACCTGCGGGACCGAAAACGCCTGGACACTGAGTACCTCCCCGCCGTCAAGGCGACGCCCCAACAACAGTTCCGCCGCCGCCCTCTGCTCCGGCGACAACTCGCTCGCTTGATGGACCATATCGCTCCTCTCTCCCATTATCGCCGCCCCACCACACACCCCATCTCTCCTAAGGCCTTTTTCCCCCCGCCCTCAGCCTCTCACCGCATTCCCCTCTCCCCCATCCCCAGCGCATACTGAAGAAAACCTGCTGAGGAGAAGACCAGCTATGGAGAACCGTTGGTCGAAAATTAACAGTGTTCTGCAAACGTTACTTCGCGATCGATCCGGACAAGACCTGATCGAGTACGCCTTAATGGCCGCTTTTCTAACCATCGCCGTCGGGGCGCTGTTCCCCACCAACATCGCACCCAATATCAGTGCCGTGTTTTCGAAAGTATCAACAATGTTGAGCCAGGCAAGCTGACCCGCTTACTGTAGGTACTTCTTCAAGTCCGGGTGTAGTTGTTCTTTCACATCCGGCTTGTCCAAATCGGACGCGACAATCAGTCGCGGGGCCAGATTGTTGATCTTCTCAACCTTCTCGCCCTTCAACGCCGCCAGCGCCGCCACTACACTGTCGTGACCCATCTTAAACGGATGCTGCACCACCAGTGAATCGATCAGCCCGCCCTTCAGATCGTCCAGCAGCGTCGGGCTCCAGTCGAACCCCACCAGCTTCACCTTCGACTTGCGGCCCTTCAGCGCCTGCGCCGCACCCACCGTCGACGACTCATTCGACGCGAACATGCCATCCACATCCGGAAACGCCGTCAACATGTTCTCGGCCACCGCCAGCGACTTGGCGAAGTCTGCCATCCCGAACCGTTTGTCCACGATCTTGATGTCCGGGAACTTCTCCTTCATCGCGTCTTCGAAACCCTGTTCGCGCGCCATGGTCGACGCCGCTCCGGGTTGCACCGCCACCATTACCACCTTGCCCTTACCGTTCAGGATCTGCCCCATCCGTTCGGCGCCCATCCGCCCCGCGGCATAATTGTCGGTCGCCACTTGCGATACGAACTGCTCCGTGTCGATCCCGGAATCGAAGATCACCACCGGAATCTTCTCTTTCGCCGCCCGCTCCACCACGCCTACCATCGCCTTCTTGTCGATCGGCGCCAGGCAAATCGCGCTCACATGGCGGTTGATCATCGCGTCCACAATCTGGATCTGTCCGGCATAATCCGTCTCCGACGTCGGCCCGTTCCAAACGATCTGCGTCCCCGACCGCTTCGCCGCCGACATCGCGCCCGCCTGCACCGATTGCCAAAACAGGTGCGCCCGGCCTTTCGGTATCACCGCGATCTCCACCGACTTCTGCCGGTTGCACCCGACTGCCGCTGCCGCCGCTGCCGCCGCTGCCGTCACCAGCCATTCACGCCGCTTCATCCTGATCTCCTTACAAAGCCGGTATCGACAAGAAGTCCCTGCCATTCGCGGCCAATCCCGTAACCGCCGCAGCGCCTAAGCCCGCGGTCAATTCTCTTCTTACCCACAACAAACCGAAGGCCCGGGGCATCACCCGGGCCTCCTCAATCAGTGTGCCTAAACCGCTATTGTAGATCCCAAACTACCCGCGAACGCTCGCCGCCGGAATCTTCTTCACCAAATCCATCATCTCCGCCTGGCTTTCCGACCCGATCGTGAAGCAATCCACGCAATCGAGCGACAGCGCAAACTGCAGGCATTCGTCCACCTTGTTCCGCAGCTTCCCTGCGCCTAGGATCTTCATCCCGATTACACCTTTGCCCTTCGCCTTCATCTCGCGCAACACGCCAATCACGGTCTGCGGATCCGCATCCATGGCCACTTGGGCCGGATTGATGCGCGCCAAGTCCACTTCCACCCACGGCTCCGCCGCTGCCGTCTTCAGCGCCTCCAGCGTATGGCAACTCGTCCCTTTCGTCCGGACGATGCCCTTATCCTGCGCCTCCGTGATCACCTCCATCGCAGCTTTCTTGCGCTCGTTCCAGTTCGCATCCATCATGGCGTGCAGCAATAGGATATCGATATAGTCGGTGTTCAACTCGCGCCGGAACCGGTCCAGGTCGGCCTTCATCTCTGCCGCCGTCGTCGCGTGCGTCTTCGATAGGATCGTCACCTTCTCGCGCGGCACTGCCTTCAATCCCGCCCGCAAGTGCGGATGCGTCCCGTACTGGTCCGCCGCATCCCAGAACGTAACGCCCTGGTCGTAGGCTGCCTTGAACAAATCCGCCAACCCTTGAATACCCAGTTGTTTCGTCTGGTTGGAACTGCCGCCTACCCCGTTCGTGCCTGTTCCCATCGCCAGCCGGCTCAGTTCCACCTTCCGTGGACCCAGTTGCACGCGATCCGACGCCGCCTTCTTCGTATTACTGGCAAACGCGTGATACGGCCACGCATTCAACGACAACGCCGTCGCGCCGAGAAAGTACCTTCGATTCATCGTCATCCGGCCTCCAATACCTGCACGCTATCATACTGTACGGCCATGAATCCATCTGTCTTCGTGCTACTCGCCTTCGCCCTCAATACCCTCACTCCCGAAGAAAAATCGGCCGGTTGGAAACTGCTCTTCAACGGTAAGTCCTTTGCCGGTTGGGAGAACCTCAGCAAGAAGAATCCGCCCTCCGATTCCTGGACCATCGAAGATCACTGCCTCAAGGCCACCTCCCACCCCAAGCGCCGCGACGACCTCCTCACCACCGCCAAGTTCGATAACTTCGAACTCACCTTCGAATGGAAGGTCGCGCCCCGCGCCAACTCCGGCGTCAAATACCGCATCCAGGACCGCTTCTACATCGACGAACGCCGCAAAGACATCCGCCGCTTCGAAGACCTCGCCATCGACTCCATCGCCAAACGCGCCACCTCCCGCGCCGACGCCACCCAGGAATACATCGTCGGCTTCGAATACCAGGTCATCGACGACACCGGCCACAAAGACGCGCAGCGCGGCAGCTACTACCAGGCGGCGGCCCTCTACGACATGATCGGCATCACGAAACAGGCCGCCAAACCCGTCGGCGAATTCAACCAGGCCCGCATCGTCGTCAAAGGCAACCATATCGAACACTGGCTCAACGGAGAAAAGGTCCTCGAAGGCGATCTCTCCGCCGACTCCATCAAAGCCCGCGTCGCCAAGCGTTGGACTGACCACTCCCTCATCTACAACGCGCTCGCCAACCGGCCCCGCAAAGCGACCCCCATCGGACTCCAAAACCACGGCGACACCGCCTGGTTCCGCAACATCAAAATCCGTAAAATACGATAGTCCCTCGGTCAACCCCACTACATCTCATGGACCTCCAACTTAACGGACTCGTTGCCGTCGTCACCGGCGGAGCAAGCGGCATCGGCCTCGCTTGCGCAAACACCCTGGCTCACGAAGGATGCCGCGTTGCCCTCTGGGACCTATCTCCCAACGTCCCCACAACCGCCGCCCAGCTAATGGCCCCATCGCTCGGCCTGACAGTCGATGTAAGCAACCTCCAGGCCGTCGAATCCGCCGTCCGCCACACCGAGTCGGCCCTCGGACCTATCGACATCCTCGTCCACGCCGCTGCCATGGGGTCCGGCAAGTTCGGTTTCCCCTTCACCAATCTCACGCCGGCCGACTGGCCCAAGGTCCTCAACGTCAATATCGTCGGTATGGTCAACATCGCCCACGCCGTCGCCCCTGGTATGATCGCCCGTAAGCAGGGCAGCTTTGTCTTTATTGCCTCTATCGCCGGCCAAATCGGTTCCCAAACCGACCCGCCCTATAGCGCCAGCAAAGCCGCCAATATCAACTTCGCCCAGTGCATGGCCAAAGACCTCGCCCCGCACAACGTCCGCGTCAACATAGTCAGTCCCGGCATGGTCCAGACCCCGCTCAATAAGGCTGTTTGGCAGGCGTGGCATGACCGGCAACCACCCGAACTCCGCCGTTCCTACGACGAATGGGCCGGCGATAAAGTCCGCTCCGTCGCCCCGCTCCGCCGCTGGCAAACTCCTGAAGACATCGCCGACACCGTAGCCTTCCTGGCTTCCAACCGCGCCCGCCAAATCACCGGCCAGACCGTCAACGTAGACGGCGGCCAGGTAATGCACTCCTAAAAACGCCTACCGAGGGCCCCGGTAGTTATTTGAGTCGCGGGGAAGGTCGCGCGGAGGATTCCCTGTACAAGAAGGTCCACAATCTGGCGGGCTCGCTGAGTTGCGTGGGGGACCCGGGAGGTGCGGCCGGACGCGCCGTTCCGAAATTTCTTTCCACGCGCCCTTTCGCCTGAGGCGAGTGCGCACCGTAATCAGTAGCTGTCCTTCCTGCACCCCCAAAGCTTGGGGTGTCAAGACGACATTTCTACTTTGCCCAAACACGGCATTCTCACTTCGCTGCCACACAGCCCGAAAATGAAAACCTGATTTTTGAAAAACCTAACGGCCGACGGTGACCTCTTCGTTGCCGTAACCCTTGACGACCCAGCCGTTCCCCTCTTTAGCAACGCCGGTCACGCCCTTCATCGCGGAAGGGACCTTCGCCAGAAACATTGCGTAACTACGTGTTTGCGACTCGCCGGCGTCGGCGAAGGCGAAGAGGGGCCGTCCGAAAATCCGGCCCTTTCGCGCCAGGACCGGATAAGGCTGATGGAGTCCGGTGGTGCCGAATTCCAGTCCGCGGGCGGCCGGCTTGCCTGCTTCAACGTGCCGCCATGCATTAAACCAGGGGTACTCGGAAGTTTTCCAGACATAGCCCAATAGCAATCCGTTTTTCGGCTGTAGGGCCGTCGTCCATCCCCATTCCTCGTCGATGACGTAGGAAACCACATTGGGATCGTGGTTGTCGGTGAGCCGGCGAATATCCACCGATTTTGCACCGTCAATCGCTTGCGGCCAGGCAAACGCCGGTTCCTCGGGGTTTGGCATTGGCGATGATTGCGAGAAACCTTTCCGGGCATTCGCATCGACTATGGTTGCTTCGTCCAGGAACGGTGGCGCAATGGACGGATGCTGCACCAAGTTATACACTCGGCCCAATTTGCCCGTGTTCGTGACTGTTTCCTCAACCAAAGCAACGGCGCCGTTTAGCCGTACTTTGCGCGAAATATCGAGGTTCGCCATGGGCAGGTGCACCTGCATCGCTAAGCTGTCATCCGTGCGCCCAGTCACCTTCCATTGAATTCGCGGCGCCTCGCCGTGGAACGGCATTCCGTTGGCGATTTCGGATTTTGAAGGGGCTCCCCAGCGGTCGAAGCAGATGAAGTGCCCGCTCAGCCCCCTGGCAGTGTCGCCGTCGCCTTTCCAGGTGAATGGATTCATGCCGATCGACTTCAATTGGAAATCGACGATAGCGCCGCCCAACGTATCGATGCCCAAACGGGCGGCGCTGTTCTCAAGAACGACCACTTCGGCATTTGCGGACAAGGCAGACAGGAGGCACAGGGCAGAAAGGCGCATAGCCTACTGATTGTGCCTCAATGTGAATTTGTCTGTCGAGAGCGATCAATCCACTTCCGGCAGCGCCGCGAGTCTGGACAGGATAACTCTCTCCGCCGAGGAGAAACTTTGCTTCGTCTCGTCGGAATCGAGGCGCTCCTGACGCTCTTCCAGAGTTAAGCCGCGAAGTTTGCCTATTTCACGCCGGACGGCTCGGCGGCGCTCGGGCGCCAGATTACTCAACTGCCTGAAGGCCTGCCTTATGCCCTCGCGCTGCTCCGGCGGCAACTGTTGAAATCCGCGAAACTGCTGCGAAAGACGATTGCGTTGGTCCGGACTCAACTTTTGGTATCGTTCGAGAGCCCGCTCCAATTGAGCACGCCGCTCAGGCGGCACCTTATCGAGGGTGTGCTGCCGCTCTTCGGGCGACATGCCATTGAGTCTCTCGACCATAGTCAACCCACGCGGCGGTCGAACGGGACCTTTGCGCGGTCTCATTGCGGCGGGTGGTTGACTCAGTGCATTTCCGGGCGCGACCAGCGCAAACGCCACCGCCAGGAGTACGCACTGCCACATCGTCCTCATTTAATAACGCTGCTCCGGTGCCGAAGTATCGGCCGGCATAGCCGTCAACTGCTGCAACATATCGAGGTCGCTCAGGGTGCGTTCCACCTGCTCAACGTCGATCGCGTCATCGCCCGCCGGTTGATCGGATGCGGCAGGGCCACGCCATAACGCGACGGCAAGAATCGCCAGGCAGGCGGCAGCCAGCGGCATCGCCGGTTTCCAATGCCAGCCTGGGATAGCTTTCAGCCAGCGCCGCCACGCTGGTTCGGCCTCCATCTCGAGAATGCGGCTGTAGAGTCTGGCATTAAAGTCGGCTGAGATCGCTCCCGGTTCCCATACATCAAGCGCTTCCCATACTGTTCTCTGCGCTTCCACCATGCGGGCGCAAGCCGGGCATACCGCGAGATGCCTTTCCAGTTGCGCCGCGAGTTCCGGCTCTAATCGCCTCTCGCAGTAATCGAGCAACAGGGCTGCGTCTTGGCTATCCTGCGCAAGGCATTTCATCTGCCTTTCTCCTTTCGCGTACCGCCGGTACGTTCATGTGCGCCAGTTTCACCCGCAACGACTCATATGCGCGAAACAATAACGATTTGACTGCGGAATCCGAACATTCCAGAATCTGAGCGATCTGGGTATACTCCAGTTCTTCGTACTTGTGCATCAGCACGGCCGCCCGCTGCTTGGCGGGCAATTCGTCGACCGCCTGGCGAACTTCCGCTAAGCGCGCTTCGGACAAGAGCCGCTGCTCTACATTCGGCAACCGATCGGTAACCTGACGGGCCGCCCCCTCGACGGCCTCGTCGATGCTCTCGTGCATCTTCTGACTTTTGTGATCGCGGAGCCAGTTGATCGCCAGATGCGTGGCGATGCGGAAGAGCCAGGTTGTGAACTTTGCGGTCGGCTCATAGGATTCGCGCGACCGGTATACCCGGAAAAACACTTCCTGCGCGAGTTCCTCGGCGACTCCCTGATTCTGCACCATCCGGTATAGAAAATGAATCACGGACGTGCGGTGCCGTTCCAGCAAGATCCCGAAACTGCTGTCATCGCCCGCTCGGACGCGCAGCATCAACTCCGTATCGCGCTCTAAAACACCAGCAGCGAGCACTCCCTGAGTGAGTGCGATAGAAGCCGCCATATCCCCATGAACCCAGAGATTTCCGGAATGTTGCGACTCGCCTGCGAAACGGGACACTACCTAAAATCCTAGCTCTTTGATGCGGTCGCGTTGACCCCAAACCACAATCGCTGCCGCCACACCAGCTAGCGATACCACCACCGGGCCGGGGTGCATTACAAGCCAGACGCCGAGAGGTAGCGAACCCGCCGCGAGCGTAGCGCCCGCCCAACCCGTTCGGCGGACAATCGCAGGAACGAGCCAAACTACGGCGGAACCTGCGGCCGTTAGCGGCGAAATCGCCGCCCACCCCCCAAGTAAGACTAAGGTTCGAGGAGCGTCCCCGAGGCGCCGGTTGCCCGCGACTGCGGCCAGAGCGGCCACTACTGCGGCTTGTGCGACGTTGCCCCCAGCACGTCCGACAAGTAGACTTACCAGAGCTGCCACGACCGCGTGTGCAGCCCAAATGCCGACTGTTCGCCCCTTCACCTACGCTGCCTCCGTCCGATACGTCGCGAGCTTGGTATAAATCGAGCCGCCAGGACCCATCTTGCTTTCGTACAGGTGGAACTCTAATGCTTCGAAACTGTCGAAATCTGTCGCATCAACCGCAGCTACAGCTTGTCGGAGCGCGATCAACTCTTCGCGCCGGATGCCCTGGAGCCGGGCGAGGGTGAGGTGTGGATGAAAGGGACGGTCCTCGCTGGGGACTCCTAATTTATCAGTGATCTGCTCTAGTGTGCCTGCTAACGCGGTGAGTTCGGGGCCCGCGTCGACTCCCACCCAGAAGATCCGCGGCGTATGCGGATTGGGGAACCAACCCAAGCCTCGCAACCATATGCGAAACGAACCCAATTCGGCCGCTCCGCCGAGCGCGTCTTTCAGTTCGGGAAGCCGCTGCTCCGGCCATTCACCAATAAATTTCGTGGTAATGTGCAGATTTGCGGCACGTGACCACCGGACCGCCGCCAAGGGCCGGAATTGGTTGATGAGCCGGCTGAGATTATCTTCAATTCGTCCCGGAAGATCGATTCCCACGAAGAGCCGCATGCGCAGTCGCTATTCTCGAACGAATCGCAACGCCGTTTCAATGCCCGGCGCGGACCCGGTGCCGGCGAGCAGGCTGAAAAGCATGCGCATCCTGGCCCGCGACTTCTATAACCGCGACACCATCACCGTTGCTCGCGAGCTGTTGGGTCACGTTCTCCATCACGAAACAGCAACCGGTCCGCGGGCCGGCCGCATTGTGGAAGTGGAAGCATATCTTGGGTTGAACGACTTGGCCGCTCATGCCTCGCGTGGGTTGACGCCGCGCACGAAGGTCCTGTTCGGACCGCCCGGGCACGCCTATGTTTACCTGATCTACGGGGTTTACGAGTGTCTGAACCTGGTCGCCGAACCGGACGGCACCGCGGGCTGTGTCCTGATCCGGGCGCTGGAACCGGTTACCGGAATTGAGGCAATGCGACAGGACCGTCCGGCGGCGCGTCAGCTACGGGAGTTGTGCGGCGGTCCGGGGCGGTTAACAATCGCGTTAGGCATCTCGCGGCGGCACAACGGCCTGGACGTTACGCGTGGTGAGCTGACCGTACGCCAATGGCCGGAGCCATGGAACACAGAGGTTGTGGCATCTCCTCGTGTTGGGATCACGCAATGTGCCGACTGGCCGCTACGGTTCTCGGTGGCACACAGCCCTTTTGTGAGCCTCCCTTTGCCGAAATAGGGGGAAGGTTACTCAGCGCGAATGGTGAGTTTGTGGCTGTCGGTGGCGCCTTTGCCGTCTTTGGCCGTCAAGGTGAACGTAGTGGTCTGGTTTACGGTGGTGCTGAAGCAGATCTTGTCTTTGGGAGCTACGGGTTGAACCGGCGGGTCTAAGGTCAGCGAAGTGGCGCCGGCGGTTCCGTAGCACATCGTGACTTGCTGACCTTTCGAAACGGCAGGCATGTTAGCGACAAAATAGCGGATCAGGCCGGCAGAGGCTTTGCCCGACGCGTCGGTGGACTTCTTGTGACCGATGCGATTGTCCACTTTGACCTTAGTTGTAGCCGTGACGGCGGCGCCCAGCCCTCCGGCCGCCAAGGTGTATTCGGTCGTTTCAGTAGGATGAATTTCGATACAGCGTGACAGGGACGGCGTGAGGTCCTCTGTCTGTGGGGTCATCGTGACAATTGTTGTATTCTCGACGCCATAGCACAGCAGGCTGCGTTCGCCGGGCGCAACTACATTGGGCGATGCGTAGAACTGAGTGATTTTCGGCTTGGTACTGTCCTGTTTCGATGCACTGGCGGCCTCCTTGACTTCGTTCGGCTTTGAGCTGCAGCCGGCAACAAGCAAGAGCAGTGTGGAGAGAACAATCCTCATCGGTTTAGTTTCACCTTGGCAAAGTAGACGGCCGTGCGGCCTTCGTGGGACGAGTAGTAACTGATGTGAAGTAAGTCTTTGTTCCAGACAACTCCGGCATAACTGGTATCGCCGCCGGAGGGCAGCGTAAGGAACTCTTCGAGCTTTGTGGTTTCGAGGTTCAGGAAGCAAAGGGAGGTGCGCTCACGCCCATCAAGCAGGCGGACGATCGCGACCAGGCGCCCATCCGGTACGCGAATGAGGGCGGGTCCGCCGATGCGGGTTCCGAGATCCTTCCACGTCCAGGAGCGATAAGGGGGACGGCTGGTACCGACGAGCGCCGTATTAGCGGTCCCGTCGCGCCGTAACAGACAGACGGCTGTGTCGTCAGGCAGGAAAACGGTGTCGGATTCATTGGGATAGTCGCCTGGAGCAGCGTTGGCGTTGAGGACTTGCAACTCACCATCACGGCTGGAGAGGTAGGTTCTCAGGAAGTGTTCGTGTCCGGTGCCATAGCCGAAGCCCAGTGCCTTTCCGGTGTGCCAGACGATGCGCCAGAGCCAAATATTGGGCTCACCGATCACTTCGGCCGAGGTCCACTCGCGACCGTCGTAAGAGAACCAGGCGAAGGTTTTGAAGCGGTATTCCGCAGGCGGGTGCATGGCGCCTCCGGCAATGAGCATGATCTTTCCTTCGGGGGTAACGGAAAGCTTGGGATCGCGCAGGTCGGCTACGGGATAATCGAGGCGGGCCTGCTCGGCCCACTTATCGCCATCGAAGGAAGACAGAATGCGAATGGCCCCATCGGGCGAGGCGTGGCTCGCGCCTTCACGGAATGCCAGGAAGAAACGTTCGTGGAAGCGAACGAGGGTGGTGAAAGCGGAGTGTGGGGCCCGATCGGACACCTTATCCACACTCACCAGTTCCGCAGGCGCGGTGAGCTTCTTAGCGGGTTTCTCGGGAAAGGAGAATTGCGCCGCCAGAAGGAAGGTCGGCCAAACAACGCGCATCTATCTTATTGTCACATCACCTTATCAGATATGTAAGGTTAATCCTCGCTACCGAAGATGCCCCCAAGAGCGCCGAGCGGGGTTCGTTCGTCGCCGCCGGTACGAGCGGGAGCGAGTTCGCGGCGCATTTTCTCGAGCGTCATGCTCTGGACAATTACCCGGCCTGGACCGGTGAGCGTGGCCAGGAAAAGTCCTTCCCCACCAAAAATGGCAGTCTTGATACCGCCGACGAACTGGATGTCATAGCTGACAGATTCGTCGAAACCGACGACGCAGCCGGTATCGACTTGAAGCGATTCGCCAGGCTTGAGATTGAATTCGAGATGGTCGCCGCCGGCGTGAATAAAAGCGGTACCGGGTCCGGTGAGTTTTTCGAGGATGAAGCCTTCTCCGCCGAAGAACCCGGCCCCGAGCTTTTTTACGAAAGCGATGTTAAGCGTGACGGTGGACTGGGCGCAGAGGAAGCTGTCGCGCTGGACGAGGATGGACTGATTGGCGGCGAGATCAAAGGCCTGAATTCGACCAGGATAGTCGCCGGCAAAGCCTACCTCGCCGGGGGAACTGGCGCGGAAGTAGGTCAGAAAGAGGGATTCACCCATAACCGTCCGCTTAAGCGCTCCCCAGAGTTTCTGGCCGATGGAGCCGCCGGTCATTTTCGTTTCCCACTGGACGACCGGGTGCTTGTAAAGCATCTTACCCGCTTCAGCGTAGAGTTCCTGGCCAGGCTTCAATTTGAGCCGCACGACCTGCAAGTTGTCGCCGTGGATTTCGTACTCAAGTGGAACCGCCGTATAGGCGGGCGGCGGGGCAGGAGCAGCAGCGCCGGCCATCGTGCGGCCACAGGACGGACAGAATCGGGCGGCTTCTGCTACCTGATTTCCGCAATTGGTACAAAAGGGCATAGAAGAGAGGGCCTCCAAAGCCTTATTTTAAAATGGGTTCAGTGTAAGTGGCGCTGTGGCAAGCGGGAGACGGAACAGCGGTTTCCGATGCACAGACGTTCGCGGTCGTTCAAATGAGACGTACGAAAGTCGGGGTCATTTTGTTTCTGGCGGTGGCGCGGTTGGGCGCCCGTCAGGAGATACAGATCTGCGGGACTCACCCGGAGGGTCACAAAGAGGCGCTGACGCTTCATCGTCAAGCGCGGCGGTTAGCGGCGCTAAAGGGTGGCGCCGTGCGTCCACGGGCGACGGCACAAGCCGCACGAGATGCGGGGGACATCGCCATACTGGAGGACTCCGACGGCGTAGTAGCACGGAGAAACACCTTCAATCTCGATCGCCGGAGTGTGCGGTTCACTCCAGTGTCGGCGGACGCTGTTGCCTATAAGTTCGACGTGGTGGATACGGTTTACGATGCAGACGCGGCCGCGAACGGGTCGGCCTTGACGGGCTTGGGAGACGACGATTCGCGAGCGGTGGTGCTGCCATTTGCGTTCATGTTTTATGGCATTCGGTACGACCGTTTGTATGTGAACTCAGACGGCAATCTGACGTTTGGAGCGTCCGATGATGTCACCGCGGACCGATCTGTCGGGCGGATGGTTGCCGGCGAGCCTCGGATCGCGCCGTTTTTTGCAGACTTGGATCCGACACGAGCGGGGACGGTACGGGTGCTCTCGCAAGCTTCGCGACTCGTGATTTCGTGGGCGGGGGTTCCGCAATACTCGTCGATCGGAATGGGTGCGCTAAACACCTTTCAGGTGGCGCTGTTCCCGGATGGGCGGGTGCACGTTTCGTATCAATCTGTCGGTTCGCGGAGCGCGATCGTGGGAATCGCGCCAGGGCAGTTGCGGGGTTCGGCGGCGATCATTCCACTGTCGACGCCGAGCGAGCGCCAGTTTACGGGAGCGTTGCTGGAACGGTTTACCGACGTCGAAGAACTGGACATTGTGACGGCCGCGCAGAAGTTCTATGAAACTCATGAGGACTCCTACGATTACCTGGTTTTTTATAACAACCTCGGCATTTCGGCAGATTCCGCGGTGGCCTATGAGATTTCGGTCCGCAATCAACAGGCCGGGATTGGTGTATCGCCAGTGGACGATGGGCGTGAATACGGATCGGCAGCGCGGTTGCAAGCGGTGATCAATACCGGCCCGCTGAGCAATTACCCACGGGACCCTTATGCCGTGGTGCCATTGCGGTCGGTGACGCGTGATACACCGTTGACGATTGTCGCGCACGAAATCGGGCACTTGTGGCTGGCGTCCGCCAGTGTCCGGAGTCCGGTAGATCCGGAATTGCGCGTGATGACAGGCCGGCAAGGTGCTCACTGGCAGTTCGCGTTCAACTCAGAGGCGTCAGTGGTAGAGGGGAATCGAATTGTCGATCAAGGCCTTAGCGCAAAACCTCGCTTTCGAACTGTCGCCACGGTAGAGGGGTACTCACCGCTCGATCAGTACCTGATGGGATTTCGTGCGCCGGAGGAGGTACCGCCGACGTTTGTGGTGATGAACTCCGGGCAGAACCCATCGCGAACGCCACAATCGGGAGTGACGTTCGATGGCGACAGGCGCGACGTTGAGATTGGCGACGTTATTGCGGCTGAGGGAAGACGTACACCGGACAACACCGTGGCGCAGCGGCGGTTTCGAATTGGGTTCGTTTTGATAACTGCGACGGGCGTTGAGCCATTTGTGGAAGAATTAGACAAAATTGACACATTCCGGCGCGAGTTCGAGAGGTTTTTCGAGATTGCAAGCGGCGGACGAGCAACGGCAGATACGTCGTTGAGGCGTGCGGTGACGTTTTCGATGGCTCCGGCTGGTGGGATGCTACGGGGAACAACGATCGCGGCGACCCTAGCGATCGCTAAGCCGGCGGAGGAGCCGTTGATGTTCCAGTTGGCAGCGCGAAACGGAATGGCGAGTGTACCCGCTACTGTGTCGATTCCGGCTGGGCAGTCAAGCGTTCGATTTGATGTTACGGGTTTGGAGGCAGGGGTGGAGGAGGTGGCTGTAAGGCCGGCGGATTCCAGGTATGCGACCGTGGACGGACGTGTGCAGGTGTTGGGATCAGCCGCGGGATTGCGCCTGGTGGCTGTGTCTGGTGACAAACAGAGAGTGCCGTCTTCTGGCGTTGTGGCGTCGCCAGTAGTTGCGCGGGTGGTGGACGTGAATAATCTGCGCTATGCGGGTGTGGCGGTGCGGGCGAGTTCGACAACTGGTTCCGTAGATAACCCTTCTGTGGTTTCGGATCTTGACGGTTTGGTGCGTTTTCAATGGCGCCCCGGTACGGGTGCGAATCCGAGGCTGAGATTGTCCGTGGCAGATGCGGCGGCCGGGGTAGTAGAGTTCACGGCCTCTCCTGGGCGGCCGACGATTGACCCAGATGGTGTGGTGAATTCCGCTTCCGGCCGATTTGCGCTTGCTCCCTTGGGGTTGGCAACGATCTGGGGAACTAACCTCGCCGGGGGTTCGGCGCCGGCAAGCGCAGCGCTACCATTGCCGCAGCAACTTGCTGGGGTTCGCGTATTGTTCAACTCAAATCCTGTTCCGCTGCTTTATGTGAGCGACCGGCAGATCAACTTTCTGGTTCCGGCTTCGATTGACGGCAATTTGGCGGAGATCGTGGTTGAGTTCACGGATGCAGGGGCAACTGACCGATCTGCACCGATGAGTGTGCCGGTACGATTCAACGACCCTGGGATCTTCACATTGCCGGATTCGCAGATCGCGGCGGCGGTGGTGGTGGGGACGGCCGAAACCACCGCGACCCGACCGGTAGCGGGTGGGGAACTGCTGGCCATCTTCGGGACGGGGTTGGGAGCGCTGCTGCAATCGCCGATCGTCACGCTAGCGGAGACTGCCCGAGTTCCGGAAGTGCTGATCGGAGGTCAGAAGGCCGAAGTGTTATTTAGTGGTGGGGCACCCGGATTCCCCGGACTGTATCAAGTAAACGTGCGAGTGCCGACCGGATTGCCCGCGGGGCCACAGGGCCTCGTCTTCCGCATTGACGATGCGGTCAGCAACGAAGCCCGAGTAATCGTGAAGTGATCAGTGGATTGCGATCGCTCCGAGCAGAAGTGCGAGCGCGAGCCAACCGATCAACTCACCGTTGCCTGTCTTCCACCAGACCGATTCAGCCGCGTTCCAGACTGTGTGGGCCATGTCTGCCCTCCACTGATGGAAATAGCATGTCGATTCGTTGAATGCAAGGGTGGAAAGCGTTCAGATGCGGCGGAATGCGGATGTGTTTGTATTCAATCCACTTGCTGCGGGCGTGCGCTTGTAACTCGATGAACCCTGGGTCGAGTTTTTCGAGTTTGTCGTAGTACATAACGTCTTCGCCGTTGATGCGGACCAGGGCGGTGGCGTCTTTGACGATCAACTGAAGAAAGTACCAGTGTTCGGGGTCGACGCGGGGGTAGGTGGAGCGCTTGAAGAAATAGAGCGAGCCGGTGGGGTAGTGAGCTTCTTCGACGTCGTGGAGTTGAATTTCATACCAGTCGCGATGGCCCTTGGAGCGGAACAGCAGGCCGCCATTGTGATGGGTGGCACCCCGGACGTACATCTGAATTTCGAAGTCGCGGTACTTGTCCTTGGTGGTCAGGTTGCCCAGATCGTCTCCACGGAGGATGGGGCCGAGGGCTTCGTATTTGGCCGGGAACTTGGCGTCGAGATCGGTAAAGATCCACTTATCGGCGAGGTCGGAGGGATTCTCGTAGAGAATCTCCCACTGCTGCTTGGAAGGAAGTTCCTGGATGGACACGTTGCGGAAACGCATGGGGTAGGTGAGCGTTTCGAAGCCGATGTATCCACTACGGAGTCGATTACGGAATTCGGGCACGGTGTCGAGGTTGAGTTCGTGGGTGACGGCACCGTTGGACCAGACTTGGAGAGACGGCCAATCGAGACGGATGCGCATCTGGTTCCATTCGCCTTTGTTCCTGACGTTGACCAGCTTGGGTGCGCGGAAAGGGAAGATGGCGCCGGGTGAATTGACGCGCATGTCGGTATCCTGCTGGTGGAAGAGGCTGACTTTGAAACCGCACCAGGCCTTGCGGAAGCTGTGTTCCGGGGCAGAGAAGTAGACGCCACCGTCCATCCAGCCCTTGAGAAAATACTCGAACTGAAGATCGAAGTTCTCGAAGACTTTGTCGTAGCGGAGCCAAGCGGGGAAGCCGGCGGACTGGCTGCCGACGATGTTACCGCCGTTGACGTAATAAGCAGATTCCGGACCTTGCTGGACGGACCAGCCTTTAAGGGACGATCCGTCGAACAGGGGAGTTCCCCCATTGGCACGGGCAACACCGGCAAGCGGCAGGCCTCCAAGAATCCGGCAGAAATCACGACGATGGAGATTCGGCATAACCCTAAATTGTAGACCTGGGCGGATAATAAGCGCATGAGGTTGCGGACGCCTGCCGCTGGAGTTTGCCCAGTTGTAGCGACGACGGTGGGCTTGCATTCGCATGGTAGCTGCATTACATGCTGTACGCGATGACGCATTAGCGCACCCGAATCTGCCAGAATCGAAGCATGAACCGAATGGTGGTTGGAATGGCAGTGTTGGCGGTGGCGCCGGTGTGGGCTGCGGATAAGAGCGCGGTGTTGATCGTAGACGGGCAGAACAATCACAAATGGGCGGAGACGACTCCGGTATTAAAGCGGTTACTGGAGGAGACGGGGCGGTTTCGGGTAGAGGTGGCGACAACGCCTCCTAAGAGTGGCGACATGTCGCAGTTCAAACCGGAATTTGCGAAGTACAAGGTTGTGGTTTCGAACTACAACGGGGATGCGTGGTCAGCGTCGACGAACGCGGCGTTCGAGAAATTTGTCAGGACGGGCGGCGGGTTTGTTTCGTATCACGCGGCCGACAATGCGTTTCCGGAATGGAAGGAGTTTAACGAAATGATCGCAGTCGGCGGGTGGGGCAACCGGAACGAACAGTCAGGACCGTATGCGCGATTTCGGAACGGGAAGTTGGTGGTGGAGCAGAAGCCTGGCCCTGGCGGACATCATGGGATGCGGCATCCGTTCCAAATCGTGGTGCGGAATCCGAAGCATCCGATCACGGCGGGACTGCCTGAAAAGTGGATGCATAACATCGACGAGTTATATGACAGCCTGCGGGGGCCAGCGCAGCATATCGATCTGCTTGCCACGGCATTTTCGGAGCCGTCGACAAAGGGAACGGGGGAGCACGAGCCGATGTTATTCACGGTGAGATACGGTAAGGGCCGGGTGTTTCACACGACATTGGGACACGACGTAGAGGCGATGCGGTGCGTTGGCTTCATTGTTACGTTGCAGCGCGGGACAGAGTGGGCGGCAACGGGGAAAGTGACTTCAAAGGTTCCGGCAGATTTCCCGACGGCTGACACGGTAAAGCTGCGCTAAGGGATTACTTGCGCTGCAACAGGGGAGCAAGTCTACTATCGGACGGCGATGGTGACTCCGGGCGGGCTGGAGACGTTGCCGACGATTAGTTCTATGGGTACAGCCGGGCCCGGATTGACGTTCTCGGGGACTCGTACGTTCAGTTGCATGACCCCGGCAATGATGGAGGGCGCAGAGCCTGCATACTCAACGAGGCTTTCGAGGCCGCCAATGCGCACGCGCACTTGCTGGATCGGCCTCTTAAGATTGGAGGCGTTTGTGATCTGACCGTTGACGCCAGGCGGGGTGACAAGCCCCTCGCCAGTGCCGTAGAGAATGATCATTCCGCCCCGTGCGACAGGTTTCTGAGCTGAATTGTAGCCTCCGTCGAGGTTGACGGCTGCGGCCTGGCCGGTGCCGCTGGAATTGGCGGTGTAGATGCCGGGCGCCGCATCGACGACGCGAACGGTAACCGGCGCCGAGCGGACACCGTTGACTTCAACCGCTACCTGGACGGTGGCGCGACCGGCGACCTGATAGGGAACAAGCACGGCGGACTGGGTAGCTGAGACGTAGTAGATTGGGGCCGCGCTATCGTCGAATAGCACACGGGTATTGGCGACGGTAGTGTCGAAGAAACCCTGGGGGGTTACTGTCGGCCCGGAGAGTTGCGTTGGACCGATGCCGGTACCGTACAGTACAACCAGAAGTCCGGGCGAAAGAGATGTGAACTGGAGATTCGCGGAATTCGCAACACCAGAAATAACCGGCAGAGTTACCGATGAGACCGTTAGGGTCACGTTGAGCGTTAACGGCGAATTGGCGGCTCCGGGCGAGGCGACTGTAACCGTTCCGTTATAGGCGCCCGCGGTGAGGCCGGAGGGGTTGACAGTTAAGTTCAGTGTTGCCGGCGTGGCCGTGCTGGATGAGGAAACAAAGAGCCAGGTACCACCGCTCGTCGTAGCTGTGGTGATGGTTAGTGGGACGGCGTCGCCATCGGAGGTAATTTGAACCTGCTGGCCTTGTGGCGCGGGCGAATTAGTTGAGTAAGTGAAGGGAATGGAGGTTCGATTGGCTGCAATATTGGGGAGCGGACGGGTAATACTGAGGGTAACGGGAATACGCCGCGGCGTATTGATTGCACCGCTGGATGAGACGATTACCTCTCCATCGTAGTTGCCGGCAGCGAGACCCTGCGTGTTCGCGCGTATCGTGATCGTAGCTTCTGTAAGTCCGACGGATGGTTCGACGGTCAGCCAGGAACCGCCAGAGAAGGTGTTTGCAGTGGCGTCGAAGCGCAACGGAATGGCGGGGTTCGTGCGTATGGTGAGTTGCCGGGCGGCGGGGGCGGCACCACCCAGGGTCTGGTTGAAGGTCAAGCGATCGGTGGGTACGACCAACTCGGTCTGCTGGATTATCCGAAGCACTACAGGTATGTACTGGGGAGAGTTAGCAGCCCCAGGAGAAGTCACGGTAAGGATACCGGTGTAGGTTCCTTGCGCGATTCCGCCGGTACTGACGCCGACGTTGACTGTGGCCGACGGCGAACCGGTTACGCCATTGTCGGGCGCAACGATGAGCCAACTGGCGGCTGGAGCGGCAGTGACGCTGAAGTTAAGCGGCGTGGAACTGGTGCCGACAGTGAAGGATTGATTTGCAGGCAGACTGCCGCCGACAGCTTGGGTAAATTCCAGCGAAGAGGAGGGCAGAACGATCTGCGGGTTGATATCGACAAGGAGCCGGACGGGCAAGTTGATGGCCGTTGAGTTGGCCTCCGCAGACCGGACGGAAATCGCGCCGCTGTAGAGGCCGGCGGGCAGGTTTGCCGGATTGACGGATACGGTTAGTTCCGAAGGTGCGGCCCCGGTAGCAGGAGTGACGCTTAGCCAATCGGCTCCTGAATTTACGGTTGCCGACGCGAAAACGGTAAATGGGTTGCCAGTTGCGCTAACGGCGAACTTCTTGGGAAGAGGAGCGGCCTGGCCAACTTGATGATAGAAAGTGAGCTGATTGGTGCTGAGACGGAGCAGAGATGAACTGCTTACCTCAAGAGAGACAGGGATGGTGAGCGAGTTAGCTGCGCCCTGCCCAGTTAATACGACAGCTCCAGTGTAGGTGCCAGCAGTTAGACCGGTAGGATTGACATTCACGACCAGCGCCGAAGGAGTGGTCGTGCTGGATTGAGTAACAGTCAGCCACGCGGCGGTGGCACCGCCGCCACCGACTCCGCTCGCCGTGGCGGTGAACGTGATGGGGGTGTTGGAACTGGAGACGATAACGGCCTGAGCAGGTATGGCAGGTCCGTTGATCTGGTAAGTGTAGGTGAGAGAGCCAGGGCTTACACGAAGAATCGGATCGGCTGAAACACGTAACGAAACGTCGACGACCTGAGGATTATTGCTGGCCCCGCCGGCGCTGAACGTGATAGTCCCCTGGTAGGTGCCGGCGGCAAGACCCGCGGGGTTGATGCTCACGCCGACGTTAGAAGGAGTGTTGCCGGAAGTGGTGCTAATGTTGAGCCAATTGCCGCCCGACTGAGTTGCGGCGGTGGCGGTAAAAGTGGTGGCCACCGCGGTGGTCTGAACGGAAATCGCCTGATCTGACGGCGGGGCGCCTCCGAGTTGGAAGTCGAAGGATAGAGATGCGGGCGAGGCGGTGAGCTTGATTTCTTCCGTGACGCGATAGGTGATTGGGATGGTGAGCGGGCTGTTGGCCGCCGTGGCCGAGACGACTCGGATCAAACCGTTATAAGTGCCAATGGGCAGGCCAGTCTGGTTTACGGATACGACAATTCCTTGTGGTGTCGTACCGGAGGCAGGTGAGATGGAAAGCCACGAGCCGCCGCTGGAGGTTTCCGCCGCAGCAGAGAAGCTGACAGTAGAAGTGGCGGTGAGGTTCACGGTTTGGGAGGGCGGCGCGGCGGCGCCAACAATTTGTGTGAAGGTTAACGAGGAGGGAACAGGAATCATTAGCGGCAACGCGCTAATAGTGAAGCGAATAGGGATATCGAGAGGAGC
Organism: Bryobacterales bacterium; assembly: GCA_020846745.1. Classification (GTDB taxonomy): domain Bacteria; phylum Acidobacteriota; class Terriglobia; order Bryobacterales; family Bryobacteraceae; genus JADLDI01. Next base: position 43,741 of record JADLDI010000009.1, on the reverse strand, counting down.
GATCGAGCTATTGAGCGGCGAGATCCTGATATTTCCGGTGTACGTGCCTGCGGGAAGACTTGCGGGCGCTACAATGACCCCCAGACTAAAGGGCACGGAGGCAGGATTGCTTCCGAGGGGAAACAACCAGTTTGTGTTTGCTCCGGTGACCGATGAGCTGATGGCGACCGCGAGGGCAGAAGGGCCGTTGATCTGGATATTCTGCTGGGCGGGGTTGATGCCCGTACCTATCTGGTAGTAGAAATCGAGCGCCGCAGGGCTGGCGGAGATCGACTGGGCGGACAGAACGCCTGTAGAGAACAGAGCAGCAGCAAGCAGCAGAGCTGACCGGGGAATCATGATCATTTCCTCCTGGAATCCGATAATACACGAGCACGCGGCATTCCAAAAATGTTTTAGCACTATTGGACAGATTTTGCGCGCGAAGTAAGAATCCCGGCCCGTTCGACGGGAGGGCCGGGCGAGTATTTCTAACTCAGGGTATGGCCAATCAGGCCACAGTCTGGGGCACTAAGAGGCGATCTGGGGGCGGCCGGGTTCAGGCCAATCGAGGTGATAGAACTTGCCGCGGGGCTGATCTGTGCGTTCATAGGTGTGTGCGCCGAAGAAGTCGCGCTGGGCCTGGAGCAGGTTGGCAGGCAGACGGCTAGCCCGGTAAGAGTCGTAATAGGCAAGGGCGGAATAGAAGGTGGGAGCGGCGACGCCGTGAAGGGCGGCGGTGGCGACGACTTTACGCCAGTTCGATTGAGAGCGGTCGATTTCGCTCTTGAAGAAGGGGTCGAGGAGGAGGTTGGCGAGTTCTTCGTTGCGCTGGTAGGCTTCCGTAATTTTCTGAAGGAAGCGAGCGCGGATGATGCAGCCACCACGCCAGATTTTAGCGATCTCGCCGAAGTGGAGTTTCCACTTGTACTCGACCTGGGCTGTGCGCATGAGCTGGAAGCCTTGGGCGTAGGAGCAGATCTTGGAGCAGTAGAGGGCGTCGCGGATGGCGGTGACAAATTCGGCGGGGTCGCCTTCGAAGCTGGCGGCCGGCCCCTGGAGGACGGCGGAGGCGGCGACACGTTCCTCTTTGATCGCGCTAACGTAGCGGGCGAATACGGCTTCAGCGACTGTCGGGGCCGGGACACCCATATCGAGGGCGTTGACGGAGGTCCACTTGCCGGTTCCTTTCTGGCCGGCGGTATCGAGGACGATTTCAACGAAAGGTCCGCCAGTGATTGGGTCTTTCTGGCGGAGGATGTCGGCGGTGATTTCGATCAGGAAGGAGTCGAGTTCGCCGCGATTCCATTCGGCGAAGGTGTCGCCGCACTGTTCGGGGGGGAAGCCGAGGACGTTGCGGAGCAGGGCATAGGCTTCGCAGATCATCTGCATATCGCCGTATTCGATGCCGTTGTGGACCATTTTGACGTAGTGGCCAGCGCCGTTCGGTCCGATATAGGTTGCGCAGGGGACGCCGCCTTCAACGGGTTTACCGGGCGCGGCTCCAGAAAGAGGTTTGCCGGTTTGAGCGTCGACTTTGGCGGCGACGGCGTTCCAAATGGCCTCGATTTCGTTGTAGGCGTCAAGGTCGCCGCCGGGCATGAGGGAGGGGCCGAAGCGGGCGCCTTCTTCGCCGCCGGACACGCCAGAGCCGATGAAGCGGAGGCCTTTTGCGGCAAGGTCCTTTTCGCGACGGATGGTGTCGAGCCACATGGCATTACCACCGTCGATGATGATGTCGCCGGGTTCGAGGAGGGGGATAAGGCTAGCGATGACCGCGTCAGTAGGGCCGCCGGCTTTGACGAGGATAATAATCTTGCGGGGCTTCTTGAGGGAGGCAATGAAATCGGGGAGGGTCTTGCAGCCGACCAATCCGCCAGGAGTGTTGGGGTTGTCGGCTACGAACTTGTCCATGGTTTGAGTAGTCCGGTTGTAGACGGAGATCCGGAAACCATGGTCGGCGATATTGAGGGCGAGGTTCTGGCCCATGACGGCCAAGCCGATGAGACCGATATCGGAGTTCGCAGTAGGCATCGGTCTACCATTGTAGAATCGTGCCGAAATCGACGTTGTTGACCGCGCTGGTGGGAATGCCTCTTCTGGCGGGCGATGCGGTGCAGCCGGGGCGGCTCATTGCGGATCCGCCGACGCTCGAGAATGTTGATCTGCTGCGCGTGGAGCAGACGTCAAGACTGTACTTTGAAGGGCTGACGTTCCGGCACGCGCGAATGGCGGTATTCGGTGGGAAGAAGAATGGCCCAAGTGGGAGGGCTCCGGACGTGGGAGCCCAAGAATTCGGCGCGCTCATGCCGTGGTACGGGCCCAGGAAGGGGAAATAGCAGATGGCAAGAGTCGGAATTGCGGGATTTCTGCACGAGTCAAATTCCTTCTTGCGACAGCAGACGAGTTATGAAGCATTCTCTCAGACTAGTCTGACGCGTGGAGATGAGTTGGTTTCACGGTGGCGGACAGCTTTGCACGAGTTAGGAGGCATGTTAGCCGGAGCAGAAGAAGAAGGGTTTGAAATAGTACCCATTTACGCGACATTCGCGGTTCCGAGCGGTCCCATTGAGGCTGCGACTTATGAGCGGATCGCGATGGAGTTGGCGGACGAGTTACAAAGAGCGATGCCGCTCGGCGGGTTGTTGCTAGCTTTGCACGGGGCGACTGTGGCGGTGTCTTATCCGGATGCGGACGGGGAGATGCTTCGGCGGATCCGGGAGGTGGTTGGGCCTGAGCTGCCCGTTGTGGTGACGTTTGATTTGCACGCGAATATTTCGCGAGAGATGGCGGAGCGGTCGACTGCGCTAATCGGTTATCAAACGAATCCGCACCTGGATCAACGGGAGCGCGGATTGGACGCGGCGCGGTTGATGGGGAGGATTTTACGGGGCGAAGTTCGGCCCGTACAGGCGTTGGAATCGCCACCGATGTTGATGCAGAATTCGCGGCAACACACGGCAGCGGAACCCGCGTCAATCATCTTCGAGAAATTGCGCGAGGTAACGAGTTGGCCTGGCATTGTATCTGCATCGATCGCCATGGGTTTTCCACATTCGGATGTAAATGAGATGGGCGCCCACTTTGTGGCGGTGGCTGACGGCGATGACGAGTTAGCAAGAAAGGCTGCGCGCACACTTGCTGCGTTCTCTTGGGAGTTACGAGATCGGTTTGCAGGTAACTTGCCTTCCGTAGAGAGTTCTGTTGCACAGGCCAGGAGAGCCGAGCGGACGCCGGTGGTTTTGCTGGACGTTGGAGATAACGTCGGCGGAGGATCGGCCGCTAACTCGACGGTGTTATATCAGGAGTTGCTTCGGCAGGACGTGCGGAACGGATTGATCGTGTTGTGCGATCCGGCTGGGGTGGATGTGTGCGTTTGGGCGGGTGTTCGCAATGCGGTCACGGTTACGGTGGGGGATCCGCCGGTGACGGTTACGGGGCGCGTGAGGACATTGCATGACGGGATGTTCGAAGAAACGCAGGTGCGGCATGGAGGATGGTCGAAGAACGACCAGGGGATTACGGCGGTGATTGAAACGGCTGAGCAGCATACGGTTGTTTTGACTAGCCGGAGAATGGCGCCGTTCAGCCTGGAGCAGTTGATGAGCCTTGGCATCCATCCGGAGAGAAAGAGGGCTCTTGTGGTGAAAGGTGTAATTGCGCCACGGGCGGCATATGAGCCGGTGGCAGCGGAGTTTATCCTGGTGGACACGCCGGGAGCAACTACGGACAACCCCATTCATTTACCTTACCGGCACCGGCGAAAGCCGCTGTTTCCGATGGAGCCGGAGGCGAGTTACTAACGAATGATGTTGCCGAGACTTTATCCGATCGTGGACCAGGGGCTGTTTGACCGGTTGGGGTTTCCAGTGTTGACGGCGGCACTGGCGATGCTGGAGGCAGGGGTGAGCATCCTGCAATGGCGGGCGAAAGGGCATATTACGCGGCAGATGTTTGCGGATGCGGAGAAGATGGCGGAGGAGTGCTGGCGGGCGGGCGCGCACTTCGTGGTGAATGATAGAGCAGACATAGCGCACATGCTACATGCGGGCGTGCATGTTGGACAGGACGATTTGCCGGCCGCGGTGGCGCGGGAGATCGCGGGACAGCCGGCTTTGATCGGTTTATCCACGCACAATGAAGCACAACTACGGGCGGCGGCGAGTGCGCCGGTGGATTACGTTGCGGTGGGGCCGATTTTTGGCACGAGCAGCAAGGCGAATCCTGATCCGACGGTCGGGCTTGCGCAACTGAAGCAATGGCGGGCACTCACGGATCGTCCGGTGGTGGCGATTGGGGGGATTGACCGGCTGCACGCGCACGAGGTGCTGGACGCCGGCGCGGATTCAATCGCCCTGATCCGCGACCTGATACCCGAAAATCCGACTAGAGACGAAATACGGAGGCGTACCGCGGAATGGGTCGAACTGGTGAAGCCGTAAGTCCCGGGTTGGTGAAGTCGCTGGGTTTGCTAGACGCGACGACGCTGGTGATGGGGTCGATGATCGGGTCGGGCGTGTTTATTGTCGCGGCGGATATAGCGCGGCAGGTGCAATCGCCGGGGCTGCTGATGATGACGTGGTTGGTGACCGCGGTCCTAACGATGATCGCGGCGCTCAGTTATGGTGAGTTAGCGGCGGCGATGCCGCAGGCCGGCGGACAGTACGTCTATTTGCGCGAGGCATTCGGGCCGCTGTTCGGGTTTCTGTACGGGTGGACGCTTTTTCTGGTGATTCAAACGGGTACGATCGCGGCCGTGGCGGTGGCCTTTGCGAAATTTGCCGGAGTGTTCTTTCCGGCGATTACGGCGAGCAATGTCGTGTTTAAGATCGGTCCGATTGTGGTGAGTACTCAGCAGTTGACCGGGATTGCGATTCTGGTACTGCTGACATGGATCAACACGCGGGGCGTTCGAGCAGGGGCGATCGTACAGAACGTGTTCACGATTGCTAAGACGAGCGCGGTCATCGGATTGATTGGTGCAGGATTTTTGTTTGGACGGAATTCGGGAGCGATTCAACAGAATTTTACCAACTTCTGGGGAAACGCCGCTATGGATTGGAGTTCAGTCCGGCTGGTTGGTGTAGCAATGGTGGGTGCGCTGTTCTCGTCGGATGCGTGGAACAACGTGACGTTCACGGCTGGGGAGATCAAGAACCCATCCCGGAACTTGCCTCTATCGCTCGTGATGGGGGTAGGGGTGGTTTCGGTGTTGTACCTGCTCTGCAATATTGTTTATTTGCTTGTGCTGCCGCTCAGTGGTGTGCAGACGGCGCCGGAAGATCGAGTGGCGACGGCGGTGGCGCAAGGAATCCTGGGGCCGGTGGCGGTACAGGTGATGGCACTGGCGATTATGGTGTCGACATTCGGATGCGCGAACGGGATGGTGTTAGCAGGGGCTCGTGTTTATTACGCGATGGCGTTGGATGGTTTGTTTTTCAGACCCGCGGCGAAGGTCGACCCAAAGCGGCATACACCGGTAGTGGCGCTGGCGGCGCAGTGTATCTGGGCATGCGTGCTGACGCTGACGGGAAGCTACAGCGATTTGCTGGACTATGTTATATTCGCAGTCTTACTGTTCTACGTGCTGACGATTGCGGGTGTGTTCGTGCTGCGCGCGAAACGACCGGAGATGAATCGTCCGTATCGGGCCCTGGGATACCCGATACTACCGGCCGTCTACGTCGGCTTGGCCGGACTGATTGAGATTTTGCTGTTGTTGTATAAGCCAAACTACACCTGGCCGGGCCTAATCATCGTATTGACGGGCCTGCCGGTATATTTCCTCTGGCGAGGAGCCAAATGAGCCTGTTTGCCACAAAATCCGTTGAACGAATCATGGCCGAGTCGGAAGACAAGGGCCATGGTCTAAAACGCACTCTTACCGGACTGCAATTGGTGTTGTTAGGGATCGGCGCCATAATCGGCGCGGGAATCTTCACCCTGACTGGCATTGCGGCGTCGCAACATGCCGGCCCCGCAGTTGTTTACTCATTCATACTGGCGGCGATCGGCTGCGCTTTTGCGGGCCTGTGCTACTCAGAATTTTCAACGATGATCCCGATTGCGGGCAGCGCGTACACGTACGCATATGCAACGCTGGGCGAAATACTGGCGTGGATTATCGGCTGGGCGCTGGTACTTGAATATGCGGTGGGCGCGGCGACCGTTTCAGTGGGTTGGGCGGCAACGCTGGACAATATCTTGCGCGACGTTGGAATTGAGCTGCCGCGATCGCTTGTTGCGTCTCCGTTCGATCCGACTCCGGGTTCGCTGAACCTGGTAGCGGTGGTGATTCTATGTCTGATCTCGGCGATTCTGATTGTGGGCATTCAGGAATCGGCAAAGTTCAATTCGATCATCGTGTTTGTGAAGGTAACGGTGGTTGTGCTGTTCATCGTGCTCGGCTACAGCTACATCAATCAGAGCAACTACACGCCGTTTGTTCCGGAGAACACGACTGGCGAATTCGGTAAGTTCGGGTGGACTGGCGTGCTGGCGGCTGCCGGGCAGATCTTCTTCGCTTACGTCGGGTTTGACGCTGTGTCAACGGCAGCGCAGGAAGCGAAGAATCCGAAACGGGATATGCCGATCGGGATCGTCGGGTCGCTGGCGATCTGCACGGTTCTTTACATCCTTTACGCCCTTGTGCTGACGGGCGTGGTGAACTACAAAGACCTGAACGTAGCGGCTCCGCTGGTGGTGGCCGTGGACCGGATGCAGGAAATTAAGTGGATCGGGAAATTGATGAAGCTTGGATCGCTGGCCGGTTTAACGTCGGTAATGCTGGTGATGTTACTTGGGCAGTCGCGTGTGTTTTACTCGATGTCGCGCGACGGATTGCTGCCAAAACTGTTCTCCGATCTGCATCCGCGTTACTTCACGCCGTACCGCTCTAACCTTTTGCTGATGTTCTTCGTGTCGGGATTGGCTGCGTTCACGCCGATTTCACGGTTGGGGAGTTTGACGAGCATCGGAACGCTGTTCGCGTTTGTGCTGGTTTGTATCGGGATCATAATTATGCGCAAAAAAGAGCCGAACCTGCAGCGTCCGTTCAAGACTCCGTTGGTACCCCTGGTGCCGATTCTAGGCGTGATTGCGAATTTCGCACTGATGTACGGACTGGATCACATTACGTGGTACGCGTTCTTTATCTGGATGGGCGTCGGGCTGGTGATCTACTTCGTGTACAGCCGCAGCCACAGCTATCTGGGCAAAGCGTCGTAAGGGAGCGCACTGCAATAACGAACCCGGCCGCTGCAAGGTCCAGACGGCCGGGTTTTGTTACTCGGAACCAGTCTAGTTTTTGTCTTCGCGCCTTTTATCGAGCTTGAGGTTGATCACAGCCTGTTTGCGCGAATCGAAGACACTGAGCGTCTTGGTGTCGCTGGCCATTTCCCGGTGGGCGGCGCGAACTTCATAGTCTACGTTCGGGCTAAGACCATAGAAGCGATACTGACCGTCGGCCTTGGTGATGTAGGAGCGCACACGGAGGGTTTTCGTGTCTTTCAGTTGGACGACCGCACCATCGACAGGATCTTCCGATTGAGAGCGGACGACACCCCCGACGGCACGAGTATTGGCTTCTTCCTCACGATCTTTCTTATTCTTGCTGCCGCCTTCGCGCCGGAACAAGGGTTCCTTTCGTTCCTGAACGTCTTTGTTAGGATTCTGCTGTTCGAGAGCTTCAGCAGACAGGGCCCAAACCAAGCAGGCACCACAAGCCAAGAATCGGCGTTTGGTCATTTCGGCTCCATGAGGAAGGACAAATCGATGCGTTCATCGGCGGAGACGGTCACCGACTTCTGTTGAGTTCGAAACCCTTCCGCCTTGATGATTACAGTATAGCTAGCGCCACCGGCGGGGATACGCACGGCAAATTCACCGCGTGAGTCGGAGAAGCCTTTCCACTCACCTTTCTTGCCACGCTCAGAGGAAGTGACCGATACCTCGGCACCACGGAGAGCGTGGCCGGTGTTGCGAAAGACAGTTCCTGCAACAACGGCCTGCGGTTCACGTTCCTTCTTGTTTTTGTTCATCGCAAGGGTGGGCAAAGCTAACCCGGCGAGGAGGAACAGAACCGACCGTCTACCAATTCTCTTCGTCTTCCTCTTCCTCTTCATCCTCCTCGTCATCATCATCGAAATCATCTTCCTCTTCGTCTTCGAAGTCTTCCTCGTCTTCCGCTTCCAATTCCAGGGGATTAAGGCTGACGACGCTTAAACTAGCACCGCACTCATCGCAGCTGAGCACATCACCTTCGTCGAGTTCATCTTCTTCGACGTCGATGGCGGAATCGCACATTGGACAGTTGACCATATTGAGTTGCCTCGCTTAATTTCGTTTTTTCCGGCTGCCGCGCAATGGGGGGCAACCTTCTTTATACAAGACTCGAAGCCAATTGCAAGACTGTTGACGGAACTTTATTTTTTCGCCAGCTTCCGACGGGTAGTGGGCGGCACAATCCCCTTTAGTCTCAGGTACATAAACATCTGAGAACGGTGGGTGAGTTCGTGCTCCTTGATGAACTGGAGCATCTCAAGCCGGGTCACCTGCTGGCCGTCAAAACGGGTGATGATCTGAGACCAGAACTGGGCGTTTTGGGAGCGAAGACGGATGTCGTCGTCGGCGATAGCGCTGGTAAGGGCGGCCGCGATGGTTTGCTGGTCAGCATCGGGCGCTACGCTGAGGAAGTAAGCGCTCATCCGTTCGCGAAAACCAGGAGTAGCCATGTTGTCAACACCGTCGAGTAACAAGCCGGCGAGCGCGTGACCGGCGTTAAGGGTATGAACGGCGAGATCCCGGAACTTCATGAGATCGGGAGTGGGCTGAAAGTCGAGGTCCGGCATGTCGAGGACCGCTTGGGCCGTATCCTGGCGGACCGTCTTCCAGCTATCAAGAACCGCTTCAACACGAACCATACGCTCCATTGTTAGCACAGTAGAGCGCTGAAGCAAGCAATGGCTTGGCGAGGGGGCGATCAGGCGGCAGTGCGCTCCTTATCGAGTTGCTGGTTAGCCAATTCGATGTCGGCTGCCGAGAGGGTGACGAGTGGTTTTTCGATGTCCTCGGCAGTGAGGATCATCTTGTTCAGGTGGGTGGCGGCGATCTTAGAACACCATGCGTCATTAAGGGGGCGACCGAGACGGTTGGTGATGTCGAGGAGTATGGGGTGGGGAAGAGCGATGATCTTTTCTTCCTGCTGGTCACCGTCATCCACGACGAACTTCACATCAACGGTGTCGGCATGCCGGATGGAAATGCCGTTTTGCTGCCAAACAAAGTTGACTCGCCACGTGCGGCCGTAAGGGTCGGGTCCGACCTGGAATTGACGGAAATCTTGCATGTTTCTTCACATCTTAGCGTGGTCCGGGTTGTGGCGAGTGGGTTTGGAAGGGGTAGGCTGGAAATATGATTCGCACAGAAGATCTGTTTGCTCCGAAGCGGGACACCTTGTCACATCCCTTGGAACACCTGACCGCGTGCCACCGGCGAATCGAGCAGCGGCTGGAACTATTGGTGAAGGCGGGGGAGGTGTTTGAGATGAACCCGACGGCCGCAAGGGAAGCGATTCAATCGGCGTGCGCGTTCATGGAGAGATCCGGAGTGCAGCATACGGAAGATGAAGAGCAGAGCCTGTTTCCGCGTCTTGCACCGCACCTTGAGGCTGGCGAGGCCGAATTTGTAGGCGCGCTGGAAGCCGAGCACAAAGTTGCCGATGCTGCATACGCGCGGTTGCAGCAGGCAATAGCGGGTTTGCCGGAGAGCCTGGCCGAGTATTGCGAAGCGGCGAAATCCTTGCGGGAGATCTATCAGCGGCACATTGCGGTGGAAGATGACAAGTTGATGGCGTTGGGGGGGCGGGTGCTGTCGCCGGGTGAGTTATACGCGATTTCGCGAGAGATGAGGGCGCGGCGGGGCCTGGGTCCGGCAGAGTAGGCTGGACCGTTGCAACGAATCCGCACGGACGACGGCACCGGGTGCTCCACCGGAATGTACCGGGCTGCAACCGCCGCCGCAATCGGTTGATCCGTAATGTGTTGATCCGTAATGCTGCAGTGCACCGCCGATGCCATGAACGGATTCAGTTCGGCGTTGCAAACACCGACCGACATTCCATTCTTGAGCTGGCTGTTCGGGAAAGTTTCGGGAGGCGAACCGCTGACGCTGCTGAACCTGATAACGCTGATTGCAGCTGTACCGGTTACGATTATTTACAAGATCGTCGAGGGTTCCGCTTCGGGGGAGCGGGTACGTCCATTACGATCCCATGGCCCGCGCTGCCATGGCAAGCGGGCGCGAACACCGGTAGGGTGAAGCTAATAACAGCGTGCAGGACACGGCAGGCACATGGAGCGAAGTAGTCGGCTGGGTCGGAATTGGTTCGTTCATGAAATTGCTAGCGGATCTCGCCCTGGGCTTTGCGTACTGGGGGAAAACGGCTCCCCCGGACGGTTCGCCGGAGGCAAAGGTGATCTCATGCGTCGATGCTGTATTGAACCTGATTGTTCAGATTGCGGTGGTACCCGTGGGCTTGAGTGGTGATTCTTCGACAATTCTGTACACAGGGGCGACCGGTTTGGCACTAAGGAGAGGGCTTCGCTGAGCGCGTCCGCGGCTCCGGCGTGAGTATCGCGAGAGTCTAGCGGGACAAGGAGTTGTGCCGGACCAACGAGAGGAACTCTTCGCGGGTTGAGCGCTGGCTGCGGAACGATCCGAGCATGGCGCTGGTGACGGTAGACGATTCCTGTTTTTCGACGCCGCGCATCATCATGCAGAAGTGGCGCGCTTCGATGATGACACCGACGCCGCGAGGTTTGGTGATTTCTTTGATGGCTTCAGCGACTTGTTGCGTGAGCCGTTCCTGGACCTGGAGACGACGCGCGAAGGCATCGACGATGCGAGGGATCTTACTGAGGCCGACCACGCGATCATTGGGTAGATAGGCCACGTGCACCTTACCAAAGAAGGGCAGCATGTGGTGTTCGCAGAGGCTGTAGAACTCGATATCTTTGACGATCACCATTTCGTCATGCTTCACGTGGAACAACGCGCCGTTCACGATATCCTGCAGATTGACTTCGTAGCCACTGGTCAAGAACCTGAGCGCTTTTTCGGAACGCTCGGGCGTACGGAGCAATCCTTCGCGCCCCGGATCTTCACCGAGTTTTAGCAGAACGCTCTCCATGTGGGATGCAATTGATCCCTCTTCAAGCTTGGGCGACATCACCTGGACAACTGCCTTTGCTTTCATCTCCTCACCCCACTTGTTTCAAACGCGTTTCTTTTCGTTTCAAGGATGCGCACACCTTCGAGACAGGGTCCGGAAGGAGAAAAAGCGGCGCTCCACGCACGGCGCAGCAAGTCGTCAACTACAAGAGCCAGATTCTCAGTTGTCGGCACCAATGTCTTGAATGGACCGAGACGGTTGAGGTCCTGATTCGCGATGTGGGAAAGGACCTGCTCACGCACAAAACGGTCAAGCGAATCGAGGTTGATGACCAATCCAGTGTCGGCGTCGAGGCGCCCGGCAAGTTGAACCTGTAGCACGTAGTCATGACCGTGGCCGAACGGATTGTTGCACTTTCCAAACACGCGCTGGTTTTCGGCATCGGACAGTTCGACCGAGTGTAGCCGGTGTGACGCTGAAAATCTATACTGCCTGGTGACGGTGATCACGACCGGTCTCCCCGGTAGTCCACAAACAGGTCATCTGTTTCGTAAATACGGACATTAGACAGGCGAGCCTGAGAACCGGCAAAGCGAGGCTCCAAGCGTTGCCAAATTTCGACCGCTATATTCTCGACGGTGGGAATTACCTTGTCGAAGGGAGGGACTTCGCGGTTCAAGAAGCGATGGTCGAAGGGTTCGACAACTGCCTCGTTCAAGATGTCTTTTACAGTTTTGAGATCGATGACCATACCGGTTACGGGGTCCGGGTCGCCTTCCAGTGTGACCTCGAATACGTAGTTGTGGCCATGGCCATAAGGGTTTGATGCCTCTCCATAGACCTCGCGGTTTCGCTCCGCGGTCCAATCGGCCCGGTAGCATGAATGCGATGCCGAAAACTCAGCTTTCCTGGTGATAAACACGACTTTGCTACGCCTCTGTGGTAGATGCTTTCCCCTCTACGACGGATTCTTATTAGATTGTACAGATCGACAGTCTTTTAGAATGAAGATGGGTCTCAATGAAAACCGACCGTATTCTGCACTATCTGCTTGCCGCTTCAGTAGCTGTATTCGCTGTCGTGTTGTGGGACGCGTTGCGCGACCGCGTTGTCAATGTGGGCGACACGGCGCCGAACTTTTCGATCACAACAGAATCGGGACTGAATGTTTCCCGGTCGAACTTTGGCGGCAAACTGCTGGTTTTGAACTTCTGGGCCACTTGGTGTCCACCTTGCGTAAGGGAGACGCCAGCACTGGAGGCATTGCACAATCAATTGAAGGATTCAGGGGTAGTTGTGCTTGGCGTCAGTCTGGATAAGAACGAGAAGAAGTACAAGGACTTCTTGAAGCGGTTTCGGGTGACCTACGCGATGGCGCGGGATGAGAAGGGTGAGTTGTCCGGGCTATTCGGTACGTATCGATATCCGGAAACATACGTGATTGATCGGAATGGCAAAGTGGTCCAGAAGATTATAGGGGCTGAGTGGACCGTCGAGAATATGTCACGCTATTTGAAGTCGCTGTTATGATCGCTGTCGTCGCCAAACAAGACCTCATCGATGTTGTCGGAGCAAAGGGCTACCTGGACCGTGCCGAAGACCTGACGTTGTACGAATACGACGGCGGGGTGGATAAGCATAAGCCAGAACTGGTGGTGTTTCCGCAGTCGACGGCGGAGGTGGTGCAAATCGTCAACATCGCGCGTGAATACACGATCCCGCTGGTGGGGCGGGGCGCAGGGACGGGACTTTCGGGTGGGGCGATTCCGCGGTCGGGCGGACTAATGGTGTCGTTCGCGAGGATGAATCGCATTCTTGAAGTTGACTTGGCGAACGAGCGCGCGGTGGTCCAACCCGGGGTGGTTAACCTGGATATCACCTTGGCGGTGCAGGGCGACAAGTACTTTTACGCGCCGGATCCGTCGTCGCAGCGGGCATGTACGATCGGCGGGAATGTGGCGGAGAACGCGGGCGGTCCGCACACGCTCGCGTATGGGGTGACGACCAATCATGTGTTGGGGCTTGAGTTGGTGATGCTGGATGGCAGTGTTGTGACTACGGGCGGCAACGAGAGCGAATTACCGGGATACGATTTGGTTGGGCTGTTCACGGGGTCGGAGGGGACGATGGCCTTTGTGACCAAGGTAATTGTGCGACTAATGAGACAGCCGGAAGCCGTGAAGACGCTTCTCGCGATCTATGACTCCGCAGTGGACTGCGGAAATACGGTGGCTGAGATTACGGCACGAGCGATTACACCGGTGGCGGTGGAGATGCTGGACGGGGTGATGCTGCGGATGGTGGAAGAGGCGACGCACGCGGGATTCCCGATGGACGCCGAGGCGGTGTTGCTGATCGAATTGGAAGGGCTAACGGAACAGGTCGAAGAGCAGGTGGAGCAGATTCGAGAGGTCTGCCTGTCCTGCAGAGCGCGGGAGTTCCGCGTAGCACGATCGGCGGAGGAGCGCGATCTGCTTTGGAAGGGACGCAAGAACGCGTTCGGAGCGGTGGGACGTGTGAGTCCGTTCTACTACGTGCAGGATGGTGTAGTGCCTCGGACGAAGATAGCGCCGGCATTAGAACACATCCGAAAAGTGTCGGAGAAGTACGGTTTGACCATTTCCAATATCTTCCATGCAGGCGACGGCAATCTGCACCCGATCATTCTGTTCGATCAGAGGAAGCCGGGCGATCTGGAGAAAGCGCAGAAGTCAGGCGATGAAATCTTACAATTCTGCATCGCTGCCGGCGGGTCTATCACCGGGGAACACGGCGTGGGCATGGAGAAGATGGAATTGATGGCGCATCAGTTCGATGGGGACTCGTTGGACGCTATCAAGAGTTTCAAGATGCTATTCGATCCTGAGTGCCGGCTGAACCCGGGAAAGGTTTTGCCGACGGGCCGAGGATGTCTCGAAATTCGGCAAAAGCCGCTGACGCCGGCTACGACCCTGTAGCGGCTCTTTCCCAACGATCGCTCAGTTTACGGCAGCCTCGGCGAGACGTCGTGCAGCAGCGCGCACAGTCTAGGCAAGTCTATTCTCCTATTTTTCGCCTAAGCAGAAAAAGTTCATTCACAAACAATTGAAATTTATTTTTCGCTTGTTTTCAGTAATTTGCAAAAAACGATAGGGCGGTTTCCGGAAAGCGTGCTGCTAGATTTAGTGCGGCGCAGGGGTTCTGAAAAGAACGCGCTGCAGCGAATCAAACGAAGCGTTGGAGAGATACATGGCCCTAAGGACCGTAGACGAAATAAACGCGGAGCACCCCCAATACTCGGGACGCAAACGACTGCTGCGGCAGTATCGCGATCTGTATGTCGGAGGAGAACAGTTTCGGGCGAACGCAACGACATTTCTTCTGCGGCGCCAGAAGGAACCGCTGGATGTCTACTCCGAGCGTCTATCGCGCGTTTTCTATGAGAACTATATCGGTTCGATTATCGACTGGTACATAGCCACCCTTTTTCGCCGAGAACCGCTGATAATTATCGAGGGCGAAGACCGGAGTGCACGGACATTCCTGGCGGAGTTTTCGGAAGACTGTGATCTGCGGGGAACTTCGCTGACGGATTTTTACCGGCAGGCGATGCTGGATGCATTGGTTTGCGGGTCGAGTTACGTCCTGGTTGATTTTCCGCGGCCAAAGAAATTGGCGACGAGCAGAGCGGAAGAAGAGATGGACGGTGCAGCCCGGGCGTACTTGACTCACTGTTCCGCAGAGTCACTGATCAACTGGAGCACCGACGAACGCGGGAACTTTGAGTGGGTCGTGCTGCGGAACGAGGGACTGCGGACCGCGAACTTCCGGAACAGCCAACGAGAAGCGGTGATTCAGTGGACTTACTTTGACCGGGAGAACTATCAGGTTTACCGGAAAGCCGAAAGTGACCAGGACGCGTGTCTGATTGATGGAGGACGGCATGGTTTGGCGCGCCTGGAAAGGGTGCCGGTCATGCCGATCTTCCTGTCGGAAGGTTTGTGGCTGATGAACCGAGGAGCACTGCTACAACTGGAACATTTCAATAAGTCGAATGCCTTGGGCTGGGCACTATCACAAGGGCTGTTTGCGCAGCCGGTTATCTACTCGGAACGAGAGTGGAGCCAGATGATCGGGGACTCCTATTTCATCCAATTGGGGCCGAACGATAAGTTCGGGTGGACGGAGCCAAGTGGAAAGGTATACGAGATTGCCGCGGAAAACTTAAAGCGTCTCCAGACGGAGGTGTATCGGGTTTGCTATCTGCAGCACTTGGCTGGTGGCTCTCCAATTCAATCGGGCCTGAGCAAGCTCCGCGACTTTGCCATAACTCAGGAGGTCCTGCGGGCTTATGGGGATTGCGCGAAGGATAGTATGAAGCGCGTTCTGAGGACCGTGGCGGCAGCGCGTCAAGACAACGTCTCGATCGATATATCGGGGTTGGAGGAGTTTGATATCGGAGACTTCGGTACAGAACTTGAAGATGCGCAGAAGTTGCTGGATCTTGGCGTTGGATCGACGACGCTGCGTACGCAAGTTCTGAAAAAGCTCGCTTTCAAGTTTCTCTGTGACGTCCGGCAGGAAGTGAAAGACCGGATCGGCGATGAGATTGATCGCGCTGCAGAAAGAGACACGGTTTGACGATGAGTGACGCGAAGTAACAAGGGAGAAATATGACTAACGAAGAGATCTCGAAAGCTCCGGCCGAGAGTGAAAACTCGATCCGGACGGTAATCGCCGAAGTGCTGACCGAATACATGGATCTACAGAAGAGCAAGAGCGAACCTGCCTATAAGGCGGAACTCGAGGAAGAACGCCGCAAGCGGGAAGGGCTAGAGAAACGCCTGAACGATCTGGCGGAAGAAAACCGCCGCGCGAAGGAACGCGCGGAGGAAGCCGAACGTAGCTCTTCAATTCGTTCGGAGCTACAGAAGCTTGGTGTGGCCAAGGTCGACCTGGCATTCCGAGCGGTGAAGGACGATATCACGCGATCGGACGATGGTCGTTTGATTGCGCGAGAAGGACAGCGGGAGTTAGACGTTAAAGACTACCTGACGAAGTTTGTTCAAGAGAATCCCGAACTGTTGCCGCCCAGAATGAGCGGCGGAGCGGGCACGAACATTTCACACAAGAATTCAGGGCCGACGTCGACCTTCGACATAGACCGTATCAAGCCGGGAATGGATCCCCGGGAGCTAGAGCAGATTCGAAAAGAAATTGCTCGGATAGCTATGCAGCCGGCTAATCAGTAAGAGGCTGTCTGAAGAATTAGATCTCCACAGGAGGAAAATAAATGCCTGCAATTACATCTACCAACGTCGCACAGGCGATTGTTAAGCTTGTTGCCGCGGACGCGCTGCCAGCGCTGATGGGGAACCTTGTTATGGGTAACCTCGTGAACCGGGACTTCGAGCCCGTGCTGGCCCAGGCGGGAGATACGGTTAATGTGCCGATTCCCCCAACGCTCGTCGCCAACAATATCGTGGAAGGTGGCAGTGTCGTCACCCAGAACCCGAGCATGGGCAATGCTCAGATCGTCTTAAACGCGCACACAGAAGCGACATTCCAGATTCCGGACGTCACGAAAATTCTGGCGGTTCCGGACCTGCTCCGGCTGTACATGGAACCGGCGGTCGCCGCGCTGGCCGAGAAGATCGAGGCGGACCTGCTTGGATTGTACTCTCAGTTCACGTCGAATGCGCCGGTGGGAACGGCTGGTTCGGCGCTGACAGAATCGGCGATCGACGTGGCGGAAACCGCCCTGTTCAATGCTAAAGTGGCGCCTAACTCGCCGAAGTACCTTGTGGTGAGCGGGGAAGCCTATTCCCAGTTACGTCAGATCCCCCGTTTCAGCGAATTCCAGACCGCTGGTGAAGCTGGCCTGCGGGCGCTGATCGAAGGCAGCGTCGGGAAGATTAAGGACTTTTTTGTGTTCCGTTCGCAGTTTGTGCCGAAGACCGGCAGCGGTCCGATCACCACAAACAATCTCGCTTTCGCTCGGAACGCTTTGGGTCTGGTTGTGCGTCGCCTGCCGCAGCCCCTGCCGGGTACGGGCGCTATCGCCGAATACGCCGAACTGGGCAATTTCGGTATGCGGGTTGTGATGAGCTATCAGCCCAACACATTGGCGCAGCAGTTCACCGTGGACGTGCTGTACGGTGTTGGCGTGCTCCGCAACAACCACGGCGTTCAAGTGAAGAGCTAGTTCACAAAGACAGCAAGACTTTGGGCCTGCCGATCGAGGCAGGCCCTTCGTTTTTCAGGAGGCATGGTAATGGACTTGAAGGATTATTACGGAAAGATTCGTGAAAAGATGGATGAACTGAGCGGCGACTACGTAGTGGTAGTCAGTAAGTCCACGACGGATGGTGGTCGCGCTGGAGTGCTGACGGAAGTTACAAAGTTCGTAGCCGCGAAGATGTTTGTTGACGGACGCGCTGAGATTGCGACGGCTGAACAAACCGCCGAGTATTACAAGGAGTTGCGCGTGGCTCACGAGGAGGTCAAGGCGGAGGAGGAACGTGGTAAGGCTGTCGTCGATCTGTTTTCTAAAGCTGGATTTGAGGCGTTAAAGAAAACCTTCGGGCTGGTGGAATAGCGGAGTCTGCCATGGCCCTTGTGACTGATGGAGGAATCTCGACGGTTGCGGACCTGCAAGCGATCGATAGTTCGATTCTGGAAACGGCTAGAGTGGAGGAAATCGCGCTACCGGCAAAGCTAATACTGGCTGAAACAATGATCAAGCTGGAGGTAGCGGCGTTCTTGTCTCGGATTGCACCAACGGACGGCAATCCGGAAGCGGTGTTGCGGCGGGTGGTCGTAACACCCGGACTGCAACGGTGGCACGCGCTGAAGGCGCTAGCTGAAGTGTATTCGGATGCCTACAGCAGCCAGCTGAACGACCGCTATCTGGGCAAGTGGAACGCGTTCAGCAAACTGGCGAAAGAGACGGGAGATCTCTTGTATGAAGTCGGTATCGGCATGGTGGGGACGCCAGTGCCCAGGGCTGAGCGACCGAGTGTGACGGCGGCAGCTGGCATCGGCAGAGGCGGGGCGTTCCTCGTGCGGGTGGCGTGGCGTAATCACCAGGGACAACTCGGCGTACCCAGCGATTCGTTGCTTGTTGAGGTCGACGCCGGGAAAGCTGCGATTGTAGATGCCGGCACGCCACCGCCAGACTGTGTGAGTTTCGATGTATTTGTGGGCGAATCGGAAGACACGATTACCAAGCAGAACCTGGAACCCGTTCAGTCAGGGACGTTGTGGACTATGCCCGCGCAGGGGATTTCAACCGGACAGCGGCCTGGGAGTGGTCAGGCGCCGGAGTACTTTCTGCGACGGCGCAGGACTTATTAGGAGGCTCAAATGTTGACAGTGGCGACTGCCGGTGTGGTGGCACTCAAGGGTTTATTAACAAACAAGAGCGGAGTGCACGCACAGCTGCAGGCGAGGCTTGCGGCCGAGAAGAGGACGATCATCGACGTACCGGAAGCTAAAGTGGCGGTGGGCCACTATACCTTAGACGCAGCGGACCGCGCAATCGGCGGCAAATATCCGCAGATGTACGTGTACTGCGAACGAATGGAAAACTCCCTTGTCCAGAAGTTTCAACGCTTCTCAGGAACTATCGACCTGGTAGTTGAGCTGCGTCATTCGAGCGATAGGTTGGAAAGTTTGGAGGAGGAGAGTCAGTACTATCTCGAAGCACTCCTTTCCGTTTTGGAGAATAGTCGCGGCGAGTGGGGGGATGGGTATTATTTCGGTGGTAAGTACGAAGTCAGGTTTGAGGCGGCAAAGCCCGGCGGCCGGCATTTCGTGCAGACATTGAAAGTTAAGGTATCCGTTCAGGTTCACATTGCGTAAGTGGAACGAGAAGAAAAATGCCTTGTTATATAGCATCGAACGATAACCGATATTATGTTTCGCTAGAGCAGGAATTCGGAACGGTGGCCGCGTTGACGGCAGAGAACCGCATACCCGCAGTGAAGCTCGCCATTCGCCACGCGGTAGAGGCGGCGGTGAGACGAGACAAGACGGGAACGCGAACATTCAATGGCGCTCCCCCAAGTTCTCGCAAGCGCGTCGCCTACGATCTGACAACTTACATGACAGCCTGGGGGGAAGACCAGCCTGAACCGTGCTATGGCCCGCTGATCCAGGCCAGCCTGGGTGGGATCGGGATCACATTCAGTGGAGCCACGGTTCAAAGCGTAGCAGAGGGTACGCGGATCACCTGCGCGGAGGCTCACTCATTGGCGATTGGGCAGGCGGTTAGGTTTGAATCCGAAATCCGATTCGTCACGAATGTTGTGGATGATCTGACCATAGTCGTGAACGCGCCGTTTGCGTCAGGTCCGGCCGCAGGCGCCAAGCTTGGAAAGACGATTACGTATATGCCAGCGAATTCGCTTCCGAGCGTAAGTTTATTCGATTACTGGCAACCTGCGGAGGCGGTGCAACGCATTGTGTCCGGAGCGGCGGTTGATACTTTCCAACTGGGAGTCAATGCAGATTTCCATCAGTTTCGATTCACGGGTGACGCGGCCGACCTTGTTAGTAGCACGGGATTCACCGGAGGTTTGGCTGGGCTAAATGAGTTTCCAGAAGAACCGGAGTCGGGAGCTGAAAACTTCGCACTGGTGCCCGGCAGTATGGGGCAGGCTTGGTTCGGGGCTGAAGCGTCTCAGTTCCATACGGTGGTAGACGCAACGGTAACGATCAACAACAACATAGACCTGCGCCGAAGGGAATTTGGAATGACACGCGCAGCTTGCATCGTTACAGGGCTTCGAGAGGTGAACCTCGAGATGACCCTGGTAAGTAATACGCAGCCCGAGACCTTAGCGCTATATGAAGCCGCGGTCCAGCGGTCACCGATACAGGCAATGCTGCAGTTGGGTGCGCAAGAAGGTTCGATCTGTGGTCTGTTTCTGCCAGGTGTGGTTCCTGAAGTTCCCGAGTTTCTGGACGATGACGTTCGGCTGCAGTGGAAGTTTCGCAGTTGCCGGGCGCAGGGAAGCATAAACGACGAAGTTGTAATTGCATTCGCATAAGGGGAATAGCAGATGGAATATTCCAGCTTTGTGACGCATCGGTCGAACGAGGTAGACGGAGTGAGTTTCACCGTCAAGAAGATGTCCCTGGGCGGTCGACTCGACCTTGCCAAGCGAATCCGACAAATCGGGATTCGCCGTGAGTTTCATAATGCGGGCGGGAATCTTGAGGACGAACTCGAAGTAGGCATCATCGAGAACGAAATCAATCGGGCCTATCTCGAATGGGGAGTGACTGGCATAGACGGGCTAATGATTGATGGTGAGGCCGCAACGGTCGAAACAGTTATTCATCATGGGCCCGAGCGCTTAACGGGTGAGATGCTCGCCGCAGTACGGGCGGAACTTAGCCTGAGTGAAGAAGAAAGAAAAAACTAGTAGTCGCATTCCAGTTTCAATACGCGAATCAAGCCGCCTGGAATTGCGAACTCTGCAGGAAGAACGGCTTGGAGCGAAAGCGTCGCTGCCGGTGGATCGATCAAGCGGAACTTGGGCCGGTGGTAGTGGTTTGGGGCCGCAATGGGTGTGTAGTGCGGGAGTGCCCAAGATCCGTGATCTCCGCCGACAGCCTCAGCTGGCTTGAAGAGTATCACATTTGGCGAATGTGCCCGACGACACCGCTGACGCATCTAGAGGCGCGCAAAGCGGAGGCGTTTCTGATTATTGAGGCGGAAAGACGGAAGGAGATTGGGAATGGCGAGTAATGACCTGACTTTGCAAGTAGGCAAGTTGACAAATCCTTTGCGGCCAAGTGGCTTTGAGAATGCCTCGCTTGACCAGATACTCAGCGGACTTCGCGATCGAATTAAGGAAGATGTGACCGGTGTCGCTACCTCAGCGACCAACGGGAGCGTACCCCAGATAAGTGCCGGGAACGATGTGGGGCTGAAATCCCTCGGCCATTCAATCTCCGACCTGTCGAGAACGATATCTAGCGTGTTAGGACCATTATCGGGAGGAAGCTTGAGTAGTGTGACTAGTGGTAGTTCTGTCTCGTCGATCGGCGGAGGATCGGTGATCTCCTCTGTCGTGGACGCGGCCAGGGGCGGAGGTTGGACATCTGTTTTGTCGGCGATTAACCCGATTGCCGGCCTATTTGGGAAGTTGTTCAGTGGCGGCAAGCAGGAGACTGAACCGGTGCTGCCTACTTTCGTTCCGAATGCGGCAGTACAGGTTGAGGCTGCTGTATCCGCCACATCGCGCGGTTTCACAGATGTCAGCTACGGGGCGGATAGCTTGCCGCGTCGAACTCCGGCGACTACCTCCACCTCACCGGCTATTACCGTGAACGTACAAGCGATGGACAGCCGGTCGTTCCTCGACCATAGCGACGACATTGCACGGGCGGTCCGCAGCGCCATGCTGACGATGAATTCGATTAACGACGTCGTGGGAGACCTGTGAGATGACCTTTCCTGCATTAAAGACTGGTGCAGTCACTCAATATCCACTTGTCGAGGTGGATGAGTTTAAGAACGTTTCGGTCAGATTTGTGGACGGAACCTCCCAACGATTTCGGCTTCAGCGCGGGGGGCGGAAGCGGTGGACGGTTCGTCTCGATGCACTGGACGAATTGGAAATGGCTGGGTTGGAGGCATTCGTGAAGTCGCAAGCAGGATCTTCGGGTGAGTTCTCATTCACAGACCCTGAGACAGAAGTAGTCTACGCTAACTGCTCGTTTGAAGGCGACGCCGCAGCGTTCGAGTGGACTGAGATCAATCGTGGTCAAACAACCATCGTTGTCCGAGAGAACTGGAGTTGACCGATGTTCTACCCACAAATCAACGAGAAGTGCCTAGTTCAATATCCCGTGAAGAAAGTGCTGAAAGCACGAACGATTACAACCGAAACGATTGAAGGGAATCGCGCGAAGCTAACGGATGTCGGGGGCGCCACGTATGAATGGCTGCTGTCGTACCGGGGCCTGACGAGGGAGGAAGCCCTCGAACTCAAAGGGTTCTTTTCCAGTACTGAGGGAAGCCTTAAACCGTTCTCGTTCATAGACCCGGTTGGGAATATCTTGCGATTCAGCGAAGCGCTCTCGACATCACCCTGGAACGCGGACGTAGGACTCACCATCAGTTCTGGTCTTAGTGATCCTTTTACAGGCGCGGGATCTTCGGTTTTAGTTAATTCCACCGGCATGCCGGCAGCCTTGAGGCAGACATGCCCAGTACCCAGTCAGTACACCTATTGCCTCTCGTTTTGGGCCAAAGGGAGTGGTGAACCGATCATTTCAGCTGGATGGACTGCCGGATCGTCCAGTGTTCTAAAGACGATCCGATGCAGTGAGGAATGGAAGCGTTACCAGATCAGTGGACGGAGCAACAGAGCGGGCGACGCAACCACTTTTTGGGTTGAGTTGAGCGCTGGTGCGCGCGTCGAGATAGCCGGATTGCAGGCAGAGGCACAGTTAGAGGCGTCCGGGTACCGGCGAACTTACGCGGAATCTGGTGTCTTTGACGAAGCGCACTTCGTAGACGATGATTTGTCGGTTATAGCCATGGCGAGGGGTGAGTACTCGATCGATACCAAGGTCGAAAGCCAGTGGAAGGAAATTGGGTCATGAAAACAATAGCTGAGGTCAAGGAATTACAGGTCACTGAGACGCCACTGGTGCTGTTCGATTGTACCTGGCCCAGCGGACGCGTGGAACATTGGAGCACGCATGCAGTCTCGGCTAATGGCGATCAATATGATGCCCGTGTGTTACGTCACAGCTCATTTGACATGAAATGGGGAGCGGACGATGGCATCGATACGATGAACAAGGTGTCGTTGGTTCTGGCCAACGCGGATTCGCATTTTTCACAGATCTTCACAACCATTGGCTTTAAGGGCGCTACGCTTCGGGCCACGTTTCTGTTCTTTGATCTGAAGACCGGCACTCCGGCGTCTGAATCGATGGCGGTGTTTGTCGGACAGATGAATTCACCGGAAGAAGTAACGGAATCAACAATTCGTCTCACTGCGACGAGCCGACTGAACTTCCAACGCACCTATTTACCCGAAATCCGCATCCAGCGTCGCTGCCCTTGGATGTTTCCAAACAATGCGGAACAGCGTGAAGAGGCGAGGACTGGGTCGGGGAACGGAAGGCATTCGGCAATCTACCGATGTGGGTATTCGACGGACCAACCTGGCGGACTAGGAAACCTGAACTCGGGCGCACCGTTCACTCATTGCGATTACACCCGAGCGGGCTGTATTGAACGGGGCATGTTCGACCGAGACAGTAAGGGGCAGGTAACAAGACGATTCGGAGGAATTGAGTTTGTGCCAGCATCGATTCTCGTGCGATCTCATGGCGACAAGGCACTGAGCGCTTCAGCGCTATCGGAGAACGAGGCGCGATACAACGACTATGTCCCAGTGGTGTATGGGACATGTTGGATTCAGCCACCTATGGTGTTCGCGCGAAACGATGGAAACCTGACTAGAATCGAAGTGCTACTAGGGGCCGGCGAGATCGAAGGCGTCTTGAAAGTGGTGGTGAACGATATAGAAATCCCGGTAGGGATTTCAGGGAAGAACATGACCGGCACGGGCTGGTACAACGTGGTGAGTCATGGCGCCGTATCCGGCGGATTCAACCTGGATTTTACGGATTCAACCGGTAGGCCGTTGGGAGATCCCTACGGCAGTCTTGCATACATGTCAATCGTGGTCCCGAATCGGGTTAGTGACGGTAAGACTCTCCCGAAAGTTACAGTACTGATGGAAGGGTTGAAATTGGCAGTTTTCGGCGACGACGGTTCATATATTGGGGAGCAATTTACGAACAATCCGGCATGGGTTATTCTCGACTTATTGCGGCGTGCAGGCTGGCGATTCGACGAGATCGATGTCAGTAGCTTTTCTAAGAGTTCAGCCTTTGCTGCTGAACCGATCGAGATACCTGATCTGAACGGAAACCCGCAGTTGCGGCCGAGATTTCAATGCAACCTGGCGCTTCGGCGCAGGAGAGCTGTTGCAGACGTTATCCGCGGCGTTCGAAACGCTTCGCGTATGTTCCTGGTGATCAATCAGAATGGCCGACTGGCGTTGCGCGTGGAAGGGACGTTCGCTCTGCAACAGGGAGACCGTCAGGTTGGCACCAACGCCCAGCAGAAACTGAACGGGGGGTGGCCGGCCTACGAGTTTGGCGATGGCACAGACGGCAAATCCGGGATTGTGCGCAAGCCGAACGGTCAGTCCTCAGTAACTCTGTGGGCCAGAGGTACGGCTGAGTGCGCAAATCGTTGGAGCGTAGAATTTCAAGATTCTTTTAATGAGTATCAACAGGACAGTTTGTCCCTGGTCGATGTGGATGATGTCCGGGCAATTCGCCAGGAATTGAGCGCAACCTCGACAGCCTTGGGCGTTACCAATTTTCATCAAGCGGCCCGTGTCCTGAGGCTACAACTGAATAAGGCACTGAAGGGTAATATCTTCCTTAGCTTTCAAACCAGCGTGCGGGGAGTGTGTCTTCGGCCCGGTGACCTAATAACAATAACGTATCAAAAAGAGGGACTAATCCGGCAGCCGTTCCGCGTTACCCGGCTCGCGCCCACGTTCCTCGACGGGACCATTCTGGTTGAAGCTCAGTTTCATGACGATGGCTGGTACGGAGACGATCCGGAAGCGAGCGTTAGTAGCCGAGTATCGAGGCGCCCGGCCGGAGCGGAAGTCGGGCTGCCCAGGCCACTGCTGGGTAACGAGATGGATGAGGATGGGAACCCGCGAAACTCCGTCCACGAAGCAGGGGTTGAGAACGGAGACGGAAGTTGGACGACCACGCTCGCTGTCGGGTATGCGGTTCCGCGGAAGCCGGCGGCGACAGGACTGGATATACCTTTTCTCTCCTTACGCCCGATCATCCACGGGACGAACGGCGCGCTCAAGGGGGGTGAATCGTACTACTACGCAATCAGTGGTGTTGCGAGTAGCGGAGATGAGACCGACCTATCGTTTGTCGTGAGAGCCATAGTTCCCCACGGGAGCAATACCAATTCCGTGGAACTGAAGGATCTCAGCTTTTCAGCTGGTACAGCCACATTCCACGTGTACCGCGGGACTACGCCTAGTGAGCTAATGAGAGTTGCATCGAACGTGCCGATTGCTCCGCAATACCTCGACCCGGGAACCGGCAGCGAGTTGAAGGCGCCCCCGGACGAGAACTTCGACCACGCAATCGTTGAATGGAGATTCGAACTCCTTCCTGAAACAGCCGCATCCACCTTCGGCCCAGCATTGATCGGAGGGACCGATCTCGGACTTTCGGTCGACGAGTTCAGTGGAATGGTTGTGCGGATCACGAAGGGTAGAGGTGCCGGACAGGAGCGACTAATTGTTTCGAACACCGCTATGTCCTTCAACATCGCTGGAACGTGGAGTGTCGTCCCGGACGAAAGCAGCCGTTTCGTAGTGGCTGAAGCGGGGTGGAAGACTGGCGCCCGCGCAAGTTCGAGCCCCGTTCGCTTTGTGGTCCCCAGCCGAACGGGGGCTACTGTTCAGTTATGCGGACGAGCGGTCAATGCGATCGGACGTGACAGCGGTTATGAAACTGCTCTCGTGACTCGGTGGCGCTTAGGTAGCGGTCCGGCCGGCGTAGGCGATGCTGATGTGCCTCCCATGCCGAGTTTCGGTTTGGAACCTACTGGTCAGGGGTCCTTAAACCTAGTCAGTGTGGGCTTTGCCACCCTCGAGAACACTCGAACGGTGAACTCGGCGACCATAAAGCTATTCTTCGTTGACGAACTTGGTGGCGCTCCGCTGACAGCACTTGAGCAGGAACTGGACTCGTCTGCGGTGATACTCCCTTCTATAGCCGGAGCGGTTTCTGGGGGCGGGCTACTTCTTTTGGATCGGGAAATCCTGGAAGTCGACACCATCGACGAGGTGGCGGGTACCGTAACGGTGCTTCGCGGGTCTCATGGGACATCGGCGGTTGTACACGCCGCCCGTACGCCCATTTACTTACTACAGTACCGGACGTGGGTTGTGCCATTTCCGAGCGACTTTTTTGGAAGCCCAGCGAGTGGATCGTTCACGTACCAGATATCCCTACCGGACTGCAAGGTGGTGGCGGCAAACCTACACGCAACGAATAAGAAAGGAAACGGCGAAACCCGGCGGACCAACTACACAAACAGTACCGATGCGGGGCTACGTACGCTGTCTGGAGGACAGATCACCCTTCAGGTTGAAGGTCACCTGGCCATTCAAACTGATGCCACCCCTCCGTTCGTGGTGGAGAACTCACACTCCATTCGCGACATATTCGCCATGGTTCGCGAAGCGCCAGTGGGCGGAGCAATTGAACTCACAATACGACAAGGTTCGGAAGCCCTGACGACATTGACGATTCAGTCGGGAGAGACGATGTCAAATATCGTGAAGGGCGCGGGAGTCCATCCGCTGACAGCCCTTGCTCAATTGAGCGTCGACATTGTTTCGATACCGCAAGGTGTCGATGTACGTCCTGGACGCGATCTCACGGTCGCAATTCGTTTATGAGGGGCCGAAATAATGCAGGTATTTGGGAAGTTACGTCCGGATCGAGATCTGCAGTGCTACTTTGAGAGACCGTCTTCTATCGCCGCTCTCAGCGAAGCCAGTGAATCCGGGTTCACTGTCAGCGGAACCTGGCGCCAGCAGTTTGACTGGGCGGTGGTGGAATGGAACCGGGACAATGTGATCGAACACCCGGTGTTTCGCAACCTTCCAGATGGAGATCTGAGTGGGTTGACACTCACCTATGAGGAGGAGCGAGAGAACTGCATCCCTCTTGACTCCGACATATACCCCACCGTGGACTGGCCCTATCTACGTATCTGGGCGACGGTAAATGGTGCCGAGGACGTCTACCGGGTTTCTCTGAAAAATCATGCGACAGCCGTTGGAGGGGGGTATCAGCCAGCCTTCGCTGATTTGCAACTCCTCGGCAGTATCACCGTGGGCGATTATATCGGCATTTCGTTCCTTTCGGAACATTTCACGTATCGTGTCACGGCGGGGGACACGATTCAGTCAACTGTCCAGGCGGTAGTGGACAGTGTGAATACGTTTTCAAGAACCCTGGTGGCAACTAGAGCCGGGAACTCGATTCGGCTGGTGTACGTTGGCGAAGGACAGTCACTCGAATCCAGTACCGTTGGACAGAACGGCAATCGCTTGGGGGTTTACGGGTTCGTTTCAGGAACCGGCACGGAAACGTGGTTCCCGAAAGCTGCAGGTTTCTCCGGGGGGCAGTCGCCTACCAGGTGGCGGATCAACCTCAGTTTGGGATCGCTCAAAGATGTTCTAGGCCGTGACGTTCCGACCGGAAACATCCGTAAGATGCGATGGACTTACGCGGCTGATTTGCAAGAAAGCAGCTACGAACGAAGCGAATTCAGGGTACGGATTTTCAACTGGACTGTCACGGGAAGCAATCGCGGGTACATGGTGGCAGGTGCGGCAAGTAGGCGGATTGAAGACAGCGACACCCTCATCGTCTACGGAGGCTCCTGGCAATCCGGCTCCGGCAATTTTTCCGGAGGGACGATCCGCTACAGCACCGTTTCGGGTTCGACTGTCAGGATCAAGTATTCTTGTTCCGGGGCTCACAAGCTATTTATCGGCAGTCGATACGCCTTCAACGGCACCAATGCCACGATACAAATTGACGGAGTGCCATCCTCTCATAGCCTTTTGATTCCGGGTGAGGATACACTTTGCCGAATTCCGATGGGTGAAGTTGGGCCGGGGGAGCACATCGTTCAGATTACCCATACGGGAGCGTCTGGATCCTATCTGTACTTTGATTACATCGACATTGTGATTCCTTCTGATGAATTGCCGGATTTTGAAGTGAATCCGAATCTTACGCTGGCCACTGACTGGGACACTGACCATTCTCTTGCCATTGCTCCGGAGCGGAGTGCCTGGTTGATTCACCAATTGGGGTTCCGCGCCAGACAGAACCACTATGTGGGTGCTTTGTGGTTTTACGAACTGGTATGCACTGGCAACGTTTACGCCTCGACCACCGTGAGATTCGTCGGCACTCCTGTGTTCAGTGAGACCGTCACATTGCGCGTCGGCCGTGTTGGCGAAACCAGTACGATCGACATTTCTCACGTAAATCGCATTGGTGACACGGCGGAAACTGTGGCGATTGCCTTCGCGTTTGAACTGAATCGAGGGTACACCGGGATACGTGGCGAGGCGCACGGCGACACTCTGACAATTTTCTCGAGAGCGATCGGGACTGCCGGGAATCAGGTGACCATTAGTGCGGTGCCGTCCCCTGGCCCCTTCCAGGTGGAAGTTGCGAGCCCCACGCTCGCTGGCGGCGTGGATGGAATCTGGCACACTGATTTAACCGCGACACCGCGAATCAATCGGGCTTGCCGGGATTGGAGCCGTAGCTTCTACAAGGCTCTCCTCGCATATGGGATCGACGTAACTGCAGCCTTCAGTCTGGAATTGCAGCATGGTGACGATTCACTGCGTGCCGGGATTGCGCAGCGGTATCCGAATGGTGACGCCGCCTGGCTGAACACTCCAGCCCTACAGACCAACTTCTCACCGGAGTCGCTCATGTTTTGGCGCGAAGTGTATCGCGACATGGCAACCGTGATGCAAGACGCGGGCGTTCAACCCTACCTCCAGTTTGGCGAGGTCCAGTGGTGGTATTTCCCGAAAGATGGCTCGGGAATGCCCTTGTACGACGACTATACGAAAACCCAATTCCGGGCGAGATACGGAAGAGAGATGAAGACGATCGCCAGCAATGCTGTCGATCCGGTTACGTATGCAGAGGAAGCGGAATTCTTGCCGACCCTCATCGGAAACTTCACCAACGCTGTGATCGCGTTTGTGAAGAACGAGTTTTCCAACTGCCGGTTTGAAGTGCTGTACCCGACAGACGTGAACAATACGCCGCTCAACCGGCTGATCAACTTCCCCGCCGCTGCCTGGACCCCGGAAGTGCTTGACTGCCTCAAGACGGAGAGCTTCACTTTCACGTTTGAGAGGAATCTTGACCACTCCAGGATTACGATCACGTACCCTGAATCCCGCGGGTTTCCAATCTCAAAGCGAAGTTTTCTGGTCGGCATCAACGACCCGACTACTCCGTGGTCGAAGGAACTCGAGATGTCGCAGGCCGAAGGCCACCCGTCGAGTGTTCTTTTTGCGCTTGACCAGTTCTGTCTCGTCGGTTACATGCCGCCCGTGAAATCGACAGTTCGAAGGAGTTTTCAGTCGGGCTAAGGCTATCATAAGAGATTGCCCGCGATGTTAGTTGAAGACCGCAACGACAGTGTTCAAGCGCATAAAGTCGCAGAGTTGATTCGTAGTGATATTCGGCCTGTGATGCCAGAACTGGCCCAATGTCGCTCGACTCGGGACTTGGAACTATTGCCAACGTTCCAGCGCATCCGCCCAAGTATCGAGCGTGTATTGAGAACGGTGCATAAGGGTGATTTTGCAGCGCAGACGGCTGCTGTACGCCGTCAGTATCGCATCGTAGCGTGGAACATCGAGCGCGGAAAAGAACTCGCGGGACAAATCGAGGTTCTCCGTAACGACCCGGTGCTGA
Source organism: Bryobacterales bacterium (assembly GCA_020846745.1). Lineage (GTDB taxonomy): Bacteria > Acidobacteriota > Terriglobia > Bryobacterales > Bryobacteraceae > JADLDI01. Next base: position 13,992 of record JADLDI010000009.1, on the reverse strand, counting down.
GTGCGGCTGACGTCCTCCTCTTGACCGAGACTGACGTCGGTATGGTGCGAAGCGGTAACGTCGACGTCGCTCGGACCCTTGCCTCCGAACTTCAGATGAATTACGCTTTTGTCCCCTGTTACCTAAGCCTCGTGAAAGGCTCAGGTGTGGAGCGCGACGTCTCTGGAGAGAACGATTTGGCGCTGCATGGAAACGCGATCCTGAGCCGGTATCCTCTCAGAAACGTCCGCGCGATTCACCTGCGGAACGGCATCGATAAAATGGCCAGCAACGAGAAACGGCTTGGCTCCCAAACTACTCTCGCCGCCACCGTCGCTTTCCCAGGTGCACCACTCCCAGTAGCTTGCGTTCACCTCGACGCGAACTCCACACAGCGTCATCGAGCCGAGCAGATGCGAGATGTACTTGACGCCATGCCCGCCACTGGGCCGGTGGTGATTGGCGGAGATTGGAACACAACCACCTTCAATTCTTCCACAGCCTTTCACGCCATCATGGGATATTTTCTCCGTGTCCTGATGGGCCCGGGCAACGTGATCCGCAACCATTATCTGCATCCTTACCGTTGGTTCGAGCGCGAACTGTTCCAGCTATTGAAGCAGCGTGGGTTCGACTATGAGCGTTGCAACGTTTCTGCCGAACACACGATCTTCTATCACGTTGAAGATATCCGAGCACACAAAGGACTCGCAGAGTGGGTTCCCGGTTGGTGTTTCCCATTCATCCGGTGGGCATTGCGCGAACACAACGGCGGATGCCCGCTGAAGATCGATTGGTTTGCCACGCGCGACGTGAACGTTCATAACCCACAGGTGATCCATCACGTCAGCGACGGCCGGGCCGTGCCACTATCTGATCACGACGCGATCGTGGTTGACGTTTCTTTCGAACCGCCGAACCGAGCAAGTACTATAAATAGATGAGCAGTGATTCCGCTGTGCTACCCGCACAGGATGTGACCCAGACAATTGTTGAGCGAGAAAAGCAGTACCTTCTTCAGAACTACGGCCGATATCCCCTCGCCCTCGATCGCGGCAAAGGTGTATACGTTTACGACTTTTCCGGGAAGCGCTATCTCGACCTCATCACCGGAATCGGCGTGAACGCCCTTGGACATGCACACCCCCGCGTGGTGAAAGCGATCCGCGAACAGGCTGGCAAACTGATCCATTGCTCGAATCTTTACTATCACGAGTATCAGGGTAAGCTCGCGGAGAAAGTCGCGAGAACCAGCGGGCTGGCTCGCTGCTTCTTTTCAAACTCCGGCACCGAGGCGATGGAAGGTGCGCTAAAGATGGTTCGGTCCCATGGACATCGCATCAATCCGGCTAAGTTTGAAATAGTTGCTCTCGAGAACTCCTTCCATGGCCGCACGATCGGCGCGTTGTCCGTGACAGGCCAGCCGAAATACCGCAAGGATTTTGAGCCGCTGCTCCCCGGCGTTAAGTTCGTTCCTGTTCGTGATGACCAGAAACTCGAAGAAGCGGTAAACGAGAGGACCGCCGGCATTGTTATTGAAGTTATCCAGGGCGAAGGCGGCGTGTACCCGATCTGCGAGCGGATGCTGCGCAAAGCCAAGCAACTGTCGGAACGCTTCGACGCGCTGCTTGTGTTTGATGAGATTCAGTGCGGTGTGGGCCGGCCCGGCACTTACCACGCGTATCAACTCTTCAATCCAGTGATCATGCCCGACGTAATGATAACGGCCAAGCCGATTGCCAACGGCATCCCACTGGGTGTCATCGCTTGCAACGAGCGCGCAGCCACCAGCATCGGCCCGGGTATGCATGGTTCCACGTTTGGGGGGGGCGTCCTCGCGTGCCGTGTCGGGTGTGAGTTCTACGACATTCTCGACGAGATTCTTCCGCAAATCAACGACCGTGGCGCCTACTTCAAATTGCGCCTTGAGGAGCTTGCGACGAAGTACAAGTTCATCAACGAAGTCCGCGGCTTCGGACTTATGCTCGGTGTCGAACTTGCGATGCCTGGCAAGCAGATTGTCACCGATGCGATCGAAGCGGGACTGCTGATTAACTGCACTCACGATACAGTAATCCGCTTCTTACCGCCCTTCATCATATCCCGTAAAGAGATCGATCAGGCCATCCGTATCCTGGACAAACTGTTCCAGCGGGCGACCACTTACTGGCAAGAATACACGTGTAAGTCGGAGCCCGTGCCCGCTCATTAGAGCAGTTCGCTGCGTTTCTGTTGTTCCAGTAACTTAACGATCTGGCCGACGTTCTGGGCCTGGTCGCGGCTCGCGATCAGCAAGGCGTCGGCTGTATCCACCACGACGAGGTCTTTCACGCCCACCAGCGCAACCGTCTTACCGGGTACATCCACGAAGCATCCTTCGGCCGCGTGGGCCAGTGTCGGTGTTCGCAACGCCGTACTGGGGTCTAACTCATAAACGGCGTTCCAACTGCCCAAGTCGTTCCAGCCGAAATCATCCGTCGCCAGTCCTGCGACCTGCCCCAACGCCGATGCCGGCTCCATGATGGCGTAATCCACTGACATGTTGTCCGCCTGCGGATACACTTCCGCCAGCCGTTTGGAAAACAACCGGCTCCTGTACGGGGGTAGCGTTTCGAGCAATGAAGCTGTCGACGCGCAATGTGTCCGGAAAGCTTCTAGCAAAACCCGAGCCCGCCAGAAGAACATGCCGGCGTTCCAGAAGAAACGTCCGGACTTCAAGTAACGTTTCGCAGTCGCTAAATCGGGTTTCTCGCGGAATCTCTTCACTGGAACCGCATCCAGCGACCCCGCTGCGATCTCTGGAGGAAACTCCAGATACCCGTAACCCGTCTCCGGCCACCGCGGCTGGATTCCGAGAGTTACTAACTTGCCCGTTTCTGCGGTCTTCAATGCTGCCTTTACGAACTGCCGGAACCGCGCCGGCTTCGTTATGTAATGATCAGCCGGAAATACACCCAGTACCGCCTGAGGGTCCTGCTCCGCGATCACACGAGCCGCCAACGCGAGGCACGGCGCGGTGTTCCGCTGTGCGGGCTCGGCCAGAATCTGCGCGGCCGGGACCTCTGGCAACTGCTTCTGCACGGCCTTTTGCAGATAAGTGTTGGTAAGAATCCAAACACGCTCCGGCGGGATCACAGGTCGCAGGCGTTCGACTGTCTGCTGCAGAAGCGATTGCTCGCCCATGAAATTCAGCAACTGCTTGGGCGTAAGTGTGCGGCTCCGCGGCCAGAAGCGCGTGCCTCGCCCGCCCGCGAGGATCAGCGCGTAAGACTTCGACTTGGACATGTAGGGCTGATCGACTATTGAATGGGGTAACCGCGGATCAGCTTGAAGGTGCGTTTCCAGCGGGTCTTGGTGAAGAAGTTCTGTGCGAGATCCAGAATATGGTCGAGGCCGATGTTCGGGCTTGCCAGCCGGTCGGTGGGCGCATCGTACGACCAGTAGATGATCAACGGCTTACCGATGATATTCTCGCGCGGAACGAAGCCCCAATAACGGCTGTCGAGCGAGCTGTCGCGGTTGTCGCCCATCGCGAAATACCGGCCCGGCGGTACAACCACTTCGCCGTTCTGCACATTGTGCTGCAGCATCTCGTTTGCAGGCTCAAACAATCGGACATTCGGTTCGCTCGGGAAGTTATCGCGATAGGAATCAAAGTACTCAGTCTTGTGATACTTGTACGGCTCGTTCAGTTGCTTGCCGTTGAGGAACACGTTCTTGCGCTCGATGCGGATGTGATCGCCGGGAACGCCAATTACGCGCTTCACGAACGTTTGTCGGATGTCCATTGGATAGCGGAACACGATGATGTCGCCCCGCTTCGGGTCGCTGTATGGCAGCAAATACTTGCTGATCGGTCCCGGCGGTGCGTATGCCAGTTTGTCCACCAGCAGGTGATCGCCTATCAAGAGCGTGTCTTCCATCGATCCTGTCGGAATCACAAAAGCCTGCACCAGCGTAGTGGTGCCGAACAGTAACAACAGGATCGTGACTGTCCACTCCGCAATCGTACCCCGCTGCGGCGTAAGGCGCTGAGCGCCGACATTCTCCGCCGGCGTTGCGGGGACCGTCCCTAAATTCTCCATGTATGCCCCTATTTTATCGAAACGTTCGGATCACCCACCGAACCCGGTTCTTCCGCCCCGCCCGGTTGAGCAAACCGTCGCAACCGGAACACTTCCTGCAAAGCTATCCAGATGTTCACAACACCCAACCCGCTGACCGCGCCGCGAAAGTACGGGTTGAGCCAAATTGTGCGCCAGCGTTGGGCTACGTCGATCGCGCTGCTCGACTGCGGTGCAAGCCACGCGAAGTAGTTGACCTCCCAGTGTCCGAACCACGGAAACAGCACGAGAAACAGCCCCATCTCAAAGCAGAAGATGGCGAACAACACTGAGGTCGCTTTGTCATACCAGCGGGATGGGACCGGCGATTGCGCCATTCAGACCTCTACAAACAACGTGAGTTGCGCCCCTGCATCCGACACCAGGCGGACCGGTTCGTACGAATAGCGGTGGTGCTTCGTCGCACCGTGAAGCGTTAGTGCTTCTAAGTGCTGCGGCGTCGAATACCCTTTGTGTTCCAGGAAGCCGTACTCGGGATACATCTCATGCCAGGCGGCCATGCTGGCGTCGCGATCGACCTTCGCGAGGATCGACGCGGCGGCTATCGAACGGCACCGTGCGTCTCCGTGGATCAGCGGCATCTGAGGAATAAGCGTGTCGACGCGTAGTGCGTCGATCAACAAGTAGTCGGGCTGTGGGGAGAGTCTCTCGAGGGCCAGGCGCATCGCGAGACGTGAAGCCTGATAGATATTGATGCGGTCGATAACGGCAGCGTCTACACTGGCGACCGCCCAGGCAATAGCCCGTTCGCGAATGCGGACAGCCAGATCCTCGCGCTTCTCGGCGGTGAGTTGCTTACTGTCGTTCAATCCGCGGATCGGACGTGCGGGATCGAGAATGACAGCAGCGGCGTACACTGGACCGAAGAGACACCCCCGGCCTGCTTCATCGAGTCCAGCGATCAGCTGATACCCGGATTCGAGCGCTTGCCGCTCATAGTGGCTGGTGCACGCCACTGCGGTAGTTAGGCCTTTGCGTCGCCCTGCGGACGGCGGGTCTCGCGTTCCTTCAGGCGAGCCGCTTTTCCCTTGAGGCCGCGCAGATAGTAGAGCTTCGCGCGACGAACTTTGCCGGTGCGAACCAGTTCGATCTTGTCGACCACCGGCGCATGGATCGGGAAGATGCGCTCGACGCCGTGACCAAAGCTGATCTTCCGGACCGTGATCGTCTCACCGATTCCCGAATTGTGGTGGGCGATGACAGTCCCCTCGAACGCCTGCAAGCGTTCCTTGTCGCCTTCCTTGATCTTTACGTGGACGCGGATCGTATCGCCGGGCTGCATGGCCGGGAGGTTCTGCTTCTTGTTCTTATCGGCGATCTTCGCCACCAGTCGGTTCGTCATGTGATTGCTTCCTCTGTTGTCCTGTTCGGCTCCAACAAGTCGGGCCGGTTACGGGCGGTCTTCTCTAGCGCTGCCTGGCGACGCCATTTGCGGATCGCCGCGTGATTGCCGCCTAACAAAACTTCCGGCACGGTCCAACCGCGAAAGTCGGCCGGCCTGGTATATTGCGGACAGTCCAGCGCGAGGCGACCGTCCGAGTCTTCCGAAAACGATTCCTGTACGGTGGACGCTTCGTTCCCGACTACGCCGGGAACCAGCCGGCCGATGACATCGATCATCAGCGCAGCGGCCAGTTCGCCACCACTCAGCACAAAATCCCCGATCGACAGCTCTTCATCGGCCAGGTGTTCGGCCACACGCTCGTCGACACCTTCGTACCGGCCGCAGATCAGGAGGATCTCGTTTGATTGTACCAACCTGCGAGCCACTTGTTGGGTGAATCGCTTGCCTTGGGCCGAAACTAAGATCACTTTTTGGTCCGCGGTGCGTTCCGGGAGGATACTCTCGACCGCCGCAAAGACCGGTTCGGGCTTCAGCAGCATGCCTTCGCCGCCGCCGAACACCCGGTCGTCTACTGTCTTGTGCTTGTCCGTGGTCCAATCCCGGAGGTTGTGCACCTCGACGGAGACGTTGCCCAACCGGACTGCTCTCCCGACAACACCGTGCTGGAGTATCTCCCCGAAGAACTCGGGGAAGATGGTCAGCACGTGGAATTTCATGGTTCGTTCAGTTCCAGTAGTCCTTCGGGGAGGCGAAGTACTAGATGTTTGTTTTCGATGTCGATCTGCTGGCAGATGCTGGAAGCGAACGGGACCAGCAGTTCAGACCCCGATTGGGTTCGTATCGTCAATAACGGGACCGCGCCCGTCTCCTGCCAACCTTCAACGACACCTAGGTGTCGTTTTGTGTCCGATTCCATCGCCTGGCATCCGATCAGGTCGTCGAGATAAACCTCACCGTCTGCTAGGGGCTCACGCTTGTCCGCGGGTATACAGATCAGGGCGCCGCGCAGGGCTTCGGCTGCGTCGATCGAGTCCACACCTCGAAACTTAACGATTGGGCGGTCGCCATGGAACCAGACAGTGTCGATGTGTGTCGGATTTGTCGGCAGAGCAGGCTGTAGGCAAACCGATGTACCCTTAATAGATCTGATGTCTGTTGATCCAAACGCCTCGACAATAACTTCCCCCTGCCTGCCCCTCGACCGGACTACTCGCCCGACCGCGATCCACGCCCCGGTGTCTATTCCAGAATCTCCAGGGAGAACCGGCGGTTCAGTTTCATTCCGACAGCGCCGAGTAGCGTTCGAATCGAACGCGCGGTCCGACCCTGTTTGCCGATGACCTTGCCCAGATCGCTGGGAGCGACACGCAACTCAAGAATGGTCGCCTGTTCGCCCTGCACTTCGTTCACAGTCACCTGATCGGGGATATCCACCAGAGCTTTTGCAATCTCTTGAACCAGATCTCTAACACCCATCCCAGCCATGACGGCGATACTCCTATCTGCTTCAACTATATCATCCGGGTCAGCCCGATCTATGATTTACGGGCGCGGAGCAACGTCGCTGAACAGTTAAACGGTGGGTTGTGCCACAGGTGCGGGATTGGTCTTGATCAGGCGCTGTACGGTGTCGGACGGTTGGGCGCCATTCTTCACCCAATATTCAATGCGCGAATGGTCGAGGCTCACGGCAGCCGGCTTCGCGACCGGGTTGTAATGTCCGACCACTTCGATGAACCGGCTATTGCGTGCGCGCCAACCTTCAATCACGACCACCCGATACGTCGGCTTCTTCTTGGCGCCGAACCGGGCCAGGCGAATCTTCAACATCTATCGTTTCTACTCCTTCGCTTCCTTCTGTTTGAAACCTATAATTCTAGCTGAACGGGTTGCCGGGGAAGGGTAACTTCAACTTGCCCAGGCGCTTGCCGAGCATGGTACCCATCTTGCCGCCCATTAAACTTCCCGAAAAACTCTTCATCATCTTTCGAGCCTGCGCATACTGCTTCAGAAGATTGTTGACATCCTGGACAGTGGTGCCGCTGCCTTTGGCAATACGGCGTCGCCGGCTGCCATTGATGATCATATGGTTGCGCCGTTCGTGGGGTGTCATGGAATCGATGATCGCCACCACGCGCGTCAATTCCTTCTCATCCACCTTGGCATTCTGCAACTCTTTGAAGGGGCCGACCTTGGGCATCATGCCCAACAGCGATTCGAGCGAACCGAGCTTGGAAAGCTGCTTCAACTGATCGCGAAAATCGTCCAGCGAGAAATCGTCCTCGAGGAGTTTGCGCTGCATCTCCTCGGTCTTCTTCTGGTCGATCTCCTGGCTGACCTTTTCAACCAAGCTGATGACGTCGCCCATGCCGAGAATTCTCGAGGCGACCCGGTCTGGGTAAAACAGCTCGAAAGCATCGGGCTTCTCGCCGACACCCACGAATTTCAGCGGCTGCCCGGTGACTTGGCGAATCGACAAGGCCGCGCCGCCGCGTGCATCACCATCCATCTTGGTCAGGACCACGCCCGTGATCCCAAGCCGCTTGTGAAATTCCTCGGCACTGCGGATCGCGTCCTGACCTGTCATGGCATCGGCCACAAACAGGATTTCGGTCGGATTGAGCGATTCTTTGAGCTGCTGCAACTCGACCATCAGGTCGTCGTCAATGTGAAGACGGCCGGCCGTATCCACCAGCACCACATCTTTGCCGGTCTGCATCGCCTCGCGCCGAGCACCTCTGGCGAGTTCCAGCGGCCGGTTCTCACCCTCGGGGCCCGCATAGATGGGCAGCTTCAAATCGCGCGCTAATACGGCCAACTGATGCCGCGCGGCGGGACGGTAGACGTCCACTGAAACCACCAGCGGATTGTGCTTTTCGCGCGAAAGGTATCGAGCAAGCTTGCCCGTCGATGTCGTCTTACCGGACCCCTGCAGGCCGACGATAAAGATGACCGAGGGCGGCTCGTTGGCCATCCGCAGCCGCGAGGCATGGGTTCCGAGCGTCCGCACCAGTTCGTCGTACACGATCTTGACGACCTGCTGCGTAGGAGAAAGCGAGGTAAGGACTTCCTGGCCGAGCGCCTTTTCCTTGATACTCTCCATCAACTGCTTGACCACGCGAAAATGCACGTCGGCCTCAAGCAGCGCGACGCGGATTTCGCGGAGCGCCGCCTCCATGTTTTCGGCGGTCAGCTTCCCTTCGCCGCGCAGGTTTTTGATCACCCGCTGCAGCTTGTCGGAGAGATTATCGAACATTGGTGTGGAAACCTACTGCGATGTGTGGTGAGACACACGTCCACCGTGCGCGGTGGACAACCCTTCCATTATAGGGGAGCCGGGGAGGGGAACGCTACGTAAATTGGGTTCGTTCCGCACGGATTCTTCGAGGGCGGTCTGGTAGCCGATTTTGGCTACCTGGCTGACGAGGTAATTGACGAAAATTTCCACAGTGCCGGATGGCGGGAAGTGGGTGAGGAGGTCTTCGGAGTCGCGGCTCCGTTACGGACTGGGGAGTTCGTTTCGCAAATTGTTGAAAACAGGACGGAGATCAAGGCCAGCGGAATACAATGCTAGCTGGACTTTTTGGCTGAATGAACGGTCTTTTTTGCAGGGGCAGGCGCCGCCGAGGGGCCCGTTTCTTTCAGCAACGATTCAATCTGGCTGCGCATATTGCGCTCTTCGTCCTGGTAAAACTTGTCGCCGCCCGGATACTGTGCGCGAATGATCCCCTTTTTGTCGATGAACACCAGTTGCGGCACGTACATGATCAGCATTGTCGGGTGCTGGAGAAACTCGTGCGCTTTCTCGCGCTGCGCGAAGCCGACGGGATAGGTGAGGCTGTAGTTGCGGATGTAGTCCGGCACGAGCATATGCGCCATTTCGTTGATTGCGACCCCGAGGGCCTGGAAACCCTTCGGACCGTATTCCTGCTGCATTTTCTGCAAGGCCTGCGAGCACTTCTGGCAGTGCGGACAGGTGGTATTCAGGAACTCGAGGGCCACCACCTTGCCCTTGTATTTGGCCAGGTCGATGGATCCGCCGTTTACGAGCGGGAATGTGATTGGAGGGGCGGGCCGGGGGATGTCGGCAGCGAAGATGGGCAGGGCAAGCGCAAGGGTGGCAAGCACAACGGCCGGAATACGCATAATCATAGTTTACCGTGTCTACATCGAAGGGTATTCTCATAGCCGATGATTTAACAGGGGCTTGCGACGCCGCGGCGGTATTTGCCCGGGCCGGCTGGCGGGTAGTGGTCCAGCTGTCGGGTGCGGCGAAACCGGCGGATTTGCTGGCTTTCAACACAAATTCGCGGGAAGACAAGCCGGAGGAGGCAGGGGCGAAGGTGGAAACTGTTTGCAGGCAGGCGGGAGCGGCGGAGGTTCCGCTGGTATTCAAAAAAGTGGATTCCGTGCTTCGCGGAAATGTAGCGGCGGAGGTGAGGGCGATGCTTGGGGCGACGGGACGGTCGTATGCAGTGTTGTGCACGGCGTTTCCTGAGCAGGGCCGTATGGTGAGGGGCGGACAGGTGGTGACGGCTGCGGCGACGCTTCCGGTTCCGGCTATCGAGAACGTAGTCAACCACGATGCGGAAACCCGCGCGGACCTCGATCGAATCGCCTGGGACGCGCTCTCGCGCCAGCCGTGGCCCTTGCTGGTGGGCTCCAGTGGACTGGCGGGTTCGGTGGCGAAACTTTTGGCTGTGGGCGATGGACCGCAGGAGTTGGCTTCGGAAGGCACGCCCGTGCTGTGCATCGGGTCGCAGCACTCGGTGACGCTGGCACAGCTGGAGCATCTTCAAACCACCGGCCGCCTTCAAAGCACCGGCGGCCTTGAAAGCACCGGCCGAGGCGGCTACCGGCTGATCCGCATTGAAACGGAGTGTCCGGATTTCGATGTGACTGGAGGACTGTTTCTGTGCGGCGGCGACACGGCGGCGATGGTTTGCGAACGTCTTGCCGCCCAAGCGATTGAACTGTTCGGCGAAGTGATGCCGGGTATCCCGGTGGGCCGCATGGTTGGCGGCAGAGCGGATGGACGCATGGTGATTACCAAGTCTGGCGGCTTTGGTGCGGCCGACACTTTGGATCGCGTGCTGAATGTGTTATCCGGTGGAGGATGGCGCGCATCGCAGTGACGATTGGAGATCCGGCCGGGGTGGGTCCGGAAGTGGTAGTTCGGGCATTGGCTGAACCGGAGGTGGCCGCACTTGCCGCGTGGATCGTGGTTGGCGACGGTATCGCAATCAAGAAAGCCGAACAGGCCACGGGGACGGAACTGCGCGCCCCGCTTCGCGATGAGCGCCAGATCGAAGGCGATTACGATTACGGCAAGCTGAGCGCCGCCTGCGGCAAGGCCGGCCTGCACTATGTCAAGACGGCTACCGAGATGTGCCTGCGCAACGAGGCGGACGCGATGGTTACGGCGCCCTTAAACAAGGAAGCTGTGGCGTTGGGGGGAATACAGTTCTCCGGGCACACCGAGTACATTGCCGAGCTGTGCGGGAACAGCGATTCGCGCATGCTGCTTGTGAGCGAGCGGCTGCGGGTGGTCCACGTGAGCACTCATATCGCTCTGCGCCAGGCATGCGAGTTGAAAACCGATCGGATCTTCCGCACCATCGAACTGGGCTATGAGGCAATGCGGCTATTGGGGTTTGACCAACCGCGAATTGCGGTGTGTGGTTTGAACCCACACGCCGGCGAACACGGGTTATTCGGAGCCGAAGATGAGGAATTTATAATTCCGGCAATCGCGGCGGCACGCCAGCGGGGAATGACGGTCGCGGGTCCCGAGCCGGGCGACACCGTGTTTCTGCAGGCGGTGAAAGGCCGTTTCGATCTGGTGGTCGCAATGTATCACGATCAGGGCCATATCCCCATGAAATTACTTGATTTTGACAGGGGAGTAAATGTATCGATCGGGTTGCCGATTATCCGCACTTCGGTTGATCATGGCACTGCTTTCGACATCGCCGGCAAAGGGCTGGCGAAGCAGGAAAGCATGGTTTGTGCGTTGAAACTGGCGGCTCAAATGGCGTTGAACCGCGATTGCAAAGGTCCAATTAGCGTACAATAACGGCATGAAGCTCAGTGCCCAGGAGGAATACGGACTGCGATGTCTGTTACATCTGGCGCGAATTCCGGAAGGCGAATCGATGACCATTCCCGAGATCAGCCGGGCGGAGGGTCTCAGCGTTCCGAACGTCGCCAAACTGATGCGCCTTCTGCGGATGGGCGGGATGGTGCAGAGTGAACGGGGTCAGGCGGGCGGTTACACACTCGCCAAGAAGCCGGAAGACGTAACGGTGGCGGAGGTGCTGGACCTGCTTGGCGGGCGCTTCTTCAGCTCGCGTTTCTGCGAGCGGCACTCAGGCCATCAGGACGTTTGTGCGCATGCGGTGGATTGCTCGTTGCGCGTGCTGTGGAACACGATGCAGAAGGTGCTGCACGACGTACTTGGCAAGACTACGTTGCGCGACCTGCTATGTTCCGAAGCCGGCATGCAGGATTTTCTGACCGCTCGCGGCATCCCTGCGATGTGTGAGCCGAACACCCCGACGCAGACGGTCGCCGGCGCCGGGTAACTCCAGCCGCACGCGGTCACAGCGACTCGCCCATGGCGGACGAACCCGCGCGGGTGAAGAGCTACGGCAGGTCCGAGTGGCCCATCAGATACTGATCGACAGCTTTGGCGGCCTTGCGGCCTTCGGCGATTGCCCAAACGACGAGGGATTGGCCGCGGCGCATGTCGCCGGCGGCGAAAATGCCGGGGACGGTGGACATGTAGTCGTCGCCGGTTTTGACGTTGCCACGGGTATCGAGTTCGAGGCCGAGCTGGTCGATCATGCCGGTTTTGACGGGTCCGGTGAAGCCCATCGCAAGCAGGACTAACTCGGCGGGATAGATCTTCTCTGAACCCGGCACCGGCTCGAATTTGGGCGCGGGACCGACGCGGACGGTTTCAAGTGCCTTTACGCAACCGTTCTCGTCGCCGATGAACCTGGTGGTGGCGATGGCGAATTCGCGCGTGCCGCCTTCTTCATGCGAGCTTTCCTGGCGGAGCATCAGTGGCCACAGCGGCCACGGGGTGCTGGGAGCGCGGTCGGGCGGCGGTTGCGGCATGATTTCGAACTGAGTGACGCCGGCGGCCTTGTGACGGTGGGAGGTGCCCAGGCAGTCGGCGCCGGTGTCGCCGCCGCCGATGATGACGACGTTCTTACCGGTGGCCATGATCTGGCCGGGCACGTCGTCGCCAGCATTGCGCTTGTTCTGCTGGGGCAGGAACTCCATGGCGAAGTGGATGCCTTTGAGGTCGCGGCCGGGGACATTGAGGTCGCGGCCGGCTTCGGCTCCGCCGGCGAGGACGATGGCGTCGTACTCGTTCTTCAGTTCGTCGACAGAGACGTTCACGCCCACGTGCGCATTGGTGCGGAAGGAGACGCCTTCGGCTTCCATCTGCTGCACGCGACGGTCGATGTGGTGCTTCTCCATCTTGAAGTTGGGAATGCCGTAGCGGAGCAGGCCGCCGATGCGGTCTGCCTTTTCGAAGACGGTGACCCAGTGTCCGGCGCGGTTGAGTTGCTGCGCGGTGGCGAGGCCGGCTGGTCCGGAACCGATGACGGCTACCTTCTTGCCGGTACGCTTGTCGGGCGGTTCCGGTGTAATCCAGCCTTCTTTCCAGGCGTGATCGACGATGGTGCGCTCGATGACTTTAATGGTAACGGGCGGTTCGTTGATGCCGAGTACGCAGGCGGATTCGCACGGGGCAGGGCAGATGCGGCCGGTGAACTCGGGGAAGTTATTGGTGGAATGCAAGACGCGGATGGCTTCGCGCCAACGGTCGCGATACACGAGGTCGTTCCAGTCGGGGATGATGTTGTTGAGCGGGCAGCCGGTGTGGCAGAAGGGGACGCCGCAATCCATGCAGCGAGCGCCTTGCGTACGGACACGGTCTTCCGGAAAGTCAAGATAGATTTCGAAGTAATCGTTCACCCGTTCGGTAACGGGGCGGCGCTGGGGAACCTCGCGCGCGTATTCGATGAAGCCTGTCGTCTTACCCATGTGTATTGTTCCGTTGTCGATAGTTTTTTCGGTTCAATGACCCGTGCGTTGGGGGGAGTTAGGAGTGGTGGTGTGCGGACGCTCCCTCACGGTCGCGGCTCCGTTGGCGATGGTGGTTTGTTGTGGTTGCGTCGCATGGCCAATGGACATGGGCCCGCGCCCTGACGGTTGCGGTTCCGTTTCCGGGGCCGTGCGTGGTTGCAGTGGCTGGGACCGCGGGCTTACGCGCCGCGGTTCGGGTGCGTGGATGGTGGTTGGTTGTGGCTGCGTCGCATGGCCAATGTACAGGGGCCCGCGCCCTGACGGTTGCGGTTCTGTTTCCGGGGCCGTGCGTGTTTGCGGTGGCTGGGACCGCGGGCTTACGCGCGGCGGTTCGGGTGCGTGGGAGGTGGTTGGTTGTGGCTGCGTCGCATGGGCAATGTACAGGGGCCCGCGCCCTGACGGTTGCGGTTCCGTTTCCGGAGTAGTGCGTGGTTGCAGTGG